>DEGR01000033.1:1441-77442 GCA_002351535.1 Lachnospira sp. UBA2821
TCATTCTCAGCGATTATATCCTGAATTATTGCCGAGAAATATATCATAAATCTTAACGGCATATTTGGACAATATGTTGACTGATGCTCGTACAAGTTAAGAGTAAGTACTCAAACATGAGTACCTTGTTATACTACCCTATTCATGAGATAATCGCCCTAAACTTATCGCACGAATCGCTCGATTCGTGTTAACAACTATATCTAAGGAGGTTCTCATGAATACAAAACAAAAACTTCATCAAATCAAACTACAGCAGTGGGCATCACGATTTCAGGAGCAGGCTTCCAGCGGTCTCACCGTCAAAGCATGGTGTACTGAAAACAACATATCCATTCACACCTACAACTATTGGAAACATCTGTTAAAACAGGAATATGTAGAGTCCGCTCTTTCAGAACAACATGATATTGTTCCATTAACAATGCATGCCCCCGATTTAGCGGTTTCTTCCACACCTGTCGCTGTACCTTTGTCGTGTCATTCGCGCGATTCGCGCGAAATGTACAACACTATCTCTATTTCTACTGGAGATGTTTTGATACAGGTAACTCCGAATGTTTCCGACGAATATCTTTTTCGTATTCTAAAGGCGGTGCGACATGCTTAAAGATGCAAACCCTCATTCCTTTGCAGGTATTTATATCGTCTGTGGATATACTGATCTTCGCTATGGAATCGATTCCCTTGCTGCAATCATTGAACAAAAATACCACATGTCTTTATTCGTTCCCAACACCTTGTTTCTCTTTTGCGGACGGTCAGCTTGCAAAATCAAAGGTTTATTATGGGAAGGGGATGGATTTTTACTTCTCTACAAGCGGGTTGACTGCGGACATTTCTCCTGGCCTCGTTCTTCTGATGAAATGAGGAAGATGAATGCCGAACAATTCCGGTGGCTTATGCAGGGATTTTCCATTGACCCTGTCATCCACGACATCTACCCAGAACATTCTGCCTGATTATTATGAATTTTTTATTGTACAAAACAGAGAAAATTTTACAGTATTTTCTTCCCTGATTTTTTGTGCTGTGCACAGCTTTAGAAAGCTTCTCATACATTCCACGAAGCTTTCTAAAGCTCTGTACGGCACATTTTTTCTTTTCCCATATTTCTTTTTATCTCTTATCCTCTCCCCATATACAGCCTTTCAGCCATGGGCATTTTTACCAATATGTCAAACTTCCACGGTTCGCTTTCTACCTGCATTTCTGCTATAATACTACTATAAACAGAAAGGAGAATCGTCACATGTTGAAGCTGTCAGCAGAACAACTGAATACCCTTGACAAAGATGCACTGGTTATTATTGTGACATCTCTTCAGGAACAGTTAATTTCTATGAGCCAGCAACTTGATATTGCGAATGAGCGTCTTGCTGACACTTCCAGACAGATCGAACTCCTAACGGAACAAATCCGCATTATGAACCAGCGTCAGTTTGGCCGCAAATCGGAATCCAGCCTTTCAGAAATGGACGGTCAGCTTACTATCTTCGATTCCTTCAACGAAACGGAAGTGCTTCAAAAACCGGATGCACCAGAACCTGTGATTGAAGAAGTCATCATTTCTTCTTACCGCCGCAGTAAATCAAAAGGCAAACGGGAAGCAGATCTGGATGGACTTCCTGCACGCATTTTCGAGCACAAGCTTTCTGATGCCGAGCTTGCCGAAAAGTTCCCAAATGGTTATAAGGAACTTCCTGTCGAAATTTACAAACGTCTTCACATCATACCGGAAACCTTCATTGTAGACGAGCATCATGTTCATGTGTATGCAGCTAAGAACAACGATGGTACAATTATAAAAGCTGAGCGTCCTGCTGACCTGTTCCGTAACAGCATCGCAACGGCATCTCTTGTGGCTTCCATGATAAATGGTAAATATGTGAATGCACTTCCTCTGGAACGACAATCCAGAGCCTATAAGACCAATGGTATCAATCTTTCTACAAACACGATGGCTAACTGGATAATCAAGAGCTGTGATTATTACCTTTCTCTGGTTTATGACCGCCTGCATGAGCATATATATAACAGCAAGGTTATCCATGCAGATGAAACTCCGGTTAAAACCATGCGCATTGACAATACTAAAATCAAAAACGGCAAGAAAACGTATATGTGGGTGTATCGAAGCCGGCAAACCCGCGGCACACATCCCATTGTTTTATTCGACTGGCAAAGTTCCAGACACAGCGACCACCCAAGAGATTTCCTAAAGGATTTCTCCGGTACTGTCGTAACAGATGGCTATCAGGTATATCACAAGATTGCCAAAGAACGACAGGATTTGAAAGTCGCGGGGTGCTGGATTCATGCAAGACGACCTTTCGCCGAGATAATAAAATCCATCGGCACTTCCAATGCAAAAGATACGATTGCCCGGGAAGCGTATGAGCGTATCACAGAAATCCTACATATCGATAACGACTTCGATGATCTCCCGGTCAACGATCGCAAAAAGCAGCGTCAGGCTAAACTTTCCGAAAAGGTTGACGCTTATTTCGAATGGGTAAATCACAAATATACCCAGGTAGCTCATACCAGTACCATCGGAAAAGCACTTGCTTATAGCATCAATCAGGAAAACTACTTACGTGTATTCCTCTCTGACGGTAATGTTCCGCCCGACAACAACTATGCCGAGCAGGCTATACGGCCTTTTACGATTGGACGTAAGAATTTCAACTTCATGGAAACCGATCATGGCGCAAAAGCCAGTGCCATGATTTACAGCATTATAGAAACCGCAAAGGCTAATGAATTAAACACCTATAAGTATCTAGAGCTTCTATTGACCGAACTTCCTAAACACACCGAAGATAAAAATCTCTCTTTCATAGAGGATTTACTTCCTTGGTCTGACCGTGTCCAGAAGGAATGCCCAAGTAAATACAAAAAATCTTAATTTCTCAAAGTTCATTATAGATTTATCTTAACCTCGCAGAATTGCGAGGTTTTTCACATATATGGTACTCATGATTGAGTACTTACAGTTAAGATATGAGTCTACCAGAAATAATGCATCATTGCGTACCGATAATATCACACCTGAATTGTGTTTCTTAATCTCAATCATATCAGACGGATAACTGCTTCCATTCAAAACATTATAAACCTCTGCCGCATAATCCTGCTCCTCCATCATAAGTGCAAACACATTGCTTTTATACTCTGTTACGTTCATACATTTTCCTCCCTATTATATACTTTTTATCCCCACTAGTCTATAACTGCATTACATATTTAATCCACAAATGCTTTATTTGTATTAACTTTTTATATATATTTACAATATCACTTTCAAACATATTGTCAACTTTTATATATAGTATATTGCTATGGCTGGGTAAAAAAATATTTCACCTAACTATAATGGTCTCATAAATTAAGACACTTTTTCACGTATTTAAGGTATACTTTAAATATCATAAATCAGGAGAAAAATAGTGAAATTCCGGATAATGACAAATAACTCATAGTAAATATTCGATTAAAAAGCAATCATGCGAGGTTTATCGTAGATTGCTTTCTTTCAACAATACTATTTTATTTAGCGCTTACGTTGTACCTACAATTGGATGCTAACATTTTTCCGGAAAATAGTACTCACTTCGAACTTAATATGTAATTGACTTAAATTTCATAGATTCTCTCAGATTACAATCCAATTTTTCGTAATTACATAACTACCTACTTGTTTTAATAGAAATCTATCAAGAAAATCTGATTGATGACCGATACAAATAATTATCAACTTATGGTATTTTTAATTATTCTTCGAACTCTACCTTTAAATCTCCGATATTCGCTCATATTTTTTGTAACAATAACAAACCCCCCAATACTAATTATCAAAGAAATAATACACTCACACATTAAACGAACTATTAGATTATGCAAATCTAACCATTTAATCATAATGCAAGATAGTATACATGTAATTATTGTAATTCCCAAATATAGTACAAACCTATAATAATAGCTCTTTGTTTCCATTTTAAGTAAATTATTTATTAACTTCTTTGTTTCCCAAGGAATATCAACAATAACCATAGATAAGACAGTAGATAAGACTACTCCATTTATTCCAATATACTGTATCGTAACAATATTCAGAACAAGGTTTAACAATGCCGAAACAATAGGTTGTAATCTATTATCATACCACATACCTGCACCATCCCTATATGCAATTATTGTTCTTCTGATTGTATGAATAAAAAAATATACACAAATCATTACCATGGTAATACGATTAAGCAAAGATTCGCTACCAACCCAAACAACAATAAAATCTTGAAACATGTTAAAGAAACATACTGTTGATACAGATACTACAAATGCATTCAAATAAAAAATATCATAAAAATCTTTTTGAATTTTATCAATATCTGATGTTATTATTTTGTTGCCAATACCAGCAGTTATAGAATTAAAAAAAATAAGCACCATACTAGTCACAGCACTAATCAAATAATAATAATTGTTATAGTCTGATAAAATAACCAATCCCAAAAAAGCTGATATAATAATATTATCTAAAGTATTAACTGTTACATTTCCTATTTTATGTAATAGCAAGGCTGATATATTTTTTTTAATTTGAGCTTTTTGTTTTATAGTAATATTCCCTTTGCAATTAATAGTTGGGTACTCTTTCATTGCATATCTATATCTTATAAAATTATACAAAATCGTAAAAGCTGGAATCACAATAATATATAAATAATAGTTTTCAAATGTCATAAGAGAAACAATTTGAATAATATACATAGATAAATTTGTAAATAACTGTATTTTAAAATTAACTGCTTCTCTTTGATAAGCACTAAAAATAGAAGCTCTATATGCAAACATCAAATAACTAGTTGACGTGTTAGTAAGATATATCAAAAACAATACATATAGATTAATATCATCAGGAACTTTACCATTAATAAAATATTTAATGAATGGCATAGTTGCTATTCCTATCAACAAGACAACAATTCCAATTATTATATATATTTTCCTAAAATAGTGCATCAATGCACAAATGCTTTCTTTATCATCATTTGCAATCGGCTCATACATAGCATAAACCATTGCAGATCCAAATCCCAAATCTGCTAAACTTAACACTTGTAAAATAGAAGTGAACAGACTACTTAGCCCTGCATATTCCGAACCTAGTATATGAATTAATATTGTTCTTATTATAAATGGGAATATTACCATGGCTAATTTGTTCCATACACCCCAAAAAGTACCTTGCAATGTATTTTTTGTGAAATTTAATTTTTTCATATTGTCTAAATACCTTTTTGTTTTAATTTTGTATAAATTACTCTTAAAAATTTAAAACGTCTTAGAAATCCTCTGATTTTTGAGTTTGTCTCATACCTAATCGTATAAATTTTATCTCCTGAATAATACTTACAATTTTCTGTACAATATACTGGCTTACCTGTAATATTATTTATTTCTATTGCCTGTCTTTCTTCACTCTCTATAAATAATATACAATCACTATTTTTATAATAAGTAGCCTTAAATCTTGCATGCAAATTGTTTTTTTGTCTTTCCTCTGCAGTTGCATTTAACATAACAAGATTATCATATGATATTCCATTTTTTTTCATCCAAATTTCAGTATCTTCCCTATATTTTTCAAGTCTACTTGTAACTATGCTTCCAATAGTCCCTGAAGGTATAATCTTAGTTTCTGCATTTCTTATAAAAGACAAATAATTCTCAGCATCATCATTCTGTTGAAATGTAGGGTCAGCACATAATACCCCATCAATATCAAAGCACATCCTTTTAAGCATTTTTACTTGATGGAATATGTTCCATTCAAATAGTCTAGGATCATCTAAAATTTCAAAATATATATCTACCATAGATTTACTAGACGCAAGCACATATATAGCACAATAAATAATTTGTATATGTTCATTAATACCCTGAAGTTTTTTCTTACATTCTATAAGTGATTCACCTGATGCTACCGAATCATCTACTACCAAAACCTTTCTACAATTTGCAACACTCCGCTTATTTAATGATGTATTTTTTGTTCTCCCTGAACTTATAATTCTATCATCTATTAATCCCTCAACATCTGTAATTGGTTTATTAAGTAAGAGTGCAATATAGTTTGCAACTAATAATCCAGATCGTGGTATTCCAACAATCAAATCTATATCACTAGGAATAATATCTATTTTTTTCATTATTGTTTTTGTCAAATCTGACACAGTTCTAAAATTCATTTTTTACTTTATATGATTGATATCATACTTCTCCTTTAATTATTATTAAACATATATGTATTTGCAAAACGCCACAAGCTACAAAATATAGCTTATTTAATCTTTCCAAAACCATATTCCATATTTAAAAATCGGATAAATAAGCACTTTGCTACTAGAATATATACCTACCATAAAATATAGCCATAATAAACTTATTAGTATCATGCCAATAAAAATAGCTAACTTTCTTTTATTATTATGTGAATTTCTAATCAAGTAATATGCTGAGAATATATCAAACATATACATATTCCTCAGAAAACGGTAAAAAGTAGTACTCATCATAGTCAATGGAACAAAAAGGAAAAATATTAAATTAATTACATTAATAAAATCAATGTAGTTTTTTTCATAATCATTGTTTTTTTTACTCTTCCAAAAGCGAGCATAATATAATAATAATCCCGTTGATAGTAAATGTACAAACATCGGGTAAAGAAAAATATTATGACCTCCTGCATACTCATATGACCGATTATCTCCACTAGATAAAATAACATTATATACCAAATCAACAAAAGGAACCGAACGATTATTTAATACAGAAACTCCTAACAATAAAATTCCACATATAAATATAATCTTTGCATACACCTTCTTTCGTTTAGAACACATAGGTAAGAAAATTAAAAATGCATAAAACGAGGTATGAATTTGTGCTGCTATAATAACACTTATCAAATAAACTATTCTATTCATTTTACATTTCATATCTTTTATTAGATAATCTGTTGCAAATAACATAATACATAATGCAACAGCATTTCTAAATTGCATTGAATCAATAAAAAACATAGAAGGCAAATAACAACACATAACAAATGAAATTGGAACCGAATTTTTTCTACATACTTGATAAAAGAAGACTCCTGAAATAAATGTTAATAAAGTTCTAAATCCGAAAAAAGTAATACCCTTTCTATGTGAATAAATTCGAAGAAAAGTATATAGTGGTTCTCGGGTTGTCGGTTGTTCTCTAATATACCAATTGTTATAATTTACAATATCTACACCTGTCCTATTGGATGTAATTAATAATAATACTATTAATAATATTACAATATCAAAAATCAAATGCCAGCTCATATCAACCGTATTTCTCTTTCTCTGATACGAACCTATTTTTATCTTTACTTTTTGTAATAAATAAAAATCTAAAAAGCACACTAATAGTGTGATAAGCCATATAAAAAACAAAACATTATCCTTCCTATTCTGTCAAACCAACTATACTATTTGACATATTTTAAATAAAATTTGTAATATATTCTGATCAACAATAATAATAATTTGTATTTTCTTATATATAAAGTCTTAACAATAAAAGCCCTACACCATCCCAGATTTCTAATATTTACATCTTTATAAATATCTCTAAAAAAAACATCTTCACCTATTTCTTTCAAATACTCATAACCGCATTTAATGTCTTCTTTTTTTATCAATCTCACTTTGTATGCTGCAGTACATACTATTTTCATGTACTTCATTTTTAACATATTGTCAAATTCGCTCAAATCTATTTCAGATTCTTTTACTTTATCATACAAGCGAAAAAAGCCTTCTCTTAAAGAAAAAAATATTTTTGTATTAAAATTATGAATAATACTTGTCTCATTATTATCCAATTGATAATAATATAAAATTTCATCAATATAAACAATTTTTTTTGCATTGAAAACAATTGGAATTGTTTGAAATAAATCCGTACCATTTCTCACATCAAAATATTTTTTATAATCCACATCCCAATCAACAAGATTTCTGGAAAATACCTTCGACCATAAGGCATTGAAACTATCTCCCAATATTAAGTTTTCATAAACCAATTTTAATTTTTCACCTTCAAAAGTTTCCAAATTCTTATAATTATACTTGAAAAAAGGTTCTGTTTTATCATGTGATGTTGCGTTAAAAAATACCATATCACATTTAAATGTCATAATAGTATCTTTGATAATCTGCAACGCATTTTTATTACACAGATAATCATCTGCATCAATAATATAAATAAATTTACCTTTTGCTTTTTCTAAACATACTCTTCTTGTTAACAATGAACCTGTGTTGTTCTTCGATATAATACGTATAGTATCTGGATAAGTTTTCTTCCACTTGTAACACATTTCTAGACTACTATCATTTGATTCATCATCTACTAATATAAGTTCATAATCATCACATGTTTGTTCAACAATTGATTGAATACATCTGTTAATGTATTTTTCCGCATTATATATAGGGATAGTGATAGAAAAAAAAACATTATGCATATAGCATCAACTCCAATTCAATTTTGTACTAATTTTTTTCAGACTCCATATATATTTTACACAATATACTATTTATTGATTTCACACCATATTTTTCGACTTTACACATATTATATTGCCCTAAGTATGTACCTTCTTCGTTTATTATCTTCTTTAATGCTGTAACACATTCGTCCACACTCTGTGGATTAAATAGAATCCCACCTTTTTCATCCACCAAGTCAATATTTCCACGAATATTACTACATACTATTGGAAGTTGGCTTGCCATTGCCTCCATAACCGAAACTGGTAATCCTTCACGATAAGACGGAAATACAAAGACATCTGCAGCACATAACAATTCAGGAATATCTCTACGATACCCCAACAGTTTTACTCGCTGGTTCAATTCTAATTCATCTATCAATCCTTGCAAATGCTCGTGTAACTTACCTTGTCCCGCAATTAAATAATAGCTATTATTCTCTAATTTCGAAATTGCCCTAATAACAGTTTCATGATTTTTATTGCGATTAAGTTCTCCCACCGATAAATAAACTATTGCATCGTCTGGAATATCAAGTTCTTTTCTTTTCAAACACGGATTATATTTTCCGAATTTTTCCAAATCAATACCCACACCAGGAACATATTTAATATATTGTGCATTTAGATGCTTTTTTGCAAATAAATAATCTTCTTGATTAATTGTAATTAGTATATCTGTAAAGTACGAGCATATTTTTTCCATTGGAAAAAACAAAAGCCAGTTTATTTTCGGAGCACCTTTATAAAAATGAAATCCATGCGCTGTGTAAAACACCTTTGTACCATGCATTCGAGCTTTACGACAAGCAAAACGAGTGCACATAGCTGCAATTGGTGTATGACAATGGACTATGTCGTACTTCTCTTCTGTAACAATTTCTTTTATTTGTTTAATTGCTATTATGTTCCCGCTCCTTAAAGGAGAACGTGACATATCAATTTGATATATAATACATCCCAGACTGCGATAGAAGTTTGAAACTTTAGAATCGTCTTCATTTGTTGCAATATTAACAATATTTCCTGTATCTATTAAATGTTTTATGTATGATTTAAAAAAATCCATAGTACCACCAATAGTAGTTACATACAATATTTTCATATATTCTCCTCTTCCATTACTTTTTTCACATCAAAAGCTATAACTATAGGCTATATCTATCATCTATAAAGCAAAAATAACACTTTATAAAACTTATTATTACTTAATTTTCCTAACAAGAAATTCTATATATACTGCACTTTTAATATATTATTCTTTACATCTTTCACTATTTTCTAAACTTATAATAAATCTATTACTTTTTTATAAGTTTCAATAATAATGCTCTACGAACCCAACATCATTATTAGGTAATACAAAAATCATCATTTTATTCTCTTAGCAGGACTTCCAACCCAAGTTCCCTTCTCCTCTATATCTTTTACAACCACAGCACCAGCACCTATCACTGTTTCTGCCGCAACTTTTATTCCCTGTATAATCTGCATTCCTGTACCAAGTTCTGAGCATTCACCAATTAATACATTTCCTGAAACATTAACACCCGGATACATAGTAACAAAATCACCTATGCTATCATCATGCCCTAATGTACAATCCAAGTTTATAATTACATGGTTGCCTATTTTTATATCTACGGTAATAACTGTTCCTGCACAAATAATTGTTCCCTCACCAACTTCAACTCTATCTGAAATCAATACAGACGGATCAATTAACGTTGCATATCTCACTTTACTATTTTTTAACTTGTCAATAACAACTTTGCGAACCTTTGCAGATCCAATAGCACATACTACATATGCATCAGAAATTTTCTTTAAGTAATTACAATCACCCAGCACATAGTATTTTCCTTCCCTAATGCCATTCAATGATTCATCATCATCAATGAACCCCTTTATATTCCATGTTGGAGTTACACTGTTAATCCTTTCAACAAGCCATGCAACTTCTCTTCCAAAGCCACCAGCTCCTATAATATACAAATCCTTCATTCATTCTCTCCATATATATTTATACATTATTGTTTTATTCTCATGGCGTCAGGTGTCCCTTTAAACTCTTCCATAGTAACTGAGTTTTCTGAACTAACACCACTTTGGTTAAAAACCACCTTTACAGTATCAATTAATATCTTAATATCACCTAAGAAACTAATATTCTTTGTATACCACACATCCATAGCAAACTTGTCTTCCCATGACAAAGCATTTCTGCCATTTGACTGAGCATACCCTGTAAGACCTGGTCTTACATCATGTCTATGCCTCTGTTCATCATTATATCTTTCAAGATATCTCACTAACAGCGGTCTTGGTCCCACAACCGCCATATTTCCCTTCAATATATTAAAGAGTTCCGGCAGTTCGTCTAGTGACGTACTTCTGAGAAATCTTCCATATTTATTAAGTCTGACCTCATCCGGAAGCAAATTACCATTCTCATCTTTCCTGTTATCCATCGTCCGGAATTTGATGAGTTTAAATATCTTCTCATCTTTGCCGGGTCTTAACTGAGTAAAGAACGGATTGCCTCTCATGAATATTGCCCCCAGAATCATAAGAATTATTAATAATGGTGATAACACAACTATTCCAACAATACTAAGGCAGAAATCGATTATCCGTTTAAAATATTTTGCATACATAATATTCCTCATTTCAGTAATCATTCAAAACATTTTTTTACAATCTTTATTACTACATTCTGCTCTTCCTCGGTCATATTGATGTCGCTCGGAAGACATAGACCTCTGTCAAATATATCCATTCCAATATCAGTGCATCCGCCCTCAATATACGCATTCGTCCTTGCTCTGCCATTTCCATTCCTTGTGATAAAAGGATTTAATCTGTATATAGGCTGCATATGCATCGGTTTCCATATTGGTCTGCCTTCTGCATTGTACTTTGCCAATGTCTCCAATATCTGTGTTGGACACGTCTTTCCTGCTTCACTTATGTATAACGTTTCATTTTCAGAGCGCACCTGTCTGCACATTGCCTCTTTGTCTATAATCATGCAGCTTAACCAGAAGTTAGGAATCATATCCCCTTCAATATATGGATTCATGGAAACCGGCAGCCTTTTAAAACCTTCTTTATATCTATCATAGATTGCTTTCTTTCTTGCTATATGCTCTTGCAGATGCTCATACTGACCTCTTACAATACCGGCAATAATATTACTCATTCTGTAGTTGTATCCAAGTTCCTCATGCTGATACCATGGTGCTGCTTCTCTCGCCTGCGTAGACCACTTACGAACTTTATCAGCAGCTTCTTTACTATCTGAAAGAAGACATCCACCACTACTGCCTGTAATAATCTTATTTCCATTAAAACTTACAATACTGTACTTACCAAATGTACCTGTCTGTTTTCCTTTATATTCAGCTCCCATTGACTCTGCCGCATCTTCGATTAAAATTGCCCCGTATTCATCACAGATACCTATGATTTCATCAAGTTTAGATGGTGTACCATATAAATTTACAAGCACAACCAGCTTAACTTCCGGATATATTTCAAATGCTTTCTTAAGAGCCTCCGGGTTCATATTCCATGTATCGTATTCACTGTCTATAAATACCGGTTTCCCGCCCTCGTACACTATTGGATTAACCGTCGCATCAAATGTCACATCTGAACAGAACACTTTTTTTCCTTTTAATGTTCCATCACCCACTTTAGGCTTTCCGTACAATTCTTCTCCTGCTAACTTTACTGCCATATGTAATGCTGCTGTACCACACGAAAGTGCAACTGCATTAGTTGTCCCTACATACCCAGCAGTAATTCTTTCTACTTCATTTACATTTTCACCCGCTGTAGTTATCCAATTTAAATCAAACGCACGATTCACATACTTTTGTTCCTCACCATGCATCATCGGACTTGCAAGCCAGACTTTATTTTCAAACGGTTTTATATCGCTCTGCTCATTCGTATTTTTCACATCTTTATCCATGTCTACCCTACTTTCGCCCTCATATTCTCTTCATCCATATTGTGATACGTCTTAACTATCCTGCCTATCATTTTCTTTACTTCTTCTTCCCTGTTATTCTCTGCTGCCTCTTTTATCTCTGCCAGTTCCTGTTCAAATGTCTCATAGTTCATGTCTATTGGCTTGCCGATGAATATCATCCTGTTGGCAGTTTTCTTTAAGCCCTCTTCTTTCATCAGAAGCTCTTCGTATAACTTTTCCCCAGGACGGAGACCTGTGTATTCTATCTTAATGTCTACGTCAGGTGTCATTCCCGAAAGCTTTATTAAATTGCGTGCAAGTGTATCTATCTTCACAGGCTCGCCCATGTCGAGGACGAATATCTCGCCACCTTTACCGTATGCCCCTGCCTGAAGGACAAGTGATACAGCTTCAGGAATTGTCATAAAATATCTTATTATGTCCGGATGCGTTACCGTTACCGGTCCTCCGGCTTTTATCTGTTTCTTGAATAGCGGTATTACACTTCCATTGCTTCCAAGAACATTTCCGAATCGCACTGCCACGAATTCTGTTGAAGAAGCTCTGTTGAAATTCTGTACTATCATCTCACATATTCTCTTGGTGGCTCCCATTATGCTTGTCGGGTTGACCGCCTTATCCGTACTTATTAATACGAACTTTCTGACACCGTATTTCATGGCTGCCGCTGCTGTCTTGTATGTTCCAAATACGTTGTTTTTAACAGCTTCCTGCGGACTTACTTCCATAAGAGGAACATGCTTATGTGCCGCTGCATGATATACAATGTCCGGCCTAAATGTATCGAATACATTGTCCATCCTTCTTGTATCCCTTACAGATGCAACTATCACATCAAGATTAAGCTTATCGTAGTTCATCTTAAGTTCCTGCTGTATATCATATGCATTGTTCTCATACATATCGACGATTACAAGTCTTTTTGGATTGTGTGCTGCTATCTGCCGGCATAACTCACTTCCAATACTTCCACCACCGCCTGTCACCATTATGACTTTATCTTTTACATGAGTAAGTATCTCATCAGTATTTACTTCTATCGGGTCACGCCCAAGAAGTTCTTCCACAGATACTTCTCTTAAGCTGCTTAAACTTACTTCTCCGTTAACCATCTGATATATTCCCGGAAGTACCTGTATGTCACAGCCTGTATCACTACATATATCTAATATTGCTTTTCTTTCCTTTGGAGTTGCAGTCGGTATGGCAAATATTATTCTGTGTATTTTATACTCCTCTACTGCATCTTTAATACTTTCCCTGCCACCGACTATCTTAAAGCCATTCATCAGTCTTCCCTGTTTGCATATATCATCATCTATTATGCAACATACCTTTGCACTTACATACTCGCTGTTAACAAGTTCTTTTATTAGTGTTCTTCCTGCTTCCCCGGCTCCTATTACCATCACATGCTCAAGTTTATCCGACTTCTGCTCCATGATGTTTCTTATCTTTCTTGCTCCTCTGTAGGAATATCTAACTCCTGTTATGAATATGAATTCCAGAAGCCAGCCTATAAGGTAATATGATGCAGGCATTTCTCCATACAGTAACTGTACTGTAATTATATGTAATAATGCTGATATTCCAGAGGCAAACAGTGTTCTTTGCATCTCTGCAATACTTACATATTTCCACAGACTCTTATATAATCCCGAGATGTTATACACACATAAACTTAATACTATGTGTATTCCAAGTGACTTTAACCATATATAGTAATATTCCGAAGGCACATGCGATATTCTGAAATCAAATCTTATCCACAATGCACTTCCATATGCTATTAATATTGACAATGCATCACATATGAATAATGTTAATGCTATGCTCCACCAGCTTCTGTTATATAAGCTTTTTATCCCTTGTGTATTATTTTTCTCTTCTCTTTTGTCCTTATTATCATTATCCTTACTCATCTTAACAATCCTCGTATGTGCCTTCTCTTCTAATACTGTTCGTACTTTGAATAATAGCCTTTATAGTAGCCTTTGTAATACCCCTTATAGTAACCTTTATATTTTCCTTTATTTACACGGACCTTGTTAAGAACTGCACCCAATATCCTTATGCCTGTAACCTCTAGTTGTTTTTTAACATCCTTAACAAATCTGTAACTCACTTCTCCACTTGATATCACCAATATGCATCCATCACATTTAGGTGCAATGACCGCTGTATCGATAACACTTCCAAGTGGTGGTGAATCGATTATCACATAATCATAATTATCTCTTCCATACTCTATCAGCCTGTCAAAATATTTATTGCCTAACAGCTCTGTAGGATTAGGAACCTCCGGTCCCGCAACAACTATGTCAAAATCATCTACATTAGTCTCATATATAACATCTTCAAGCTTTTGCTGTCCTGACAGATAATGTGACAATCCTTTTATCTCCTTGTCTGACTGCATACCATGTCTACCGACTATTACTGATTTTCTTATATCTGCATCTATAAGAAGTGTCTTTCTGCCATCTTCTGCAAGCTTTCTACAGAATTCAAGAGAAACGGTACTTTTACCTTCATTAGGTGTACAGCTTGTTATCGTTATTACTTTTATATCATCTCCGCAGAACTGAATATTGGTCCTCAACGAGTTAAATGCCTCTTTTCTTCCATAATCAAGTTCTTCAAGATTATTTATCTCTATCTTATTTGCCATTGTGTCTGTCTCCCTTCTTTGAAGGTTTCTTGTGACGTTTTCTTTTGCCCGATGAAACTGATTTCTTATCATCTTCTTTAAGTGGAATTGCTGCAAGTGTATTTAATCCAAGATATTTTTCAACATCATCCGCCGTAGTAATCGTGTCATCAAGTATGTACATTACGATAAGCACTCCCGAAGATAATACAAATCCTATCATCAGAGCTATAAGTATATTTTTAACAAGATGCACATTCACCGGTGTCTTTGATATGTAGCCTTTCTGTGCCACATTAGGAGCATCTGTACTCATAATGTCTGATATTTTACTCCTGGACACCTCTGCCAGTTCATCCACTATCGACTTTGCCGCCTCAGGCTCTGTAGCCTGTACAGTAATCTCAAGTATTCTCGTATTATCCGGATTCTCAACCGTTATAAGTTCTTCAAGTTCTTTGTACTTATAATCCAGTTTCAGATTTTTTATAACCTGTTCTAATACCGGACGACTCTTTATAAGCTGTACATAATCTGATGTAAGCTGTGTTCCAAGCTGGATGTCAGTAAGTGATGTAATTGAGGTGGACTGTGTCAATATATATAATATTGAGGTCGAACTGTACATTGGCTGTATACATATCTTTGTATATCCGACTGCCACCATTGCACACAATATCATTGCCGCAAGTATTACTACTATTCTGTTTTTCAATACATAAAGTAATTCAAGTAAATCTATCTCTACTTCTTCATTTGAATTATTGTTATTGTTCATTATCTTTCCTCGCCATTTCTAACTGTCAAATATTGCTGAAGGATTCTCATACAATATTTTCTGTAATATCTTCCCGTCAGTTTTTTTACTCAGGTACGCCACAGCCTCTTCCATATCAGGACGTCTTGTGGTTTTGTTATGTGTGTCTGTACTTATAAGTTCTATGTATCCATTCCTTATAAGGTTCAAACAATATTTTTTATTTGATGAAAATATTCCTTCCAGAAAGTTCTCTGTATTCATCTGGAACATGACACCACTTTCTTTTAATTCATCCATGATGTCATATTCCTTGTACAGACAGTCATATCTTTCTACATGTGCTATAATAGGTCTGTATCCTGACATCTGATATCTGCTTATTGCTTTTTTCATATCCTGATGCCTTATGTCTGTATTGAACTCTGTAAGGATATATCTATTACCCTTATCATTTTTTCCCATAATATGTGCTCTTCCTGAATTCAATTCTTCTATTATCCTGTCACTATAGAATAATTCATTGCCAAGCTTCAGTCGCATATCAGGGTGAATTTTTTCACATTCTCTTTTAACTTTCTCAAATGCTTCCTCCATATCATCTGACATCTTTCTGCATTTTTCTACCATGCTTCTGGCTATATAATGTGGTGTAAATATTATGTTTCTCACACCACTTTTATATTCCATGTCTATAAGCTCCATGGACATCTTTAAGTCTTCTGAACCATCATCTACACCAGGCAGAATATGGTTATGAATATCATATAATCCTTTTTCCAATGTTCTTACCACCTTATGCCAGATTGTGTTTAACGTTTGTGCTTTGAATACATCACTGCCATACCGACTATAACTAAACCGGCTAACGCAAATACGATTGTTACAGTGAAATGATTTATTTTCTTTCTCTTAGTCATATTACTAAGGTCAGCCTTTGCTGATTCCTTATTATTGAAATCTGCATTTTCTTTTTTTTCTTCTTTCCCTGAATTTGATTTGTCATCTGATTCTCTGTCAACTTTTTCTGCAATTTTTTCATCCGGCACTTTATCTTTATCACTCTGTCCGTCGACGGATTTGGCAATAGAATTACCTGACTTGTTATCTTCTGCTTTCGAATTTTCGTCCAAATTCTGACCCTGACTATTATCTACAGTAGTTTCCTCAATCTGATTGTTGTTCTGATTAACCATATTGTCTGTAGTATTATCCGGATTGCCGGATGTATCCTCCGTGTTATCAGGCACATTATCTGTAATCTCTATTATGTACCCTTTAGATATTCCGGTTGCCACATTGCCATAAATCGCGGCTATAGCTTCTGACGCCTGTACTGCCGTAAGGTCTACTCCATCCTGTGATAGTTTGGAACGGAGCTGGTCCACATACTCAGATTTAGCCGCGTACTTCTTTCCCTCATATTCAAATGTTCCCTGTGCTGCTGCTAAAACTCCGGCCTCATTTCCATTAATGTCACCGGCATATACAATTTTCACACTTACTATTACTACGATTAATGCCACGGCTAATGCCTTCATAATTGCTGATACAGCTTTTTTAATCTCATTACTTTTTTTACTTTTATCTCTATTACTATTCATACATTTACCCGTTTCTGAATATTAATCTAAACGCTTTCGCTCTTCATTTACATGACTATAGGGCATATAACATGCCCTATAGTAGTGTCTTATCAAAAGCTTTCGCTCTGCAGGAGCGGTATTATTTAATTGTTATAGCATCTGAAAATATTGCTTTTACTGCATTTTTAATTGATGTAATATCTTCCTTGCCTTCTAAAACAAATGTATTATTTTCTGTCATATCAACAGTTACGTCAGCACCATTAACAGTCAGTTTCAACGCATGGGCACTGCCATCTACTACTGCTTTTGTAATCTTATATTCATCTTTTCCAACCGTTAACACACCTGTTCCATAATCATATGTCTTTTCTTTAAGATTTCTATGTCCCATGTATAATCTGTTAAGATTGCTGTCAAGTTCTGTCTTAGTTGTATCCTTCTTAACATTTAAATTAACTATTGTCTTATCTTTAAGAGTTTCTTTGACCGATACCTCTTTGCCTTCTGCTGTGAATAACTTCCATGTGTCATTCTCATATTTTGTAACATAGCCTTTACCATCAACCGATAATGACATTCCTGTAAGCTTAATATCAAACTTAATTCCTAATGGATTGTTCTTTAAATATGCTGTTGTGTCATTTGTTAAAGCTGTAGAAGCCTTAAATGCCTGCTCCGGATTATCCCACTTAATTGTGTTTGTTCCATTGGCTGTAATTCCATCTTTAGCTGCCTTAGCAGTATCAACTGTAACCTCAAACTTTGTGAGCTTACTCTCTGGTTTTGTCGTTGGCTCTGTTGTTGGTTCTTCCGGTTTTGTTGTTGGCTCTGTTGTTGGTTCCACCGGTTTTGTTGTTGGCTCTGTAACAGGCTCTGTTGGTTTTACAGGATTTATAACTGTAATCTTAATTGTTGCCTTCTTGTTGGAACCATCTATTGTCTTAACCGTGATTGTTGCAGTACCTTTTTTAATCGCCTTAATCTTTCCCGTCTGTGATACTGTTGCAACTTTTGTATTAGAACTTGTCCAAAGAAGCTTTGTGTTAGCTCCTTTTCCACTTGTGCTTACTGTAGCTTTCACTGTACCTGTCTTTCCTTTTGTAAGTGTTAATTTTGTTTTATTCACTTTAAGACCTGTAACTTTTCCTGCTACAACTTTTATTTTTGTTGTGAATTTTGCTCCACATCCGTCTGATGCTACTGCTGTAATCTTGGCTGTACCTGTTTTAACTGCTTTAATAACACCTTTGGATGATACTGTTGCGACCTTTTTATTGCTTGTTGTCCATTTAACTTTATTACCTGCCGTTAATGGTGTCTGAACCACTTTAGTCGAAATACTCTTACCTTTTGTAATTGTAAATGTCTTACCTACTGCATATCCTTCCTTTGTTGTTACAAGAATCTTCTTTGCACCCTGTTTTACAGTTATCTTAAGAGTATCCTTAATCTTAGGGGATTTCTTAGATGCTACTGTAATTGTTGCCTTACCGGCTTTTTTAAATGTCATCTTACCCTTATTAGTGATGCTTACAACCTTAGAATTGCTGCTCTTATATGTAACTGCCTTACTATCTTTCTTGCCTGTTGTCTTCACCGCAACCTTTAAATTCTTTGAAATGCTTTTTCCTGCTACATATGCAGTATAAGAAGCTGACTTTGTTGGTGCCGTAATTGTTACACTTTTCACTGCTGCATTTGCATTAATTGTTAAAGCAAATGACAAAACTGCTGTTGCAGCTAAATACTTTGTAATTTTTCTCATCTTATCTCCTCCATATTTTTTTCAAAAGGTGTACCTTTTGGGATTTCATAATCTTCCTTAATAAAATACCACATATTGTTAAAAACGTCAATAATGATACTTTTTGTTAGTATAATAATACATTTTTATTATTCTACATATATTTCAAAAGGTACACCTTTTGAAATATAAAATAGAATTGTAATATTGACATTTTTTGAATTATGTGATAATTTGATATAAACATCCAAAAGGTACACCTTTTGGTTATTTTTTTGCAAATTTTTAAGAATTTTATCTTAATGACATACTATCTCATGTTTCTGTATGCCTTGACATTCCTATAGAACGTTGACTTTGATATATGGTATTTTTCAGTAATCATATCGATTGTTATACGTTTTTCCTCCCAGTCCTGTATGATTTTACTGAAATCGTCTTCGATTATTATACGGGGTCTTCCCATATGAACCCCTCGCATTTTTGCAGCAGCTATTCCCTGCTCCTGCCTTTTTTTAATATTTTCACGTTCACTCTGTGCCACGAACGACAGTACCTGTAATACCAGGTCAGATATAAAATTTCCCATTAAATCTTTATACGTCCTCGTATCCAGAAGTGGCATATCTATAACAAATATGTCTATACCCTTTTCTCTGGTAAGTATTCTCCATTGCTCCTGTATTTCTTCGTAATTTCTGCCCAGCCTGTCGATGCTCAGAATACATAGAACATCTCCACGCCTCATCTTTCTTGTCATTTTCTTATACATCGGTCTGTTGAAATCCTTACCGGATATTTTGTCAATGTATATATCCTTCTCTTTTATATTTTGTCCCTTAAGTGCAATTATCTGCCTCTCCTCATTCTGCTCTTTGCTTGATACTCTTGCATATCCATAGATATTGTTCATGCTTAATACCTCCGAATCTTATTTAATTCCCTCTTGATTTCATATAATTTGCAAATTATACCCAATTATCCAAGAGAAATTTGTATTTTTTTGATTTGGACCATAAAGTAGTCTTTAAAGCAAAAAAAGGACACAACAAGGAGATTATAATCCTTTGTGTCCATTTATAACAATATTTTTTTATTGGGAATTTTTACCATCATTACTTATATATATTCAAATCATCCAGACCGGTACTATATAATTCTCTCTATCGATA
The DNA here is from genome assembly GCA_002351535.1 of Lachnospira sp. UBA2821. Lineage (GTDB taxonomy): Bacteria > Bacillota > Clostridia > Lachnospirales > Lachnospiraceae > UBA2821. The sequence goes on from DEGR01000033.1 coordinate 21,956, forward strand.
ACTCCAAGCGTTGGTTTCATACAGATAACCGCCCCTTTTGAGCGTGGCACCATCCCCTTATCAAGCAATTCAAACACTTTTACAAGTTCTGTTCCCGGATTTGAAGTCTTTTTTATCTCAATCGGATTCAAAATGCCGTCATGTTCAAGGATAATGTCTATCTCCCTCGCATCCTTATCACGATAATAATACAAATATGGCTCCTGTCCACAATTTAGATACGTTTTCATAATCTCAGCAACTACATAGTTTTCCAATATCGCACCATTCATAGCACCGCTCTCTAATGTCTCTGCACTGCTCCATTTAGTCAGATAGCATACTAATCCTGTATCATAAAAATATAGCTTCGGCGTCTTTACAAGACGTTTTAACAAATTGTTAGAATAAGGATGGAGGTAAAATATAATTCCCAGTGTTTCGAGAATCCCCAGCCAGTTCTTTGCCTGTGTCTGGTTTATGTCTGCATCTCGCGCTATATCGGCTACATTCAGCATCTGGCCACATCTTGCCGCAACCGCCGTAATAAATCTTAAAAACTTAAGCGAATCAATTGCATCTGATAATTCCTTCACATCACGTTCAATATAAGTCGTAAGATAACTACTATAAAAAATCTGACTATTACTGTTAACACCGCTAACAATTGCTGGCATAGAACCTTTATAAATTCTTTCAAATATTTCTCTTGTATCTGCTTCCTTTCTTTCGTCTTTTCTGTCTGACAATACCTGCATGTCTACCTCAAACGGTTTCATATCATCGCCTGAAATCTCTGCCTGGGATAATGATGTAAGTGAAAGTACAGCTACTCTTCCTGCCAATGATTCCTGCACGCCTTTCATCAATTTAAACACTTGCGAACCAGTAAGCCAAAATGCTCCCGGTGCATGATTTTTATCTACATGTAACTTAATATAAGTAAATAATTCCGGTGCATATTGAACCTCATCAATTAATACAGGTGGTGTATGCAGTTGCAAAAATAATTCAGGATCATTTTTTGCAATTTGTCTTTCATTGAGATCATCCAAAGTTACATATCCTCTGTCAGACCCCTCCATAAGTTTCTGAAGCATCGTAGTCTTGCCAACCTGTCTCGGTCCTGTAACCAGTACTACAGGATATTCCTTTGTAACCTGATTCACGACATTCTCGAGATTTCTTCTTATATAACTCATATTAATCCTCTCTTTCAAGCAACTTCTCTTCTGCAGAAATCTTCCTATCCGCTTTCTCTCATAAACTAATAGTCTTATTACATATCCGCAGATGTTTTCGGCTAATTCATAATCTTATTACATTTTAGCCGACTTTTTATAAAAAATCAAGTCGGCTAATTCATAATTTCACTATATATTAGCCGACTTTTGTATTTTATACACGCTTACAAATTCCTTATCTTCATATATTCTTTTGTATTTTCCGATTGCTTCGTCAGTAAGCTCAGCATTTTTTTCTTTTGAGGACACAACTACTACATCATGTTCCCCAAACTGAATCTTATCCAATTTGCTGTCATTTATACATATTATTTTTCTGTCTTTAAGCCAGTACTGTATATATTCCCTGTTCTGTGCTGTCTGCTTATCCTCCTCATCCGACATATAGTAATATATTCTCCCATCAGAATCATTTAATACATTTATAACTTCTTTTGCCTGTTTTTTATTATCCTGAAGCCACAGATTAATTGCATTAAATGGTATATATGCGGTTCTTAGTTCACATATGAACACCGCTGTTGCTAACACGACTCCGGTCACTTTTCTGTATTTCCTTATTTCTGTTATAAACATGAGTGCAACAAATGTCATCGAAACTATGAACATCATTTTAAGTACCGGCAGATTATCACCGGACATATATTTATATATCTGACCACAACTTATGTAATTAATAACCCGGAGTTCCCGCCTTTTTATATACATCCTTACAACTAATCCTATTGTTCCGTATACAGCTATAGATGCAACTATTATGCTTAATTTTCTTTTCAAGGAAATTGTGCTGCCTATTGACGACAGCCACATAATGCCTATAGCAAGTATTAAAGGATATACTATCTCCATATATCTTCCGTACAGAAGTGGTGACAGTCCACCGCTTCCGAGTTTTGCCATAAATACTGATGCAAGTCCCCAAAGCATAACGAAAGAGCATATTACAAAAATATATAAATTATTTTTTTTGTAACATTTATATATACTTATAATCATTACAACAAGTGCAATACCTCCTACCAGATATGTAGCACTCATATAATAATATATTTTGCCTATGACTCCTACAATAAATCTGGCAAAATTATTAAATGAACTGAAAATATATTTTATGTTGGATGTTATTGAGCCGTAATCGTTACCTGCACCAGCATTTTTACCAAGCCATACAGCCTGTTTAAAATTGCTTTTTAAGCCTGAATGCAATAATAACATTGCTGTTACACCGGCAATATATGTAATCAGTTCCGCTATCTTATATCTTCCGTCGAACGTCATAACCGCAATTGTTACCACAATTGCAACTATAACACACAGCATCCTCTGATGCACCATATACGCATATCCTGATACTACAGCCGCCGCAAAAATTCTTATATATGATTCATCTCTATCTGTCGTAATAACAAACCACGCCAATACGAGTGTTAAAAATAGTAGCAGACACTCCGTAAGGTTCACCGATGCATAATTAATATTGCATGGAATCATTATGGACAAAAACGCAGCTATAGTACATTTATTTCTGTCTGCATTACAAAATATTTTGCATAAGATACGGTCCAGAATTATGAAAGAACCAAACATCAGAAATGCATTTATTACTACAGCCGCCCTGTACATCATAATTGTATCACTGAATACTTTCATTATTATGAACAGAATAAAACTGTAGCCATACGAATAGTAACTGCAATATGATGTCACTGAAGACCAGTCTGTATTATTAAGATATGCCGCAATACTCCAATAACAATATTCGTCATCAAGAAGTGTAGGCTGATATATATCGAAAATGTGCTGTACACACACCATGACAACTATCAGCCCAAGAATTATTTTTAAAATGTTATTCTTTTTGTCGCAATATTTCATTATACAAGATATCTCGCTTTCATATATGCTTTTATAACATCGATACTCTGACTTATTGTCATATTATCTGTATCAAGGCACAAATCATAATTGGTTGCATCTTTCCAGTCTTTTCCCGTAAAATATCTGTAGTATTGTGCCCTGTTGGCATCTGTTTTCTCAATAAACATTCTTATATCATTATCCGACATACTTGACTTATCACTTATGTTTTTCACACATTTATCCTGAGACGCATGAACAAATATTTTCACTACATTTTCGTTATCTCTCAGTATATAATCCGCACATCTTCCGATAACAACACAAGATTCTTTTTTAGTTATCTCCTGTAATACCCTCGATGTATAATTGAACATATTAATATTCATCGCATAATCTTCATTCTGATTGCCAAGATTCTCGCCACGATATACATTTTTGGCTACTTTCCAGATAACTGTTCCTTTAAGCTTTTCATCTACCTGGTCAAACATTTTCTCATTTATTCCGGTAGACTGCGATACAAGACGTATAAGTTCTTTATCATAATAATTAATTCCAAGTTCTTCCGCAAGCGCCCTGCCTATAGTTCTTCCACCGCTTCCATATCCTCTTGCTATGGTTATAACATATCTTTTATTCATTATTATTCTCTCCTGCTACATACTGTAATGTTCTGAATGATACTTCTTTGGAGTTATTGCATCCTTCTTTGTAAGTAATATTTTCTCCGGTATAGCCATCGACATCTATCATGCTCATGGCCGCAATTATCAGGTCTTCATCTATTGCTCCTGCCTCTTCTATTGCCGCCTTAATTATATATACTGCATCATATCCATATTCAGCCTGTAACCGGTCACTTACAACATTCTGCGTATTATAATCGGCCTCAAATAATACATCTTCTTTATTCTCACATATATAATATATACTTCCAAGTCCTGTATATTTACCCTGTTCGGCATTAATGTTATACCATGAATTAATTCCCATGACACATGAACCTGTACCCGCAGAATTAAGAATATCAAGATGGTCTCCTGCATTTGCCGCATCATCCGGTATAAATATAATATCCGGGTGTGCTACAACCAGATCCTCCAATGCTTCACTTGTTATTCCTGCCGCATCAGAATATGTATTATTTGTAACTACTGTTCCTCCAAGTGTCTGGAATTCATTGATAAATGCTTCAGTAACTTTCGCATATTTATCTTCAGTGAATGTTACGGCTCTCCTCATTCCCAATTCTTCATAGGCATATTTAGCTGCCTTTTTACCCATCTGTGAATCCGACATTGTTATCCTGTATTCGTTGTCATATTTTCCCGTATCATCTGATGATATATTAGGTATTATCATCGGAACATTGTCCTTATTAACCGTTTCTTCTATAGCCTTTAATGACTCTTCCGAAACCGGTGAAATAAGAGCTTTTATTTTTTTATCCTTAAGATTATTATAGGCATTTCCTGCCAAATCCTTATTTTCTTTGTCATCCGCAGTCATCAGTCTGAACTTATACTTTGCTCCATCTACTGACACTCCGTCATCTGAATTTATCTCATCCACAGCCGCTTTTACGCCAAATGCCACATTTTTGCTTATCTCACCTGACACACCTGTAGAAGATACTATCTGTCCTATGTTAATATATTTATTTTTGGTTATATTTCCCTGGGTCGTCTTATCCGTCTTTTCTCCACCACAGCCCGACAACATAATTGCAGCGATACACGACGTAACTGCCACTGTCAGAACCATAGTCTTTATTGATTTCATCCGTACTTTCCCTCCCGGTATATCATCCTTTTTTAAGCGACATAAGCCCCCTTAGGGGGGCTTGTCACCAGACTACATTTTGTACTCTCACATTTATTATAAGCTCTTGATTCTGTCTATTGCTCTCTTTGTATTCTCATGTGTTCCGAATGCTGTGAGTCGGAAATATCCTTCTCCACTTGGTCCGAATCCTGAACCCGGTGTTCCTACTACATTTGCAGTATTAAGAAGGTGGTCAAAGAATTCCCATGAAGTCATGTTATCCGGTGTCTTTAACCAGATATAAGGTGCATTCACACCACCTGATACGGTATATCCTGCTGCAGCAAGTCCTTCACGGATTGTCTTTGCATTTTCCATATAATATGCAACCATTTCTTTAGTCTGCTTCTTACCTTCTTCTGTGTAGATTGCAGCTCCGGCTTTCTGAATAATATAAGGTGCTCCGTTGAACTTTGTTCCATGACGTCTTGCCCATAACTTGTTAAGTTCAACATCTCCACATTTAAGTTCTTTTGGAACTACTGTGAAACCAAGACGTGTTCCCGTAAATCCTGCATTCTTAGAAAAGCTTCTTATCTCAATTGCACATGCTTTAGCTCCTTCACACTCATAGATTGTATGTGGAACATCATCTTCTGATATATATGCTTCGTATGCCGCATCATATATGATAACCGCACCGACTTTTAATGCATAATCAACCCATTTCTGAAGTTCATCTTTATTGATAGTAGAACCCGTAGGATTGTTAGGGAAACAAAGATATATAATGTCAGGTGTTTCCTGTGGAAGTTCAGGTGCAAAGTTTGTTGCTGCGGTACATGGCATGTATATTACATTACTCCATTTCTGCGAATCAACAAGATACTCACCTGTTCTTCCTGACATAGCATTCGTATCTACATATACGGGATATACAGGGTCACATACAGCAATTTTATTATCCTGTGCAAATATATCTCCTATATTTCCCGAATCACTCTTTGCTCCGTCACTTATAAATATTTCGTCAATAGCTATTTCTGCTCCTCTTGCTTTATAATCATTATCAGCAATTGCCTGTCTTAAGAATTCATAACCAAGGTCCGGTGCATATCCCTTAAATGTTGCTGCATCAGCCATTTCATCAACTGCCCCATGCAGAGCATCTATAACAACTGGTGCTAAAGGTAATGTAACATCTCCAATTCCTAATCTTATAATCTCTTTATCCGGATTATTAGTAGTAAACTCTTTAACTTTCTTACCTATTGTTGAAAAAAGGTAGCTTCCCGGTAACTTTAAATAATTGTCATTAATTTTAAACATTTTAAATCCTCCATATATTTTTAGTGCATTACCTCAAGTATCATCTGTGCAGTCTCCACAAGATTGGTTCCACTGTCCATGCTTGTTTTCTGTATGTACCTGTGTGCTTCTTCTTCTGAAATGTTATTTCGCTCCATTAACAGTTTCTTGGCACTTCCAAGAATAGCCTGTTCTTCAGGTGTACGCTTTTTAGGACTGTTACGTCGCTTACGTTTCTTTCTTTCTAATGCCTGCACCATCATATCTATAGTGTTGATAAGGTCATTAACCTTAAGCGGCATTGCTACACTTAATATTTCCGGATATATAACATCCTGAAGCTTAGCCCTGGATGCAACAAGAAGCATCTGACATGAAGCCGGTATACACTCATACAACTGAGAGTATAACATATCATTCAATTTATATCCACAAATAACAACTGTATAATCAAAATTATCAACTACGTTCATGGTCTGTGCACCTGAAGTACATACAGCAGTAACATTCATTCCATTTCTTACAAGAAGATTTTTAATAGACTTAGCATCCTCAATCTTCGGAAACACTACTACTATATTTATCAATTGATTTTCCTCCAGTCACACTTCTAAAATTTATGCAGATACTCTTCTATCTCCCATTCTGTGACTCTCTCTCTGTATTCCTGCCATTCTCTTGTCTTTGCTTCCACAAGCTTATTTACTATATGTTCTCCCAACACGCTGTGTACAAAATCGTCATTTTTAAATTCGTTCACAGCTTCATACAGATTCTCAGGAATTGCTTCAATTCCAAGCTCAGTTCTTTCTTCTGCCGTCATCTCGAATATATTTCTGTCAACACTCTTCGGTGGTTCGAGCTTATTCTTTATACCGTCAAGTCCCGCTGCAAGACATAACGCCATCACGAGATACGGATTAGTTGCAGGGTCAGGACTTCTAAGCTCCACTCTTGTTCCTTCACCTCTTGAAGCCGGTATTCTTATAAGCGGACTTCTATTTTTAGCTGACCATGCAATATATACAGGTGCCTCGTATCCCGGAACAAGCCTCTTATACGAATTAACAAGGGGATTAAATACCATAGTCATCGCCTTCATGTGTTTCATTATTCCTGCTATAAAATGATATGCCACTTCACTGAGTCCGTTCTCATCTTCTGTGTCTTCGAATATATTTACACCATCATGGAAAAGTGACATATTGATATGCATTCCCGAACCACATACGCCATGCTTTGGTTTTGGCATAAATGTTGCATATAATCCATGTCTCTTCGCAATAGACTTAACAGTAAGTTTGAATGTCATAATGTTGTCTGCAGTTGTCAGTGCATCATCATATTTAAAATCAATCTCATGCTGTGCAGGTGCCACCTCATGGTGCGAAGCTTCTATCTCGAATCCCATGTCCTCAAGATTGAGTATCATATCTCTTCTGCAATTCTCACCGAGGTCTGTTGGTCCAAGGTCAAAATATCCTGCCCTCTCATGAGTTGTTGTCGTAGGATTGCCATCATCATCTGTGTGGAATAAGAAAAATTCACACTCAGGTCCGACTGCAAAATCATATCCCATCTCTTTTGCCTCTCCCACTACTTTCTTAAGTATATATCTTGAATCATTCTCGTATGGCTTGCCATCAGGTGTATACACATCACATATAAAACGTGCTACCTTTCCCTGCTGTGGTCTCCATGGAAATATCTCAAATGTATCAAGGTCCGGATACAGATACATATCTGACTCTTCTATTCTTACAAACCCCTCAATTGATGAGCCATCAAACATGCATTTATTATCCAATGCTTTCTTTATCTGGCTTGATGTAATTGCCAGATTCTTAAGTGTACCAAAAATGTCCGTAAACTGAAGACGTATAAATTCAACATCTTCTTCTTCAATCATGTCAATAATCTGCTGCTTAGTGTACATACTTCTCCTCCTTCTGCACTTTCATTATAGTATGTCTGTCATATAATATTGTATACACAAAAAGGCGCACTCCACCCGGAGTTAAACGCCTTTGTTTCCATAAGAATAACAATAATAAAAATATTTGTCAACCACTGCATTTTTCACAAATTTACCTATTGTAATTATTGAGTTAACATTGTAGAATGAGAGTTGCGTCTTGATGACATATAATAGAAAGGAAAATTTAAAATGAGAACTTCAAGAAAAAAACTTAACGTTAAAAGACTTATTATTCTTATTGTAATCATGTGTGTGTTTATAGCGGGTGTATGCTTTGCCATAATATCATTGGTTAAATCGAATAAAAAAGATAAATCAGCAAATAAAAACACATCACAGGAAAAAGAGACAACTGTTAAAGCAATCAATGGTTCCGTAGGTGCACAGGATGCTACTGATGCATATGATGACTACGACCAGTCACTAAGCGACAGCAACTGTCCTTATCTTGTTAAAGTTAATAGAGCTGCCAACTGTGTAACAGTATACAGTAAGAACGAAAACGGAGACTACGTTACTCCTATTAAAGCTATGAGATGCTCTACAGGCAAAAACATAGATGACACTCCTCTTGGAACCTTCCACACAACTGCAAAATATGAATGGTGTCTTATGGTCGATGGTACATATTCACAATATGCATATAGAATTCATGGTGGAATAATGTTCCATTCTGTACCAAACTTCGAAGAAGACAACAGCACTCTTGAATATGAAGAATATAACAAACTTGGTTCTCCTGCATCTTTAGGTTGTGTAAGACTTACTGTTCAGGATTCAAAATGGTTATATGATAATTGTCCACAGGGTACAACTGTTGTCATCTACGATGATGCAGAGAATCCGGGACCACTTGGTAAACCTGAGACTATCACTATTCCTGAAGACAGTGATTTAAACGGCTGGGACCCTACTGATCCTGACCCTGCCAACCCATGGGTTTTACGTTCACCTGTTATATATAACGCAACAGATGTGACATTAAAGGTTAATTCATCAACTAACCTTCTTAAATACATTAAAGCCGTAGATACATGTGGAAATGATATTTCTGATAAAATTGGCATGACAGGTAACTATGACTTTAGTAAACCTGGAATATACAACATTACATTTACTGTAACAGATATACTTGGCAAATCGACTTCTGCCACAATTAACGTTACTATATCAGACCAGATTACCGAAGAAATTCTTCCTATAGAACAATATCCTGATACTAACAAATCAGAAAATGTAACAAAGGACAGTAACGATGATGATGACAATAACAGCAGAAATCACCAGAACACTGATAATGATGATAACGACTACAATAATTATCAGAATAACGAACCTCAGACTGAACCTGTAACACAGGCTCCTGAACCAACTACACAGTGGCAGGAACCCCAGACTGAACCTCAGACCGAGCCTCAGACCGAACCTCAGACCGAACCTCGTACCGAACCTCAGACTGAAAAACCGACTGAACCCCGTACGGAAAAACCGACCGAAAAACGTACCGAAAAACCGACTGAACCCCGTACCGAGAAACCAACTGAAAAACGTACCGAAAAAACAACCGACAAATAAAACATCTTAAAATAAACTTCCCACCGGAATGCAAAATATCTATGAATGTATGGATGCATCGGTATTAATATCACAACATTTTGCATAAATTGTGTGAATTTGTCAGATGCCGCTTTCAGCTTAAATTTTGTGTCCATTCGTTAAGTGAACAGTGACGCAAGAATGTCCGCCCGGTACACACTCTCTCATGATTCCTTAGTCGGGTGGGAGTAAATGCCGTTCTACTGCAGAGCATATTAGGTGCGAAAAATACAAACGCGCAATTTAGTTTTATATAAGAATATAAATCATTTTGCTTGAACGAGTATTTTTCGCACCTGCTTTAGCAGTAGAACGGCATAACTCCCACACACGACACGTCATAAATCGAGTGTGTGTACCGGGCGGACATTCTGCGGAGATGTTCAATATCGAATGAACGCAAATAATCATATAAGCTGAAAACGGCATCGACAAATTAGCAATTTATGGCAAGTTGCGATATTAATCTGATGCATTCCATACGATATATGATATCTACATGCACCACGGTGGGAAGTTTGTATTTTAATAATGATGTTCTTATGCAGAGGTTTTATACATATATTATACAAAAGCTTTGTAGAGGATTTTAATGTATAATAAATTCAATTTATGTAAACAAAGTTTCCTATGGCTTACAGCCATAGCTCTTTTATTCTGTATGAGTATGTACATCTCAGAATCAGATTCTATTGCCGTCGGTAATTACACTAATTCCCGCAGGCTCCCAATCTATTGCGTTGATACCGATGAAAAGATTGTAGCATTAAGCTTTGATGCCGCCTGGGGTAATGAAGACACACAGACTATTCTGGATATATTAAAAAAAGAAAAAGTTAAAGTTACATTTTTTATGACCGGTGGCTGGGTAGAATCATATCCTGATGATGTTAAAGCAATTGCAAAAGCCGGTCATGACCTTGGTAATCACAGTGAAAATCATAAGCATATGACTGAACTTTCAGACGAACAATGTAAAGAAGAAATTATGAAAGTACATAATAAAGTCAAAGAATTGACCGGCAAAAATATGATTCTATTCAGACCACCTTATGGTGATTACGATAATAAAGTCATTGATGTTGCCAGAGAGATAGGTTACTATCCGATTCAATGGGACGTTGACAGTCTCGACTGGAAAGACTACGGTGTAGATTCGATTATAAATACAGTTGTAAATAACTCTCATCTAGGTAACGGCTCAATTATATTATGTCATAACGGTGCAAAATATACTGCACAGGCATTACCCAAAGTTATCTCCGGACTAAAACAAAAGGGATATAAGATTGTTCCTATATCCCGTATTATTTACAAAAACACATATAACATTAATCCTGAAGGCCGTCAGTTACGTCCTAAAGCAACTTCATAAGAGTTGTATTAATGTTAAGCTCTTCTGTACATTTATTTAATTTTTCACTTGAGATTTTTAAATCACCCGGTTTTCTGATATTCTTAACGGCTCTTATCAATATGTTTTTAGGAGTGTGCTCCATATCAATAAATTCAAGTATCTGGACTTCATAACCATTCTGTTCAAGAATTTCGGCTCTTATTCCATCTGTAATAAGGGCTGAAATTCTCTCTTTGAGAAGACCGTATTTTAATATTGGTGATAACATGTCATTTTCTATCTGCCTGTTTACTTCGTGCTGGCAGCACGGAACTGATAATATAACCTTTGCTCCCCACTCAACAGCTTTAGCCAGTGCATAATCTGTAGCTGTATCACACGCATGAAGTGTCACAACCATATCAACTTTTTCAACATCATTATAATTAGCAATATCTCCTACATAAAACTTAAGATTCCCACTATAACCATATTTTTCACTGAGACGGTTGCAATGTTCTATTACATCTTTTTTCAAATCAAGTCCTATAATATTAACATTATAACCATTAACTTCCTTTAAGAAATAATATAAAGCGAAAGTAAGATATGACTTTCCACACCCAAAATCCAGTATATTCACCGGCTTATCCTGCGGAAGTTTATCAAGTATATCATCAACAAATTCAAGATATCTGTTTATCTGCCTGAATTTATCGTATTTGGATTTAACAATCTTTCCTTCAGTTGTCATTACTCCAAGGTCTACAAGAAATGGAACTGTTTTTCCCTCTTCAAGAATATATTTTTTCTTTCTATTATGCTCAAGTACAATCTTTTTTCTGCCGGGAACAAGCTTTTTATTTATCGACATTTTTCCCTTCTTACTTACAAGTACTGTTGCCTGTGCCATTCCATATTCTGCCTGAAGCTGTTTATAATTATGCATCCACTCTTCTATATCAGCCTTTAAAGAATCACCCGTATAATTCTTGTGAATAACCTGCGTTCCTCGGTAAAAAGTTGCCTGAAACATAAGTGAATCCTTAATCATAACAGGTCTTATCTTTATCTTGTCTCCAAGTTCATTATTCCTTGGATTACTTATTATTATAGAATACAATTCTTTATCTATCGCTTCCTGTAATAACTGTGTAAACTCCATATTTATTCCGGCTCCTATCTGAATGAACAGAAATTCTGGGTAAGATATGTTCCATATGTGCTTGATGCATTATACGCATAACCTACGCCAAGATATTTGAAGTAACTGTTAGTAATATTGTCTCTGTGCCCCTGTGATGATATCCACGCAAGAACAAAATTAACTCCACAGTTTTGTCCTGCTGCAATATTTTCACCTGCCCATGAGTAATTAATTCCTGCATTTAACATTCTGTCAAACGGACTTCTTCCGTCCAGACTATAATGGCTGAAATATCCATTTGTTGCCATGTCTTTGCTGTGTGCCCTGGCAACTTTTGCAACCTTGCCTGATGAAGCAAGTGATGATGTTCCAATATATTCTCTAAAGGCATTAGTTACATATAATGTTTCTTTCTCAATACCTTTTGAAATTGCACTGCTTGAATATTTTTTTACTCCATAATCACTAAAGTAAATACTATATTTTGACAAATATACTTTTGCGGCAAACGTCTTTTTGTTTCCCCAGTAATCTAAATACTCTGTCTCCGATATCTTGCTTCCATTTTTCTCAACAGCAAAATATCCATTGTTAATGTATCCACTCTCCGACTTAACATTATACCATGCATTATCAGTAAATTTTTTCTTCTTAAGCTGTTTATAAGAATATCCTGATTTTGCATTAGGTGTTCTGTACTCTTTTGAAAGCACAAAATATCCTATTACTTTATTTCCTTTTGTATACGCAATGATAAATCTTCCCTTTGTACTATTATATACATAACCGCGTATTCCTGTAGGCTCGGTATAAGACGCCTTATACTTTCCCAGTTTCTTATTAAGTGTCTTGGTAGTGTCGTTAAATGTCACTGTCTTTTTCTTAACAGTAATTGATGTCGATGCTGCCTTTACTTCATTGACATTTGCTAATGAAAATATACCCATTATCATTACTGCAATAAAAGTCATCAATAATGCTCTGCTCTTTTTCATGTAGTTCTGTCTCCTTCTAATCATTCTTTTTATTGTCATATAATTGCTCTAACTCTTCATATATAAGGTCGCCCATCTGTACGCCGATAAGTGCAAGCTGTATGCAGAGTCTTCCAACGTTAGTCTCATCTGCCATAGTATCCATACTCATAACAATGTCTTTATCCTCAATTGTCAGTTTAACCCATCTGAATTTCTTGTTCAGTTCATTCACTTTTAATATAAGTTTTTCTGCAACTCTGTCTACACTATATAATCCGTAGAATTTAATAGCTACTGAGCTATTATCTTCTGCAACAATAAATAATATCTTGAGTGTTACCGGAGCTTTTTTCATTTTCTGCATTAATATTAATGCCTCTTCATTGTCTCCTGCAACTGCATAATTAAGTCCCTGCTGCTTAAATGTTAGTCCTAATGCGTTTAATAATGATTTCATACTTTTTCTCACCTTTCTATACTTGTTACATTATTGCCCTTTTGGCAAGTTCATCTGCCATCTCGTTATATTTATCGCCCGAATGCCCCTTAACTTTAACAAATTCAATTTTAAGGCTGTCCTTTATACTGTCATAATACTCTTTGTAAGCCTTCGTCCCATCTTTGTTAGCCTTCCATGCACCTGTGCACCATTTTGCAATTCCTTCATAGTCATGATATATAACTATACTTTCGCATTTATTTTCCACTGCATACCGCATTGCACACTCTGCACCTTTTATTTCTCCGGCTACATTCCTCATCTGTGCAAGTTCCCTGTCATCTACTTTTTGTGAAAAATGTTTTTCCATGCCATTATGAAACATGACAACACCATAAGAAAACTCCTCTGTAGCCTTATTATAGCTTCCATCAACATATGCCACTGCTTTTTTTTCATCTGTCACCGGCACTCCACCATCAGTAGTTACTTTTATTGTATTATTAACAACACCTTCTATATATTGTGCCGCCTCTTCTATTGTAAGAAAACTCTTATACTCTGCCCCCGAATATCCATTTATCTGTTTCTTTGCATCATCCCAGTTCATATATATTCCGGGTATCTTTCCTTTACGGACAGCATAATACTTTTTTGCCATACCACTCCTCGTTTCTAAGCAACCTGTTGCAAAATGTCTATTTGTTTTGCCCTGAACAAATAGCTGTGTATCAGAATCTGAAATCTCTCTCTCCATTATGAATATTTGCTATATAATCTTTTGCCTTTTCTCTTACTTTCTCATTTGGAATCGTCTCTATCTCTTTTGCAATAAGCTTTTCACCTATTTCTTTAGTCTCTTCTGATGCATAGTCCTCCAGATATTCCTTAAGTGTCATAAGTGCATTTGGATGGCAGCAGTTAACTATCTGCTTACTCTTTAATAATGACATAAATCTGTCACCTGTTCTTCCCTCCCTGTAACATGCAGTACAAAAGCTTGGAACATATCCCATCTTCATAAGCCAGTTCACAACCTGATCCAATGTTCTTGTGTCACTTACATCAAACTGCGCTGAATTATCTTCCTCCGGTTCTTCCTCAGCATATCCGCCTACACTTGTCCTTGAACCACCACTTATCTGGGATATTCCGAGGTGAAGAACTCTTTCTCTGCTCTTTTGTGATTCTCTTGTGGATACAATCATACCTGTATATGGAACAGCAATCCTTATGCATGCAACTATTTTTGCAAATGTTTCATCTGATATTCCATTATCGAATACATCCGGATCTATGTCATCCGCACGTCTTACTCTTGGAACACTTATTGTATGTGGTCCTACACCTTTATATGCCTCAAGGTGTTCTGCATGCATAATTATTCCTGTAAAATCATATCTGTAATTGTTAAGCCCGAATAATACTCCCAGACCTACATCATCTATTCCCCCTTCCATGGCTCTGTCCATGGCTTCCGTATGATATGCATAGTTACTCTTTGGTCCTGTCGGATGAAGCTTTTCATATGACTTTTTATTATATGTCTCCTGAAACAAAATATATGTTCCAATTCCGGCTTCTTTAAGTTTTCTGTAATTCTCTACCG
Organism: Lachnospira sp. UBA2821; assembly: GCA_002351535.1. Lineage (GTDB taxonomy): Bacteria > Bacillota > Clostridia > Lachnospirales > Lachnospiraceae > UBA2821. The sequence goes on from DEGR01000033.1 coordinate 37,193, forward strand.
TTGTCGCCGCAATATTTACATTTACCCTTCTTATAGCTCCATTTTTGTGCTTAATGCTATATATTGTTTTTATACACTCAAGAATATATTCTATAGGGTTATTAACAGGGTCTTCTCCTGCTTCAAGTGCAAGTCTCTTATGTCCCATATCCTGTAATGCCGTAACTTCTCTCACAATATCCTCCTGTGAAAGTTTCTTACGTGCTATGTGTTTGTTTTTTGCATGATATGGACAGTATTCACAGCCATTTACACAGTAATTTGACAGATATAATGGTGCAAACATTACTATTCTGTTACCATAGAATTCTTTTTTAATATCCTCAGCAAGCTTATATATTTCTTCATTTTTATCCTCAAGCTCACAGTCTAATAATACTAATGCTTCTTTATGTGAAACACCTTTCATTTTTCTTGCTTTCTCAAGAATCTCATCTATTATTTCCCTGTTATTTTTATTCTTTTGTGCATATTCAAGACATTCTCTTATTTCTTCATCGCTTATAAATTCTTCAGCCTTTGGTGACATTACATTATACATTTTTATTCCTCCATTAATCCGGTATTGTTATATTATTAAGAATTCCGCTAATCCATGCTATGGCAATCCCATAGTTTGTAATAGGAACTCCCTGTTCCCTTGCCATGTCAAGTCTTGACATTACATATTTCCTGTTAAACATACATGCACCACATTGTATTATTAAATCATATTCAGAAAGATTATCAGGAAAATCTGTTCCACTTACAATATCAACTGTAAGCTTTTCACCAACTCTCTTTCTTAACAATGCAGGAATTTTTTCTCTGCCTATGTCTTCCTGTAAAGGTGCATGTGTGCAACATTCTGCTATTAACACCTTTGAATCTTCTGTAAGATTTCCAATTACCTCTGCACCATCACAATACTGGTGTATATCTCCTTTATATGCAGCAAACAACGTCGAAAATGATGTTATTCTGCTTGCTTCCGGTTTTAGTAAATACACTTGCTTATATACCTGTGAATCAGTTATTATAAGCTTTGGCGGCTCTTTAAGACCGGCAAGTGCCTCTTTAACCTTATCTGTTGTAACACTTATAATAACACATTTTTTATCAAGCAGCTCTCTTGTAGTCTGAACCTGTGGGAGTATCAGCCTTCCCTCCGGTGCCTGTATATCCTGCGGCATGACCAGCATTACCACATCACCTTCATTTACAAGATTTCCTGTAATAAAACGTGTTTCCTTAGATAAACTTCCTTTTTCTATCAATTTAGCTTTAAATTTGTCAATTCCCGCTCCCGTATATGAGGATACCCTCACTGTTGCCGCATTCAGCCCGTTATGCACTTTTTCTTCAATTTCATCTGCATTTGCGATAATATCACACTTGTTTATAACAACAATAACAGGTGTATTCATATGTTCAAAATACTGACACCATCTTTTTTCTTCATCCAATTTTGCATCATTCACTACTATTACTGCTATGTCTGCCTGTGATGCTGCTTTCTTCGAAGCCTTTACACGCATTTCGCCAAGTTCCCCACTGTCATCAAATCCTGCCGTATCTACAAGCACACAGGGTCCTATTCCATGTATTTCCATCGGTTTCTTAACCGCATCTGTTGTAGTTCCACTCCTGTCTGATACAATAGATATATTCTGATTGGCTAAAGCATTAATAAGTGAAGATTTACCACTATTCATCTTTCCCATGAACACAATATGTGTTCTGTTAGATGACGGAGTATTATTTAAAGTATTTTCTGACATTTTAATCCTCTTTTCCATATCCATAACAAAACCTGTGCCGTTTTCAAACTGGCACAGGTTAATATTTCATTACTCTATAATTTAATATTCCAGTCAAACAACTACTGATATATTATATCATCAGATATATTAATTGTCATCTTTTTTCATCTGAATATATCAAATGCTTTATATACATTCAACTGACCATATCCACTCTCCCTGTTAGGATATGTTACTCCCGGAATTCTTACCGCCCCACGCACCAAAAAATTCTTTACATCCTGTGAGTTCATATCCGGAAGATTGCCTTTTACCACTCCCCACTGAAACAACTGTGCTGCAGCACCTGCACATACTGCTGAAGCAATACTTGTTCCCGTTCTGCTGCCAAACCTTCCGCCACTAATGGGTCCTGTAATATTTACTGCAGGTGCAGTCATATCAGGCTTAATCTCCCTGTTAGAAGTATATCCCCTGCCGGATGCTACATATACTCCGTTACTTTCACTGTTAAACCCTGCCATCGTAATAGCTCCCTGTGCATCTGCCGGAGGTGTCAGTGTTTCATTAGGGTCCGGCTCTAAAAAAAACACTCCCTCTCCACTAAACTGCCTTATTGGCAGCCATGCATTGAATACACCGTTAACAATATTACTTCCATATACTTCGACTTTCCATACTCCACTTGTAGGATTCATGAAACGCATCATTATCAGTTCTTCTCCGGTTGTCTGCTCAATAATCTTATAATCAACATATATAACAGTATCTTCAAATAAAAATCTCAGCACCTCACTCTGACCCAGTCTTGCCGGAATTCTGGGAATACTTTCTCCTGAAGGTGACGTAACAGATACGGCAATTATATCAGGTGACCTCGCCCAAAGTTCCAATGTAAAACTCCTGTCTGCTCTGATTTCGACTGTTTTAACTCCCTCATTTTCTATTCTGCCACTATAATGATGTCTCTGATTTCCCTCATTTCCTGCCGGAACGGTAATGCAGCACCTCGCCTTATATGCAAACTCGTCTATTCTTCTGTCAAGAAATGTTCTTCCCAGCCTTGCACCGGAACCTGTTCCCACACCAAGGCATATTACAAGCGGCATTCCTAACATCGATGCCTTCCTCTCCAGATAGTCAATCCCCGCTATAATATCATTTTCCTGATATGCAACTGCATCTTCTTTAATCATATAGAAATCACGAAGATATTTTTTCGCCGGTTTAAGTTTAACTACCATTATATCAGCCTCCGGTGCCATCCCTGTGAAATTATTAGCATAATCTTTATTTCCGGCAGCTATTCCTGTCATAAATGTGCCATGTCCCGTTTCATCTGTAACATTTACAATGCTCCTTGGATTATCGCTTGATAATGCATTATTAATCTCCTCTCTTGTATATATATTTCCATATCTGTACCTCTCCGGTGGATTTATCTCATCAGCACTCTGGTCCCATATCTCAATAATTCTTGTTTCTCCACTCGAATACCTGAAAACATCATTTGTATAATCTATTCCTGAGTCAATTATTCCGATAATCACCCCTAATCCATCAAGCATGAGTCCCGCTGTATTCTGAAGCTGTATCGCACCTGTCACGCCTCCAACATATATATCCATCTCACCATATAATTTGGGAAGTGCTTTATATGACACATCACTTAACATAAGCATACTTCTGTTAGTTGTTTTGTCTATTCTGTTGTATAAAATGTCTATTCCACTTCCAACATTTATCGGACAAAAATCCTCATACCGCTCTAAAAACTGCTCTGCATTATATCCTAAATAGTCCACCATAAAGTCAGCATATTCTTCTGATTTAGCAACATTTTCACATATATCCATACATCACCAAAAAAGCACTACTCACATAAATATATGAGTAATGCTTTTAATAATATTCTAACAAATGTTATTCAATTGCAGGAACTGCCATTCCCCTCGTCTCAATAAGAGGTGCTCCTTTATTCTCTATATAATCTCTTGTAATCGTAACCTTCCCGATATTATCATCCTTAGGTATCTCATACATTATATCAAGCATAAATTCTTCTATAATTGCTCTCAATGCTCTTGCCCCTGTCTTCTTCTCCATTGCCCTTTCTGCTATCGCTTCAAGTGCTGAATCGTCAAACTCCAATGCAACCTCATCCATCTCGAGAAGCTTTTTATATTGCTTAAGAATTGCATTTTTAGGCTCACTAAGAACTTTTATCAGCATGTCTTTCGTAAGTCCCTTTAATGTAAATAATATAGGTAACCTTCCTAAGAATTCAGGTATCATTCCAAATTGCTTTAAATCATCGATTGTTACGTTCTTTATTATATCTTCTTCGCTATCATACTTGTCTTTCAAATCTGCCTGAAATCCTATCGACGAATGTTTATTAAGTCTCTCTTTTATAATATTCTCAAGCTCCGGAAATGCACCACCACATATAAATAGAATATTTTTTGTATTTATAGTTGCAAGCGGTACCATGGCATTTTTGCTGTTAGCGCCTACCGGAACTTCAACGTCGCTTCCCTCAAGAAGTTTAAGAAGTCCCTGCTGGACACTTTCACCACTTACATCACGATTGGTAGTATTCTTTTTCTTGGCCAGCTTGTCTATCTCATCGATAAATACTATTCCCGTCTCTGCCTTTTCAATATCATTGTCTGCTGCCGCAAGAAGCTTTGATAAAACACTCTCTATGTCATCACCTATATACCCTGCCTCTGTAAGAGATGTTGCATCGGCTATAGCAAGTGGTACATCCAGAAGTTTTGCAAGTGTTTTGACAAGATATGTTTTTCCACATCCGGTAGGTCCAATCATAAGCATATTTGATTTTTCTATCTGGATATCACTGTCCTCTCCCGCTGCTACACGTTTATAATGATTGTATACAGCTACAGACACAACTTTCTTTGCATATTCCTGTCCTACAATATATTCATCAAGACTGGCCTTTATCTTATGCGGTGCCGGTATTTTCCGTATATCTATTAGTGGTTCGCTGCCACTCTTTTCTTTCTTTTTCTTTATTTTCTGTCTTCCGGGAATCTCTCCCTGGAAATCTGACATATTTATAAATCCTATATTAGGCATTTTTGACAATGCATCCATATCGGGATTGCCTTTGTCATCAACAAGTTTGCTCAGGTCTACACTGCTCATGCCCGGCATTCCGGAAAATCCCGGTGTATTCATAGCCATGTCGAATGTTTTCTGCAAACAATCAGGACATACACTTATATTTCCCGGCATGGTTATCTGCTTACCTGTTACACTTTCCGTACGCCTGCACACATAACATACTTTTTCGTAATCGTCTTCTTTATTATTATCTTTAATATCTTTATTGTCTTTATTATTTATATTTTCCAAATCTTCCTCATTCCTATTCTGCATAAATCTACTGTCGTCTATACACATATACAGGGAGACCGTCTTTTATCACATGATTAGTCTCTCCTTCTATTAATGGTTTTGCATATTCTGCAAATTCTTCAAGCACATCCGTACCCTCATCATTTATCCATTCCCTTGGAACAACTTTTTCTTTATTGCAAACCTCTGAGCAGTCTACAAGTACACATTCTATCTTATACTGCGGATTATCACTTCTTCTGAATGCAACCATCTTACCTGTCTCATCATCTATAGCAGCTTTCACACCGAATTCTCCTGCCATAACCGCTTCTTTAACATCCGTACCTGATGCCAGTGCAGCCTTACATCTTTGATTAACATTTAACTCAACTGAGCGCACCTTGACTGCAAGATGTTCTTTAACTACATTTTCAAGATATTTTCCACATCCTGTAAGCATCTTATGACCAAATGTATCAACACCTGCGCACCCTGAATACTCACATATAAATGTACCGTCTTTATCCTTTATTCCCTCTGATACACATACAACTATATTCTTGTGTATCTGAAGCAGTTCCGCTATCTTGTTAACGAAATCCTCTATATCAAAGGCTACCTCAGGAAGATAAATAAGATACGGATTATCCCCCTTATACTTTCTTGCAAGCATACTTGCTGCCGTAATCCAGCCTGCATGTCTTCCCATAAGCTCTATTATAGTTACTGACTGTGTATCATAGACAGATGCATCCATAACTATGTCCCTGACTGTCGAAGCTACATATTTTGCAGCACTTCCAAATCCTGGTGAATGGTCTGTTAATACAAGGTCATTATCTATTGTTTTTGGAACACCTATTATCCTTACCTGACTGCTTGTCTTTCTTGCGTACATTGAAAGTTTACACACTGTATCCATGGAATCGTTTCCACCAATATATATAAAACATTTTATATTCAAATCAGAAAATTTCTTAAATATCTGTGCATATATACTATCATCTATAGAATCCGGCAGCTTATATCTGCAAGAACCAAGATATGATGAAGGCGTTGACGTAAGTAATTCTATCTCTTCCCCTGTCATCTCTTTATTTATATCCATATACCTATCATTGATAAATCCCTCAATACCGTTAATCATGCCATATACTTTGCCTATCTTGTCATTATGTTTAGCTGCTTCTTTAATAACACCATACAAACTTGCATTAATTACCGTTGTTGGTCCTCCGCTCTGACCTACGACTATATTAAATCTTTCCATATCAATAAGTATATCCTTTCTGCTTATATGCCTGTATCTACATAGGGTAGTGTAACATATTTTTATTAATTATTCAAACCTATAAAAATATGATACCGGAGATTTTATAACCTCAGGTATCATATGCTGCATTTTATTCTTTTTGTGCTGCAAGTTGTACTTCTACTTCCTTTTCAATGTATTCTTTATCTTTAAGAGTCTGTATTGTTATTTTAACTTTCTCGCCTTTTTTATAATAAGCAAGCTTTTCCTGTAATTCTGTCATTCCTGTGACACTGTCTCCGTCTACTCCTGTTATTACATCATATTTATTAATGCCGGCTTTCTGTGCTGCTCCACCTTCAATAACTTCTATGACATATACACCTTCAGGAATATCATACATCTGTGATAACTCTTCTGTTACATCTTTTCCATAAATGTTAAGATAACCTTTATCTTTATCATCTACTTTATCTCTTGTCTCCTGAGTCATCATATTTCCAAGAAGTTCCTTGACATTAGACATTGGAACAGCATATCCCATTCCCTCTGTGTACTGGTCAACACTTTTGGCACTGTTTATACCAATTACTTCACCTTTCATATTAAGCAAAGCACCACCACTGTTACCCGGATTGATTGCTGCATCTGTCTGTATTACTTTTCTCTCAATATTGTCTACATTTATTGTTCTGTCAAGTGCACTTATTACACCTGTTGTTACTGACTGACCATATCCAAGTGCATTACCTATTGCAATACATCCTTCTCCAACCTTCATGTCATCAGATTCACCTATTGTAGCTATCTTAATGCTATCCATTGTATCACTGTCAATCTTGTTAAGTGGAATTGATACAATTGCCAGATCCTGTTTTTCATTCTGGCTCTTAATTTTGGCATCTACTGATTTCCCATCAACAAACTGTACTGATAATGTATCCGCATCAGCTACAACATGCTTATTTGTAACAATTAAAAGTTCTGTATCGTTTTCACCAATAATTATGCCTGAGCCTGCACCCTGACTCTCATACTGCTGTGAATCACCCTGGTCACCATAAAAATAACTCCAGAAATCATCTGTCGATGCTTTATTAACAATCTCGGTACTTGTAATGGCAACTACACTAGGCATTACATTGTCTACTACCTCTGATACATCAGTTATTATTACACTGCCATTTGACGTGTTCCCTGAATCAGAAGATTTTGTCTCTTCATCTTTTAAAACATCTTTCTGTGATTCCTTCTCTGTTTCCGATTCCGACTCCGGTTCATTATTAGCAGCAACTACCGGCGTCTTCTGAATCTTCCTGCCATCTTTTGACTTAAAGTAATCATATCCGTATCCAAATGCCATTGCAACTGCACCTGCTATGATTCCGAATATAACTGCCGCACATATAAATTTAACAAACTTACTTCCAAAACCAGAACCGCCTTTATTCTTTTTCATCTCATGCTTTTTATTAAGACGCTCTGCTTTGGCCCGCTGTTTTTGAAGTCTTTTGTCCGCACGTGCCTCGTGCTTATCATAAACCTTCTGGTTAGTATTATTGTTATTACCTGTCTGATTATCCGAATAATACCCATTGCCTGTACTGTATCCATTATATCCATCCTGATTGTCTGTGGATTCCGATTCTGTATTTTCCACAGAATCAGTATCTGTGTACTCCGTATTATTCGCAGATTCCGGTTCTGTATTTCCCACAGAATCCGTATCTGTATACTCCGTATTTTCTACAGTTGTATCTTCTGTATATCCTGTCTGTGCACTGCTTTCTTCGTTAGCAGTTCCATTAATTTCTTTATCGAATTCTTCTGACATAATAATCCTCCATTTACATTTTATCTGTTGCGGAATGAATGTAGTATATCAGCCAAATGTGTAGATTGTGTGTAAAACATCAATTATATCTGTCTGTTGTTGTCTCTTCACTATCTGTTGTCTCTTCATCATCGCTTAATCTGTCTTCTTTAAGTCTTGTCTCTTTTACCCCTGACAAATCCTGAATCGTATCATCAATATCCTGAACCGTAGTTGAAGGTGAATATATCTGTCCCTCAAACAAAAAGCTGTGAAGTTTCTCAACATTATATGTGAGTCCTGCTGCTACAACCATACTCTTACCTTTTATAGTAGGCATCTCCAATGTATATGGGAAACCTGTATTGTCTGTAAGGTTGAACTCTATTGCGGTAGGAATCATGTCCATTATCTCGTCAAAATCAAGACTTGTCTTAATAAATGTCTCTTCTTCTGTATTACTGTTTAGAATCATTTTAGCAATCTTTATGAGTTTATCACTTCCTGCTGATTTTGCTTTTGCAACGAGCAGTTTAAGAACATATCTCTGTCTTGCTGTTCTTCCAAGGTCATTTTTATATTCTTCACCATTTTCATCCGTAAATGTAGAATATCTGTTTCTACAATATGCCGTAGCCTGAAGTCCGTTAAGATGTACCGCACCGCTTGTAGCTACATCCGGCGAATCCATTCCCGTAACTTTTCTTGTCTCTACAAGATATCCGTTAATATAAAACTGTTCATCATCTGAGATAGTAAGGTCAATTCCTCCAAGTGCATCTATGATATTGGCAAGTCCGGAGAAATTAACAACAACATAATCCGTTATATTAAGGTCAAGGTTTGTATTAAGCATGTTTACGGAACCTTCTGCACCGCCCACAAAGAATCCTTCGTTCGCTTTGGAATAATAGCTTTCTCCATTCTGCTTACGAATCTTCATCATCGTATCTCTGTAAATAGATGCCATCTTAACATTGCCCGTATCATTGTTAATGCTTACTATAATAATTGAATCACTGTGCGTATCTTTCTCAAATTCACCATTTCTTGAATCCAGACCGAATAATGCAATATTAGTATAGCCATGAAGTTTCTTCCTGACCTCTTTATTAACTTTAATCTTAGATTCATCATAATCTTTATCTTTTACATTCTTATTATAATCACCCTTCTCATTAGCAAGAAGAACATTTCTTACAAATGAACATCCTGAAAGTTCTTTGATAAGATTATTTCTGATTTTTATCTTACCTGCATCATCCGAAGCTGCATAATATATACCAAATCCACCAAGAACGAGCGCAATAATAAGAACTACAACTTCAACCGCAAGTAATGCAATCTTTAATTTCTTTCTGTTTTTTTTCTTTTTTGTGTTTTTAGCCATTTGTACCTCCATCAACAATTAATACGCATTTTTATTAATCATTCCCTTAAAAATAGTCATAAACATTATCTTTATGTCAAGACTATATGACCAGTTCTCTATATAATAAAGGTCATACTCTATCCGCTTCATAATAGAAGTATCACCTCTGTATCCGTTTACCTGTGCCCATCCGGTAAGCCCCGGTCTTACCTGATGCTTAACCATATATCTTGGTATTTCTTCCCTGAACCTCTCAACAAAAAAAGGTCTTTCAGGTCTCGGTCCTACTATACTCATCTGTCCCAGAAGTATATTGAATAACTGTGGAAGCTCATCTATACTCGTTTTTCTCAATATGCCTCCTATCTTCGTTACCCTGCTGTCATTTTTAGTTGTCCATGCTTTCTTCTCATCTTCCTCATTCTGAACTTTCATAGTTCTGAACTTATACATCATAAATGTTTTATTATGAAGACCGACTCTTTCCTGTTTAAAAATCAAAGGACCTTTTGACGTCATTTTTATCATTATACCAATAATTGTCATTAAAGGAAACAATAAAATTATTCCTGCCAGTGAACCTGCTATATCAAACAGTCTTTTTACAGCAGCATGAAACTCATTATTCAATGGAACATATCTTATGTTAATTACTGGAAGTCCCATAATATCCTCAGTATATGGTCTCGTAGGTATTATATGATTATAATCGGGTACAAACTGTGTATGCACTCCTGACTTCTCACACAGATTAACAATATTTTCAAATCTTCCATATTCAGACAGACTTAAAGTTATCGCAATCTCGTCAAGTTCGTTTTCCTGCAGTATATCAAACAGGCTGTCAACCCTTCCAAGAATATACACCCCGTTATACTCTTCTGTAACAGGTCTGTTATCATCAAGTATGCCAACTATGTTATATCCCCACTCCTCATTAGCTTTTATTCGGTCTATATATTCCTCGGCAGCCCTGCTGTATCCGACTAACAGAATTTTCTTTGTATTAAATCCCTTTTTTCTTAATGTAATAAGCACATATTTAACAAGCGCCCTTAAGCCTATTTCAAATACTATATTAAGAATAAAGAAAAGTGCAAGCATCGTTCTTGAGAAATGCTGTTGCTTCGTAATATAAAGAATTGTTAAAAAAAGTAATATTCCGACCACATTGGCGGTAACAACATTCTTAACTTCATATCTTATGCTGTGTACTCTCCTTGATGTATATAACTGAAATGCCGTATATAGCACAATATATACCGGCACAATCACATAAAGTGCCCTGAAATATGTTCTTCTTGAAAGTACATCCCCGGGCATAAGTAAAAATTTCCATTTAAATTTAATAACCCATGCCATCATGTATGCACCTATTATCACAAGTGCATCCAGAAAAATGTGTAACCGGTTTAAATATTTTTGATTATCTTTTATCAATACAATCACCTATCTTTACAAATAGATTTGCCAATAATTCAAATTCTATTCGGAGATAATTAGTTATATTTTCTTTTTTATATCTGACTTTCTTACACTTACCCAAAGTCTTATATCCCTCAACAACACCTTTAACATATACCTTTGCAAGTCCCTTTCTCCACATAAACACAAGCTTCATAATTTTACCTGCAAGTATAAATGGATAATTAATTACAAGCTGTACAATAGGCATATTTTTATAATTAAGGTAAACATTATTCCTTGCTGCAAGCCTGACCTTAAACTCATTATGCCTGCTTCCGCTTGAACCGCTTCCAACATGGTATACAACCGCATCAGCAATGTATTTGTTAACATAACCGTTAATCTTAGCCCTATACGCCACGTCTACATCTTCAAGATATGCAAAATGCAGTTCATCAAAATAACCAATCTTCTCAAATACCTTTCTTCTGTATATGGCAGCTCCTGCACATGAAGAAAATATTAGAACATCTTTGTTAAAAATTTGTGTCTTTTTGTTATATCCCCTTGTAAATGTACATCCTATTATAGTGTAATAATCTCCCGCACTGTCAATCAGCTCCCTGTTATTGAACTGTATCATTTTTGATGCACATGAAAATATTTTAGGCGATTTTTCAATTCCTTCCACCAGTTTTTCCACGAAATACGGGTCGGATTCAGTATCGTTGTTAAGTAATATTACATATTTTGCATATGTTGCTTTTATTCCTTCATTTACTGCCCTGCTGAAACCATAGTTATTATCAAGCCTGATAACCTTTATATCAGGGTATATTTCTTCTGCAACTGCAATACTGTTATCCGATGATGCATTATCTACAAGAATTACATCAAAATCATCATATGTCTGCTTTTTTAATGATTCAAGACAGTCTTTCATGAACTTTTCACCATTATAATTAGGAATAATTATCGATACTCTCATCTGTTCCTCCGTATTTTTTTAGCACTGACAAGTGAGTAATCCGTTTTATTAAGTGTGAGATTACGGTTGTAGAATGGGTCACCTTTTTTAATTCTCTTTCCCCACACATCTTTAAATCTTTCAATATCATCTTTATCATAAATAGCAGGCCTGATAACTTTGCTGCTATACACTGCCGTATCAGCCGCATATGTCACAAGCTTCCCTGTTGTGAATATTACTTTCATACAATAATCAACACCACTCATTGAAGCCGGAAATTCATCTGTAAGCCCTGCCACTTTATCGTAATACTCTGTATCTATCATCATACATCTTACATCTACACCCATAGTATTTTGTGGAACACATATTCTTAAATAATATCCACGGTCTTTTATCGAAGTTCCCTCAAATGAATACCCGAAAAATCCCTTTGCACCAAGCACAAGTCCACCATATACAAGCTTACGCCTTTTGTCATATATTCTTCCGCCTGCGATGGCAACATCTTCACGCATAACATTTGCAACAAGATTCCGTACTCCTTCATCAGTAATATACATTGAATTATCAAGAAGAAGAACATATCTGTTTTCCTGCTGTTCTATAATACTGCCTATCTTTGCCGGACTGAATTCATCGACATAATATTCATCGTGCGGATATTTGATATCACGCTCTTCGTTTTTATCCGTTCCTGTATATATTACAGTTATCTTAGTATCTTCACACTGATATCTTGTTCTGTAATATCCATATGCATCAGGATACATACTTACGTCCGCTCTTATTCCACATCTTTTATAATGATCTTCTATAACCTTAATGCCATTTTCATAAGCATAAAGTTTGCTCTCAGGTCTTCCCGCTGTTGAATCATTATGACATCTCCAATGATAAAGGACTTTCGGTATATGATGCACAACATCTGAATTCTCTATACATCTGCATATAAAATCATAATCCTGTGCCCCATCGTATCTGCTGTCAAATCCACCGGTTGCAAGTGCTATTTCCCTTTTTGTAACAAAGAAATGACATATATAATTATTTGCCATGAAATAATCAGGATTGTAATCCGGTTTAAAGTGTGGCATAGAAAATACTTTACCACTCATATCTGTTTTATCTTCATCCGTATAAATAGTATCAATATGCGGGTTTTTGTTAAGTTCCCTGACAATTTCATAAAGAGCATCCGGTGCAAGAATATCATCATGGTCTGCAAGACCTATAAATTCACCTGTAGCCATCTTAAGTCCGGCATTCGTATTTCCTGATATTCCTTCATTTGATTCAAGCAGTCTGTATTTTATTCTGGAATCCTCTTTCTTATACTGTCTGACAATCTCACTTATATTACTCTCGACAGCCGTTCCATCAGCAAGACAAAGTTCCCAGTTCGTATATGTCTGCTCTCTAACTGAATCTATCATTGCCCTAAGAAAATTCTCAGGTGTCTTATACAGAGGCACTATTATACTTATAAGCGGACTATATCCGAATTGTCTGCTTCTTTGTTTTTCCAATATACTTACATCAAGAGCAGGCCTCCTGTGATAGGACGCCTGCTCTTTTATATGTCTCTTTGCTTTGATTATCGTACTTTCAATACCCTTATTTTTTAAATATGAGTATCCTCTCATAATCTCCTGTTTTAACATATTTCCTCATTTCCTAGCCCGGAATGTAAAAATCAGGACGGTCCAATGAGAAATTAGGGTTAAAATATGGATCACCTGCATCAATTACATCTTTCCACTTAGTTCTGAACATTTTAACTTCTTTTTTGAAACGGTTCTTCTTAGACTTTGTAGTCTCAAATCCTCTTGATTTTGATTCATAATGATACATTTCACAATATGGTGTAAATATGTTAAGATATCCCTTCTGTCTTGCCTTAAGGCAGAAATCCACATCATTAAATGCCACTGAGAATTCTTCATCAAGCCCGCCAAGTTCATCATATATACTCTTCTTAACCATCATACATGCACCTGTTACGGCTGACATATCCTGCGCATAGAATAATCTTCCCATATATCCTACATTATCCTTATCACATCCGTAATGTACATGACCCGCTGCTCTGTCTGAACCGAGTCCTATTACTATTCCTGCATGCTGTATGGTATCATCTTCATAGAATAACTTAGCTCCGACTACTGCAACGTCATCCCTCTGTGCATACATAAGTAATTCTTCAATCCAGTCTTCACTTATAACTTCTGTATCATTGTTAAGAAGTATGATGTATTTACCTGTAGCAAAACTCTCTCCAAAGTTGTTAATTTTTGAATAATTAAATTCATCTTTGTATTCAACTACACGAATTCTGTCATTTTTCTCAATTTCCTTATAGTAATCAAATGTCTCCGTCTTAATGCTGTTATTCTCGATTACAATTATTTCATAATCTTTATAAGTTGATTTCTCAAGTATTGAATTAATACACTTTTTAAGGTCTTCTAAATGATCTTTATTAGGTATAAGAATAGATACCTTTGGTGTCTCATTAATCTCATATTTAAATTTAAATATTGTCGGGAAAGCCTTACTGCTCTCAACCTGTGCCTTAAGTCCTGCTCTTTCCATATGTGCTTCAACAGCTCTCTTAGCAGCATCAATCGCATATGTCTTTGCATTAATATCAGATGCAACTGAGTTTGGATGAGACCTCCAGAAATATAATATCTTAGGTATGTGACATATATTCTGTGCCTTTTCGGTAAGTCTCAATATAAGGTCATGGTCCTGACTTCCATCATATTCACTTCTGAATCTTCCTGCCTCATCAAGTAATGTCTTTTTAAATACTGAAAAATGACATATATAGTTATTTGCACGAAGATTGTCAATCGCAAAATCAGGTTTACAATGTCTGGTTATTATATTGAATACATTTGTTCCTTCAAATGTTGCCTCATCTGTATATACATAATCGGCATTTTTCTCACAAATAACCTTCATATTTTCAAATAAAACCGAAGGATGAAGGAAATCATCGTGGTCAAATAATGCAATATAATTTCCTGTTGCCATATCTATACACGCATTAGTATTCTCCGATATTCCACCGTTTTTCTCAAGCTTTTTATATTTTATCCTATTGTCTTTTTCTGTATACTCAGCACATATTCTTCCAACTTCTTTATGCTCATCATCACTTCCGTCAGCAAGACAAAGCTCCCACTTTTCATAAGTCTGGTACTGTACTGACTCAATCATCTCACGAAGGAATCTTTCAGGTGTGTTATACAGTGGAACAAGAATACTAAATGTTATGTCTTTATCAAACTTTGTATTTCTCTCCTCCATATACTTTTTCTCAGGAACCATAATATTTACAATCTCTTTTACAGACTGAACTTCCGGATGAACCACTACATATTTTTCACCTTTTATTATACATTTGGCTCTTTTGCAGACTGTATATGTCACTTTATTTGATTTTAACAGCTTCTTAGTTCCATTTTTTAACTTTCTAAGAGGTCTTGTAACCTTCCACGATCTGGATGTCATTAATAATGCCTTCTCTCTATTCATATAATCTATCTGTTGTCCCATCTGCTCAACCTGCTGTCTCAGATTGTCAATAGTACCATTAAGTGCACCAATTGCCGCTTCTGCCCTTAAAGCTCTTTCGGTATTATCTTTAAGAACTTCCATATACTCGGGAGCGCAGTATGCCATCTCTATCTCCAATGTAATATCTTTTATTATTGTTCCCTCAATATCTACCTCAATCCATGGATCCTCATTATAGGCATAGATATTTTCCTCTACAAGCTGTCCATTAGTCGTATATGGCAAATCATACCTGCCATTACCCTTTACACTTTTAATAACTATGGAGCAGCTTTCCTCGCATGGGTCAATTCTATATTTCTTAACATCTTTTTCCACATTTATGTTTATAGTGTATTTATCTCTTCCATGCATCTGAACCTGTCTGTAAAAGGTGTCATTTTCATTGTATCCGCCACCTTTGTCCATATATATTCTCATATTCTTAGACATTACTTCCATTGCTTCACATGCATTTATGGCAGATTTTCCTATATCTTCATATAATTCTCTTAAAGGATGCTCATCACCTTTGACATAATTCTGGAAATTAATCTCCATCTGTTTAAATGTCTCTATATCCTTTTCAGAAACATCTTCAAGACGTACTATATCCTTTAAAGGCTTTCTTGCATTGCTTGTCTCGAAATAATAATGAAGTGTTCTGAATTTAATAAACTCTACAGGAACAGGAAAATCAAATGTCCACTCGTAGTCTATAAGATGCCATCCTTCATCATTCACAAGTATATTGCCAAGAACAAGGTCAATATCATTTACTTTTCCACTGTGCATTTTTCCTTCAAATGAAACATCTCCAAAAATATTTCTGAATTCTTCTGTAATATAAAACTCATCCTGCGAATTATATTTATCTATAATGCCAAGATATTTTCTTAATATTTTCTCCGCTTTATCTATATTTTTTTCACTGATGCAGGAATCCACTATCTCCTCTAATGTCTTACCTTCTATAAAATCAGATACTGCATAACAGTCTCTCTTAACTGATTTGCTTATAATAATACCTGAACCTTTATACTGTTCTTCAAGAAGGCCAGACCACTTTATAATGTCTTCTATATGTGCTGCAGCTTTATCGCTGCTTCCATATTTTCTGACCTCTGTTTTTCCTTCATCATTTTTCACCATATCAGTACAGATTGAAAATCTTTCTGCCCTGTCATTGGAAAACTTTGCAAATATAACTTTACTCATGGGCTTCTCCCTCTCTCATCACAACTAAAAAGGAATTAGAATACTCATCAAACATTTTCTCATTAATAATTGTGTCAAATACTTTGGACTCATCAAATAATAACATCCTGCTTCTGTCAAAATTCTGTATATTAGCAGTGAGTTCTCCCACTTTAGGAAGATATTCATCCGAATAAATCCTCATAGGAAATTTGTAATCAGGATATGGATAAAAGAAATCATAGTCCGAAAGTCCTGTCTCTTTTAGCATCTGCTCTAATTCTTTTCTTGCAAATGTCTTGACACCTGAAGTATTAGTGTATCCTTCTATTCCTTCGAAGAATGTGCCGAAATGGTCTTCCCTGCAGCCTGCAAAATATTTAAGTCCAAGCTTATTTTCTATAGCCATGACTATCATTCCACCCGGATTAAGATGTTTTTTTATTATGCTTAAAAACTGTTTATATGGATTCGATGAATCAATATAAGCATCAGCATATTCAAATACTCCGATAAGCGTAATACAGTCATATTTTCCCAAATCTTTTTCTATGTCCTGAAAATTGCCTACCATTATCTCAATATTGTCTCTTTTTTTATTCCTGTTAGCATTGATTGTACTTCTCTGCTTTGAAAGTTCAACACATGTGACACTTTTTGCCCGGTCGGCAAGTGCTCCTGTTATCGCACCACAGCCTGAGCCAATCTCGAGAACAGTCTTGTCTTTATCTATATCGATAGTTCCAACTATATTCTGTCGTATATGTGATAAATGATACATCACAGCCCAGTCCTTTTTTTCTGCTATTACTTCATTGAACTGTGTTTCATCATAATTCTCTGTTATATCTAATAATACATTCTCAATCTCACCATCTGTGTACAAATCTTTTCCGCCATAATACTTGAGATTAAGTTTTACTTTTCCAATATTTTCAATCTTGTCCAACATTGCACCTCATTTATTATTCAACCACAATTTTTGAATTCATATCATAATATCCCACTGTGTTTTTCTGTGATATAACAGTTATGTTAAACACATCATATAATCTGTGGTATACAGTGAATTCTCCATCTTTATAACCTGTACATCCGAGTGAAATAAGATAATCTCCACCTTGCAAATCCATCTGTTGCGTGAATTTTATAATTCTCTCATCACCATCTTCGACATTTCCTGTATTAACACTCTCAAACATAGTATTAGTACCGGCTATTTCAGTTCCCTTTAAATCCTTAAATGTTATTGCAAATATCGGGTCTGATACCTTTTTATTAAACTTTACTTTCATCATGATGGTAAATTCAGTTCCTTTTTCAATAGCATTTGTAATATTTCCATTACAGTCCTTTACTCCGTAGTCAAATATCGTCGCAGAACCATCACCGTACTCTACTATGTCGGGATTAATAGTTGTCATGTCTTTCCACATTCCGCTATCGGCTGACTTCTCTTCTGTCAAAACAGAATCTTTTTTAGCTTCCTTTTCCTCATTTTCATCATACTGATTTACAAGAAGCTTCTTATAAATATCAATCATTTCCTTTGGATTACCTTCATTCAACTTAACACCCTGATTAAGAAGAACAACTCTGTCACAGTATTTTCCGATACTTCCAAGGTCATGACTTACAAAAAGAATTGTCTTGCCAAGTTTTTTAAATTCTTCGAATTTGTGATAACATTTTGCCTGAAAGAATACATCTCCTACCGATAATGCCTCATCTACTATGAGTATCTCAGGGTCGATATTTATGGCAACAGCAAAAGCCAGTCTGACAAACATACCACTTGAATATGTCTTGACCGGCTGGTTTACAAAGTCTCCTATGTCTGCAAATTCCAGAATGGAATCGAGTTTTTCATCAATTTCTTCTCTTGTGAAACCAATCATGGTTCCATTAAGATATACATTTTCAATACCGGTGTACTCCTGATTAAATCCTGCTCCGAGTTCCAGAAGTGCTGATATTCGTCCATTTACCTTTACTTCACCGTCTGTAGGGTTAAGCACACCTGTTATTATCTTAAGAATAGTGGACTTACCGGAACCGTTAGTTCCGATAATTCCTACTGTTTCACCTTTTTTAACCTGAAAGTTAACATCATGTAAAGCATAATGCTCTCTATATTTTTTCTTTTTTGATAAGCCCATTGCCTCTTTAAATCTGTCGGACGGCTTATCATACAGTTTATACATTTTATTAACGTGTTCTACACTGATTGCATAATCTGACATATTTTCCTCCAATTACAATACGTCCGCAAAATGGACTCTGAGTTTTTTGAATGTTCTGATGCCAAAGACAAATATTATTAAAGTCACTACCCAGAAGTAAACCGTGAGCAATGGATGTTCCCAGAACCACTCTTTATCAATAAGTGCATTTCTATATCCTGATGCGATGTAATACATAGGATTAATTTTGAGAACAAATTTAAGTGTCTCAGGAATGTGTTTATTAGGGTCATTCATATTCCACATTATAGGTGTCATCCATACCAGAACCTGTAATACTATGTTGATAATCTGCGTCAAATCCCTGAAGAATATCACGCATGCTGAAGTTGCATATGAAAGTCCCAATGCAAATACAAATACACATATAGAATAGTATATTACCTGCAGCACATACAAATCCGGTGTATATCCATAGCATGTAAACAGCACAATAGTAAACACAATAAAGAATAAATGTACAAATAATGCTGAAATAATCTTAACTATAGGCAGTATACTTATCTTAAATACTACCTTTTTAACAAGATAATTGTATTCAATTAATGCATTTGTTCCACCATTAATTGAATCGTTGAAGAAAAACCATGGTACAAGGCCTGCTATAAGCCAGAGTACAAATGGTACATTCTTTACTCCGGGAGACCTTAGTCCAATCTGGAATACGAACCAGTATACAACTATGGTTACTATAGGCTGTATAAATGCCCATATAATTCCAAGATATGAACCTGCATACTTTGTCTTAAAATCATTCTTGGCCAGATTTAATATCAACTTTCTATTGCTATATAACTCTTTAAAAAAATGCATAACAATCCTCGTTTACTTGTTTTTATTTGCTGTATATTCTTTAATTCCGCCCCATTTCTGATCTTTATCAGATATTGTAAGCTCTACTCCTTCAGGAAGTGGCCAGTCTACTCCGATATCAGGGTCATCCCATTTAAGTCCGCCCTCATCATTTGGATGATAGAAATCTGTACATTTATAAGCGAACTCTGCAGAATCAGATAAAACAACGAATCCATGTGCAAAATTCTTAGGAATAAAGAACTGCTTTTTGTTCTCTGCTGAAAGATTTACGCCATACCATTTTCCGTATGTCTCTGAACCCTCTCTTAAATCAACAGCAACATCAAATACTTCACCACTTACAACTCTTACAAGCTTGTCCTGTGGAAACTCTTTCTGGAAATGAAGTCCTCTTAATACACCTTTCTTAGAACTTGACTGATTATCCTGTACGAATTCCATATCAATTCCTGCTTCCTTATAATCATTGTAATTATAAGTCTCCATGAAGTATCCTCTCTCATCTCCGAATACTGTAGGTGTTATAACCTTTAATCCTTCTATATCACATGTCTCTACTGTAATCTTTCCCATTTTTCCTAATCCTTTCTACATATATTTATAAAATGCTGTCACATAAATGTATTTATCTTATAAACCATTAGCCACATCTACAAGATACTGACCATATGCAGTCTTCATAAGTGGCTCGGCAAGTTTTAATAACTGCTCTTTATCAATAAATCCTCTCTTGTATGCTATTTCCTCGATACATGAGATGTATAATCCCTGTCTCTTCTGGAATGCAGCTACGAAATCTGCCGCATCAAGGAGCATGTCATGGTTACCTGTATCAAGCCATGCAAATCCTCTTCCGAGAGTTTCAACCATAAGGCTTCCTCTTCTTAAATATTCATTATTAATAGATGTAATCTCTATCTCGCCTCTTGCTGATGGCTTAACATTTTTAGCTATATCAACTACATCATTGTCATAGAAGTAAAGTCCCGGTACTGCATAATTTGACTTAGGATTCTCAGGCTTCTCCTCGATTGATAAAGCCTTTCCCGTCTCATCAAATTCAACAACACCATATTCTCTTGGGTCTTTAACATAATATCCGAATATTGTAGCACCCTTTTCTCTCTCAGCCGCATTTCTAAGAACTTTAGAAAAACTCTGACCATAGAAAATATTATCTCCAAGAACGAGTGCAACATTATCATTTCCGATAAATTTCTCGCCGATTATAAATGCATCAGCAAGTCCTCTTGGCACTTCCTGAACTGCATAAGAAAACGACATTCCAAGCTGTGAACCGTCACCGAATAATTCTTTAAATACAGGAAGGTCCCTTGGTGTAGAGATAATAAGTACCTCTCTGATTCCTGCCAGCATAAGAGTTGATAACGGATAATAAATCATTGGTTTATCATATACAGGCATAATCTGCTTAGATACTGCCTTAGTTAACGGATATAGTCTTGTTCCTGAACCTCCGGCTAAAATAATACCTTTCATATTTCAATTAATCTCCTTTTTTCATTTATATTTTCTCTTTTTTTACGCACTAAATGGGCTACCACCAAAAGCAGCAACCCATTAAGCTATTTATTTATACATTTCTGCGTAATACTTCTGATAATCTCCACTGGTAACGTTCTTCATCCAGTCTTCATTCTCAAAGAACCATTTGATAGTAAGTTTAATACCATCTTTGAACATTGTCTCAGGATACCAGCCGATTTCTTCTTTAATCTTGTCAGGAGCAATAGCATATCTTCTGTCATGTCCCTTTCTGTCCTCAACATATGTTATAAGGTCTCTGCTTACTAATTTCTTTCTTGGGTCTCCCTCAGGAAGCATCTCCTGAAGTGTATCAAGTATTATCTCAATAATCTCAATATTCTGTTTCTCATTATGTCCGCCGATGTTATATCTCTCACCGAGTCTTCCCTGCTCCTGAACCATATCGATTGCCTTAGCATGGTCTTCAACATATAACCAGTCTCTTACGTTCTTACCATCACCGTATACTGGAAGCTTCTTGCCCTGAAGTGCATTATTGATGATAAGTGGAATAAGCTTCTCAGGGAACTGGTAAGGTCCGTAGTTATTTGAACAGTTAGTAATGTTCGCAGGGAACTTATATGTGTCAATGTATGCCTTTACAAGCATGTCTGATGACGCCTTGCTTGCTGAATATGGGCTGTGTGGGTCAATTGGTGATGTCTCATAGAAGAATGCTGTGTCATCATCAGGAAGTGAACCATACACCTCATCAGTTGAAACATGTAAGAACTTCTTGTCCTCTTTAAATGTTCCGTCTTCATTCTCCCATGCTGCCTTTGCACAGTTAAGCATTACTGCAGTACCCATTACGTTAGTATTAACAAATACTTCCGGGTTACGGATACTTCTGTCAACATGACTTTCTGCTGCAAAATGTACAACCCTGTCTATGTCATTCTCTGCAAATATTTTTGCAATTGCTTCTTTATCGCATATATCAGCTTTTACAAATGTGTAATTATCTCTATCTTCAATGTCTTTTAAATTCTCAAGATTACCTGCATATGTTAATACATCAACGTTAATAATTCTGATGTCGTTGTCATACTTTTTAAACATGTAGTGAATGTAATTTGATCCAATAAATCCGGCTCCTCCGGTTACAAGATATGTTCTCATTAAGATACTCCTTTCGTGTATGACCTATTCTATATATGGTCATTTGAATGTGATTATAACATTAAAAGCAACATGGTTCAAGTATATATTGATAAATCATTCCCGCTAACACAAGCACTGCACTCATAGTTACCACCTGATTATACCTGAATTCTGATACTCTGTGACACCTTATACGTCCATTTTCTATAAGAATTGATATCGGCAATAAAAGCGGAATATAATATCTTGGCTGTACTCCGTTTATCTTATTGAGACCGACAGGTGTAAAATCCAGATATAAGGCTGTCCATATAAGGCATATAACGCATGCCACAACTGCTGCAAGTGCAATCTTTTCTTTTCTCTTAAGCGGCAGATACCGTTCCATCGTTCCCTCTGTAAGTGCCACAAACACCATAACAATAAGGCACATATAGAACCACACACCACTGTCTCCTTTAAGATATGCAAAAAATGTTTTATTCTGATATCCTAAAATATAATCAGGTGCCGTCCTTACTATTGTCTCAACAAGCAGTTCCGTATACTCTACAGGATGTGTTACCACTGATGTAAGCTGCCTTGTCACACTTGTGTCACCCCCACGTTTGTCGCCACCGGAGTCCGTACCACTTGTAGCATTAGAAAGTGCCGGAAGCACGAATGTGCTCATCATAACCAGAAATACTATTATTACTGATACTTTAAATAGTACCCCCTGTTTAACATTCTCAAACTTCTTATTAGGAAGAAAACATAAAAACAATAATAACGGAACATATACCGCTTTGGCAAAGCTTCCGACACATATTGCTATTACTGCCACTGCTATTCTCTTCCAGTTTATTTTGCTCTCTGTATCAGTGAACTCATTTACAATAAATACAAATCCCAATGTGAGAAATGCGGTTACATAAGCATCATATGAAAATGATGAAGCAATAAATATTGAGGTCGGCAGCATTCCTATAAGTGTCAGTATCCTTTTGCCATGTCTTGCATGCTTAATTGCAAGAAACATTATTATAATATACATAAACAGATTAAGCATTCTTGCCATTATAAGTCCTGACGAGAATCTCATCCCTGTCTCTCTTGCAAACCACAATGAAAATGCCTGTAGTATATATGCTCTTCCACTATAGCTGATAAAGTTGCTGTCCTTATCAACTTCTTTCACAGTATCTCCATGACTGTCATAATAATCCAAAAGCGACTGTACTGCATATTTATCTTCCAATGTATCCACAACGGGCACACTTAATGTCTTGAGCATCCACGCAGATTTGGAATATTCCACAGTATCATTGTATGAATACATATATGCCCTGTTAAAATGTATGTGTTCATCCCACGACTGAAGATTTTCCGGCAATGCTATTACCATAATAAGTCCTAAAGAAACCGATGCGATAAGAAAAACATACTCTATATGTTCTGCCACAATTCTCCTGCAGGTCAGAATAATATATATTATTCCCAGCGTAAACATTACAAATAGTATTCTAATCCAGTTATATGAAAAATTATTATTAATTTTTATCTGCTTAAGTGTCACTTCTTTAGGATAAATAATCTTTATCTTTGTAACCTTTTTGCCTATATTGACATGAGTACACGAAAGTTTTTCGTATGATTTATCGTTTATTGTTCTTTTTATTTCTTTATCAAACTTGTTATTGCTGGTAAGTTCAATAGTATATGAAAAATCATTTTCCGAATCAAATTCAAGACTCATTTTGTTGACATACTGGTGTTTTAACACTATGATTGAAGCTTTTCTGTCACCATATTTTCTGGTTGCAAACCCTTCAGTCCCGGCTTCTTTCTGCCTGTACCTGCTCGTATATTCAGAATGCATTATCGCATTCTTATTAAAGACAAGTATTTCAAGCATTACAGTTATCACTATAATAGTGACAGCAGCTACACTATGCTTCAGTATTCTCTTTGTCTGGCTCATTATCTTCTTCACTCTTTCCATTTGATTTTTCAAATAAGCTGCCCGGCATACAGCAGAATACCACAAAGCTTATAGATGTAATCAATATGCAGTCCCATGTGTAAGGTGCTTCTTTAGTCACTACCTGTCTGAACACAAGAATATTGCTCTTCATACGCATCCCATTAACATATGTAGTACCATCTTCATTCTCTGAATTTTCTCCCATCCACATAGTCAAAAGTCTGTTTCTCTCAAAGCCTTCGCAGTAAATAACCACTCTTATATTTCTTTTTCCAAGATTTATTGTTCCGGTCTTCAGCATTGTAAGCTGGTTATCCTCAATCGCTGAAGCTTTTATTTTTCCTTCACCCAGTTTCTTATTGGTATGTTTATCATATATCTCGGCTTTAACTGCACCCTTCTTTATCTCTTTTCCATATGTTGCAAATATAAACTCAAGTCCCTGTATAGTTTCACCATTGCCCTTAAAATTGTATTCCACAACTGTTCCATCTGCCAGTTCTCCAAGATCTCCTGTTATACTGTACTCTTTGTCATCACAGTCAACAACAGTATTTTTTACTCCTGTCGATATTATCGTTATTACTATACATGTCACAAGAACAATTGCACTTATCCTTTTCTTATTCATAATTATTTGAGATGCCATCCATCTTTGATATAACGTGCAATAGCATCATGCCAGTCATCTGCAACATGGTCTGTAGTAAGTTTTAACATATAATTGTCAAGAACTGAATATGCAGGTCTCTTTGCTGAAGCAGGGAACATCTCCTGATATTTCTCTGTTGTAATATGATTTACCTTTGTCTGTGTATTTGTAAGTTTAAATATCTCATCTGTAAAATCTGCCCAACTGCATATGCCTTCACATGTACCATGGAACAATCCATAATTATCTGTCCATAACAATGTCTCAATAATATCAGCAAGAACTTTTGTACTTGTAGGTGAACCAATCTGATCGCCGACAACATTTACCTCTGAATTATTCTGTGCAAGTCTTAACATTGTCTTTACAAAGTTTTTGCCATCGCCATATAACCATGCTGTTCTTATAATAAAATGTTTATCAGAAAATTCCTGTACAAACTTCTCTCCGGCAAGCTTTGTTGTTCCATACATACTATTTGGGCTTGTCTCATCAAACTCTATATATGGTCTTGTTCCATTACCGTCAAATACATAATCTGTTGACACATGGACAAGTTTGCTTCCTGCCTCTGTCGCAGCAATACTTAAGTTTCTTGGTCCGATTGCATTAATCTTATATGCAAGGTCAACCTCTTTTTCGCACATATCTACTGCTGTATACGCTGCGCAGTTAATAATTGCATATGGTTTAACATCCGTTATCATCTTAACTGTAGCATCAACATTTGTAATATCAAGTTCTCCGACATCTGTGCGGACAACTTCTATTCCATCTCTTGCCTCATACATATTACTGATTTCTCTTCCAAGCTGTCCATTTGCTCCAGTAACTAATAATGTTTTACTCATTTTCTTCTTTCTCCTTCTCATCATCCTTATTATCTTTTTCTGCATTCATTATTGCAATAGCCTGTGTCAGTTCTTTTAATTTATTTTCGAGCTGAGATACTTTAATTGTAAGGCTAAATTCCCTAATTAACAATATAAATATAAAAAACAAAAATATAAAGTTTACTGTTGAATATATTCCGACAACTCCCGCCATAAAATCAGCAATGCCCGGAAATACACTTAATATAAGCAGTAATGCCGAAAACAATATCCAGAAGAGCGAATCCTCTATCTGTATTTTGGCATGCCTTATTCTTTTGAGCATAAATAACATTGTTCCAATTGATGCTAAAAGAAGTACTACTCTGAATACACCTGTCATCATATTTACTCAGTCCTTTCTGTCTTAACATATTTGCTGTCTCTTTTCCTGAAATTCTGTATAACAATAATTGAAACAACCATATGGAACATATATTTCATCGACCTCGCCATATTAAGGTAGCTCTCTCCCTCAAGACGTTCATCCATTTCAACCTGAACTTCTGAAAGCTTTATTCCACTCTTCAAAAGATATGATATCGTATCAGGCTCCGGACCATAATTAAGATTGAGTGCAAATTCCTTTAACATATTTCTGTTGAGAAGGCGCATCCCTGATGTAGGGTCATTCACTCTTTTTCCTGTTGTAAGCTTTATTGAAGCTGATAAAATTCTGCTTCCGAGCATTCTCAGACTTTTAGGTTTTTTCTCCGTAACGAATCTTGAACCGATAACTATATCGTATCCCTTCTTCATCTCATCTAACATCCTGCCAATGTATTCGACCTTATGCTGTCCATCTGCATCATACTGAATGGCATATTCATATCCATTTCTGTATGCATACTTAAGCCCTGCCTGAAATGCCCCGGCAAGTCCCAGATTCACCGGTAAATCAATAAGATTATAACCACACTTTCTGCATATTCTTGCCGTCTTGTCACTCGAGCCGTCATTAACCACAATATAATCATACTGCGGATAATCATTAATCACATGGTTAACAACTCTCATTATGCTTTTTTCTTCATTATATGCCGGAATAATTATTAATAAATCTTTCACTTTGTTCACACCTTTGTATATATTTTACACATCTGCTCTTTTTGCAGAACAGATACTATTATTATTGCTATGAATGCCACAGCTAATATTGCCATTGATATTCCATATGACAATACAGCCCCGGTAAGACCTTTTGCTCTGACAAGTATTGGAGTTACAATAAGTGCCTGGATAAATCCCACGACATATCCTATGATAAGAAGCTTCTGTCTTCTCATAACGGTTATAACATAATATAAAAATGTCACAATCGCACTTATTCCTCCTGCTACCATAACAAGCACAAGATCCATACGATACTGCATAATTGACAATCCATTAAGCATTCCAAGGATCTGTGCTCCTATAAGATATGCTCCTCCCATTGCACACAAAGTAACAAATAATATCCATAACAATATATTTCTTACTATTTTAAACAATGGCTTTAATGCCCTGTCATTCCAATATCTTGCCATGTCTGTTAACATTGGTCTGAATGCAAACAGGCTGAACAGATTAATTACAAACGCCGGCATAAAAATTATATTATAATAATTCTGTATCTCTTCACTATAAAATCTGTTTATTGAATATTTTGGTGCATTGCTTATATACATATTAATAAAAGCTGCTATAAATAAAGGAAATGCATCTTTAAATACTGAAAGTCCCTTAAGCGGGCTGAACTGTGTCTTAACATTAAAATATTTTCTTTTAAGCCTTGTATCATATAATACAAACAATACTGCTGACGCTGCTATCATTGATGCTGATGCCGCAACAAGGTTCTTTGTTATATATAATGTTATACCAAATGCTATAGTAGACAAGACCGGTCTTGCAGTGCCGGTCTTACCTGACAGGTCAATTCTGTCATGCTGTTGAAACATTCCGGCATATACATCAGCAACTGCTTCGACCATTTTATATACAGCAACTACCCATATTGTCATGGACTTAAGCGGGCTGTAATCTGATACTGCAACGTATCCGGTGACAGCAATAACCATAGCTATACATGTTATAATTCTGTATGAAAAATATTGTGCAAATGAATATTTTTCGTCTACATCAGTTGATTGAAGAGGTCTTACTTCAAAGCCGCCTATTGTATACATAAGCTGTGCATTTGAAAATGCGAATGTAAATATTCCTCCCATAAACGAACCGGTTATTCTATTTACTATAATTCCAAGAATCATGGATGAAAGTGCATTGCACAGACTTCCCATCATATTCCAGAACACTTTCTGTCTCTGGGTTACATTACATTCCATATATATATAAATCCTTTCTACATTATGGATTCGAGTTTATCTGCTGTGTTCTTCCATGTAAATCTATTTTTTAGCGTTTCATATGCATTATTTGCTGCCTGCCGCCTGAATTCATCATTTCCTACGGCTGCATTAAGCGCATTCTTAAGCTTATCTATCTCATTATCAGCAATTATTATTCCTGATTCACCATTCGATATTATCTCTTTCGCCCCACCTGTCTGCGTGGTGATTACAAAGCACTTTGCAGCAACTGCTTCTAACACTGAAGTCGGAAATCCCTCAGATACTGAAGGAAGGCAGTATATATCTGTCTGTTTTAACAGGGCACATATGTGTGGATAATCAATCCTTCCAAGCGGAATAATTCTGTAATTATCTTTCTTAAGGCTTGCTGCCTCCTTATTGACTCTGTCATATTCAGGACCATCACCTGCCATAAATACCACAATATCCCTGTCAGTGTCAAGTAAAAATCCTGCATTCATTAATTCATATATACCTTTTTCCGGTATTAATCTGCCCGTAAACGTTATAACAACGGCATCATCCTTTATATGAAAATCTTTTCTGTAATCTTTAACCGGATTATCTACATACCCCTCCAGCTCCGGTATATCAATCGAGTTATAAAGAACACCTTTAGACTCTATTCCGAAATGGCTGCTCCATTCACAGCATGCTCTTGATACTCCATAATAATTAATGCAGTAATGTTTTAATATAGCCGTTATACCATGTTCGTATATCTTTTCAAATACGTCTAAAATAGTGTTATTAAAGGTAAGATGAGATGTTCCATGTTCAACAACCGCTGATTTTATTCCATTTTTTTTAGCAAATCTTGCTCCAAACAGCGACATTGAATAAAATCTCGTATTAATAAGAACAAAGTCAAATCTATGTTTTGCAAGTTCCTGTGATATACTCTTTAGCTGCCTGTTAAACTTAAGCACAGGCATTCTTCCATTCACAAATATATAAGAAGGAAGCCTGTATATCTCTATTCCCTCATTATTCTCTGCCTCAACGTGCATCTCCTCTTCTTCGTTCTGTGATGTAACAACTACCACAGAATGACCTCTTTTAACCATTTCTTTCGCAAGATAATAAGTATACCTCTCAACCCCTCCCATATGTGGAAGATACTGTGCTGAAAATATACATATCTTTTTAAACGTGCCATCTGACATTACTTTCTCTCCAATTCTATTCCATCATTACCAAAGTCTATAATGTATGCTGCATGATTTACCCTTTTATCCTCCGGTGGCAATGTCATATAATCACCATAATAATTGGTAAGATATTTATCATAATTGCCCGGAAGATTAACCATTATATCCTCAAACTTCATCTGTTTCAGTGGAAATAAATCTTCCATCTTCATCTGGCTTTTAAGTGGATAAAGACAATTGTAACATATTACACTTCCCGTCGATTTATAATTGGCCGACTGTGATACCTTTTCCATCTTATCATATAATTTTCTGATTGAAAGAACCTTAAATGCATAATGTGCCACAAAACATACAGCCTTAGCAACAGCACCTATCAGGCCCTTGTAAGGAATAACCGGATATGGTGACCCGCAAAGAAACAGAACCTTCGAAAGATTTCTCACTTTTCTGACTTTTTTCTCTACAGTTTCTTTGTCTTCATCTGCATTATCAAATACGAATATATCTATATGAAGACACATTGGACATTTTAATGTTCTTGAGAATTCAGGAACAAATTTCGTTCCGATACGCTGAACCTTTATAACACCACTCGCATAGTTCTTCATTGTCTTCGGAGTAGAAATGTAATAATGGTCTGACATTTCTTTTTTGGCCACATGAACAAATTTATTGTAGTCTTCCCTTAACATTCCAACATCAATATCATCATCCCATGGAATGAAACCATGATGTCTTACTGTTCCTATTGCTGTTCCCCAGCACATGAAATACTTTATATTGTGCTTCTCACATACAGCTATGAAATCTTTTAAAATATTTAATTCTGCAGTTTTAAGCTTTTTTAATGTATCCTCATCATATTGTTTTATTAATGCCATAAAATAAATCCTTCCTGTCAGATTACACAAATGTATTTAGTCGCAGACATATCGTCTGCGACTTAGTTTTAGCGGTTTTTCAGTCTGTCAAGTGCGCTGAAAAAGGCTTTTATTGATGCCTTTGCAATACTTGCACTAACACCAACTCCATAAGTGGTGTCTCCACTCTCTTTATCAAGAAGCTTTATATATGCGGCGGCACTGGCATGGCTTCCTGTTGACAGTGTATGCTCTGTGTAATCAAGCACTTTAACACCTGCATCATATTTATCTTCCATTATTTTATGAACTGCATCAAGTGGTCCGTTACCATTTTCAACACATGTAACCTCTTCACCATTATATTTAAATGTTAACTCAATCTCTGAATCATCACTCTCATCAAGTTCTTTTATATGACATTTTACATATTCATATGGTGATTTAATATCTATGTACTCTTCGTTAAATTTCTCCATGATAGTGTCAGGTGCAACCTCTCCCTGCACTTCCGCTATCTTCTGAATCACATCAGCAAATTCTCTGTGCATTCCCTTTGGAAGCATATATCCGAAATATGTCTCCATAACAAATGCCACTCCACCTTTTCCTGACTGGCTGTTGATTCTTACTATAGGCTCATACTCTCTTCCAAGGTCTGAAGGGTCGATAGGAAGATATGGAACTTCCCATATTCCGTCATTTCTCTCATGCATTGCACGCATTCCCTTATTGATTGCATCCTGATGCGAACCTGAAAATGCCGTAAATACAAGTTTTCCTGCATATGGATGTCTCATACCGACTTTCATCTTACAGCATCTCTCATATAATTCAATTATTTCATTAATATTTTCAAGATTAAGCATAGGATTAATTCCCTGTGAGAACATATTGTAAGCAATATTAAGAATATCTACATTACCTGTTCTCTCACCATTGCCAAAAAGTGTTCCTTCTACCCTGTCTGCTCCTGCAAGAAGTGAAAGCTCTGTAGCCGCCACACCTGTACCACGGTCATTGTGTGGGTGAACACTTACTATAATTCTCTCCCTATCCTTGAAATGTGTACACATCCACTCTATCTGGTCTGCATATACGTTAGGAGTAGTCATCTCAACAGTTGCAGGGAGATTAATAATTATTTTATTATCCTTAGATGCTCCCCATGTATCTGCAACAGCTTCACACACTTCAAGAGCATATTCTACCTCTGTACCCGTAAAACTTTCAGGTGAATACTCAAGTACTATCTCACCATCAAAATTCTTTGTGTACTCCTTTACCATATTAGTTCCATCTATGGCTATCTGCTTTATCTCATCCTTCGACATATTGAATACAACATCTCTCTGAAGAACAGAAGTTGAATTGTATATGTGTACTATTGCCTTCTTGATTCCCTGAATTGATTCAAATGTCTTATCAATAAGATGTTTACGGCACTGTGTAAGCACCTGAATAGTAACATCATCAGGAATAAGCTTTCTATCTACCAATTCACGCAGGAAATCATATTCTATCTGTGATGCTGACGGAAAACCTATCTCTATCTCTTTGAATCCAAGTTTGACAAGCATTTTGAAGAATTCTATTTTTTCTTCTACAACCATAGGCTCAATCAACGCCTGATTTCCATCTCTCAAATCCACGCTGCACCATACAGGTGCTTTCTCAATCTGTTTCTCAGGCCATGTTCTCTCTGGAAAATTAAGAACAGGCACTCTTTTGTATTTACTGTAATTAAGCATTTCTACATCTCCACTTCTTAACTAAAATATATAATAAATGTTTCCCGGAACTACAGTTTCAGTTCTGCTTTCTTTACTTTGTAATCCCTCCAGTAATTAGGATCCATAGTGCATCTGAGAATCATATTTCTTGTCAGCAGATTATACATCTTACCAAGCCGGTACCCCGCAAATTTCGCTATACTTTTAAATACGAGGTCAGGTACAAGATAAAACTTATTGTTCTCTACAAGATACACTGCCGTTTCAACTACAAGTCTTATTCCTTCACCCTCGGATTTGACCGCAGAGTATATTTCCTTAAACTGTTTATGCGAAACACCAATATCAAAGTTTCTGTGAAACTGCTGCATATAAGTATAATTATGCGAATGAATTACTTCCGCCTTCGCAGCGTAATATACTTTTTTGCCTGTCTGTATAACATATGCCGCAAATATCGAATCTTCATTGATTATAGTCCTGTTAGGGAAACCTCCCAACTTTTTATGTTCTATGCGTCTGTACATGGCACATACATCAGAACTGAAAAAGGCTTTTATTCCCATTCTTAATATATCATTACTTGTCTTAACAATATCGTAGTCAGGATAATTGAACTTCCTTGTATATGCTTCCCCAACACTGCAGTCATGTGCCGGAAGCTGTCTGCCATATGTCACAATAACATCTTTGTCATCAAACGGTTTAACAAGTTCCTGTATCATATTACTTCCTGCCGGCACCGCATCCTGTGTCATCATAAGTACAAGATCACTTGTTGCAAATTCCATGCCATAATTTCTTGTTCCACCATGATCAAATTCATTTTTTCTTATATGGTGTATCTCAAGATTAGAAATTCCTTTTATATAATCTTCATCTAAAAATTCTTTTTCTGTATTTATAATTATAATTTTTTCTATAGGATACGTCTGCCTTTCAAGTCTTCGAAGAAGGCTAAAAAGTCTTCTGTCCGGTTTATATGTAGGTATTACAACATCTACTGTCATAGTTTAACTCTTTCTCCATTCCTTTAGCACAATGCTTCTAATTCTTTTACCACCATATCGACATATTTTTTGCACAGTTCATCTGACTCTGCTTCTACCATAACCCTTACAAGCGGTTCTGTTCCACTGGTTCTAAGAAGAAGTCTTCCGCTGTCGCCAAGTTCATTTTCAACTTTTTTAGCTGCTTCCTGTACTGATGGTGCATTTAATGCAGCCACTTTATCTTTAACACGGACATTTATAAGAAGCTGTGGCATAACCTTAAATCCTTTTCGCAAATTTGCCATCGTTGATTTAGACTCAAGCATAGCCTCCATAAGTTTTAACGATGTAAGTATACCATCACCTGTTGTTGCATGTTTGCTAAATATAATATGTCCCGACTGCTCGCCACCTATACAATAACCATTCTGCATCATGTTCTCACATACATATTTATCCCCTACATCTGTCTTTTCGTACTTTATACCGAGCTTATCAAGTGCCTTATATAGTCCAAAATTAGACATTACTGTAGTAACAATAGTGTCTCCACTCAGAGCTCCATGCTCTTTCATATATTTACCGCATATATAAAGGATTGCGTCTCCATCAACTATATCTCCATTTTCATCAACAGCAATACATCTGTCTGCATCCCCATCATAAGCAAATCCTGCATCGAGATTCTTTTCTTTGACGAATTTCTGAAGATTCTCTATATGTGTAGAACCACAATTATCATTAATATTTGTTCCGTCAGGTGTATCTGCTATCACATAAGTTTTAGCCCCTAATGCATCAAATACATTCTTAGCAATTGAAGATGCACTACCATTCGAACAGTCAAGTCCTATTCTCTTCTCCTTAAATGAACGTGTGGCTATAGAAATAAGGTATCCTATGTATCTGTTTCTTCCCATTGCATAATCTACTGTTCTTCCTATGTGTTCCTTTACCGCATAAGGTATCTCTATGCCACCGTCAATGTATTCTTCTATCTTAGCCTCTACTTCAGCCTCCAGCTTTTGTCCGTTTCCATTAAGAACTTTAATACCATTATCATAATATGGATTATGACTTGCAGATATCATTATTCCACAGTCAAATCCTTCTGTACGGACAACATAAGCCACGCTAGGTGTTGTAGTAACATGCAAAAGGTAAGCATCTGCACCTGATGCCGTAAGTCCGGCTACGAGTGCATATTCAAACATATAGCTGCTTCTTCTTGTATCTTTTCCAATAACAATCTTTGCTTTCTGTTCCTGCGAATAATACCACCCTAAAAATCTTCCTACTTTATATGCATGCTCTACAGTAAGCACTACATTTGCTTCTCCTCTGAATCCGTCTGTCCCAAAATATTTTCCCATAATCACAATTCCTTTCCAAATTGACTGCATTAAACATTTTTAAGTTAATCACGGCTTGTAGTTGTTTCATCACCCGAGCCTGATGTCGGATTATCAGCCTGTGTTGTACTCTCGTTATTATCATTTTTTGTATCTGTTGTAGTCTCCTGCGTGTTATTATCCGAACCTCCGGAACCATTTTTCTCCAGATTAATTCTCACAGTAGGTGTTGCAACCTCTGTGATATTATCAGATAACGTAACGTTAACAGTAATAAGGTTTTCACCCTCTACAGCCTCTCTCAAATCTATATATGGTGCAAGACTTTCCTCTGTAAATCCGTCAAGCACACTGCTTAACCCTCTAAGCTGGAGTGTAACTGTGCTTTCGCCAATGTAATTCATAGTATATCCTGTTGGAAGATTCCTTACCTCAATATCTTTATTAGGTACTTTGAACTTCTTCACAATAAGTTTTTCAATTTTGGCAACCACATTAACTTTTGAATTCTCATCATTATAAAGTACTACCCCGTCCGGGAGATAACCGGTTATATCTATAGATATCTGCACATCAGAACTCTTTCCGTTTACATCAAGTACCTCGCTTGGAATTGTTATGCTGTCAATATCTGACACATTATCTCCGGCAATCTTCACTGTCTGTACATCACATTCTACATCGGTAAGGGAGTATCCTTCTTTTGGTGTTCCGACTGTCGAGAACTTAAGTGGAACCTCCTTAACTGAATACACATTCATCGATACAACTGCCGTTTCTTCGCTTAATTTTGCATGTGTTCCAAGGTCAACCCTCGAACCGGTCTCGGTATAAAAATATATCGGTAATGATACACTCTGTGTTTTATTATATTTTGCCAGATTAACTTCTACCACTGCTTTGCTTATTGCATTTATAACCGATTCAGGTGCAGACACCTCAACGGTGGTAGGCACAATTGATTCGCTCCCCATCATGCAGCCGGTCGGCATGGTTCCCGTCTCTTTTATCTGTATTTCTAAAGTTCTTGTTATTATATTCTCAACCTCAAGTGTCATGGTTGTAGTTTTTTGTGTTATGTCAACACTCTTTTCGTATTTTGCATATCTGTGTCTCACAGTAATCGGAACCGCATACACATTTGACATTTCGCTGAAGGATGCCTCAGCAACAAAATCATCTTTAGTCATCTTATCTATGCACGACCTCGGTCCTTTTACTACAATTGTTGCACTGTCTCCAGACACAACCTCATACACCTGATTCTGTTCCGTTAAAACATTTTCATCCTGAATAACTACAGGTATTCCGGATATTGTCTTGGATACAGTAGGGTCATCAATATTGACAACTACAAGCCATAACAGAATAGCAAAGAAAAGAGACAATACCTTCAGCAATATATTATTCGTTAATATTTTTTTCATGCTGTCGCCTTCCCTTCCATAGCTTAAAGCGTTTCATATCCATTGTCTTGTTCTGTGCAGTAATGAGATATTGTTTAAGTTCATCACCATTAATATTTCTGTATATCTTGCCTTCAAGTGCCACAGATACTTTTCCTGTTTCCTCGGACACAATTACGGTAAGACTGTCTGTGGCCTCACTCACACCTACGCCTGCCCTGTGTCTTGTACCTAATTCCTTACTCAGTTCCATGTTATCTGATAACGGAAGATAACATGTAGCTGACACTATCCTGTCATTTTTTACAATAACCGCACCATCATGCAATGGCGTATTATGTTCAAATATATTGATAAGCAACTGACTGCTGATAACTGAGTCAATAGGAATTCCTGTTCTCTCATATTCACTAAGTGATATATCCTGTTCAATTACGATGAGAGCACCTGTTTTTGTCTTGGCAAGCTCATATGTTGCCTTTATAATCTCATTTATTGTTCTGTCGCTAAAACGTTCTTTTACATTTTTTGAGTCATCACTTAAAAGAAAATCAGTAAAAATATTCTTTCGTCCTATCTGCTCAAGTGCCTTACGAAGTTCCGGCTGGAACACTATGATGACTGCTATTATTCCCACATTCAACGTCTTCTCTGCAATCCACAATATTGTTGTAAGATTGAGAATTGATGCGAATAGTACAAATACGAGCAAAATAACTATACCTTTAAAAAGCATCCACGATCTTGTATCCTTTATCCATACCATTATCTCATATATCAAAAAAGCTATTATAACAATTTCTAACGCATCAGTGGGTTTGAAATCAGGTATGATTAAATATGAACTTGTAAAATTAACAAGCTGGTCAAGCAATCCCCGCATTCTATTCACATCCTTTCCTATATTTTAAATCAGATTATTTTCTTATCGGTTTTCTGGCATTAATTCTTTTCACTGTTACTTCCTGTGTTGCAACTTTAATCTTAGGAACAGCTTTTACATAATAATAGTAATCGTCATCCTCAAACTGGACAAGCTCTGTTCTTGAATAATCAACTGATAATATTAAAAGCTGTATAACAACACCAAGCGCTATACTTACCGCCATCATCACTGCTACCATCCATATAGGCATAACATCTGACACTCCAAATACGGCAAGTTCTATAAGAAGAAGACAGCCGCCTGCTATTCCGCCTGTCACCACGGCAATTGTCCACGCATGGTCTATAGACATTCTTCTTATTATAAATACAACTATTATTATGGCTGCAAGTGCCACAATATACAAATACATTTCTTTATTGTTAATCATCTCATCAAGCATTGTAGTAAGCTTTTTAACTCCTGATGATGACGTATTGGATATAACTGTCGCATTACCTCCTATATAAGATATCATAAAATATATAACTGTTCCAAAAGTCACAGATACTATCGATATTGGTGTTGCCGTCAATCCAATTATAAGAGGCATTACATATGGTATTTTAAGCATGAATAATACCGGCATCAATAAAAGCACGTAGCCTTCTTTAGGTGTAAACCTGAAGTATAATATATACATAATGAACAATATACCCAGCATAACAGCCGCAATCTCCAGTGATACATAGTATATGTCAGCCACAAGAAACACAAACATTATCCCGACAGTCATCCCTGTAGGCAAAAATGCACATATAAGAGCTATAATAACTACAATTGCCGGATTCTTAAGTACAGGCATGAATCCCACATTCATGTCAAATACTATCATCGTCAATACTGCCAGTAAAAACCTGATTGCCGGGTCAATATACGACGAATAATTGCCATATAATCTTTTTAAATATTCTCTAAAAACCAATAGTTTCATCATCAGTCACAGTACCTCCCGTTTTGGTATCGTTAACTTCGCTCTGTTCCTTCTTATAATATCTGCAAAGCTTCTTCAATACATCATTATATCCTTTGTTTTTCTCCTGAATAACTCTGTATTTTAACGAATATACAATATATGCCAAAAGAAGATAAACAGCCACAACAGCCACATATAATACTATAAGCTTACGCGATATGGAACCCGAATCAAGTCTCGTTATATTGTTAAGCAAAAAATCCGTTTTATACACAACTCCGATTACAAGTGCCACAATATATGCAACAGTAATAAGAAGTCCTGTAATAATCATATTCACGCCAAGATAATCTTTCCTGTAATATCTGGCAACCTTAATAGACGATTTTTCTTTTTTTTCATATAATGCAAGGTTGGTCATCAATTTTACTTTTTCTTCATTTACCATAATGACACCTCCTGTAATTCTGCATCTTTGATTATCAAATGCATCTTTTTGCACAGCTATAGCCATACTAAATTAGTATATCACACAAAAAAAGAACGTTCAATAGTCCTTTACATCCCGAATGATAAACTCTTTTACAGTTTGTGAATATATGTCATAATCCACAAGTGCACTATTTGCATGGTCAGCACGGTCTATAATAATCCTTCTCTTTTTTGCACTGCATTTTTCATATAATATATCTCCCATTGCAAGAGGGACAACCGAATCTTCACTTCCATGTATAAACAGTGTTGGAATTCCAAGTTTTTCAACGGATTCAACCGGTGATGCATCTTCGATGTTAAAATGTCCAAATATATGTGCACCCATTTTCACAAGTGGATATACGATTTTCAACGGTAACCCCATATTCCTAATTGTCTGCCTGATAATGTCTCCCGGTCTTGAATATGCACAATCCGAAATTATCCCTTTAACGTTTGCAGGAAGTCCGAGTTCAGTTGCCATAAGTATTGTCGATGCTCCCATTGATACTCCCGCAAGGATTATGTTGATACTCTCTCCATATGTTCTTATAACATATTGTATCCACTTTACACAGTCGTATCTCTCTTTTATTCCAAATGTAATAACATTGCCCCCGCTTTCTCCGTGCGCCCTTTCATCAATCATAATAATATTTATCCCCATCTCATGACACACCTTAAAAAAGCCGTATCCATCCCATGCATAATTTCCCCGATATCCATGGAACGCAATCAGAACCGGTGCATTGTCCCTTACATTATACATTCTTCCACATAAACCAACACCATCATCAGATGTTATCCTTACTTTCTTATGTGGTATTTTTTCCATCTCATCAATCTGTTTTAACAGTTTATCCCTGTGATTTTTGTACAGTCTGCTGTCAGGTATGTCATAGACATTACGTTTCTTTTTATCCGGAACATAAAAAGCTATCCTGAAAAAACAATATGTTAAACCAATCACTATAAATGCTATTCCGACCAGAATACCACACACAATCATCATTTTCACACATTCCCCTTACTTTCTTTTTTGTCAATATACATATGTCCGTCAGCTTCCTTTACAACATCAATTATATCTGCTCCCCTTCCATACGCTATTCCTGCTGCACATGATAGTCTGAATTCTTTGCCTGCTTCTGTCTGTTTCAGATTTTGTTTTATTTCTTTCACCATCTGCTCAGTCTCATCGGCCTGTGGATTGTTCGTAATAAGCAGAAATTCATCCCCACCTATTCTGAACACACTTTTCCTGTCATTTTCATAGCTGTAAAGCAATGAGGAAAGTGTATTAATTGCTTTGTCACCAACATCATGGCCATGTTCATCATTAAGAATTTTCAAATTATTAAGGTCCCAGAAAGTCACCGATACCCATTCTATCCCCGGATAATAATCTTTTACCATTTCCTCATATTTACTTTTGTTAAACACCCTTGTTTTCAAATCTGTTTCCTTCATATATGTAAGCTGCGCTATTCTATATGCATCTTCATTACTGCCAACGATTGCATACTGCATCATTACAGAAAATACAAAAAATACAATACTTCTCGGAAACTGTGCAAACACTATCAGAATAAACAATATATTTTTATTAAGAGGCATTGTAAGCGTTCCATCAACAACCCTCTCCATAAACCATTTTCTTGTATTCTGATATCCAAGCAGCAGATTCAGGTCGCAGATTCCATAGTAGTAACAAACTACCATGCTTATAAACATAGTTATCATATTCACCACATATGCATACCATATCGTACTTTTTCTCCTATATTGAATTGCAAAAAGCAACGGGAACACATATACAAATACTGAATGATATGACAAAAAAGACGCAATAACCCCTGAAACAATACATATAAGTGTAAGAAGATAATACTTCACCCATGGTTTTGACAAATTCCCCTCTTTCCACAAAAGAAAAGATGGCGCAACAATAACAATAGTCATAACATATGCTATAGTTATAAGTTTAAGACTTATGACAAATATCCCAACTGCCGTAAGCAGCCATATAAACGTAAGTGCCACAAGGAACCATATAAATCCTTTTAATGTCCGCTTATTCGATTTTATTTCTTCATTCAGCAATTCCTGCCTATACTGCTCACTGACATCTCTCTTCATATCTATTCACCTTATAAAATATATTATATTTGCACCCGCATTGGTTTAAAAAGAA
>DEGR01000033.1:77469-95145 GCA_002351535.1 Lachnospira sp. UBA2821
TTCTTTTTAAACCAATGCGGGTGACAGGACTTGAACCTGCACGTCATGGACACTAGAACCTAAATCTAGCGCGTCTGCCAATTCCGCCACACCCGCAAATATTTTTCCAACGAAGTAGGAGTATACCATACATTCCGAACAAAATCAACTATTGTTTTTGCTTATTTAACTCTTCAAAATCCATACTTACCAATATCACTATAAGCTCACATACAAGAAAAATTACCATTACCGGTTTTGCGTTTATATGCGATTCATTTACAAAATAAAAGCTCTTATCATGTGACTTAACATTATAATAATATTCTTTCGAATCACCCATCTTATAACTATTCTGCCCACCCTTTATATTTTTAATATACTTCTGTCCATCAACCTCATATTCAAACGAGTATCTATAATTACCTCCACTTCTTTGAACATTCACACATTTCGCATCAACAGATTTATAATTACCATTATTTATCTGTGCCTGTCTTCCAATATCTCCGCTGCATACTAATAATAAAAGCCATAAACTTATACCTATTACCCAGTAACTTTTTCCTGCAACTCTCTGAAAATAATTCTTTCCCGTAACAATCTGCTCAAGAGCAGACTTTTTTGAAGGCGCATAATCTCTAAAAATTCCTGTTTCACATTTATTCGCACAATAAAATTCTATATACCCCAGAAGATTATCACTATCCATGTACACTTTTCTGATTTTAATAGTCCCTCTGTCTGTACTGCATTTTATTCCGTATCCGGTTCGCACAACAGACTCAAACTTAATCTCTGCAGCATATCCCTGCATAATAAGTTCTTCCAGCTCTGTCTCATTCTTTAGCTTTTCAATACTCTCTCTCATCTTAACAAGCATTCCATAAACAGCCATAAATCTTCCGGTTCTTCCCGTCGTTGCTGTTCCCACCGCCTCTCTCACCTTATCTCCTATCCCAAGATATTCGAGCGCAAATGCAATCATCTTAAAACGATAGACTTTTCCTCTTTTGTCAATTGCATATACCGTAAACATTTCATTAACCCATGTTACTACAGACTTAATCAGCATAATTGCAAGTATTGCCGTAAATATATAGTAAACCATTCTATGCCTTGAAGGTGAAAGATATAGAACATAACACGAAAAAAGATTACACAGCATTCCAAACATCGGAAACAGAAACAATATCATAAGAACAGTTCCTCCAATCCCCCTTATTCTGTTGTATTTTCTGTCCACGTCTGAATATGTGTATATCTTCTCAAACATTTTTTCACCTTTCTCTTCTCAACATGTTCCCGTACAGAGTCACATCCAATATCCTATTATTCCGATAATAATGCCAATTACATATCCGGCAAAAACATCCCATACAAAATGCACTCTTGCATAAACCCTTGTAAATGCTACGACAAGTGCAAGAGCCAGCACTGCAGCACCCATCCATGTATTTATGTACAGGCACGTCATTCCTATTATAGAGGCTGATACAGTATGTCTGCTCGGAAACGACTGTCCCTTCTTATCCTTAGGTATTCTCGGTTTCACATCCATAACCTCATAAGGTCTTGGGGCATTATATACTTTTCTGAATATACTTACTCCGGCAAATGTCACCGCCGGTACTATTATTACCCGCATAAACCTGCTATCACTCGTATATAAAAGCCACCCGCATAAAACAACATACGTTATGCCAATAATAAGCGGAATTCCTTTATATAAAATGTAAAATGTATTTTTCATGCTAACTCTCATTTCCGAACGATTTACTGCCTTCCTTTCAGTCTTTTCTTTAATTTAACAATAGTGTAATATATCTTTCTCCCAAGAGGACGGACAAATCCCGGCAATTTATTGTAAATACCTCTTTTAGCATTTACACTTTTAAAAGAAGACTTTTCTATTGCATACATAAGTCCTCCTTCTTTAAAATTCTTCTCAAAACTATCTTTTTCAGGATGTTTTTTCTTAGAAACTATAACTTTCTGGTTTTTTCTTACTGCAGTCTCAAAATCCGTCTCAAACAGTGTAAGTTCATCTATAGATTCCAGATATTTTTGTCCTTTCGCGGTGTGGACAAATACAACTGAAACCCCAAGTTCATTATAAAAACTGTCTTTTTCAGACACTCCCCAGAAATCTCCTATCATTATATCCGCTGTTCTGTTATTACCTTTAAACTTACAGTTATAGCATGCATTTTTTCCATATACCGTAAATGCATACCCATACTCAGTATCCGCAAACTCTTTTTTGAATACCTGACCGTCCTCAAATTTTGCATAAAGATATGTCGGCAGCCACTTTCCTTCCTTATGTTTTACAGAAAAATCTACCACTTTGCTTCCGTATTTCTCCTCAAGATATCTGACATACTGTGCATGTACCTGTGTATGTGTCGGTCCATGGCACACAAGCTCACATGTAATAAGATTGTCATATTCTCTTCCAAGCATCAAATTAAGGGCTCCCACAATACATGGCAACCCTGTAAATAATACCTTCTCTCCGGCATCGAGAAGTTTTTTTACTTTATTATATATATCGTTTTTATTAGCATCGATATATTTTGAACCTTTAAGCCTGTCCAAATCTTTTTCATCATTAGTTACTATATACTCAGCACTATACATATGCTCTGAATATACAACTCCGGCAACATAACCTCCGTCATGAATCATCCTGCGTGACAATGCTGTTGCCATCCCACCTGATGCACTTTCCAACAAATCTTTATTACTGTTTATATACCCACCATATATAGATATAGAATGTTCCTTTAAATCCTCATACATTGAAGGCAAATCTCCTTTTAATAAAATAAACTGCTATATATATTTATATTTATATTTATATTTATATCTGTTAATTTTATCAAATATCGATTGCCTTTACAATATATTTTTCCTACACTGTAGCGAACGCATTTTCAAGGTCTTCTATTATATCATCGATATGTTCTGTTCCGATAGAAAGTCTTATTGTGTTACTGTGAATTCCCTGGTCCTCTAACTCCTCTTTAGTAAGCTGTGAATGTGTTGTTGTTGCAGGATGAATAACAAGGCTCTTAACATCAGCCACATTAGCAAGAAGTGAGAATATTTTAAGATTATCTATAAATCTGTGTGCCTCTTCCTGTCCGCCTTTTATATCAAATGTAAATATGCTTGCTCCGCCATTAGGGAAATATTTCTCATATAATGCATGGTCAGGATGATCCTTAAGTGAAGGATGGTTAACCTTCTCAACTTTAGGATTATTAAGAAGATACTCAACAACCTTCTTTGTATTCTCAATATGTCTGTCAAGTCTGAGTGATAAAGTCTCAACACCCTGTAACAATAAGAATGCATTAAATGGTGATATTGTTGCACCTGTATCTCTAAGTAAAATTGCTCTGATATATGTTACAAATGCTGCTTTTCCTGCTGCTTCAGCAAATGATACACCATGATAACTTGGATTTGGCTCTGAGATTGCTTTATATCTTCCGCTTGCCTTCCAGTCAAAGTTACCCGAATCTACTATAACACCACCCAAAGTTGTTCCATGTCCTCCGATGAACTTTGTAGCAGAATGAACTACAATGTCTGCTCCATGTTCAATTGGTCTTATAAGATATGGTGTTCCGAATGTATTATCAATTACAAGTGGAAGTCCATGCTTATGAGCTATCTCAGCTATCGCATCAATATCAGGTATATCACTGTTAGGATTTCCTAATGTCTCAAGATAAATAGCTTTTGTCTTATCCTGTATTGCATCTTCTACTTCTTTAAGATTGTGTGCATCTACAAATGTTGTCTGGATTCCATATGTTGGAAGTGTATGCTCAAGAAGATTAAAACTTCCTCCATATATAGTCTTCTGTGCAACGATGTGCTCTCCTGCTCCCGCTAAAGCCTGTATTGTATATGTAATTGCTGCTGCTCCTGATGCTGTTGCAAGTGCTGCCACACCATTTTCAAGTGCTGCTATTCTCTTCTCGAATACATCCTGTGTTGAATTAGTAAGTCTTCCATATATATTACCTGCATCTGCAAGTCCGAATCTTGCTGCTGCATGTGCAGAATTCTTAAATACATATGAAGTTGTCTGATAAATAGGTACTGCTCTTGAATCTGTTGCAGGATCCGGCTGCTCCTGTCCTACATGTAACTGTAATGTCTCAAATCTATAATTGCTCATGTTCCCGTCCTCCGTCTTTCTTTTATTTTCTTTTTGTTTCTGATGGGTAAATGATAGCATCTATAACCTACAATGTCAATAGGTTTTCTAGAAAAATGAAAATGTTTTGTGTTTTTAAACATTTTGCCATAATTTTAATAGCTTTTCTTGTAATTATATGGTATAATATGACAAAATATTTCCTATACAGGAGGCTAAAATATATGGACGAAAGACTACAACCAATTATTACAACACTTAAAAATATCCGGACAATGATTCCCGATACTAACTATTCTATAGCACTTTACGATAAAGACTGCTGCCTGCAGTTTTTCGATGATGCACCGGGGACAACAAGAGAAATTTCCATAGGTGATAAATTCAACGATCCTACGGGAATGATTGATAAAGTACTTATTAGCGGCAAGCCTTTAAGCAACAAGCTTCCGGAAAGTAAAATCGGTCATAGCAGAACCGGAACATTAGT
Source organism: Lachnospira sp. UBA2821 (assembly GCA_002351535.1). GTDB lineage: Bacteria > Bacillota > Clostridia > Lachnospirales > Lachnospiraceae > UBA2821. Next base: position 82,116 of record DEGR01000033.1, read on the forward strand.
ACCTGTCATCGTTGATGGAGATGTCATCGGATGTATTGCTACAACAATAGTTGCATCAGATAACAAAAAGATGCAGAATTCTTTAACTAATACTAAAGATTCTATTATCAATATCAGTAACAAATACGATGAATTATTTGGCATGATAAAAAACATGACCGATATAAACAAGCAGGTTAATGGTGATCTTGAAGATACTGCTGTCTTACTTAAAAAAATCGGACAGAACGCATCCAAATCAAAAATACTTGCCCTTAATGCATCAATAGAAGCTGCCCGAAGCGGTGAGGCAGGCAGAGGCTTCACTGTAGTTGCTAAAGAGATGGGTGATATGGCTACAACAAGCAGCACTTTATCAAATGATGTTGATAAAGCATTAGCTCAGATAACCGAGCATATCAAAAACTTCTCTGAAAAGCTTGCTATGATTGAATCATTTGCTCATCAACAATTAGAGGAGATTTCTTCTATTGCACATGATATTGAAAATTCTGTTGATAAAAATTAATAAACATACCTAAATAGGCAGCCATCAATTTATGACGGCTGCCTATTTTCATATTTTATATAACCTTAATTTTCATTGATTTCTTTATTAATTTCCCTGTACCGATATCTTTAACATATCCGATAATTGTATATGTACCTTTTTTTAATGGTTTCCATCTGGCACTGCTTCCCGAAGAAAATGCAGTTATTTTTTTCGTTTTACCTTTATATTTATATACATATTTATACTTATAATGTTTAGTTCCGCCTGATGCCATGACATTTAACAAAACTTTCTTTCCGGCATTTACTTTTTTCGCATTGCCACCATTTACTTTTAATTTCGTTATGTTAAATACATCATTTACAAGGTATTTTTTAATACTTTTCTTAACAATCTTTCTTCCGTTCTTTGCATATACAACAAGAGTATATTTACCGGCCTTTTTTGGTTTCCATTTTACCGTTTTAGAATTACTGTAATCTTTTACAACATAATCCTTTCCGCAAACCCTTGCAACAAACTTATATTTAACATTTTTATCTGAATTCCCGGTAACAACTTTGAATGTTATTTTATCCCCTGTTTGTGCCCTGCCACTTAAAACAGATGCCTTAAAGGATTTTATTTTCACATCAGTTGCCGTTCCGTCAGGCTTCGTTGTCTCCTCTTCATACGGCTTTGTTGTCTCTGTTTCTCCCGGTTTTGTTGTTTCTGTTTCTCCCGGTTTTGTTGTTTCTGTTTCTCCCGGTTTTGTTGTCTCTGTTTCTCCCGGTTTTGTCGTCTCTGCTTCATCCGGCTTTTTAGTTGTTTCTATCTCTCCCGGAGTCATTGTCGTTCCTTCTGAAGGTTTAGTTTCAGAGGGGTTTATTTCAGAAGGTTTTTCTGTTTCCGGATTAGTTTCAATTTCACTTTCAACCAGCTTTCCATCCGAATCAAGACACGCATTTTTAACTGCTTTTAAGTCTTTTGTCTGATTACTTCCATCACTGAATATTATATTTAAATCAGATATTCCATCAGGCCATTTTATACCATATATTCCATTAACATCATCCGTAACTGACATCATCTCACCCGGCCAACTACTATTTTTATATGTGTTATCATCAGTCCACATATATGCATATACTTTATTTCCCATTGTTGACGGCTTCTTAAAATATATCGCATCTCCACGAATAGTAGCATTTTTAACCTCTATCTCTATCGTTGAAGATACTCCTGATGCTGTAGTAACAGTAATCGTTGTGTTACCCTTCTTAACAGCCGTAATCTCACCTTTACGATTTACTTTTGCCACAGACGTATCTGCACTTGTCCATGAAAGTGTAGTGTAATTAGCACTTGCATTAGGAGGTACAATTGTTGTGTTAATCTTCTCAGTTTCACCTGCTTCTAATGAAACTGATTTTTTACTGACACTCACATCTGTCACTTTAACACCTGTTGCCTTTACTGTAACATTTCCTACTGCAACGAGTTCCGTCTTACCTGTGTAATCTGATTCTTTTGCATTACATGTGGCTGCATAAATTGTAGCTGTTCCCTCTCCCTTTGCGATAACCTTTCCTGTAGCCCCCACTGTAGCAACAGACGGATTACTTGATGTCCATGTAACTGTTTTATTAGTGGCATCCACAGGTACTATCTGTGCCTTAAATGTTGCACTCTCTCCAAGATCAAGTGTAGCTGATTTATCACCTGTTATGGATATTCCTTTAGGGCTTACAGTATTAATTACCATATCTTTTCCACCGGACATATAGCTGCTTTTTCCTTCTATAACACCCGGTGCTTTCGTCTTCTTAGTATCAAGAACATATACTCTTAAATCACCTTTGCCCTTGATTCCTGAAGTCTTCAATGTTCCGCCCTTTACAGTCTTAATATCTCCTGTTATTGCATCCGTATATTTTCCATCAGGTATTCCTGTAAATGTGGCATCACTCGTTAATGCAATTACAGCAAAACTGTCTGTGGTATCATCTGTATATCGTCTCTTATACGCAAATGAACCGCTGCATCCTTCTGTAGAATATTGTCCTTTTCTTAACGCAGGTATTGCTGCACGCAATCTGTTAAGTCTCTGGATATGCAATGATAGAGGATAATTAAGTGTATCTTTCATAGTTCCCGTAGCATTAGCATATTTAGCAAAATCTACCACATCAACGCTTCCCTCAAGATAATCTCCGAAGTATGCACGGCCAGTCTCATTTATATTAATGTTAGGTCCTTTATCAATAGGTTTGCCTTTCATAAATTCAACTTCGCTGCCATAATAAATACAAGGTATACCTCTGAATGTAAACATAAGACTTAAATTCTCTGCCCACTGCTCCTGCGAACCTGCATATCTCTCATCTTCCGGTGCATGGTCAGGTGCATAATCATGAGAATCCACATATACAACATTGTATGTTGCATCATTATAATATTTATCTGAACTCTTTGCTGTATTATATGCTGTCTTCGCCTCTTTGAAATTCCAGTGCATTGGGAAATCAATAACATCAAGTCCTGATGACTTTGTATAATCAGGTGTATGATATTCATTTCCTTTAAGAAATGCATTGTCGCTTGTTGGCTGGGCAGATATATTTTTCTCATTGTCCTCATAATGCTGCGCTGCTGAAGCTTCATTTGTCACATAGGCATCCGGATCATTCTCATCATCATTCCATGCATACTCTTTACTTTCCTTCCATGTATAGAAAGGTGTTGATAATGCAGGAACTTCTCTATACCATACACTATTGTATCTTGTACATACCTCACCAAACATATAGAAGTTACGTGCTCCTGTCGTACCATGTTTCTTATTATAAGCTTCATTTAACTGATTTATGAATCCCTTATTAAGCGAAAGTCTTGAGATGTGTCTCACTGTATCAACCCTGAATGCGTCTACACCCATGTCAATATATTTACTATATGCTTTTACTAGATACTTATACACTTTGGGATTCTCTGTATTCAAATCTACACAGTCTCCTGCTATCTGTGCAAGCTGGCATGTATAATCATCCCAGTTAAAATCTCCAAAATGATGCCAGAGATTATCCGGGTCATTAGCTTTCTTCTTATTAAGTTTCAGATGATTCTTCATATAATCAAGACGCATGTCATATTGCTTTCCAGGTTCTAAGTTAAAATACTCAGAAGCCTTTGGAAGATATTCCTCATTTGGAATCATACAATCTGTTATATCCGAGAGGTCTGCATCCTCATCCCTCGAAAATAAAGGCATAAGATTCTCTTCTCCAAAATTGCCCGTATGATTAAATACAACATCCTGAATTATCTTCATACCTCTTGCATGAACCGCATCAATAAGGTCCTGATATGTACATCCGTCTGATTCATATCTTGAATCAACTTCCATGAAATTCATTGCATGATACCCATGATAATCATAACCGCTTTCATTCTTGACAACCGGTGTAATCCATATGGCCGTGAAACCAAGAGCCTTAATGTAGTCCAACTTATCGATTAATCCCTGAAAATCTCCCTTCCATGGGGTCTCGTCTCCATTGTATCCCTTTCCATCCCAACACTGTACATTATTCGATGGATCTCCATCGTAAAATCTTGTTGTCATAACAAAATATATAGTCTCATCCCTGAAGTCTCTCATGGCACTGCCGGAATTATAATACATTCCATCTTCTTCTGTGTCGGCAATAATCTCTTTACCTGTGTCTGTACCTGAATATGCGGTAACACTATCACCGGTACTTTCACCCCTGTTATCTGTTACTATATCTGCAGTCTTCCCGATTCCCGCTGCACTTACACTCTGAATCCCATATACAGAGTCATCTGCAAATGCGCAGGAAAACACCATAACAGAAGCTAACACCGCAGACCATAACCTCCTGTTACTTTTCCTCCATATCATACTTTTTCAACATCCTTCCTTTTAAATAATTTGTATTCTGTATAATTATAGCAAAACACTATTTACATTTCAATTTCAATATAATTACCAATATTGTTACACAATTTCTTGCTTACAACATAGCAATATAGTAAAATAATTATATATATCAGCAACGAATTGTATACACAATTATCTATGGAATAAAATATTCATGGTAGAACGGAGGTAAATATGAAAAAAAGAAAACTTTTCAAATGTATTGCTATTGCAACAGCAGTCATGTTATCAGCTCAGAATCTTCAGGGTTTTGCTTATGCTGACACGTTATCTGCATATACATTAACATCTGATAAAATATCTATGGATTCTACGGATTCAATCCTTCAGTCCGGTGGCTTATTATCACAGGATGGAACATCTGATACTACGGGTTCACATTCACATTCACTTGCATGTGCTTCAGACACAGAAGCTGCTTCAAATGCAATACTCGATGCATGGAACAATCTTGATACCACAGTCAAACTATCCGCTTACAACATAAACCGTTCAGATATAGGAACACTTTACACTAACCTTATAAATGAATATCCGCAATATTTTTATGTGAAAGCATATTGGAGCTACAGCTATAACATGCAGGACATCGTAACATCCGTGAGTATTTCATATAATTATGATACTTCAACAATAGAATCCAAAAGAACTAAATACGAAACTGCTGTCGCAAAAGCTATTGCAAACATTGATTCAACATGGTCAGACCTAGAAAAAGCATTATATATTAATGATTATCTCGCAACTAACTGCCAGTATGACACATCATACGAGAGACACTCATCATACGATGCTCTCGTAGATGAAACTGCAGTATGTCAGGGATATGCACTCGCTTACAAAGACCTTGCCAACCGTGTCGGATTAAAATGTGGTGTTATTACAAGCAATGCCTTAAATCACGCATGGAATGTTGTTAAGGTTGGAAATTCATATTATCACGTCGACTCTACATGGAATGACCCGATTAATGATTTACTTGGAAGGGCAAGACATATTTACTTTCTGAAAAGCTCATCCTTCTTTAATTCAACAGACGGTGGTCACTCTGCAAGCGATTGGAAATATTCCGGTGACTTATCATCTGACTGTGCCGAAAGTACCACATACGATGACTACTTCTGGAACAGTTATGATACGCCATTCTACAGACTGGATGGTGCATGGTATACAGTAAATCCTGAATCATATACAAAATACAATCTTGAAAAAATCACATTTAACGGTAACACACTTAATGACCGCACAACCGCACACAGCCTGCGTCAGGGATTTTATTGGTCTAATTCTGTTAAAATAGCAGAAAATGACGGTAATCTTTACTTTAACGCCCCTACATCAATATATTCCGTTTCACTTGATGACTTCAGTGAAAAAACAATATATACACTCTCATCTGAAGAACAGGCACTCGGTGATATATACGGTCTGAGAATTGCCCCTACCGGAAAAATGTATATTCAAATATCATCTTCTCCCGGTGATTCCATTACTACTATCAAGAACGTAGCACAGTTGAAACCTATCGAAGAACCTACTACTGTTCAACCTACTACCAAAGAGACTACTACCAAAGAGACTACTACCAAAGAGACTACTACCAAAGAAACTACTACTAAAGAGACTACTACCAAAGAAACTACTACCAAAGAGCAAAACACTACCACGGAACGTTCCACTACCAAACCTCAGCAGACCACTACTGAACGTGAAACTACCAGACCTCAACAGACTACTACTGAACGTGAAACTTCCAGACCTCAGCAGACCACTACTGAACGTGAAACTTCCAACCCTCAGCAGACTACCTCTGAACGTGAAACTTCCAGACCTCAGCAGACCACTACTGAACGTGAAACCACTAAACCTCAGCAGACCACTACTGAACGTGAAACTACCAAACCTCAACAGACCACTACCGAACGCGAAACTACCAGACCTCAGCAGACCACTACCAAACCTCAGCAGACTACTACTGAACGTGAAACTACTTCTGGTGAAGAAAAAACCACAGGCGAGGAAGAAACCACTTCGCAGCCTGACGAAGATTCATTATATGACATCTCCACTATGCAAATGGAAGTAGACAGCAGTGACTACACATATAACGGAGAAGAAATAACTCCTGATGCATATATATATTACACAATTAACAATTCAGGTAATGATGATTCAGATGGCAGATGGACTGATGACTCCGAGGATGATGATGACGATGACTTTGACAATGATGACTTCGATGACGATGACGACTTCGATGACGATGACGGCTTCGATGATGATAACGGTGATAACGATAATGATGATGACGATTCACAATTAGTATATTTAATACCTGATATCGATTACACCATCACATACAGTAACAATATTAATGCAGGAACAGCTACTATAACCGCAACAGGATGCGGTCTGTATCATGGAACTATTTCACAGGAATTTGTAATTGAAAAGGCTTCTGATAAAATATCAGTTTCAAAAAGTAAATATAATATAACTTCAGCCTCAAAAAGTAAGAGCATTTCTCTTAATGCAAAATGCAAAAATGCTACACTTAAATATACTTCAAGCGTAAAGAAAGTAAAAGTCAGCTCAAAAGGTAAAGTTACAATCCCGGCAAATTATGCAGGAACTATTAAAATCAAAATAACAGCAACTAATTGCCCTAATTATAACATTCCGTCAAGAACTATTACTTTGAACATATTACCGGCAACAATAAAAATTACTTCATTGAAACCCGGCAAAAAATCATTTACACTTAAATGGACACCTAACAAAGGATGTTCAGGATATGAAATACAATATTCAACAAACAGTAAATTCAAATCCACACTATATTATGCTAATATCAATTCTGCAAAATGTTCTTCTGCCACGATTATAAAAGTTAAATCAGGCAAAAAAATATATGTGCGAATGAGGTGTTTTAAAAAAGTGTCGGGCAAAAAGTACACTTCCGCATGGAGTTCAACTAAAACAACGAAAATAAAATAACTGACTTTTAATAGTTTTACAAAAACCCCCGCAGTCACTTATGAAAACATACATTCATAAGTAGCTGTGGGGGTTTTAATATTATATCAGTATAAGCATTTCTGTAATTTAATTAATGTGTGTATCTTTTTGTACCATTCTGCTTTCTATAGTCCCGATAACGTTCTCATAACAAGGTCTACATCCTTATTCTCAAGTTCCCGAATAATATGTAAATATGTCTTCTGAGTCGTAGTCATACTTGCATGACCTAATCTTCTTGCAACACTAGCAATAGACACTCCGGCGAATAATAACAGTGAAGCATGTGTATGTCTCAAACCATGTATGGAAATACACGATATTCCACAAGCATTGCAATGTCTTGCTAAAATATCATTCACTGTAGAATTATAAATCTTCGTATCTCCGACAAAAATCGGTTTATCATCCGGAAGACTTTTTACAAGTTCAGAAAATTTAACAACTATTTGCCAGTCTATTTGAATCTTCCTGACTGATGATTTATTTTTTGTGGGTAAAAAACCGCCATTGCCCTTATAATCCCATGTCTTACTAATAGAAAGAGTTTGTCTTGCAAAATCAAAGTCGGCCGGAGTAATTGCAAGTGCTTCTGAAAATCTCATCCCTGTCTTAGCAACAAGCAGAATAAACCAATCCCAATTGGGTTTCTCTTTAATATCGAGGTGTGCAATCAATGTATGTAATTCAAACTGATTCAGATATTTAATCTTCTTTACTCTCGGCGTCTTTCCCTTTATTATAGCCTTTCTTGTTGGGTCTCTATCTATCATTCCCTCATCAAGTGCATCCAGAATTGCTCCCTTTAACTGGTGGTGAAAATCGAGTGTTGTCTGGCGCTCATGCTCTTTAGCATAATCATTCAATAGTTTCTGATATACTGTTCTTGTCATTTCCGATACCTTAAGCTCCGGCACAAGTCTTTCGACCCATTTCTGTGTCATCATATATTTAGACATTGTTGCCTCTCTGATAGCACCCTTTTTATACACGTCCACCCACTGTCTGTAATATTCATAAAATAAAATGTCATTGTCCATATCATTTGCCTTCCTATTCCGAAATCACTTATACTGATATAAACAATGACACATCATATTATCTAATTATGCAATATTATTAATGACTAATTAACGGTTTAATCTCTTCCTCCAATGTTTTCTTAAGGTTTGAAATCAACTGTGTATAATACCTGAATTTAGGCAATGCATTTTCCTGTGATGCCCTATAACTTGTATAATCAACTGTAGCTTTTATAGCACTTTCATTAGGTATCTCGCCATTTCTATAATGAGTAGCCGCGTACATTACATCTTCCTTAGATGCATACCACATAACACAAAAGTCAGTGATAACCTTATCAATACAGTCATGCTTAATATTTTCAATAATATTCAATACTGACTGTCCTTTGTATTTATTGTTATCATTCTCTATATCATCTATCAGTCCTGACATAATATTGGCAACTTTAGCATTATGTTTGCGAAGTTCATCCACACATTCCCTGGCTTCTTCAATCCTCTTCTTTCTTTCATCTGGTGATATATTTCCTTCTCCCTCGTCCGGAGTAATAATATTCTGAATAAGATTAATAATATATTCATAATCTATTTTTGTATTGCTGTATGCCATCAGCTCATATTCTGTATTGACTCCGACATCCTCAGTCGTTCTTTCCGAAATATCATCAGACTTTGCACTCTTTATTTCTTCCATTACATTAAAATAATGTCCAGCATAATCATCATATTCTTCCTGTGTAATTCCATACTCTTCAAGCATACTATCCTCATACTTTGTAAAAGACTTAAGCTGGGCAAATATTTTATCAAAGTTCTGAAACATTTTTGCAAATACTTCTTTTTCCCTAAATGACATATTATTAATCTTATCCGGTGTAGCTGCCGATACACGTAATGCTGCAAGTGATGTTCTGAATACCGACTCCGTCTCTTCCCAGTCTGCCCCTAAAGCTCCTCCGGTTCCTCCAGCCGAATATAATTTCAAAGCATTATCAACACTTTCCTTAAAAAGCTTTGGTGCCTGAAATGTCACTATCTGTCCATATCTTTTTACTTTATCATAAATTCTGTTCGTTCTTGAAAATGCCTGAATCAAATCATGTGGTCCCATGGGCTGCCTGTCGATAAATATAGTTGATAAACAAGGTGCATCAAATCCGGTCAGCAATCTGTCAACAACAATTACCAAATCAAGCTGCTCACTCCTTCTTTTAAATACCGGAGCTTTTCTTGCAAGTCTCTGATTAAGATTCCTATTATATGTCTGAATCTCTCCTAAACTAAACTTTGTATTAAACATATCATTATAGTTTTTGATGGACTCTGCCATCTTTTCCTGATTGACTTGAGAACCATCTTTATTCTCAGTAACTGAATATGTTATCGCAAACTTTGGAAAATCAGGAAGAACCTGTCTGATTCTATCATCTATTTTAAGAGAAGTCTCTCCATTCTTAACTTTCGTAAGCAAATCATAATACCTCTGTGCCATCTGAATAGAACTTGTAGTAAGAATCCCTTCATATGTCAACCCCTTACCATTCTGAATTCCCAACTTGTTATATGATTTGTTTAATATTATATTTAACACATTAAGCATATGTGATTCCGTCTCATAGATACTTGTATCTGTCTCATCTGACATATTCTTTGGTCCATTATGCTCAACCTGAAATCCCAATACAGCATTATCTCTAATCGCATTCTGAATGGTATACTTATGTAAACATTTTCCATACAGTTCTTCTGTTGTACGTGGCAAATCCCCTAACTGTGGATATGAATTTTGTGAAAATCTTGGTGTTCCGGTAAATCCAAACCATAACGAGTTATTAAAAAATCTTTCCAGTTCACGCTTTGAAGCCGGCGTTACAGCTCTATGACATTCATCAACTACATATGCTATTCTTAACTTTTTAATTTTATTATATTCGTGTGTTCCTTCTTTTAGATTCTTTGTTATGAGTCTCTGAAGCTTCTGGATTGTCGTTACAATAACCTGCCTGTCATCAGACTTCAATTTATTCTTGAGATCATTAACATTATCTGTATCGTCAACATCAATAATATCATTTTTTGCATATGTCATAAATGCTGCCGAAGTCTGTATATCAAGATCTTTTCTATCTATAAGAAATATTGCTTTATCTATGGATGGTATATCCATTATAAGATTCCTTGTTGCTTTGTATGATGTAAGAGTCTTTCCCGAACCTGTTGTATGCCATACAAATCCTGACTTTCCTGTCTTTGAAGCCTCTCTTATAGATTCAATTGCATGTATCTGATACGGCCTTAACAGTATCATTTTCTTAGCCTCTTTATCAAGCACTGTATATCTTGCAATCATCTCATGTGCCTGCGGTATTCTCAATACACTTTTGGCAAACTCTATGTAATCGCACACCGGGTTGTTGTCCTCATCCTGCCAGCCACTAATAAACTTTTCGTTTAATTCATCATCCCTCGCAGCAGAAAAATATTTTGTATCAACACCATTGCTAATCACAAACATCTGCACTGCTGAAAAAATCCCCTTAAACTTTCCCTCTCCAATATATTTTTTAATCTGTCTGAATCCATCCATATATGAATGTTGCTTATTCTTTAGTTCAATATGAATCATAGGCAGACCATTTATCATAAGTGTTACATCAAATCTTCTGTCCCTTGCTAATACACTGTCCTCGTCATCACTTTTAAGTGCACTATACTGATTAATCACCTCATACACACTGCTGCCCCCGGCAATATGCTCATGGTTCATTACAACAAGATGCAATTTCTGAGTATCCCTCTGAACATGAACCATAACTTTGCCATTTTCACCAACAAGCCACTCTCCTGCCTTATAGAAAGATGAAAACTGCAACTGATTCTTAACTTGTTCGAACTCAGCATCAGAAAGCTGTTCACCATCAAGACGTTCTTTGTTATTCTGCTCCAGAATATATTTAAAATTAGCCCATAACTCATCCTCTGTCTTCAAATCCGGTCTATACACCCATTGTGAATCCCCATATACTAACTGTTCAATTAATCTCTTCTCTATAACCTGTTCTAATTCTGACATTTCTTCGTCCCCTTCTCTTTATTTTACAATTCTTCTGCTTTGTATATAGCATATCCCTCATAATAATAACTATGGTCTATACCTTTCATGTACACTTCTCTGTCTTCCACTTTATCTGTCAATGCCTGTCTCAAAACATACTTAATTTCAATATCTCTTATTGGACTTCTTTCCATAGCCAACAGATAATCTTCCTTGTCAACATTGCTCCAATCAACAACTTTGTTAAGTTCTTTTTTTAATATCAAATCCAGCCATATTCTTGCACTTCTTCCATTTCCTTCACGAAAAGGATGTGCTATATTCATCTCCACATATTTTCCGACTATCTCATCAAATGTTGTCTGTGGCATTTTTTCAACATTTTCAATAGCTGCTTCGAGGTACATAACCGGTGCAAATCTAAAATTACCCTTTGCAATATTTACAGTTCTCAATTTTCCTGCAAAATCATATATTTCACTAAACAAATAGCTATGAATTGCCGCTAACATTGCAAATGTTCCGGGTTCGTATTTATCAAGATATCCTTTTTCAAATAATTCAACAGCTCTTTTCTTGCTTATTTTTTCTTCCATTCTTGCCAATTCTGTAGAATCTGTAATATTTAGTTTGTTATCTAACGCCATATCAAACCTCATTTCCGAGTCATTTCACTATTTTTCTTATAAAAACATTTGAATTTCCATTTACATGACATTTCGCTATTGTATCGTAGTATTCCGCATGATACTCTTCTATCTGACTTTCTAAGAGGATATATTCAAAACATTGTATTTGAAATTGTAAACGATGGCATATAATCACTCATTTAATTTTCTCCATCTTACTTATTATTTTGCTTATTATCTTACTATTTTTAATGGTGAAAATCAATTAAAGAATTAAATAGTTCACTAGCAGCAAGCCTCTTGTCTATATAAACATGTTTTGTAGCATAAATTTTTTAATACTTCGTAATTCATCACACTTATGCTGGTGAAGAGTGATGAGGTTATCCAATTTTGAAAAATACTCGCTAATCTTTTGTTGCTCCTTATAATCTGGAGTTACAATTTTAGCCTCCATAATTATATCAGGCGTGACTCTTTTTTGACTGTTTGATGAACCTGACGAACAATCCTCTAAATAATTTGTAAACTCATCTGTAAGTAATACATACTTTATAAAATTCAAGTCTGCATTATCTGATATTAATGGCACAAATTCTGCTGAACAAACTGCATTTTTCTTAGGATTTTCTACATACCAAATTCTCTTTTTTCTCACATTCAATTTATTTACAAGCAAGCATGAACTATCAATAACTTTTCTCATACTATTCATAGAATATCCAGTTACCATATCTGCCTGTTTATTGTTATCAAATGCTGGCATACTGTACTCAGTAAAAATTGAATCTGGAGTATCCATCGGGTTTAAAGTTTTCTTCATCTGCTCACACATTTCAGAAACCTTACGCTGTTCCCAAACTAATG
>DEGR01000004.1 GCA_002351535.1 Lachnospira sp. UBA2821
AGCCGGAAGGCTGAACTGTTACGTCTGGTTATTTTATTTTGTCCGGATTATCTATATGCTCACCTAACATCTTCTCCATCCATACCATATCGTACCATCTGCCAAACTTATATCCACACTTATGAAAAGTTCCAACCATATCAAATCCCATCTTCGAATGGAATTTAAAACTGTCATTATTAAGATACTCATCCTCCGCATCAGTAAACGCAATACATGCATTCATATTAAGTATCCCCATGGCTTTAAGCCAGCTCTCAAGTTCATTATATAATTCTTTTCCAATTCCTTTTCTTTTGCAGTCTCTCTTAACATATATAGTCGTCTCCACTGACCGGTCATAAGCCTTCCTGTCCTTAAAGCTTCCCGCATATGCATAACCGACAATCATTCCATCCCCCACTGCTTTTATATATGGATACTTAGATGTAATATTTTTTATTCTACATGCAAATTCTTCAGCCGAAGGAACCTCGTACTCGAATGATATTGCTGTTTCTTCAACATATGGTCTGTAAATCCTGACTAATTCCTTTGCATCATCCACTGTAACATTTTCTATTTTCATCTTTAACTCCTTTCGGACTTCCTGTATTTCTTCTCAATAACAGTTACATATACAATCATTACGGCTATTGTTTCAATCAATATACCTGCACAGCTTAAAAGTGCAAATGCCGAATTCTGCCCATTAAGAATCGGTACTCCCAATATAATAAACACAATTCCATATACACAAAACAATTTACCGACCGCCCTGTTATACTTTTTTACATCTTTAACCTCAAATGTTTTTGCATTAGCCCAGAATCCCACTGTCTTCTTTGTCACAAATGCATGTATTCCTAAACATACAAATGCAATTCCCACCATGCTCCATATTATAAACGCAATTATTAACTCCTGCATAATACTCTTTCTCCAATGTTCTTAATTAATAATGCAGATTATAATACAAAATACCATTAACATCAAATTCAACCTTAAACTATATAATCGCAAGCAGCATTGTTCCAACAGTGATACAAATCACACCTAATGCCGACCTCTTTGTTAATCTCTCATGGAATACAATCCACGAAAATGCTATTGTAATCAATATACTCAGTTTGTCGATTGGAACTACTACGCTCGCAGGTCCATCCTGCAATGCACGGTAATAACATAACCACGATGCTCCCGTTGCAATTCCTGATAACCCGATAAATCCAAGTTCTTTTTTTTCTATCTCTTTTAAACCATGCTGCTTTCCTGTAACAAATACCATAAGCCACGCCATAACAAGGACAACCGTAGTTCTGATTGCTGTTCCAAGATTAGAATCTATTCCGGTAATACCAATCTTTCCAAATATTGCAGTCAGGCTGGCAAATACCGCCGACAGCACCGCATAAAGCAGCCATCCGCTCTTTTGTTCCACATTATTGTCAGTATCTTCTTTCTTAGAAATCATAAGCATTGTACCTGCTCCAATCAGAATCACAGATACAACCTTGCTCCATGTAAGACCTTCATTTAAAAATATAAGTGCCAATATAATTGTAAGCACTGTACTTGATTTATCGATTGGCACCACTTTATTAATATTACCTTTTTGTAATGCACGAAAATAACATAGCCACGATGCTCCCGTTGCCAAACCTGACAGCACAAGAAATAACAATGTCCTGCCACTAATATTTGTTATTTGTGGCCAGGTTCCTGTTATCAATACCATCAGCCACGAAAATAACAATACTACAACCGTACGAATTGCTGTAGCCACATCAGAATCTGTTTTTTTAATTCCACATTTAGCAAGTATTGCCGTAATTCCGGCAAAAAATGACGAGCCGGCCGCATATAATATCCACATTTGTTCTCCCTCCTTTATTCAATCATTTGTTCAGACGATAACCATCCTATTTTCTTAAACTATAACATTATTTATCCAAAAAACAAGTAATGTTATCAGAAAAATCTGTACTGCCAACCTTATGATTGACGATTTATTAATAAAATGTTAAAATTATTACATGTATTTGGAAAGGAATGGAGAAGCGTATGAGACTTATTACTAGATCAGATTTTGATGGTTTGGCATGTGCAGTTTTTCTTAAAGAAGCCGGTGTAATTGATACATACAAGTTTGCACATCCAAAAGATTTACAGGATGGTTTAATTGAAGTAACAAAAGATGACTGTCTTGCAAACGTTCCTTTTGTTGAGGGATGCGGATTATGGTTTGACCATCATTCAAGCGAACAGGAACGTAATGCTTATAAAGGCAAATATGAAGGAGCAAGCAAATCAAGCCCTAGTGCTGCACATGTTGTATATGACTATTATGGTGGCAAAGAGAAGTTCCCTAACTTCGATGATTTATTAGCAGCAGTTGACAAAGTGGATTCAGCTAATCTTACCAAAGAAGAGATTCTTAATCCAACAGGCTGGGTTTTACTTGGATTTATAATGGACCCAAGAACAGGACTTGGCCGTTTCCGTCAGTTCACCATAAGTAATTACCAGCTTATGGAAAAACTTATCGATTGGTGCCGTACAATGACTATCGATGAGATAATGGCACTTCCTGATATAAAGGAAAGAATTGACCTTTATTTTGAACAGACTGAAAAGTTTGTACAGATGGTTAAAGACCATACAACTGTTAAGAATAATGTTATAATCAGCGACCTTCGTGGTCTTGAGACAATATATACAGGCAATCGTTTCATGATATACAGTCTGTATCCTGAAGCAAATATTTCTGTCTGGATTGTATCAGGACGTGGTGGACAGGGTTGTTCATGTGCCGTTGGCTACAGTGTACTTAACAGAACATGTAATATTAATGTTGGAACACTTATGCTTAAATATGGCGGCGGTGGTCATCCAATGGTAGGAAAATGTCAGTTTCCTAATGAAACTATGGATGAGAAGGTTGCCGCACTCCTTGATGAGATAACATCCATGAATAATTAAATGTAATTAAACACAATTACATTATCAGATTAATTACAATATCAGAGATTTCTAAAAGCTGTATACTGTCATACCAGTGTACAGCTTTTAATTTTTTATATGTCATTTTCATGAGTATTACATAGTCTTTGAATAAATTTTAATTTTTTTTAAAAAGTGCTTGCATTATCTTTGACCTTATGATATAGTATCACAGTACCAAGTACGAAGCACTTAAAACATGTGCTTGAAAAACATATGTCTAAGACATTTGGCTCGTTGGTCAAGGGGTTAAGACGTCGCCCTCTCACGGCGAAATCAGCGGTTCGATTCCGCTACGAGCTGTTTAAAGCTATCACATTGTGATAGCTTTTTTTGTTGCTTATTTTACTCTGTATAATATACTTCTTCCTTTCTTGCCAATTCTTTCAACCGTCCCCGTATATGTCAGGATATTTAAAACCACCTGTGCAACTGATACATGTATTCCTGAGCAATTTGCCATATCTTTTGATGTAAAATTCTCAGGCAGCTCAATGGGCAGAAACTGTACATAGTCTTCCACCCTCTCTATTGCAACTTCCTCCAAAAGTCTCAAAGGCACCCTGTCATATTTTGAAGATTTCCTTCTTCCCCTTTTTACATTTGTTTTATAATTAACAGTCTTATATTCCTCCACATCCATTAACACCACTTTAAAATGAATATGTTCATTATTTAGATAACTTTTTATCTTATACAATTCGGGAAATATATCATATTCAGTTCCATGAACCGGTGATTTTCTTTTTGATATAATCTCTCCTGTATCTTTATCAATATAAACAAGCCATTTATTGGCAGCTACAGGATATACAACCGTAACATCATAGTATGGAAGAAATCTTCCAAGTTTATCTCTTAATTTGTCAAAATGCGCCGTCTGAATTTCTATTATCTCTCCATTGTTATATATATCGGCCACAAGCCCCTCAACAGGTATTTCGTGATAATCCTCACAAGGTTCATAATAGTTCTTCAATATTACATGAACTGTCTTCTCCTTAAGTACACCTATACTTTTTCGAAGACGTTCCATGCCTATAACCTTATTTTTAGCATTTTCGAATTTTAAGTTTACTACTTCAGTCTCATCCATGCTAATCCTCATTTCTGTACAATTTATTGCGAAGTTTTTATATTACTGAAAGTCAAACAATGACAACTGATTTGACTCAGGCAGCCCCTCAAGTATTCCCAGATTACACATAAGGTCTGTTATTGTACCGCTTACCTTTGTTCTGTCTTTAAAATCATCTTTAGAAATAAATTTTCCATTTTGTGCTGCTTCCACGATAGCATCTGCTGCTTTATCCCCAAGTCCTTCTATACTGCTGAGTGCAGGCATAAGCTTGCCGTCTATTATCTGAAACTTATGTGCCATAACTTTGTATACATCTATAGGCTCAAAATCATATCCTCGGGCATACATTTCCTGAACAATCTTCATGTCCTTAAGTGTATCTTCATCCTTTTTAGACAATAAGCCCTGTGCATCCCTGTTCTTATAATCCTTTAAATGCTCTTCCAGTCTTGCCTGTCCAAGACACATAAGTTCATAATTAAATGCTGATGCCCTTATGCTGAAATATGCCGCATAATACGCAAGAGGATAATATACTTTAAAATATGCTATTCTGAATGCCATCATAACATAGGCAGCCGCATGTGCTTTAGGGAACATGTATTTAATCTTCTTACATGACCATATATACCATTCCGGTACATCGTGTGCACGCATTTCTTCTTCATCCTCCGGTTTAAGTCCTTTTCCCTTTCTTACTTTCTCCATTATTGTAAATGACAACTCTGAATCCAGACCTTTATTAATAAGATATATCATAATATCATCTCGTGTACATATAGCAGTGGAAATTGTTGCCTTTCCCTCGAGAATAAGTGTCTGTGCATTACCGAGCCACACGTCAGTTCCATGCGACAGACCTGATATTCTTATAAGGTCGGAAAAAGTCTGTGGTTTTGTATCTATAAGCATCTGTATAACAAAATCAGTTCCAAATTCCGGAATTCCAAGTGAACCTAAAGGACAGTCTCCTATGTCTTCCGGTTTTATTCCCAGTGCATGCGTATCCTGAAACAAAGACATTACCTCCTTATTATCAAAAGGAATCTGTTTCGCATCAAGTCCCGTCATATCTTCAAGCATACGAATCATGGTAGGATCATCATGACCGAGAATATCAAGTTTCAACAGATTGTGGTCAATTGAATGATACTCAAAATGTGTTGTTATAGTCTTAGTTGTCATATCATTTGCCGGATGCTGTATAGGCGTAAATGTATTGATATCCTCGCCAAGCGGAAGTACAACAATACCACCGGGATGCTGTCCCGTAGTTCTGTGAATTCCGACACATCCCTGGGATATCCTGTTTATCTCACACTTACGTTTATTAATATCCCTTTCTTCGAAATATTTTTTTACATAACCATAAGCTGTCTTTTCTGCAACAGTACCTATAGTTCCTGCCCTGAAAGTCTGACCTTTTCCAAATATAACCTCGGTATACTGATGTGCTTTACTCTGATATTCTCCTGAAAAGTTAAGGTCAATATCAGGCTCTTTATTTCCCTTAAATCCAAGGAATGTCTCAAACGGAATATCGAATCCCGCCTTAACAAACGGTTCACCACAGTTTGGACACGTTCTGTCAGGCATGTCGCATCCCGAACCTCCGGTATAAGCCTTAACTTCTTCTGAATCAAAATCACTAAAATGACATTTAGCACAGTAATAATGAGGACTTAACGGATTAACTTCTGTTATACCGGACATTGTAGCCACAAATGACGAACCGACAGAGCCTCTTGAACCAACCAGATACCCATCCTCGTTGGATTTCCACACCAGCTTCTGCGCTATGATATACATAACAGCATATCCATTGGATATAATAGAATTAAGTTCCCTCTCCAGTCTTTCAACAACTATCTCCGGAAGATTCTCACCATACATGCCATGGGCAGTATTATAGCAGATATCCCTAAGCGTCTGGTCTGAGTTCTCTATTACCGGTGGTGCTTTTTTAGGTGATACAGGGAATATATTATCTATCATATCTGCTATCCGGTTTGTATTTGTAACAACAACTTCGTATGCTTTCTCACTTCCAAGATACTTGAATTCTTCGAGCATTTCTTCTGTTGTCCTATAATATAGTGGTGCCTGGTCATCTGCATCCTTGAATCCCTTGCCCGCCATTATAATACGTCTGTACACTTCGTCCTCAGGGTCCATAAAATGCACATCACATGTAGCAACAACCGGCTTATTAAATTCTTCACCAAGTTTTACTATCTTTTTATTTATATCTATCAGGTCCTGTTCTGACTCAACACTTATCTTATCACTCGCAATCATAAACTTGTTATTTCCGAGTGGCTGTATTTCAAGATAATCATAAAATTCCACAAGTCTTGCTATCTCTTCATCACTTTTTCCACCAAGAATGGCCTGATATAGTTCCCCTGCTTCACATGCTGAGCCTATCAGAAGGCCTTCCCGATGCGCCAGAAAATCACTTTTAGGTATTCTTGGAAATCTGTGGAAATATTTTATATTAGAATTTGATATAAGCTTGTACAGATTGATTCTTCCCGTCTCTCCTGTAGCAAGTATAATTGCATGCCTTGTAGGCAGTTTCATAATGGTCTCGGCATTTGACATTCCAAGTTCATTCAGTTTATCGAGGTCGGTAATTCCCTGACTTTTTAATATATCAAGGAGCTTTACAAATATATCCGCTGTACATGCAGCATCATCCACCGCTCTGTGATGGTGTAAAAGAGAGCAGTTAAGTGCTTTTGCTACAGTATCAAGCTTAAAATTATTAAGATGAGGCAGGAGAATTCTTGACAGATTAACTGTATCAATATATGTAAAATCCGTATCAATGTTCATTCTCTCACAATTTCTTATTATAAAGCTCATATCAAAATCGGCGTTATGTGCAACCATAACACATCCTTTACTAAATTCCAGAAATTCCGGTAAAATATGTTCAATATCCGGTGCAGACATAACCATAGTATCATTAATACTTGTGAGTGCTTCTATTTTGTAAGGTATAGGTTCATACGGATTAACAAACGTACTGAATCTGTCCGTTATCTTACCATTCTCTATCTTAACGGCACCAATCTCTATAATCTTATTATTAATAGCACTAAGTCCCGTAGTCTCAAGGTCAAATACAACATAACTGCCATTTATATCCTGTCCCTTAGAATCCGTAACCACATGCTTGATATCATCAACGAGATAAGCCTCAACTCCATATATAATCTTGAAATCAAACGGCTCCCATTTATATTTATTTTCTATTCCCTGAAGTGCATGAAGTGCTTCAGGAAATCCCTGCACAATTCCATGGTCAGTTATTGCAAGTGCCTTATGTCCCCATGATATAGCACGTTTTATCAAATCTTTTGCACTTGTTACACCGTCCATATCACTCATTTTAGTATGACAGTGAAGCTCCACCCTTTTTTCTACTGCCGTATCAACACGCTTTGTAGTAAAGTCAGCTATCTTCTTAATTCCAATAACAGATGCTATAGTAAGCTCATTATCAAACCTGTCAACTGTAGTAACGCCTTTTAACTTTATAAAGTTTCCTTTGCTGACAGCCGGTAAAATATCGGGCAGTTGTTCATTTCTGGCGAAAAGTTTGACTGTTATCGTGTCCGTAAAATCAGTAACATCAAACATAAGTATAGATTTATCGCCTCTTATTTCTCTCGAGTCAAAATTAATAATCTTACCTCTTATTACAACATCTCCCATTTCACCCTGAATATTAATAATAGGTGTCTCATCATCTTCAAAGTCTCTTCCATACAATACATCAGGGTTATCTGATTTTTTATAACTTCTATATTCTTTCTTCTGATACTTCCCTTTATCATTAGCATTTGATTTTCTATCGGTCTTATTTTCAGGAGCAGCCACTGTATCTTTTTTAGTATTTATGTTTGCATTACTCTGATTTTTATCTCTTACTGTATCTTTTTCTGTACTTTCCACATTTTGCTCTGTATTCTGTAGTGTATTTTTACTTCCATTCTCATCAGATACACCGGCATTTCCCATAACTGCCTTTAATTCCAGTTCTATTTTCTTTTTCTTAATTTCCTGATGCTTCGCTATATCCATTTCCTTGAAACTTATTCTGACGTCCACCGGAATTCCGCATCTTTCATAAAATATTTTATCTATAATTCTAACGAGTTCATCATCTTTAGTCCTGTTAATAACAGAATCAGGAACAGACATCATCATAACATTTTCTTCCGGAAAAGTTATATCTGCTTTATTGAGCATATTATATTCTATTACACTGTAATTTTTAAGCTCCATCAATATGCTGTCCCTATATAGCTTAAATAGCCTGTCAGGAGTATACTGTCCCGACAGGCTGAATTTCTCAATTATATTTACTTTAACAGACATATGTTCAAATATCTGCTCTCTTATTTCTTTCTCGACATAATATATTATATTTTTTTCGATAAGGCGTGTACTTATAATATATATACGAACAGCACTGTGATTTCTGTTATTCGCAACTTTTGTAACATCTACATTGCCAAAAAGCTTTGTAACATCATCACTTAGTTTTAAGGTCGGAAACACCTCCAAAAAAGCTTTTGTCTCCACTTTAATCCCTTACCTTTCATTCCAATGCATAAGTTCATTCTCTAGAGCTTCTAAAAGCTCACTCTCCGGCATCTTTCTTATTATTTCTCCTTTTTTGATAAGAAGTCCTTCTCCAATTCCACCGGCAATTCCTATATCGGCTTCTCTAGCCTCACCCGGACCATTAACAACACAGCCCATAACTGCAACCTTAATATTTAAATCACTATATTTTTCTACCATTTTTTCCACTTTATTGGCAAGTCCTATAAGGTCTATCTGTGTTCTTCCACATGTCGGACATGACACAACAGATATACCGTTTTTTCTTAGTCCGAGGGTGCTAAGAATCTTCTTTGCAGAACGTATCTCTTCTTCAGGTGCTCCTGTAAGTGATACTCTTATCGTATCTCCTATTCCTTCATTAAGGATAATTCCAAGTCCTACTGCTGATTTGATGTTACCTGAATATAATGTACCTGACTCTGTTATTCCGACATGAAGAGGATACTTTGTACATTCTGCCATCTTCTTATGTGCAGCCACGCACATAGGCACATCAGAAGATTTAATACTTATAACTATATTATCATAATCGCAATCCTCTATCATTTTCACTTTATCCAAAGCACTTTCTACGATTCCTTCAGCGGTAACTTTTCCATATTTTTCTAAAATACTTTTTTCAAGAGAGCCACTGTTTACACCTACGCGTATAGGAACATTTCTCTCTTTTGCCTTACTGACAACAGCCCTGACATTATCAACGCCGCCGATATTTCCCGGATTAATTCTTATCTTGTCTGCCCCATTTTCTATTGCTGCAATTGCAAGACGGTAATCAAAATGAATATCTGCAACAAGAGGAATATTTATCTGTGACTTAATGTCCTTAAGTGCCTTTGCAGCTTCCATAGTAGGGACAGCGCATCTTATAATATCACACCCTGCCGCCTGAAGCTGTCTTATCTGTGAAACTGTATCTTTAACATTTTCAGTTTTTGTATTTGTCATCGACTGTATAAGAATCGGATTGCCTCCACCAATTCTTCTGTCACCTATATTTATCACTTTCGTACTTTCTCTATGCAACATACATCATTCCTCCTGCCTTCCGTCTCTTTATACAAAGCTTTACTTTTACCGGCTACATCAGTTTCTTAATATCATTAAATAATACAAATACCATAAATATCATCAGTATTGCCATTCCTATCATATGCACTATGGCCTCTTTTTCCTTTGGAACAGGTTTTCTTCTTATTACTTCTATAAAACAGAATATAAGTCTTCCCCCGTCTAATGCCGGGAATGGAAGCAGATTCATTACTCCAAGGTTAACACTAAACAATACTGTAAGATATGCTATATTAATAAATACAAGAAATGCACCCTCACTCTTTGTCTCCTGATATGCATCATTAACAATATTAGCTATTCCTACAGGTCCTGATACATTGTTCATGCTAAGTTTTCCTGTCACAAGCATTTTAAGGCTCTTGAATACAGACTCCGTGTCATATCTCATCTCTGTAAAACTATATCTTAACGTTCCGAGTGCGCCCGTTTTTACTCTTCCTGTATTATATGAAATATTAATTGTATAAGTTTTTCCGGGTTTTATCTTCTTCTCAATAATCTTATCTCCATGCTTAACCTTGATAGTTATCTCTTCCCCGGTCAATGGAGATTTGTCAAGATACTCTGCAATTTCCTTACCTGTGCTAATCTTTTTGCCATCTAATTCTACAATGATGTCTCCGGTTTGGATTCCTGCCTTTTCAACAGAACTCTTGTCTGCTACGGCTGTTATCTCTGCCTCTTTGTCATCAGCATAAAAACTTACTCCCATAGTATACTTCGCAACCGGCTTTATCTTTGTAGTGTATTCTTTACCATTTCTTTCATACTTAACAGTAACAGGTTTATCCGTTACAGGGTCACAATACATTTTAAGGAATAAGTCCCTCGCAATAACAATCTTCTCTCCGTCAAATTCTTTAATGACATCCCCCTTTTTTAATCCTGCATCAGCAACAGGTGTTCCTTTTTCAACGTCTGCAATGTAACATGGGTCATACCCCATAGTTCCAATAATAATAACTGATAATATAAATGCAAGTATAAAGTTAAATACAGGTCCTGCTGCAAGAACCACTATTCTTGCCCACACACTTGCATTATTAAATGCCTTTTCATTATCTGCAACATCTTCGTCTTCCCCAAGCATCTGGCATGAACCACCAAACGGAATAAGTTTCCACGAATATATTGTGTCTCCTTTTTCAAACTTAATAAGTCTCGGACCCATTCCTATGGAAAATTCCACAACACCTATTCCATTCTTCTTAGCCATTATAAAATGTCCAAACTCATGCACAAATACCAATACACTGAATACCAATATTGTTAATATTATACTCATTAAAAACCTCCATTGCTTAATCTGTAATATCTTAAAATATCTTACATATATTTTTCTTCGATATAATCATATGTATCCTTTTCTATAGACAATATTTCATCCAATGACGGATTATGAATTAATTTATGTCTGTTCATGCAATCTTCCATAATATCCGTAATTGTAAGAAATGCTATCTTTCTGTTAAGAAACAGACTTACTGCTTTTTCATTAGAAGCATTCATTACTGTCGGCATACTTCCGCCTGTTTTACCTGCTTCTCTCGCCAATGCAAGACCTCTGAAATTATCCATATCAGGTATCTCGAACTGAATCTGTTTTAATACAGAAAAATCAACTCTGTCACCTGCAAGCATTTTTCTGTCCGGATAATAAAGTGCATACTGTATAGGCAGTTTCATATCAGGAGTTCCAAGCTGTGCAATTATCGCACCGTCAACATATTCTACCATGGAATGAATAAGACTTTGTGGCTGTACAACCACCTCTATGTCATCTATATCAACATCAAACAACCATTTTGCCTCAATTATCTCAAGTCCCTTGTTGACCATCGTGGCTGAATCTATGGTAATCTTTCTGCCCATAGACCAGTTCGGATGATTAAGTGCCTCTTCTAATTTCACACCTTTCATCTGCTCTCTTGTCCATCCCCTGAACGGTCCGCCCGAAGCAGTAAGCAGAAGTTTACTTACCTGTTCTCTTTTATTTCCCTGCATAGACTGGAATATTGCACTGTGTTCACTGTCAACAGGCAATATTTTCACTCCCTTATCTGCTGCCATTTTCATAATAATATGTCCCGCAGTCACCAGTGTTTCTTTATTAGCAAGCGCAATATCTTTTCCCGCTTCAATCGCTGCAATTGTAGGACATATTCCTATCATTCCGACTACTGCCGACACAACAACTTCTGCTTTATCTATTGAAGCTACAGCTTTAAGTCCGTCTATTCCTGACATAATCTCAATGTTAATATTATGTCCTTTGAGCCTGTTCTCAAGTTCTTTTGCATCTTCATCACTCCACAGGCTTACTAATTCCGGTGAAAATTCCACTATCTGTTTCTCGATAAGGTCAATATTACGCCCTGCGGCTAAAGCAACTACATTTATGTCCCCATTTGCCCTTACTACATCAAGTGTCTGTGTTCCAATAGAACCTGTAGAACCAAGTATAGATATATTTTTCACTTTCTTCTCCATTCATACATTTATATTATAATTACATAGTATTTTTATTTCATATACTGTATAAGATAAAATATTATAGGTGCTGTAAATATTACACTGTCAAATCTGTCAAGTATTCCACCGTGTCCCGGAATAAGTTTTCCGTAATCCTTAATATTATAATTACGCTTTATTCCTGATGCAGCAAGATCTCCAACCATTGATATAAGACCTGCAACAGCACATATAACAGGAACCATTATCTGCGGATCAGTGATTTCACCCATATTACTCTTAAAAACAGTAGCATATATAAATCCTAAAAGAGCCGCTCCAATAACTCCGCCAACCGCTCCTTCGACAGATTTCTTAGGACTTAACACAGGTGCCATCTTATGTTTCCCGAACATTACACCCGCAAGATACGCACATGTATCGCATCCCCATGAACATAGGAATATAAGCCATACGAGGTATATTCCATCTTCCATCATTCTTAACTGATATATATATGACAACATTACCGATACATAAAATAATCCAAAAAATACAAACATTGCCTTATCGCAACTATACTTAGGATATGTGAATACATACACGGCCATTATAATCATAAGATATGCTATAAATAATGCCATAAGATGCCCGTCCTTATTGCATCTTATCAATATATAATATACAACCGTTGCAATATAACCTATATATGCTATAAATGAATTCCGTATACCAAATACATTATATAACTCTGTTAACCCTATCAGGGATATTATTAATGTTGTCGCAAACAAAACATCTCCACCAAAAGTTATTGTAACTATTGCAACTATTACAAGCACAATGCCGCTTATAAGTCTCTCAAGAAATGATTTATTCATCAACTTACTTACTGCAGAAATAAAAATCACCATACCTTTCTATTCCGGTATTATATTTATTCTATAACACCACCATAACGTCTTTCTCTTCCGTTATATTTTTCTATTGCTTTCTTAAGTTCTTCTTTGTTAAAATCCGGCCACAATACATCCGTAAAATAAAATTCCGTATAAGCAAGCTGCCATAGAAGATAATTAGACAACCGTTCTTCTCCGCTTGTTCTTATCAGCAAATCCGGGTCAGGTATTCCTCTTGTATCAAGATGTTCTGATATCATCTGCTCTGTTATGTCTTCGGGTTTAATCTTTCCATCTGCACACTCAGAGGCTATTTCCGTAACTGCCCTTTTAATTTCATCTCTGCTTCCATAGTTAAGTGCGATTGTGAAATTCAATCCCGTATTATTCTCTGATGCTTTCTCAAGTTCATCTATCTTCTGCCTTATGTCATCACTCAATCTGCTTCGTTCACCGATTACCCGGACTTTCATGTTATTACTGTTTGCCCTCTTTATGCAGTCCCTAAGATAATTACGCAGAAGTTTCATAATTGCACCAACTTCACTTTCAGGTCTGCTCCAGTTTTCCGTTGAAAATGCATATACCGTAAGATATTTTATACCCAGGCTGTCTGCATCCTCACATATCTGCTCAACCGTTTTTGCCCCCTGGACATGTCCCATGTTTCTTGGCATAAGCCTTTTCTTTGCCCATCTGCCATTGCCATCAAGTATTATAGCTACATGCTGTGGTATTCTGTATTCTTTTTCAGCCATAGTCCCTCTCAATCTTAATCCTATTATGCGAAAAAATAGGGAAATACCTATTCCCCCATTTTTTCGCAACATTTATTCTGCATTATAATTTACACTGTCAGTATCTCTTTAGTCTTATTTTCTACAACACTGTCAACTTCAGCAATATATTTATCTGTAAGTTTCTGGATTTTATCTTCTGCCTGTTTGATTTCATCCTCAGAAGTATCATTTTCTTTACCGTATTTCTTAATATAATCGTTGGCGTCTCTTCGTATATTACGCACTGCTACTTTAGAACTCTCTCCCTTTTTCTTAACATCCTTCGCAAGTTCTTTTCTTCTTTCCTCTGTAAGCTCCGGAAATACAAGCCTTACCATCTTACCGTCGTTAGTTGGTGTAAGTCCAAGGTCAGATGTAAGGATTGCCTTCTCTATATCTTTGATAAGACTTGCTTCCCATGGCTGAATCTGAATCATTCTTGCCTCTGGAACAGATACATTTGCAACCTGCTGTAATGGTGTTGGTGTTCCATAATAATCAACTTTTATCTTATCAAGAATTCGTGGGTTAGCACGTCCTGCTCTTATTGTTGCAAGCTCTGCCTGAAGGTTCTCCACTGATTTTTCCATTTTTTCTTCAAACTGTTTTAAATCTTCCATTGTATATTTTCCTTTCTCTGTATCATATTCTTTTAGACATTATACCAATATTTTTGTTCCTGTAAAGTCTCCATTTACTGCATTTACTATACTGTTTTTCTCATTCAGCCCAAATATTTTCATTGGCATTTTATTTTCCATGCATAAAACCGATGCTGCAAGATCAATAACTCCAAGCTTGTTGTCTATTATTTCCTGAATCGTTAATGTTTCGTATTTTTTAGCATCAGGATTTTTGGCCGGATCACTGTCATATACACCATCTACTGCTTTTGCTGCAAGTATGCAGTCTGCTTCTATCTCAACAGCTCTTAATACCATTCCCACATCTGTTGAAAAATATGGATGACCTATTCCACCTGCAAAAAATACAACCATATTTTTTGAGAAATATTTATTTGCCCTGTCTTTTGAAAAAAGCTTTGTAAATGAACCACATTCAAACGGTGTAAGAACCTGTGTCATCATACCTTCTGTTCTGAATATTTCTGACACATATATGCAGTTCATAACTGTTGCCAGCATTCCTATTGCGTCAGCTTTTGTTCTGTCGATTTTTTCACTCGTTCTTCCTCTCCAGAAATTACCTCCGCCTATTACTATACCTACCTGAACACCACTATCAACAAGTGTCTTAACCTGCTTTGCAACTCCTACAACCGTAGCTTCATCAAAACCTGTCTTTTTATCACCCGCAAGTGCTTCACCACTTAATTTTAATAAAACCCTGTTTAATTTTTCCATTGCTTTCTCCATTTCTGTTAATCTTATTTTTTAATAATAATTATATAGAACTATATTATTTTGCAAATGTTTTATCAAACAATGCAGCATAGTCAATCTCTGCATAGCACTGTGAAACCGAACCTTCAATAGCTGCTCCATTATTAATCTGTACCGAACGTGAACGGATATTTCCCTGTACCACTGCTGTTCCGTCAACTATGACAGGACCATGAACGTCTATATCGCCCTTTACTGCTCCGGCTATTACTGCTGATGTTCCATACACATTTCCAATAATAATCGAGCCGCTTCCGACTTTTATACTTCCGTCAGAAGTAACATCCCCATCAACTTTTGCATTGTTTGTATATACTTCAGCAGCTCTTGAAGCACCTACAACTGTTCCACATATTACAAGCTTGCCTCTGCATGCAACATTTCCTTTGATTTTACCATACACATTCATAGAACCTTCAGCTATTATATTACCATCAACTGCTGTTCCTTTAGTAATCTCTGTAACCTCATCTGCTGCAGCATCCTGTGTGTTTGTATTACCTGCTGCTATCTCATTTTTTTCCATTATATTCCTCTTTCCTCTTAAAGCATCTTTAGTAGCCTCATTCTCGGCTTCCTGCTCCTGCACTTTCTCTTCTTTTTCGTCTGTTTCTTCTTCATCAGCGGCAGTCACTTTATCAAGTGTCTCTGACACAACATCCGTCTCCACTTTTTCTTCCGGCTCTTCTGCCGTATCCGTCTCCGCATCTTCTTCTATATCATCTGTCTGTTCTTTGTCCGGCACATTATCTTCGGAATCAATGCTTTCATCTTCTTCTGAAACATCAGCCAAATCATTTTCAACTTCATCCGCACTGATTGTCTCTTCCAAATCCGCCACACCGGAATCCTCAACAACTGTCTCATCTACATCTACAGGCTCTTTCACATCATCTTCGGCAATAAGCTGTTTTAGAAGTTCCATGTCTTCATCACTGTCAGGCTCAACCACGTCACCTTCTACTTTAGGCAGCTTTTCTTTGACCTCTTTTTCTTTCTCTGTCATCTTCTTTAATTCTTCATCTGCGACCAGTTCATTAACTGCCTGTGATAAATCGCTTTTAAAGTCCTTAAAAAATCCCATCTTATTCCTCCATATCCTTTTTATTGAACTGAGTCAGCCTTGATATGCTGGCTGAGTCCCTGTGTATTTTCATCTATAGCATAAAATCTGAATCCCTGTGCCTGTAACTGCTGTACGATAGACGGAATAGCCTGGACCGTTGCATCCTTGTTGTTAGCATCATGCATTAATATATAAGCGCTGTTGCACCCTGATGCCTCTGATACTACAATATTGACTATCTCTGCTGCCGATAATGTCTTTCCTGTTGCATCTTCACTCGAAACATTCCAGTCCACATACTTGTAGTTGTTGGCTTTAAGCCATTTTATACATTCCGTAATCGGAACAGTTGATACTGTATTAGAACTTCCACCGGGGAATCTGAATATTCTGACATCCTTGCCTGTTGCATTCTGCACAAGGTCGTGTATCTGTGTTACTTCCGCTGCGAATGTGTCTATAGATGCATATAATGCTCCATAATCATGCGAATATGAATGTAATGCCAAAGCATTTCCCCTGTCTGCTATCTCTTTATATAATTTTAAAGATTCATCATCCGTTCTTCCAATTACAAAAAATGTAGCTTTAACACCACATGCATCAAGTGTATCGAGTATCGGTATCGTATTACCGCTTGGTCCGTCATCAAAGGTAAGGTATGCCCTTTTTCCTGTATAATCATCTACGGTAGTCTCTTCCTGAGCCGTAGTAGTTTCCTGAACTGTAGTCTGTAATGTTTCTTTTTTATCAGATTCGTCAGTCTGAGCTTCATTCGAAACTTCAGACTGCTTATCTGCATCTTTGGCAAGAACAAGATATTTATTTCCATTCTTATCAATCTGTGTTACTATCTTTCCCTGCTCCTTCATAGTGAGAAGTTTATCAAATTCCCTTTCGAGCATATGCAGACGTACCATAAGAACAAGGCACATTATAATTGGTATAATTATAAGTATTGCACAAGTCCATACTATACCATTTTTCATTCTGTTAACTCTTCTTCTGCGGTGATGTTCATGACCGCCATCATATGTCTTCTCACGTTGACGCATTGTGTTACTGTCATATTTTCTGTTCATCTTCATTACCTCCAATTTGGTGGTCTTATTATTCCCCTGAACACACAGAATTTATTTTACCACACAAAACATAAAATGAAAAGTCAAAAAATATGACGTCACAATCGCATTTTAAGTGCAATTTGACGTCATATTTTCAGTGTCATTAACTTTAACATTTTGTGCCATTAAAGTCATTTTTCGATATTCTGTTTTTATTGTATTGTGCTTTATGTTCCGGGAATATCACAAATGCTGTATTGGTCAGTACATATGCTATAATAAATCATTATTATTACATTCGTGAAATACCCGTATCTCTACCCTCCTTTCGCTTTCTTCTTATCTGTACAATGCATATAATTTCATTTTTATTTCACAAAAAATAATTAATTGTGTATATAAAACATACTATTCTGACATACTTTATATGACACTTAAATTCCAATAACATATTGATTAATGAAAGGATGGTAAGCTATTATGCAACTTACAGAACAGGAACGTTCTACTATTAAAGATTTACAGACTCAGGAAAAATCCTGTGCCGAAAAATACACCAGATATAGCGATGAAGCTAATGACCCGGTATTAAAATCCCTATTCAAAGAACTTGCAGAAAAAGAGCAGAAACATTACAGCTCTCTTGAACAGGTATTACAGGGACATGTTCCCGACTGCAACTGTAATGATTCTGACGGGCGCAGCTATTCCCCTACAGCAACTTATGATTCATTAAACCAGACTCCTGAGATGAAATCAGACTGTTTTCTTGCTACAGACTGCATATCCTCTGAGAAATTAATTTCTTCAGAATATAATTCAGATGTATTTGCGTTTCAGGACAGTGATATCAGAAAACTTCTTGCTGATATTCAGGTGGAGGAACAAAACCACGCTGAAATGTTATATAAATACAAAATGGTAAATGGGATGGCATCGTAAATAGCTACTCTCTTTCCACAGCGAAATGTTGCATAATATCATTTTTCGCTGTGGATATAATATACATATTATGCTAAAATATTAGAAGAAAACAGTAATAAAATGTATAGATTGGAGTTTTTATTTTGAAAAACAAAGAGACAAACAGTGAATATATAAGTGTCATTAATCAGGCTCTTGATATATGCAAAAAATACGAAGGCAGCAAGTTTGCTCCACGCGAACTTCAGACATATTTCCAGAATGACCTTCTGCGTACAGGATATCTGCTTGCTACTATGGACGGGGTTCTTGACTACACAGAGCTTGACATTCTGTGTAATACTTTCGGTATTCGAAAAGATGAGAAGTTACTAAAACACTACTTTTGGGAAGATGTATGTAAAAAGAATAACTTTCTACAACAGATTCCTAAGTCTGTTATGTATGTTATATGCGAAGAACGGAAACTTCTTTCAGACTCTTTCACGATATTTTTAAAGGACTCCAGAATTTTATATAAGGCACTCAAACAGTTTGGATATGCCATAATTTCCTGCAATGCCCTTAACTTTCCATATCAGATAGTTGCTTTGGAAGATTTATCTAAAAATATTCTCAATCTTATTCTCAACGCAGAAGATATGGATACATATTTTGAAGAAATGGATATCAATACAAAAGATGTGTGCATTGATAAAATCAAAGATGATGCTGCAATCGCAATGGTACATTCTTCTAATCGTCCAGATGAACAGAATATTTTCTCCAAAACAGGCGGTGATGTGAAATATTACGACCCATATTCAGGTAACAAGGACTTTACAGATGCTTATGACATTAAAAAGCCAAATGTTTCAAGGTACAATGACAACGCATCCAACAAGCCTTCATTTATTAATCATTCAAAGGACTCATCATCCGCAGATACTTCCGATAAAATATATGATACGGAAAACGATGGTGATGAGTTATCTGTCAAAGAAATTCTTGATGATATTGACAGTATGATTGGTCTTGAAAGTGTTAAACATGAAATACATAATCTAGTTAATCTGTTACAGGTTCAAAAAATGCGCGAAAGTAAGGGACTTAAGCACCCTGTAATGTCTAACCATCTTGTTTTCACCGGCAATCCCGGAACCGGTAAGACTACAATAGCAAGAAAGATATCAAAAATATACAAATGCCTCGGGCTTCTCGAAAAAGGTCATCTTATCGAAACTGACCGTTCAGGAATGGTAGCAGGATATATGGGGCAGACCGCTGAGAAGGTCACAGAACTAATCAACTCCGCTATGGGTGGAATACTTTTTATTGACGAGGCATATGCTCTTTCAAATAATAAAATGGAAGGCGACTTCGGTCAGGAGGCTATAGACACTCTTTTAAAAGCTATGGAAGACCATCGTGACAATCTTATCGTAATAGTTGCAGGTTATCCGGAACCAATGGAAACATTTCTGGATTCAAACCCCGGTCTGCGCTCCAGATTCAATAAATACATCAAATTCGAGGACTATTCTGTAAGCCAGCTAAATGATATATTTCATCTGCTGTGTAAAGAACAGGATTATATACTGTCTGCCGATGCAGAAGAAACGCTTTTATTGAAAATAGGCCAGATGGTTGCGGAATCCGGTGAAAACTTTGCGAATGCAAGAGAAATCAGAAACTACTTTGAGGCAATTGTAGCAAGACAGGCTACAAGAATTATTAATACACCTTATGCTGAAAACGATATTAATTATCTTATGACAATTCAAAAAGAAGATTTATAGTTCAATATTATAAAAGGGGCATTTTTACATGTCCCTTTTTGCTTATAATTATTTGTAACTATTTGATTTTTATTGTAATCGTCGCTTTAACTTTACTGTTGTCCTTTGAAATAGCTGTTATTTTAACGTTTTTTCCTCTTCCTGCTTTCTTCGTAACTACAACTCCTTTTGAATTAACAGTTGCATACTTTGTGTTGCTGCTCTTCCATGTAACTTTTTTATTAGCTGCATTTGATGGATTAACTGATGCTGTGATTTTTACAGACTTTCCTGCAACAACAGTAGTTTTTGAGGCTTTTAATTTAAGTTTTGAAACTTTAATTGTTGGTATCCTAATTATTACTGTTTGTGAAACGTCACTACCATCTTTTGCTGTTGCTGTAATCCTTACAACTTTTCCTGCTCCAGCAGATTTAATATTTACAATACCTTTTGAATTAACAGTTGCATATTTTGTATTACTACTTTTCCATGTAACTTGTTTATTGGTTGCGTTTGAAGGATATATTGTAGTAGATAATTTGAAACTGCTTCCAACTTTAATGGTATTAGGTAAACCTGTAATATTTATAAAATCTACTTTTGGATTTGTAACTATTATATGACATGTACTGCTAATAGCAGTGTCATAATTGCTAGTTGCTGTAATTACAACTGTACCTGTTTTTTTTGCCGTAACAAGACCATTCTCATCAACTGTAGCTATTTTTTCATCACTACTTGCCCATGTAATAGTCTTGTCTAAAGCTGTTTCAGGCTCAATTGTTGGAAGTAACTTATAAGATTTTCCGACTGATAAAGCTAATGTAGAAACATCTAAAGAAATTTTGCTAACAGGACCTGTTACATTTACAACACAGTAGTCATATAATTCATTAGTGTTATCTTCAGTAGCATAAATGTATGCTGTACCTACGCCTGCAGCTGTAACAACACCGTTTTCATCAACCTTGGCAATATTCTCATCACTGCTTACCCATATAAGGTTATCTTTTGATATTTCATCTGATAAGATGTCAACATTAAGATTTACAGATTCATCTACTTTGAGCTGATTCTCATGTTCTTTGATTGTTAACTTCTTTTTAGGGTTTAAAGAAGTATCCTTGTATGAATTTATAAAATAATAAAAGTTACAAGGGTTTTCTTTAAAATGTACACCAATTATATTTTCTAAAGTAAATTTATATGTTACGGCATACATATCATAGTTTGTGTTAGATAAGTTACAGTGTGAAAAATTACAGTAAAATGTAACCAAACAATAATTCCAAGTGTAACTATTATTATTAATTAGTACTGTTTCAGTATGATTTTCATAGTCTAAGTTTGTACAAGAATAAGGAATATCAAGATAATGTTGATCTGATGGTACAAATAAATTCATTGTAATGTATGAGTTTTGAGTGGTATCTTTTAAAGTAAGGTTATCATTATATTTTAAAGTTATTTTGATGCTTTTTTCATCAAGATCAAGATTATCAAAGTTGAATGGATTAGATGATATCATAACAGGGAATGATGTGTTTGGATTTATTACAAACTTATCAGATACAGATAATATATTTCCGGTAGGATCAAGTATTCTAAATTGATATACATTATCACTATCTTCAAGATATTTGAATTTGAACAAATCTTTATCTGTATCGGATTTTATTTCTTCTTCATTAATATTATACCATATTGGTATACTTGTCAATGACGGATATTCTAAGTATGATTGTATTTCGTAACAGTTCAGCCTTCCGGC
>DEGR01000062.1 GCA_002351535.1 Lachnospira sp. UBA2821
TCGAGGTTCTGAATAGTTACAATTCTTGTATAAATTATACTACACTTTTGGTTATTATTCCATGATAAAACGATAAAATCCGACATTTTTTTATGCACTTTATAGTACAACAGAAAGTTACAGACACATTCTATATATTTTTTCCACATCCTCAGCACTTAGTTTTACATATGCCCTGTCAGACAAGCCGCTCGTTCTTACTGCCTCTGCTGCCATCTTAGAAAGCTGGCTGTCATCAATTCCTACCTCGCCAAGTGTTGAAGGAAGCCCAAGTTCCTTAAAGAACTGCTCTGTCTTATCTATCCCCTCGTTTGCAGCCTCATAATCATCTGTATTTTGTACATTCCACACATTTCTTGCATATGTTGCAAATCTTTTTACAGTCGCATCACTAAGAACATATCTCATCCACTTCGGAGTAAGGATAGCCAGCCCCTCCCCATGTGTAATGTCATAAAATGCTGAAAGTTCATGTTCTATTGGATGAACACTCCATGCTCCTCCCTTACCGAATGTAAACAGATGATTGAGTGCTATCGAACTTGTCCACATAAGATTCGACCTTGCCTCATAATTATCCGGTTCTTTCATCGCTACCGGACCATATTTAAAACATGTTTTTAATGCTGCTTCACTTAGTCTGTCCGTAATATACGCACCGTCATTCGGCTGGAAATACTGCTCAAAAATATGCGATATTATATCCGCTGTTCCGGCTGCTGTCTGACGTGGTGGTAACGTAAACAGATAAGTTGGGTCACATACGGATAACTTAGGATATAATATAGGTGTGTTAATCTCAAGTTTTTCTTTTGTCTCCTCATTGCTTATTACAGCACCCGGATTCATCTCTGAGCCTGTTGCACATATTGTAAGAACAGTAAATACAGGTAATGCTTTAACAGCCTTTGTCTTATCAAGCACAAGGTCCCATGGGTCTCCATCGTAAAATGCCGAACATGCTATATGTTTGGATGCATCTATCGTACTTCCCCCTCCTACCGCAAGCACAGCATTGATACCATTCTCTTTACATATCGCAGCGCCCTTTCTAACTGATGAAAGCTTAGGATTAGGCTCTATTCCCGGCAGTTCAAATATCTCAAATCCTTTCAGTACATCATATATCTTATCATAAAGACCGGTTTTCTTAATACTTCCTCCGCCATACACAAGGAGAACTTTCTTTCCGACTTTGCCTATCTCCTCTGCCAGACATTCTACCTGTCCTTTTCCAAATCTGATATCCGTAGGTACACAGTAATTATAGTTATTCATATGCATCTCTCCTTGCTAAACTGCTATATTATATCTTTGCTTTGAACCTGTCATACCTGAGTGGTGACAAATCAACATCCGTTGTTCCTGTAGCTATTAACTGTGCAAGCTGGTGGCCAACTGCCGGTCCTATTCCAAATCCATGTCCTGACATTCCGCATGATGTATAGAGTCCGGGAACCTCATCTATTGCCCCGACTACAGCCACACCATCCGCAGACTTATCACTCCAGCCGCCCCATGTTCTTACAATCTTTGCATTGGCAAGGTCCGGAAAATATTTCATAATTCCTCTACATATACATGGTGCTGTTTTAGCACTTGATACAGGTGTTCCATTATCCTTGTTAAATGGTTCAAGTCCAGATGAACCACCGAATACAAACGAACCATGCTTTGTCTGATGTCCATAGAAATCTGCCTCTGCAGTTCCTAACATCTGGTCAAACATATATGGCTCTGCTTCTGTTACAAGACATTCAAGAAGCGACCTGGTCATAGGTACATCTATACCTACACTTCCAAGTATCGGTCTGCTGTCAAAGCC
Source organism: Lachnospira sp. UBA2821 (assembly GCA_002351535.1). Classification (GTDB taxonomy): domain Bacteria; phylum Bacillota; class Clostridia; order Lachnospirales; family Lachnospiraceae; genus UBA2821. The sequence goes on from DEGR01000062.1 coordinate 1,826, forward strand.
TGCCGCAACTATAACATTTTCTGCTTCATATGTATTTCCTGCGGCTGTTAATACTTTTCTCACACGTCCTTTAACTGTCTTTAATTCCAACACTTTTTCCCCTGATATAAACCTTGCACCAAGCTTTCTGGCTGCCTTATAAAATCCAAGTGTTGTTGTAAGCGGATTAGCATGTCCGTCTGTAGGACACCAGCTTGCACATGTCACTTCTTCTGACAGATACGGATTAATCTGTCTTACCTCTTCTCCGTCTATCATCCTTACATCAAGCCCGCATCCTCTTGCATTGTTGGCAAGGTTCGTAAGAATTTCTTTATGTTTTTCATTTTTACCAAGTCTTAAATTGCCATCCTGATGGTACTCACAATCTACCTCAAGTTCTTCTGATAAATGTGGCCACAGATTCTTAATGCCATACATTACAAGCGGAAGCTCCCTTACATCTCTTCCTGACTGACGTACACCACCACCATTACGGCTTGAACCGCCATTTCCTATATGGTCACTTCCTTCTAACACGATTACGCTAAGGCCTCTCTGTGCAAGATAATATGCAGCGGAATTACCAATCACACCACCACCAATTACAATTACTTCTGCTGTATTATTACTCATAATCATCATCCTCCTTTGCCTCATTTGCAAAGATTCGCATCTCTATCGGTCTCATAGGTACTCTGCTTGTTGCCGGCTCCAATTCGGCGGGCGATACATTAAGTTCCCTCGCCACTATGCTTTTAACAAGTTTTGAACATGTCTGTCCCTGGCAAAGTCCCATTCCGGTACGCAGATATCTTCTTATCTCAGTAAGAGTCCACATTCCGTCATGAACTGCTTTTCTTATCTCCCCCTTAGTTATCTCCTCGCAACGGCATATAAGCATATCATCATCCGGTGCCGGTACAAATGGTCCTATATCTCTGTTTCTGTCATTAACTGAATTCATAGCCATACCTCCTATTTCTAACACTTTTTACACTGTTGCCCTGAAGAATCTTGCCTTCATTGCATATTCTTTTGGAACTCTCATTGTAAGAAGATTCGTCTTATCAAATGCTTTTGCACTCCTTACATTTACAACTTCTGCGTCGCATACTTTTTTGCCATTACGTCCAAGTGCAATTCCTTTGGCACCTTCCTTTGGCAGTGGAAGAAATTCATATGGAAGTGTAACTGTAGCTGTTCCGTCTCCGCAATCCTCGTCAACAAGGAATATAGCCTGTCCTGAACAGCTTGCTACACACATTCCGCAATTAATACACTCAGATTCCGGTACAACTATTGGAAGTGAAGTAATATTATCACCTATAGAAATGCATTTCTTAGGACATGCGTCCTGACATGGGTTACATGGAATATTCTGCGTACACTCCATAACCGGATGTATTCCAACTTTATGCGTTACTCCGGGATAACGCTCAATCTCATCATCAGCCACATATCCTTTCTTAAGAAGATTCATTGATACATCTATTCCCTCTTCTGTCTTCTCTACAAGCTTTCCTCTGTTCTCAGGTGCGAACATTCCCTGCCTGAGACCGTCAAGAGCTTTCTCAAGAGATTCTACATTTCTGTTCATATCATCTTCGTCAGTATATCCGAGGTATTCGGCTGCAACAATTCCAGCCATACGTCCTTCTATCATGGCTGAGCTTGCTTCTTCAATTCCCGATACATCTCCTGCAACAAATACACCCGGAAGAGATGTTCTTCCATATTCATCACATATAGGAACCTGACCGCCTCTCTTAGGGTTATCCTCCATCTTCGCACCTGCCATCTTAAGAAGCTGTGACATTGGAGATAATCCGACTGCAAGGCATATTGTATCTACGTCAAAATGTTTTTCTGTTCCCGGTATGAACTTAAATGAACTGTCAACCTCTGCAATAGTTACTCCGGTTACACACTCATCACCTTCTGCCTCCACTATAGTATGCGACAGATAAAACGGTACTCCGGTTCTTGCAACTTTTGCCGCATGAACACCATAACCACCTACTCTCGTTGCGGCATCTACCAGAGCCACAACTTCGCATCCACACTGCATAAGCTGAAATGATACTACAAGTCCTACATTTCCTGAGCCAAGCATAAGAACTTTTTTACCCGGTTTAACACCATGAAGGTTCATCATCGTCTGTGCCGCTCCTGCTCCAATTACACCCGGTAAAGTCCAGCCCGGAAAAGTTACCATATTTTCAGCAGCACCGGTTGCAATTATTACTGAATCTCCTTTATAATGATGAATCTCTTCACCAATCTTAACTACAACCTCTTTATCCTGATACAGTCCGATAACCGTTGCATTAAGCACAACCTTTACTCCTGCTTCAGCCGCTTCTTCGAGAAGCTGTTTACCGATATTAAAACCTCTTACCTTTGCCCTATGCTCTTTTGAACCAAAGAATTTATGTATCTGTTTGAATAACTGTCCTCCGGGTTTCTCATTTTCATCAAAAACAACTACTTCCATTCCTCTTTTAGCCGCCTCAACAGCCGCAGACAATCCGGAAGGTCCGGCACCTACTATAATCAAATCATATCTCTTCATAACTATTCTCCATTTCTTTACTGCTAATCTACAGGTTATCTATACATCAAATGGTTTGTCACTTGCACCGTACTGTGTCTTTACATCCATACCTTCCTTTAATGGTGTTATACATGTCCTTACATTCGGTACACCGTCAACAACCATAACACAGTCTGTACAACGTCCTATCGCACAAAATATTCCTCTTGGCTTATGCTCCTTCTTAGTATATCTGTGAACCATAAGTCCTGCTGCCTTTAATGCTGCTGCAATAGGTTCACCCTCATATCCCTCTACTTCTTTTCCGTCAAATGTAAAAGTTATTTTCTTACCTTTTTCCTGAACACCTAATATTGGATGCTCTTCTATTCTTCTCTCTGTCATAATAATCCTCCTTCGCTAATGCATATCCGGTGTTTCCCATAGTCTTAACTTTGTTCCAAGTCCAAGTTCTTTTGCCTTGTCATAACATACTTTTCCCCATGCCACATCTTCGACCGGCATGCCGCCTACTGAATATACAAATATCTGGTTGTCATCTGTTCTTCCCGGCTTCTTTCCATATATTATGTCTCCGAGGTCAATAATATCATCCATGGTTATTATTCCGTCATGAACCATATCTGTGAATTTAGAACCAATAATATTATTTGCACCAAATGACGGATATGGAAATTCTTCTGCCCATGCTTCATATAGCTTAATATTGTCAACTACAAGTGTGCATTCTTTCAATTCGCTGCTGTCCATATCAAATGCACTTACACCCACAAGCACTGCTCCGGGCTTTATCCATTCTTTCCTGACAAACGGATATGTTGATGGGTCTGTACTTCCCGAATTCGCAAATGACACAACATCCGCATCCTTAAGAAGTTCTTCTACGGTATCAACCGCTTCAACATTCTTAATATCAGGATATTCTTCCTTTACATAATCTATAAATTTATTAAGTGATGTCTTTCCTCTTCCTTTAACTTTCAATGTTGTAATTCCCGGACACGTTGCCATTATCGCTGCCAGTGATGTCTTACCCATTACACCCGGCCCGCATATCCCGCATATCTTAGCATCTTTTTTTACAAGATACTTAATTCCGACTCCCGGAATTGCCCCGGTTCTGTATGCACTTAGAAGATTTGCACTCATAAGAGCCAATGGTGCTCCCGTCTCCTTATCATTTAACATAAGTGTAAGTATCGACCTTGGAAGCCCTTTCTGCTTATTTGTCATGTTCGAGCCATACCATTTCATTCCCATCATATCAAACGAACCACCTATGTATGCCGGCATAGCCATGAATCTTCTGTCATCACCCTCATCAAGCGGCATATTCTTAAATGGTGATGTCTTTGGAAACGATACCTGACTTCCATGTGAATTATGATTTTCACCACCCATCACATAATCACCTGAGTTCAGACACTTGACAACTTCTTCCATAGCTTCTATGCAGGAAGCCATATCTTTAACGCCGGCCTTTATCATGTCCTCCTCACTTAAAAATAAAAAATCTATTGTAGGATAACTCATTTTTAATTCCTCCTTTTCGTACTTATGTACTCAGATAACAAAAAAGCGGCGGATACTTATTATTAAGCTCCGTCGCTTCTTATGATGATAATTTACATCTAAAATGCTACCTTATCAATTACTTATATTCACCATTTTTATAATTATTTTTAAATATGCATGATACTTTTTAAGTATTTTTTGTCAGTTTATCATTTTGATTTTATATTTTTTACAAAAAAATTCCGGCAACGCATATATTTGATTCTGAATATATACGCATGCCGGCAGACAAATAGTTCGCAACACTTCTTACTTCATATATGGCTCATCCCACAGGTTGAGCTTTGTACCGATACCCTTTTTCAGTGCATTTTTATAACAGTCATATCCCCATGCCACGTCCTCAATAGGCATTCCTCCACTTGAACACATAACTATCTCATCGTGACTTTTTCTTCCAGGTACAATTCCATTAACGATGTCACACAGATTAAGTACCTGTTCTCTCTTAATCTTTCCTTCTCTTACAAGATGTACAAAATGTATACCCATTATTATCCATTCTCTCTTATTTCCAAGCTCATCCACCGGACCTCTGGCAATAAAGTTATTGAGATATTTCTCATACATTCCATAATTATCGACCACCATCGTTGTCTTTGTTAACTCATCAAAGTTCCTGTACAAAAATGTGCTCATCGAAAAGATTGAAGCTCCCTTTTTGAACCAGTCAAGATGAAATTCTTCCGCTTTGTCGGCTGCAACCGACATTGCCTCACTCACTACATCAGCATCTTTACATGCCTCTTTAAGTGTGTCACATATTTCTATTTCCTTTATCTGAGGATATGTATCTTCTATAAACTTCTTCATCGCCAAGGTTGATGCCGAAGTTGGCGAACTTCCTTTTATCTTAATCTTCTCGATTTCAGGTAATACTGCCATGTAACACATAAGTGCACATCTGTTAATTACGCCGGGACCAAGAATTGACAGAACCTTTGAATCCTTATTGGCAAGATACGAAGCTGCCATTGCAGGCATGGCGCCTGTCCTCATTGAACTCAAAAGATTTGCAGACATATATGCAAGCGGTGCGCCTGTATCAACATCATTCAGTGTCGCCATAAGAATTGACCTTGGAAGTCCCTTTTTAATATTGTCGTGATTTGAGCCATACCATTTCTGACCGGCTACATGGAATCTTCCACCCAGATAAGCAGGCATGGCATTGAATCTTCTGTCCGGTCCATTATCTAACGGAAACCCTTCTATATCCCTTGCTTTAGGAAAGTTCATCTGAAGACCATGCTCATCATTTTTTGGTCCTCCAAGAAGAAAATCCTTCTTTCCAAAAAGACTCATAACATCCCTCATAGTCTCTACACATGAGGCAGCATCTAAAACACCTGCCTCGATCATATCCTTTTCACTTAAATATAAAAAATCAATACCCATGCCTTTTCTCCATTCCAGGGCAGCCTTATGCCCTTATATGTCCGTTCATAAAAATCTTCAACAAGCCTGCACTATTTCTTTAACTTAGTCCACATTTCACTATATTTATCAAGTATGTCACTATCAAGATTCTTTACATAAGACCCTTTCTTAATAACATCTTCAGGAGGATTCTTAGCAGGATTGCTGCTATATTCCTCTCCCATTTCTTCTATGGCTTTTGTATTTGCACACAGATATGGGAATTCTTTCAATACGAGAACCATATTGTCAGGGTCCATCATAAAGTTAATGAACTTGATTGCATTATCATAATTTGGTGAATCTTTAGTTATACACCAGTTATCGAAGAACAGGTATGGTCCTTCCTCCGGATATACAACTTCAACGTCAGGATTCTCATCCATTGCCATGGCAACCTCTGCACTCCATATCATACCTGCCGAGCAGTCACCGGATATAATCGCACTCTTAGGTGAATCAGAATCATATAACACGACATTTTTCTTAAGCTGTTTTAACTTTTCTTCTGTTTTCTTAAGCTTGTCCTTATCAGTCTCATTAAAATCATAGCCAAGTGCTTTATTTGTCATACCAATAACAGCTCTGAAATCATCAAGTACAACCAGCTTGCCTTCCAGAGAAGAGTCAAACAAGTCTGCATAGCTTTTAATATCTTTATCTATTTTTTTTGTATTGACTACGATTGCTCCTGCACCTCCAAGGTATGGTACTGAGTACACATTACCCGGGTCATAATCAGGATTCTTATAACTATCTCCTATATTTGAAAAGTTGGGAAGTTTATCAAAGTCCAGTTTCTCAAGCATATTCTGTGATATCATCTGTTCTACCATATAATCACTTGGCTGTACTATATCATATGCCCCTGCCGACTCCGATTTAACCTTCGACAGCATATCCTCATTAGACGAATATGTAGACACATTTACCTTTATTCCTGTCTCTTTCTCAAACTTCTTAATAACAGAATCAGGTACATATTCTGTCCAAACAAATATATTAAGTTCTCCATTTTTACCTGCTGAACTGTCACTTCCGCCACAGCCTGTAAATACCGAAAGTGCCATTGCTCCGGTAAGTGCAATACTTAATGCCCTCTTAAATAATTTTCCTCTGCTCATAATAATCACTTTCCTTTCCTTTTAAGAATGTCACTCTGTGTGAGTGTAACTAATACAATTGTTCCAATAAGAATAAGAGTTGATAACGCATTTACGTCAGGTGCCACACCACTTTTAATACTCTCCATGACTTTGAGAGGGTATGTCTTGGTCTGACCATTTACAAAATAACTGATTATTACATCATCTATAGAAAGTGTAAATGCAAGCAATGCACCGCCTCCTATACCGGGTGCAAGTATCGGAAGTGTCACTTCAAAAAACGTTACTATCCTGTTTGCACCGAGGTCCATACTTGCCTCTTCCACCGACTTGTCATATCCCGACAATCTTGCCCTGACATTGAATATAACGAATGGAACACTGAAACTTACATGTGCAAGAATAAGTGTAATCATTCCTCTCGGTATATTCACTTTAGAGAACAGTGTCAGAAGTGCAATACCTATTACTATCTCAGGAATTACAACGGGAATATACAAAAGTCCGTTTATTATTCCCTTTCCTTTGAATCTGTATCTGTACATTCCGACCGCACCGAGAGTTCCTATCACCGTAGCAAGAAGTGTACTTACTATAGCTATTATCATTGTATTTTCAAATGATTCAAGTAACAGTGTGTTGTCAAACAACTTACTGTACCAGTCCAGTGTAAATCCTTTCCACATCATATAAGGTTTGGATGTGGTCGCATTAAATGAATTCGCTACTATGACTGATATAGGAAGAAATAAAAACAGATATACCAGTACACAGAATAACACTGATAATGCTTTATTTCTCATCTTCTTTCTCATTCTTTTTGTATTGTTCATATCGTTCCACCTCCCTATACACCAAGGTCTTCCATATCGCCTCCGAGTTTCTGATATATTTTCACAAGTATAAGTGTTACTACTATTAATATAATTGAAAGTGCTGCTCCGAGCGGCCAGTTATTAGCACTCTTGAACTGTCTTTCAATAAGGTTACCTATCATGTCTGTATTACCTCCTCCAAGAATATTTGATACGAAGAAATATCCGAGACATGGAATAAATACCATTATACTTCCTGAAAATATACCTCCCGAAGTAAGTGGAATAATTACTTCAAGAAATGTCTTATATGGTTTTGCACCGAGGTCACTTGATGCCTCGAGAAGACTTCCATCGAGTTTTTCTATTGCGGTATACAACGGCAATATCATAAATGGAATAAGGCAATATACCATACCTAATACGGTAGTACCGGTTTTATACAGGAAATCAACCGGCTCCTTTATTATATGAAGATTCTGAAGAACTGAATTAAGCCATCCGTTACTTCCGAGAAATGTTCTCCAGCCATATATTCTTATAAGAGAATTCGTCCAGAATGGAACTATTACGAGCATATAAAGCAATTTCTTCTTTTTGCTTTTACACCTTGCAATTATATAAGCAAATGGATATCCGATTATTATACATACAATAGTTGTAAGCAATGCTATCAGAATGGACTGCCCATATATTTTCAGATAATCCGGTGATATAAGTTTGGAATAATTCTCAGCCGTAAACTTATACACTACGTTATAGTACTGGTCCGTCTGGCAGAAACTCATCACAGCCACAAATATAAGCGGTGCTACTACAAGAAATATTAAAAGTAGTACCATAGGTCCTACGGTGACCATGGCAGGAAGAGTATTTGCCCTGAATTCATGTTTTGATCTTTTCTTCTTCATAAGCGCCTCCTGACTTTAAGCAAGCTTAATATCATCTAATGCCTTGAATATCTTATAACTTTCATTATGAATAAGAACTGCATCTTCAGGATTCCAATAAGGATATATTATCGAACCAATCTTTGGAAGCTCCTGTCCGGCAAGTCTCTCAATCTTAAGTTCATTTCCATTAGGAAGAGTGACTATACATTTGAGAACCGAGCCTACATACACATAATCTTTAACCATTGCTATAAGCTCAAACCCCTCACGCGGTGCTGTATCAAATTTCATTTTCTCCGGTCTGACCGATATAGTCGCATATTCAAGAATCTGAAATGTGTCATCACATTTAACCTTAACCGCACCATTTTCAAGTGTAACAGTTGCTATTCCTTCTGATATACCGGTAATACATCCATCATATGTATTAGTCTCACCTATGAATGTCGCTACGAATTTGGTCTTAGGATGCTCATATATATCAGTCGGAGTTGCAAGCTGGTCTAACACTCCGTCATGCATAACTGCAATTCTGTCGCTCATCGTAAGAGCTTCTTCCTGGTCGTGCGTTACATATATAAATGTAATGTTAAGTTTCTTCTGAAGCCGCTTAAGTTCAAGCTGCATCTGTTTACGAAGTTTCAAATCAAGTGCACCAAGCGGCTCATCAAGAAGCAGCACTCTTGGTCTGTTAATTAATGCTCTGGCAATTGCAACTCTCTGCTTCTGTCCACCTGATAACTGACTCGGATATCTCTTCTCAAATCCGGAAAGCTGTACCATCTCCATCATCTCAAGTACACGTTTCTTTATCTCATCTTTTGGCACCTTTTTCATCCTGAGTCCGTATGCAATATTGTCAAATATTGTTTTATGCGGAAATAATGCATATGTCTGAAATACTGTGTTAACATTTCTCTCAAATGGCTCTTTTTCCTCTATCGGCTCACCTTCAACTTTGATACTGCCTGTAGTTGGTTCTTCGAATCCTGCTATCATTCTTAATGTTGTAGTCTTACCACATCCTGAAGAACCAAGAAGTGTAAGGAACTCTCCCTCCTCAACCGACAGGTTAAGGTCACGTACAACGTGATTAGTTCCATATATTTTATTAACCCCTTCTATCTCTACTATTTTTCCCATTGGATCACCTCCAGACTACAGTCCTTTAACGCCTCTCTCACCGGTTCTGATTCGAATTGCATCTTCGACATTTTTGATAAATATCTTTCCATCACCTACATTGTCAGTAGCACATGTCTCCCGAATCTTAGTGATTACATCTTCAACTACTTTATCTTCAACTACTACTTCAACCTTTACTTTAGGAAGGAGATTAATAGTTGTCTTAAATCCCTTTATCTCATTGACAGCTCCCTCCATCACTGTTCCCTTCTGCGTTCCGCAACCCATTACTGTGGATAATGTCATACCACCACAATGTATCTCATCAAGAATTGCTTTAACGTCCTCAAGTTTCTCAGGTCTGATTATCATAACTAATTCCTTCATTGGCTATTCCTCCTTAAAATATTAACAAAAAGGGAGCTGTTAATAATAACAGCTCCCTTGCCTTAAAGTCATTTTCAATTTGTTTACTTACAACGAGTATAATAATACTTCATTCCCATTCCCGCAATTAACCATTTTTACCATTTTTCTACTCAAAAAGTAGTAGTGTGTAATTATGTATAATCACTTACTCTATTGTAACCGTCCACATAATAACTGCCATAATCTTTTGAATCCACATATACTCTGATACTGCTTCCAACAGGAAAATCCTCTTCCGGATTATCCCACATATTCTCACTTACAAATTCATATGTACGCATTCCATCTGTATACGAGCATCTTATTCTATACGGATTTACGCCATTTACTGCAAAAGAAAGATTTCTGGCCACATCATCAACTACAGCATATATTACCTTTCCATTAGTTATAAGCTTCTTCTTTTTATTCTTTTTCTTAACCAAAATCATTGTAGTAACAAAGCCTATCGTCCCGAATATAACTCCCATAACAGCTAAAAGAATCACAGGAAAATAAATCATTCCCTCAACATCAACATCTGTAGGATTATGCGGGTCACAAAGTATTGTTATAGCCTTGCCTTCATACATTGAACTTGTATAACTCCTAAGATGTATATTATTATATGGCGTTCCATTAAATTCATATGAAACATATACATTATGATTGGTCTTTGTTCTCGTTCCACGATTGCTTTTTCTGGTTGTCGTATATGAATCTATTCTTTCTATGGTAGCCGGTATTTTAACTGCCCTGCTCTTGAATGAACTATTATTAAAATATATTATAACTGCCATTCCAGCCAATACTATCCCTGCAACAAGAAATATCATACAAAATAATATCATTCCTCTGTTCTTACTTTTTTCTCTCATGTTCTATCTCCCTCACATGGTTTAATTTCATATTTTTTCATGGTGTATAATTAATCGCTCAATTAGAAATTCTACCATTTTCCCTACCCCTAAGTCAACAAACATTCCTTTTGTATAGAACGTATTTTATTTTCTTTGAATATCAGCTCTCTTTTTCCTTTATCATCTTAAACAGTTCCACTCTTTTCCTGACTCCCAGCTTACGATATATATTGAGTATATGCTTCTTCAGTGTATTTTCCGTTATATATAATTCCCGACATATATAATCATTGTTGTCACCATCCATCAGCATTTTCAGAATCGTTTTTTCCCTTTTAGTAAGATTATATTTTTCTGCAGCCGCAGAAACAGTAATTTTAACTCCGCTTATATCTCCACTCTTTTTATTCTGATACAGTCTGTAGGCAAGATGGTCCTTTATCAAATCCAATATAAATATATCATCATATAAGAAATCATCTTTACCAATAGTTCTGTACAATGTTACAACTCCCACAAACTCCTTTTTCATCGCAAGAACAAGTTGTAAAGAATAATGCCAGTTGTTCGGTTTATATACTTTCTTATAATAATCCGTCTCAACTCTTTTTTCATCAGATATAATATCTGTCTCCCTGTAAATCAGATTTTTGCCACTATACAGAATCCCCCTGCTGTAGTCAAGTTCTTCATATGCATCCGACATATCTTCATCACAATTATAATATATAGGTGATACCAGTTTTTCTTCACCGGTCGGAGATGCAAGATAAAAATCCGCACTATCATAATCGATAAGCATTTTCATATGTTCAAGGAACTGCATACGCATATCATCTACATCTTCTAATGTATATATCTTGTATATTATACTGTTTAACAATATCCAGTCATTTGTCTCAAGTGTTCTCATATTCTATCTCCACCTTTCTCCACATGCAAATAAAAAAGCGTTCTTCACTTACGTGAAGAACGCCTTCGTTCAACTAACTACTATTACTATATCTTTATACAAATGCTTTAATCTGCTTAAAAATTCCCTCTCCATCAAGCTCATACTTATGAATAAGGCCTGCAGCCGGTCCTGATTCACCATATCTGTCATGAACACCTATCTTAAGAACCTTTGTAGGAAGCTTTTCGCCAAGAACATCACTTACTGCACTTCCAAGACCACCGATTACAGAATGTTCCTCTACTGTTACAACTTTACCTGTCTTCTTAGCAGAAGTCAATACTAATTCCTCATCAAGCGGTTTGATTGTATGCATATTGATTATCTCAGCATCTATTCCTGCTTCTTTAAGCATCTGTGCTGCCTTTAACGACTCAGATACGCAAAGTCCCGTTGCAATAATTGTAACATCCTTACCTTCTTTAAGAACGATTCCTTTTCCTATCTCGAACTTATAATCAGGTGTATCATTTATTACAGGAACAGCAAGTCTTCCAAACCTCATATATACAGGTCCGTTGAATTCATATGCGGCCTGAACCGCTGCCTTAGCCTCTACATAATCTGAAGGGTTAAGAATAACCATTCCCGGTATAGTTCTCATAAGTGCTATATCTTCGTTACACTGATGTGTTGCACCATCCTCACCAACTGAGATTCCGGCATGTGTTGCACCTATCTTAACATTAATGTGTGGGTATCCTATTGTATTTCTGACCTGTTCAAATGCTCTTCCTGCAGCAAACATGGCAAATGAACTTGCAAATGGAACTTTTCCCGTAAGAGCAAGTCCGGCAGCAACCCCCATCATATTACACTCTGCAATACCACAGTCAATGTGTCTGTCAGGAAATTCTTTTTTGAACATATTAGTCTTTGTAGCCTCTGCAAGGTCTGCATCAAGGACTACAACATCTTTATACTTCTTACCTATCTCTACAAGTCCGGCACCATATCCTTCTCTTGTTGCATACTTCTTTACTTCTGACATAATGCTTCACCTGCTTTCTTAAGTTCTTCCATAGCTATCTCGTATTTCTCGTCATTTGGAGCGCTTCCATGCCACTCTGCACGGTTCTCCATAAATGAAACTCCTTTACCCTTTACACTCTTTGCAATAATAGCTGTTGGTTTTCCCTTAGTATTTCTTGCTTCCTCAAAAGCTTTCCTTATCTCATCAAAATTATGCGCATCTATATTAATTACATGAAAATTAAATGCCTCGAACTTCTTATCGATTGGATATGGTGAACATACATCATCAACATTTCCGTCAATCTGCAATCCGTTATTATCAACGATAACTACGAGATTATCAAGCTTACGGTGTCCTGCAAACATTGCTGCCTCCCAGACCTGTCCTTCCTGAATCTCTCCATCTCCAAGTAATGTATATACACGGTAATCTTCGTTGCTTAACTTAGCTGAAAGTGCCATACCTGCTGCAACTGATATACCCTGTCCTAATGAACCACTAGACATATCAACACCCGGTGTTCCTTTCATATCAGGATGTCCCTGAAGGTATGAGCCTATATGTCTTAATGTTTTAAGATCCTCAACAGGAAAATATCCCTTCTGTGCAAGTGTCGAATAAAGCGCCGGTGCCACATGACCTTTAGAAAGTACAAATCGGTCACGGTCTGCTTTCTTTGGCTCTTTAGGGTCAACATTCATCTCTTCAAAATATAAATAAGTCATTATATCTGCTGATGATAACGAACCGCCCGGATGTCCGGATTTTGCGCTATGAACAGCCGTTACAATTCCTTTTCTTACTTCATTTGCAATCTGCTGAAGCTCTGTGTTATTCATTATAATTCCTCGTTTCTGAGCGATTTATCACGAAACTATCTGCTTTCGCCCTGAGACAAATAGCTCTGTAAATTTTTTATCTGAATTATCAGTTTTTTCCTGTTAAACTATAACACATTGCCACAGCAATGACAAGATGAATTTGTTCTAAAAGCTTATTCTAAAAGTTCCTGCGGGTTTACCGCTTTGTCATTCTGTGTTACTTTAAAATAAAGATTATAGCCTTCGCTTTCATAATATGCTGTAGGCGCTCCAAGAGTAGCTATCTGCTGCCCTTTCTCTATACTCTGACCTTCTTCTACCTGTACATTTTCAAGCTGGCCATACAAAGCCTTATACTCATCACCCATGTTTATAACTACCATATTTCCAAACTCTCTGTCAGATACTACTTTTTCAACGACTCCCTCCTGTGCAGCACACACAGGCATGTCCTTTTTACCCTTTATCATAACTGCATCATTGCATTTATACACATTGAGAGTCGGAAAATATATAGTATCTTCCATACTGTAAGGAAGAATCACCTCTCCCTTAACAGGCCAGCTAATCTTCTCATCTGTTTTAAAATGAAGTGCATTTACTGTTCCGCTTACTGCCGCAGCCGCCTCTGAAACTGAATCGACAGCCTGTGACTCTGCTTCCGCATTTGTATCTGATACGTCACTGCTATCCTGCATTCCTTCTACTCCTGCATTAACCGTCTCCATATCATCATTATTCTCTATAGTGTTTTCTCCACTGCCCGCATCCGCTACGGCGGCATTATCCTCCTCTGCTGCCGTATTATTATCTGCACTTATATCATCACTGCCGCTATTCACATTCATATCATTATCCGCACTGTCATCAAACATAAACTTATCCTCTAATCCGTCTGGTTCATCATCCGTCTCCACTTCATCCTTAAGTGGTTCGTTAAGGTCTGCTATATCAATCTTATTATTACTGTGTGTTTTGTCATATACTATTCCTACTGTAAGTGCAAGCGCAGATACCATGCAAAGCATCAACGCCGCCAGAAAACTCTTTCTCCTTGCTTTTCTGTCTCTACTCATAATTATCAATTCCTTTCAAAAAAATAATTTTTAACAGTTTGATAATTATATTATTGACACAAAAATATCATCATATACGTCAAGTAAATTTAATTAACTCCGACTTTTAATTGTAATTGTTATATAGTCGAAAGTTTTAAGTCATGCATGAGTATGTATCAATGGTGAAACATTTTGTGAGAATTGCTTAAATTTGCCAGGTGTCGAATTTCGGCTCAAAGTTTGTGTACATTCGCTAAGTGGACAGCTCCGCAAAAGGTGTCCGTCTATTACACACTCTCTCATAATTCCTTAGCCGGGTGGGAGTAAATGCCGTTCTCAGACTGAGTTTATAAGGTGCGGAAAATCAAACGCGCTATTCAGTTTTATTATAACTTGAAGAATAATGCAGCTTGAACGATGATTTTTCGCACCAACTTTAGCCTGAGAACGGCATAACTCCCACGCACGACACGTCATAAATCGAGTGTGTGTAATTGGCGAACACCTTGCGGAGATGTACAATATCGAATGAACACAAATAATAAAACGAGCCGAAAACGACACCGGCAAATTAGCAATTCGAGACAAGTTTTACCATGATACATGCACATGCATGACAAATTGCTTATTAATTGATAATTAGTATTAAAAGTCGGAGTTAATTATTTACGACGGAAGATGTTGATACTTTGTTGTATTTTTTTATGTTTTGAAATTTTATCCCTTTATAGTAATGTAACAGAATCTCTTTGTAACCGCATCCTGCATTTGCCATCTGTACTGCTCCATACATACTAAGTCCCCTTCCGTTGCCAACTCCTTTTGATATTATCCTTATTGCTTCATTGTATTTTTCAATAACAAAACATGGAGATTTTATATTCATTTTCCTGCAAAAATCATCCCCTGAAAATACATTACTTTCATCCTGTATTATTACTTCCTCCACATATCCCGTAGACTGCTGTGCCGTCAGATGAATCTTATCAACCTGATTATCTGTTCCTATATCTATTCCAAATTCATTCTTTATAATATCATTTAATTCCTGTGGCGTATAATATGTTATATTAAGATACTGCTCTGCCCTTATATCCTCTACACTGTCTGCAGATATAATATATTCTTCTTTACCATTTCTTGTCTTGCCTGCACTAATACTGTGATAGTATGCATTAATGGGTTTATTATCATATGTCATAATATTATATTTTGTCCCGGCAGACAGATTATGTATTTTAACGTATTCTTTATACGCAGTACCCTTTTTCTTCTTAATACATTTTTCAGACTCATACTCCATATTAATATCTGATAACTTCACCGTGCCATTATTCATATTCTTCATAAGTCTTGTACGGTCTATTACAATCTGTGCCTTAACTGCCTCGTCACTTTTTTTGCCGTACCGGGAATGCTCCCCTCTCTTTTCCATCTGCTTCATAACTGCAAGCGGGATGAATTCTTCCATATCCATCTTTTTACCATTATCAAGTTCTACAGTATATCCACTAAGCAGATTGGCGCTGCCGCATAAATTATAATTATTCATTAACATTGTTATCACTGCCGGTATTATCATTCCGCCACCCATAACAACTATAATTATTACAATAACTGAACTGCATTTTCTCCTTAACACAAAAAATCCCTCCGCAATATGCTATTATGCCAGTCTTTACTCTGTACATAATAGTATATGCGGAAGGATTAATGTATATTCTATATAATGTCCTATTTCACTTCCTGTAATTTAGTCCATCACAACTTTAGCTTTTTTTAATTTCCATATGTCTTTCACATATTCTTCAATAGTTCTGTCTGATGAGAACTTACCTACATTGCTGACATTTAAAATTGCTGATTCTGCCCAGCGAGCCTCATCTCTATATGCTTCCTCAACTTTCTTCTGTGCCTCTGCATATGAGCGGAAGTCTTTAAGGATAAAGTAAGTGTCTGCTCTGTCAGAACTGTTAGTATTGAGAAGTGAATCATATATTTCTCTGAATCTCTCAGGGTCATCAGGTGAATAGAAACCATTGATAAGCTGCA
Organism: Lachnospira sp. UBA2821; assembly: GCA_002351535.1. Classification (GTDB taxonomy): domain Bacteria; phylum Bacillota; class Clostridia; order Lachnospirales; family Lachnospiraceae; genus UBA2821. Next base: position 18,425 of record DEGR01000062.1, read on the forward strand.
TAAGCACTTTTCTGATATCCATATCGTTGTTGAATATATCCATTGGATTATATCCGCCATTGTTCTCATAGTTGATAACCTCGTCAGAACTCATTCCGAATATAAATGCATTCTCTTTTCCCACTTCTTCAACTATCTCCACATTTGCACCATCCATAGTTCCAAGTGTAAGTGCACCATTAAGCATAAACTTCATATTACCTGTTCCTGATGCTTCTTTACTTGCTGTAGATATCTGCTCACTTACATCTGCTGCCGCAAATATAATTTCTGCATTTGATACTCTGTAATTTTCAATAAATACTACTTTAATCTTTCCATCTATTGACTTATCATTGTTGATTACATCTGCCACACTGTTGATAAGCTTGATTGTGAGTTTAGCCCTCCTGTATCCCGCTGCAGCTTTGGCACCAAATATAAATGTTCTTGGATAGAAGTCCATTGAAGGATTTTCCTTTATCTGGTTGTAAAGATACATTACATGTAAAATGTTAAGAAGCTGTCTCTTGTATTCATGAAGTCTCTTAACCTGCACATCAAATATAGAGCGTGGATTTACCTCTATTCCGTTATGCTCCTTAATATACTGTGCAAGACGCACCTTATTCTGATATTTGATATTCATGAATTCTTTCTGGCATTTCTTATCATTTGCATATACCTCAAGTTCTTTTATCTTAGGCAAATCTGTAATCCAGTCATCACCAACTTTTGATGTAACCCATTCTGCAAGAAGAGGATTGCCGTGACGGAGGAATCTTCTCTGTGTAATACCATTAGTTTTATTGTTGAATTTCTCAGGCATCATCTCATAGAAATCTTTAAGCTCCTGTTTCTCAAGAATCTCTGTATGAAGTTTTGCAACACCATTTACTGAGAATCCCGCACATATGGCAAGATTAGCCATCTTAACCTGACCATCGTATATAATTGCCATCTTGCGAATCTTCTCCTGATCTCCAGGGTATCTGTTCTGTATCTCAAGAACAAATCTTCTGTTTATCTCTTCTATAATCTGATAACATCTTGGAAGAAGTCTTGAGAACAGCTCAAGTGGCCATTTTTCAAGAGCCTCACTCATAATAGTATGATTTGTATATGCACAACATTTGTTAGTGATTGACCATGCCTCATCCCAGTCAAGATAATACTCATCCATAAGTATTCTCATAAGTTCTGCAACCGTTACTGTAGGATGTGTATCATTAAGCTGGAATACAACCTTCTCATAAAGCTTTCTGATATCTTTGTGTTTATCCATATATTTCTTAACGGCTGTCTGCACACTTGCAGATACGAAGAAATACTGCTGTTTTAATCTAAGCTCTTTACCTGCATAATGCTCATCACAAGGATAAAGTACCTCAACTATATTCTTGGCAAGATTCTCTTCCTCTGTAGCTTTCTGATAATCTCCCTTATTGAATGATTCAAGCATAAAATGCTGTGTTGCTTCTGCATCCCATATTCTCAATGTATTAACAACATTATTGCCGTATCCTACTATTGGCAGATCATAAGGAATGGCTCTTACTGCCTGATATCCTTCCTGAATAAAGTTATCTCTTCCGTCATATCCCTTTTCAACTCTGATATAACCGCCAAACTTAACTTCACAGGCATACTCTTCTCTTCTTACTTCAAATGGATTTCCATTCTTAAGCCAGTTATCCGGTACCTCTACCTGATATCCGTTCTCTATCTTCTGCTCAAACATTCCATATCTGTATCTGATTCCGCATCCATATGCAGGATATCCTAATGTTGCAAGTGAATCAAGGAAACATGCTGCAAGTCTTCCAAGTCCTCCATTACCCAGTGCTGCATCAGGCTCCTGGTCTTCTATTGCATTCAGGTCAAGACCAAGTTCCTCAATAGCTTCTTTAATCTCCTTGCGTGCTGAAAGGTTAATTATTATATTACCGAGAGCACGTCCCATAAGAAACTCCATCGACAGATAATACACTGTCTTGACATCCTGCTTCTCATATTCTTTGTGTGTTGCTATCCACTGGTCAATTACAAAATCTTTTAATGCGTATGCAACACCCTGATACTTCTCGAATTCTGTAGCATCATCAAGAGTTTTTCTTGACAAAATCTTTACATAATCATTTACTTCTTTTTTGAATTCTTCTTTTGAAAAATCTGACTTACTCATTACAATCCTCCATTCAATATTTGTCACTTTTCTACAATTTTAGCAGATTTATATTAATACTGCAACATGTGAACTATTGAAAATCTTCTTCTTTAAGTACACCCATCTCATATCTTGTGCGCTTAATCTTACCAATAAGCTTGCTAAACTTGAATCTTTCTGCATGAACTATTGCATCGTCTATTATTTCTTCTATCTCTTCTCTTGTTATTCCCTGATTCTTTCCGCTTATGTCATCAATCTTTGCAAACAATGCAAGTGTTCCCATCTCATCTATAACATAATTCTGCTCCTGTGCATACTGTTTTGCAACTTTGACATAATCATCAATGCTGAATTCTCTTATGCACAGCTTATTGTTGAACATTTCATTTATTATAGGATTAGTCTCAATAAGTCTGTCAACAGCTGCCCTGTCATCCTCTAATACAATTATCATCTCATCAGTGTAAAGCTTCATTGCTGCAACCATATCAACAACCGTGCCCGGCATAAGGTTACCCGCCTGCTCTATTATAAGGTCTGTTCCCATTATCTGTGACATTGCAGCGGTAATTCCTTTTTTATTAAGAACTGTTGCTTTAACTTTGGCAACTCTTCTTCCATTTCTTCCACGGCCCTTATTAGCTATTTTAATTATACCGAGTGCAAGACAGGTCTTTCCGGTCTTGGCATCACCCATAACAATAAGGTTATTTGTTCTTGATGTTCCATCTTTTACAAATCCGTCAATAAGATTCTCTAATACCGTTGCGATATCATTTTCCATACCTTTTGTTTCGAGGAAATCTGCAAATACTTTTCTATTCTCATCCGAAAGTTTTTTGCCTTCTTCCTCTGATGCTTCATCTGACTCTCCATCTGTGGCAGCCGTTTCATCCGCAGCATTCACAGCTTCATCTGTATCTGAATCCTCATCTGCATTTTCTGACATATCTGTATCCGGATATATTTCCTTATCATCATCCGATACTGTCATGTCTGTATCGTTTCCTTCGAATGCGGCAGCATCATCTGTATATTCTGCCTGAGTATTATATATATCCTCTACTTTATTATTATCATATGCCGCAGAGATATTTTCCGTGTCCTTATCTTCCTGATTTTCCGTTTGTTCTGACGGTATATCAGAACTTCCATAAACCGCAGAACTGTCAATCTCAAGAATTGTTGCATTTGCAGGAATATCTGAAGTATCTTCGACAGGAATCTGTGCCATAACCTCTGCTCCTGCCTGTGCCGCTTTCTCCAATGTCTCTCTTGCAGCCGCCTCCTCAGCAATAGCTTTCGCAACTGCTTCTTTAGCTGCAACCGCCTCTTCTGCAGCCTTTCTTGCAGCCTCTATAGCCATCTGTTCTTTCCTTGTGGCTTCTTCAAGAGCCTCTTTCTTTCTATTCTCAAGTTCTCTTAAAACGTCATCAAAGTCCATCTGTCCTTCTATCTGCTGGTCTTCCTCCGGCTGAAGAAGATATATCTGTCCATCTTCGGCTTTATTATATATAGGCTGAAGTGGTACAGTTTCATATAATGGTCCTTTATGGATTTCTTCAGGTTGTGTCTCTTCATTTCTGTCAGGAAGGTCAATCCGCTTAGTAGGCTCGTCCAGGCTTTCTGACTGTGCAAATGCATTTCTTGTAGTCTTTTCACTTTCTGCTCTCATAATAAGCTTCATACTCTGTGCAAGTGCTGCCTGTATATTAGCAGTATTATACATATTCTCATCATACTGCTTAACTCTGAAGTTAACCTCATCAATATCTATCTCAGCAGTTTTTGTAAGTTCTTCACCTATCTTACTTGCTCTGCTGTCCGAATTCTCATTAAATTCAAATATCTCTATTTTGTCATTGCTGCTCTTCGAACCATTGCCGGACATAGAATCATTTTCCACTGCATCGTCACCCTCCTCTGAAATACTATCAGTCTCTTCACTGATTTCTTCCTCTGCAGTATCTTCATCTTCATAATCCTCATCCTCAAGATACGAATCATCTTCATAGAAATCATCTGATGTTCCATCCACAAAATCTTCATCTGATACTGATTTTGCCATCAGTTCTTTATCATCCATGTCGTCCACATCTTCGTCATCATCTCCAAGAAGAGGTTTGATGTAAGCATTTTCCGGTGTTTCGTATATATCTTCCGACTCTGTCTCTGACCCATCCTCAAACTCATCATCTGAATCTTCTGTCATCCCAGCCTCTGACTCATCTTCATACTCATCATCTTCGTCTTCTGTCATCTCAGCCTCTGACTCATCTTCAAATTCATCATCCGAATCTTCCTCTGATTCTTCATTTTCTGCTTCTTCCGCTAATTCGTCCGTATCATCTTTCATATCTGTATATTCCTGTTCTTCACTATCTGAATTGTCTTCGTCTGAATTATCTTTGTCTGATTTATTTTCATCTATATCTTCTGTTTCATTTTCACCTGAGCCGAATGCATTTCTTGCCTCTTCCATAGACTCATCCACCATTTTGGCAAGCTGCTCTTCCACTGCTGCCGCAGCCTCATCTGAATTGTCTTCAGGTTCTTCTTCTATATTAAGTTTCTCTTCCTCTGTATAATCCGTGAGATAATCAAGTGCTGTCGTATCATTGATAATGTCCTCCATATTATCCCATGGTTTCTCTTCTTTATGCTCCTGTATTTCACCATCTGCTGTATTATCTTTCACAGTGTCATTATCTGATTCTTTTACCGATGATCCATTATTATCTGTATTCTCTGTATTCTCTACACTATCAGAATCATCCGAATCACTGTCTGAAATATCACCTTCTGAAACATTATCCTGTAAATCACTATCTTCTGATTCGCCGGCATCTGCCCCATCATCAGATGTTTCATTATCATCTGAAGCTTCTTCTTCATCTTTAATGCCATAGGCTTCTTTATCTGCGGCAACCTCGGCTTTTATTCTCTCATTATAATAATCCCATTTGCCGTCATACTTAGCCTGCTGTTCCTCTGTAAGCGGCTCATATTTCATCTTAAGCTCCATAGCTTTAGTTACATATTTGCCCTCTGCAAACCATAGAATTATCTTGTCACACATGGCAATACATTCATCTTTTCTTCCGCTTTCATGATAAAGCTTTGCAAGCTCATACTGCCATCTCTCATCCATCTCAACATCAACATATGCTTCAAGTATGCTGATTAATGAACCTATATCCTCACCTTTTGCTCTTGCTATTCTGTACTTCAGAATATACTGTGCTACATCTCTTGGCGCAATTTCAACAAAATCCTGATAATATTCATCCGCTGCAACAAAGTCTTTCATCCTTATAGAAAGAATAGTAAGTCTGTAAGCAAGCTGTCTGCCAAGAGGTGCTCTGTCATATGCTATCTCAAGTACGTCCCTTGCCTTGTCAAACTGTCTCGAGCCTTCATATGCATCAGCTACCATAGTGAGCATTGAATTGCTTTTAACCCTTGTCCAGTCTATCGTATCTGCGATTTCTGCAATCGTAGAATAGTCCTTTTTTAAATAAAGTTTCTTAATCTTATCTGATTTTACATTATACTCGTATCTATCCAAAATAGTTCACCTCTATATTTCTCTAAGTGCATAAAAAGTCTACATTAGTTTATCACACCCATATATTATTGTCAAAATAACGATGTCTGTTTGTAATCAATGGTTGTATACTCTATTTCTTCATTTTCCACATTGCTGAAATAATCAACTACTACTGTATGCTGACGCCTTCCTACCATCTTCTGACCAAGAACATAATTCACATCAAATCTTCCTGTTATTGCCGGTGTAGCCCCTCTTGCCGGAACTATAAGCTGTACATTATTAGTCTTCAACAGTTTGAAAATAGGCTCCCATATGTATATATCCTTAGCCGCACCAAACGGATTATCCAAAAATACTACTTTTCTTAACTTCGACGCATCTGCATTTTTAGAATTAATACTTGAAATGTAATTAATAATAGCAATAAGGAACTGTATATATATACCCTGTGACTGTCCGGTACTTCCAACAGCTTCCTCATACGGAAGATATCTGCTCTGTTCCTTAATTCTCTCCCTCTTATAAAGGTTGAGTTTTATGCTGTTCATATCAGTTACAATTACTGCAAACAATTTCTTCCAGTTAAGCTGATTTCTTATATATTTAATTCTTTCTTCCTCTGTCGCAAGATTGTCCGTATTCTCTGCTATCATATCGATATAGTCAGACATTTCCGCCCTGTATACTTCCTCCTTCTTATAAGGAATTCTAAGATTAATTATGGAAATATTTTCTCCGTCCATCACAATCCTAGACAGCTTCGAAAGTCTTTCAAGCTCAGTCTTAATATTGAGACAGTTCTGAAGACACTGACTCTCAAAGTTCTCCTTAATCATCTCCATGTCTTCGATTCCTTTTCCCACTCTTTCTTTCTCAAGCTGCAGACAGCACACGGTATCCTCTAACATATTAACAAGTTCACCTGCTTCACCAAATGTAGCAGGCATGTTGATATTTGTACTAATCTCTTCAGCCAGTGCCTCGCCCGACACCATCTTAAGCGTATCCGTAAGCATCTGTTTCTCTCTTACAAAATCATCTCTTCGTCTGGCAGCATCATTTCTGAACTTTTCATACTTCTTAAGTATAGCATTACATTTTTCTTTAATATCAATTCCACTGTCATAGGTCTCTTCTGTGTTCCTGATACTTATTCCTTCCATCTCAATCCTGTTTCTTATAGAGCTGATGAGAATTTCATATTCATTAACGGCTTCGTCAATGTCTTTCAATTCTCTGTCAACATTCATAATGTCAGTCTCATAACGGGATAGTATTGCACCATTATCCGTTATAAATGCTTTTGCATCTACACCTTCAAGGCTTTCTTCCTCATAGAAACCATACTTTTCGGAAATAACCTGTATGGAATTCGTTATATTTCCCTCCAGCTTATTTATCTTGGACAGAATCTTCTGTTCATCTTTAAGTTTCTTTTCCAGTATAGCCTTCATATCAGCAATCTGTTCTTTAAGGTTCTCAAGTTTCTCCGATGGTGTCTCATAAAGCTCATGATTCTTATACATCTGCATAAGAGTTTCACCTGATATTCCCTGATAATTAATTCTCTTCATCGTCTTATCCATGTAGAGTTTATAATTCATCATAAGCTTCTGTCTGTCCTCAAGATTGGCATTCTGCTTTGTAACTGCATGAAATACTCCCTGAAGCTTTATATTTAACTCCTCATAACTTATGTCATCAATAATCTTTCCTTCAGGAGAATTGTAAAATGCATACTTCTCATCCCATTCCTTTTGAATAAGAGTCTTTTCCTTCACCAGTGCATCTATTTTTATCTTACGGTTATCAAGCCGGTTCTCCTCTGCCTGAACTCTTGCCGATAAAGTATCAAGTTCTTTTCTGCATCTGTCGGACTCCTCTTTATTCTCCATGAGTATACGTTCATTTTGTGTTATTTCTGTGTAAATGTCATCAACAGCACTATACATCCGGATTTTTGTTTCACACTCTTTTTTCTTCTCTTCAAGCGATGCTTTATCTGATGTGATTTTTTCAAGTGACTGCTGCCACATAATCAGTTTTTCTTCGTAATTTTCCCTGTCATTTACAGCCTGCTTAAGTTTAAGTTTAAGCTCTTCTATAAGTACAGTTCTCTCCTCTGCCTGATGCTTCTCATTAATATAAGAACTTATGAACTGATAATCATCCTCCATAACAAGAAGAACTTCTTTTAATTTGGCAATCTCACTCTCCTTATCCCGACACTGCCTTTCTATTATTTCCATTCTATCCTGCCACTGCTCAGGGGTTCTCATCACATCTTCTTTATCAGTAAGATAAAATATACTGTCATTATTAGATGCTATTTCATCTCTGGTGATTGCGCTTTCCCTTACAAATATGACCGGTTCATGTGACTTTCTAAGTTCATTTATTCTTGTATCTGATACTATTTCATCAAAATCTTTCGTGACAACGATAGCATATGGAAGCTGTGGCACTCTCCATAATATATCCTCACGGCTTTCCTCATCTGCATTTCTTATATATTCAAGACCACTTATCGCCTTATCTCCATGATATCTTTCGATATAATCAAGCACTTTTTGCACAACTTCACTCTCAACAAATGCTTTACCGTTCTTTCTGGCTTCTGCCTCTTTAAGCATGTACGAATATTCTTTAGTCTTAGCCTCTGTCTCATACATTTTATCTGTAAGAGACTCTTTAATCTTTCTCTTAAGGAGCTGTATATTATTCTCTCCGTAAACTTTACATATTGAAGCAGCCTTTTCTTCAAGAGCCTTAAATTCTTTTAACCTTTCCTCATTCCATGACAGTTCCCGGTCTATATTATCCTCATTCTGAATATATTTCTGCTTCTCAAATGTATATTCTCCACGCTGTGATGATATATGCTCCAGTTCCTCTGAAGCGCCTTTTATCTTCTGCTCATATTCATTTAACTGATTCTTTGCGTCTTTTAATTTTGCAGATGCCTCAGACGGAATAAGAATTCCCGCATCATTCCTTGCTCTTTCAAGACGTTTCAGACCATTCTCTTTTTTACTTCCATATTCTGACATATTGAAATCATATACAGCTATCTGCTTTTCTAATTCCTTTATAACTGTTTTATTCTCTTCTATACTCTTCTTCTCTTTATCGCATATCAGAGTCTCATCATTAATATCTTTATCAATACGCTCAATCCTCATGTCATCTACCGACTTCTTAGTTTTAACAAGATTGTGAAGTTCCACAACTAAAGAGTCTGTATCTTTAGAAGCATTATCAAGACTTTCCTTAATTTTGTCATACTCATTTTTATATGATATATAGTCAAGAAAATCATTTGTACATTCCTTCATAATGAGTTCTTTAGAAAGCTCATCTATCTTCTCTCTCTGTACATCAACGCCATGCTTAACCTCATCAAGTTCTGACTGTAAAAGCTTAATCTCACCCGACTTTTCCATAACCTTCGCAGTCTCGACTCTCCTGCTCAAATCATTTTTAAGTCTTAGTATTTCAAGCTTTTTATCAGCTTTAACAATTCTTGACTTTCTGTTATTATCCTGCACTTTAACGATTGTGTTGTATGCCGTTGCAAGTTCGTTTTCAAGTGCATCCATGCCAACATAAAGCTGCCTTATATTCCTTATTCTGTCCGAAAAGTTTTCAAGAAGCTCCATCTGTCTGTCATAATTATGTATCTCTTCCTTACGTCCTGACAATTCAAGCAGTTTATCCTTAATATCAAGAAGGGTCTTTGCCATTACATCTTCTTCATTCCTGTTACTGAATCTGTTCTGGAATGACTTCTGTATTATCTGCTCTATAAGCAAATCCTCAACTACCTTTCTAGTAGTCTTATAATTTGTCTCAAAATATGTTCTTACATGTCCTTCAGTCTTATTGATACCTCTTATAATTTCCCAATGACTCTCATATAACCCATACTCTGCAATAAACCTCTGATAGTCTCCCTTTCTCTCAAATATATGAACCTCAAGATTATGGTCAACATGTTCAAGTTCCTTCAGATAACTCTTTAGTCCGGTATATGTAATTCTCTCCCCTTCATTCTGAAGAGGTATATTTTTAATATCATGTTCATTATATTTTCTATAGAATATAACATAATTAAAGTATTCTATCTCGGCAGTATTTTTCTGCACCTCTTCACCATTATCTTTTGCCTTTCTGGCACAGAAACCTGTAAGCATATACTTAAAATTATTCTTAATATGTGCATCACTAAGTATCCATTCTATCATTGAGTGAATTACACTGCTTCCCTCTCCTGTTCTGAAAAGCTTCTCTATAGGCTGCTTATCATCAAGTGTACAGTTAGGTATGAGATTCTGCATCAGAAGAAGCATAAGTACACTTTTACCACCACCGTTTGCAAGGTCATATATTGTATTTTTTGCGGAAAATCTCATCATGAAATCATCATAGAACTGAGTTCCAAAGTTATATTTAACATTATTTACACGTATTCTGTTAATATGCGGCATCTTCAGAAACCCCTTTCATTATCTCGTATAATCGTCCTTTATTTTCTTCGTAATAATTCTCAATAAGTGCTCTCATCCTCTGTGAAGGATAATATCTTCCTTCATTTTCAACAAGCAGCGACTGCTTTTCCATAAAGTTAAATACCATTTTCACAAATCCTGTCTTAGAGCCCCTTGATGCCCTTGACATTCCTTCTTCACTTATAACTAACGGCAGGTCTTCCCATGTTGCAGATATTGCCTGAAAACTGTTATCCTCTATCTCGTCAAGATTTAGCAGATTTATACTTTTCAAAGTATCCGCAAGCATGCTGTCCACCGCATTTACAATATCATCACATTTAACATATTCAGTAAATGTAGGATTGGATGTATCAGAATAAAATCTTGTCATAACCGAATATATGACAAAATAACACAAATACAATTCTCTGTTAAGTCTGACACCTATTATTCTTTTTAATTCTTCATTGCTGTACCCAAACACTCTGTTATTATCTCCCGGAGATACATAAATAGTGTTTTTATATTCATACAACATAAGATTCATCTTTTTGCACATGGAATATACAATATCATATACTTCTGCATTATTGCTGTATTCATCATACAGTGACGCTGTATCTTTATTCCTTGCACTTATCTCATCTCCTGTTATAAGTGCTGAAAATATCTCCAGTGCTTTGTCCATATTTCTATCCTGCATATTTTCTCCATTCCGCTGTTAACTACATTTATCTATGCTTATTCAATACTTTCTATCCTGAGATTGGCAATACACGCCACGCCCTCTTTCTCTATTACTTCATCACTTCCTGTAACAGATGTAATAGAGAATACTATGTCCGGAAGTTCCGGCACTTCTTCATGCATCTCTAACTGTCTCTCTTCTTCTATCATATAGTGTTCTTTGATTATTTCCTCAAGAAATGTATCCGGCCTGTTAACCGACTGAATAAGATTGTATTCTTTCTTCTGGCACAGGTGAACTATAAATGAATAAAAATCCGCATTTTTCATAACATCATATCCTGTTTTATCATTTAATTCCCTGACCCATTCACCAAGTGTAAATGATTTATCACTTATAATCTTTGCAAAAAGACTTTCCATAAATATGCCGTAGTTACTCTTTATTCTTTCCTCCTCAAGCTCATCAGGATATACATATTGTTCCTCCTCTTCTGAACTGATTTTTTCTCCCGTCTCATTTCCATCAGGTTTGAATGTCAGCATATTATCAACACTTCCAAGACTGAAACTCTTATGTATTCCAATACCAAATAATGGCTTTACAATATTCTGCAACGGAAGCACCGAATTATTATTAATCATGTTCTTGAGGAAATCCCTGAAGTCAAATGATGTTCTTAACCTGCCAAGCTTCGCTCTGGCAATTATATCATCAGCCTTAACCTGAAGGTCCGTACACTCCCTTAACAGTCTACCGTGTCTCGTTATAGCCCTGTTAAGCTCCTGTTCGAGCTGGTATATATCTTCCATTGCTGAATAATAATTATTCTCACTTTCTCCCTGTTTAAGTGCCTGACTTATAAGTTCCTTATTCTTCACAAACAGCTTCTGTTCTTCCTCGAACCATCTTATTCCGGTTCTGTTAAATTCTTCGTAGGCTTTAACTCCCTGAAACACATCATAACTTAATATATTAAGTACTTCATTCTTTCTGGCAATAAGCTTACCTACCTCACTGTTTATCCTCCTTACAACTTCAGTTCCACCCCTGAAGTTCTTAGAAGCTATAAGCTTCGCAAGAAGCACCTGGTCTATCGTTATGTCACTCTCGTCTTTTATCTCTTTCGTATCGAGATAAAACTCCACCGCATCAGCCGATATTGTGTAACTTACCGTTCCATCAACTATTTTACTGTCGATTATTCTCGTCCTCACTGACTGTCTTTTCTTGTCAACCGGATTAAAATAGCTGTACACAAAAGGTTTACCGTCATTTTTTATTTTATCAAATATAAAGGATATAATCTCTTTTTCCTCTTCTTTATCTGTTCTTATGTCAAAATCCCTTCTCAGAAGTTCTGACATAAATTTCTCATAACTTTCGTATGTTACAGATTCTTCATTAAAATTATTTTTCTCAATAAAAAAACGTAGTACTGCCATTAAAATATATCCCATATCCAAATTGTCGTACTTTCCTTCCCTGTACTGACGAAAAGATATTTCCGACAATTTAAAAAATGGATAATATTTTTTAATATTCAGCATACGTTCGTTATGGTCATATATTATATCCCTTGTTAACACATATTCTTCGGACATCTTTTTCTCCACATCTGCCTACATATCTGTTCTTCCTTCAAGCGCCCTTAACAGAGTAATCTCATCTATGTACTCAAGGTCACCTCCAACCGGAACTCCACTCGCAATTCTGCTCACTTTAATTCCCGATGGCTTTATAAGTTTGCTAATATAAAGTGCTGTAGCTTCACCCTCCACACTGGAATTCGTAGATATAATAACTTCTTTCACATCCCCTCTGAGACGTTCTATAAGCTCTTTAAGTTTTATATCATTAGGTCCTATACCGAGTGTCGGTGAGATAGCTCCATGAAGCACATGATAAACTCCGTTATATCTGCCCGTCTTCTCATAAGCAGCCAGGTCTCTGGTACTCTCTACTACCATTATCACCGAGTGGTCTCTCTTGTCACTCTTACATATAGGACACATATCTTCGTCCGTAAGTGTAAAGCAGCACTTACAGTATTTTACATTTTTCTTTGCATTAATTATTGTACCGGCCAGATTATCCACCTGTTCCTGTGTCATATTAAGCACATGGAATGCAAGCCGCTGTGCTGACTTCGAGCCGATACCCGGAAGCTTGGAGAATTCCTCTATAAGCTTCGATATATGTTTGCTGTAATAATCCATTGCATCTTTTAAGAAGCATTAGAATGGAAATCCTGCTCCCAATCCTCCTGTTATTTTAGCCATCTGACTCTGGGATATCTCATCAATCTTTCTGAGTGCCTCATTAGTAGCTGCCATAATAAGGTCTTCAAGCATTTCTATATCATCAGGGTCTACAACTTCTTCATCTATTTTAACTTTGGTAACTTCCTTTTTACCGGATACCGTTACTTCAACTGCCCCGCCACCTGCTGCTGCAGTTACTTCTTTCTCTTCAAGCTCTTTAGTTGTCTCCTCCATCTGTCTCTGCATCTTCTGAGCCTGCTTCATAAGATTGTTCATGTTTCCAGGCATTCCTCCCGGAAATCCTCCTCTTTTTGCCATTCTAAAAATCCTCCTCTTCCATTTCCATTTTTATCATATTCTTAACTTCTGTAAACCTGTCACTGTAATGTTCTTCAGGTTCCAGAAGTTTTATTTCAACATCAATATCCCTGCCGGTAACTGTACCGAGAATATCTTTTAACTGTTGTTGTCTTTCTTCTATCTTACTGCCTTCTTTGTCACCGTCAACAAACCTAGTATAATTGATTTCCTCCGTAAATACAAGATAAAGCTTATTATCTTCACCTGCACTTATTCTGCAGTTCTTAAGATATGCCCTGTCACTTCCGTCGAGCCGTTTTAATACCTGCCCCCAGTTAGATGCTGCCGCCTTAACTTCTTCAGGAACTGCTCTTTCTAACTTCTTCACAGGCTGCTCATCCTGCATCCGGATATTATCTGATTCTGCCGGTTTTACCGGAACACCACTGCCACCGTCTCCTGCCGGTGCCGCCATAATTGCACCTGAGCTTATCATATTCTCAAGGCTTTCTATTCTCTGTATAAGAGAGTCATAACTCTTCTCCATCGATGGTCTTGTAAGCTTGATAATTGCTATTTCTACAAGCACACGTTTTTGTGCAGAATATTTTATCTGTGATGACAATTCTGAAAATATTCTTATATATCGCATTATCACATCTACACTTAAATTTTGTGCTTCCTCTTTCATTGCTTCAAGTCTTTCTCCTGAAACATCTATTATCTCTTCTGCATTATCCGAAGTTGTTATAAGCATAAGATTCCTAAGATACCATATGAATCCCACGACAAACTGCGACAGGTCTCTTCCGAGCATAACGAGTTCATCGAGCTGGTGAATGCAGTCTAATACATTTCCCGACTGAACTGCCCTCAACATTCTGCTGAATGCACCGGTATCTACTGCACCAAGAACTTCAAGTACATTCTCATAGGTAAGATTTTCACCGAGATAAAATGCACTGCACTGGTCAAGAAGACTTAACGAATCACGCATAGAACCATCTGCCTGTCTGGCAATATATCTGAGTGCTTTATCCTCTGCCTGCATTCCCTCAATATCACATAATTCTCTTAATCTCGCCGTTATAGTATCGACACTTATCCTCTTAAAGTCGTATCTCTGACACCTTGACAATATAGTAATAGGTATCTTATGTACCTCAGTTGTTGCAAGGATAAACATCACATATGACGGTGGTTCTTCAAGTGTTTTTAAAAGTGCATTAAAAGCTCCTATTGATAACATATGAACTTCATCTATTATGTATACTTTATATTTACCCTCCGTAGGCGAATACTGTACTTCATCAACTATCTGTCGGATATTTTCAACACCGTTATTAGATGCGGCATCTATCTCTACCACGTTCATAGATGACCCTGAATTAATAGCCTTGCACACAGCACATTCATTACATGGACTTCCATCTATGGGATGTTCACAATTGACCGCTCTGGCAAATATTTTGGCTATACTTGTCTTACCTGTTCCTCTTGTTCCACAGAACAGGTAAGCATGCCCTACTCTCTCAGCCTTTATCTGATTTTTTAATGTTGATGTTATATGCTCCTGACCTTTTACTTCTTCAAAATTCTTCGGTCTGAACTTTCTATATAAAGCTGTATAAGACATTTGTTCCTCCAGTTTAGCTAACTATGAAATCAGTCACCAAAACTTATTCCAAGTGATTTGATTTCTTTAATAAATGATGAATCCGGGTCAACCATCTTAAGCTTTCCTGCCACTTCTGACAAAGGCACTTTAACAATCTCGCCGTTAACCATTCCTACCATGTTACCATACTCTTTGTTCATAATAAGATTGGCAGCCGCAGCTCCGAATCTTGTCGAGATTACTCTGTCGTAAGGACAGGGTTCTCCACCTCTTTGTGTATGTCCCGGTATGGTAACTCTTACTTCCTGACCTGTAAGTTCCTCTATCTTTGCACCAATCTCGTACGATACTGACGGATATGGAGACTTAGCTCTCTTTTCTTTTAATTTCTTTTTGGACAACTGTGCATCCTCTTTAGATATCGCTCCCTCTGCAACAGCAAGTATAGAGAACTTCTTTCCTTCATCCTCTCTTTTCTTAAGTGCCTTTGCCACCTTGTCTATATCGTAAGGTATCTCAGGAAGAAGAATTATATCTGCCCCTCCGGCAACGCCGGCATGGAGTGTAAGCCATCCTACTTTGTGTCCCATAACTTCTACTATAAATACTCTTCCATGAGAAGCTGCAGTTGTGTGAATACAGTCAATCGCATTAGTTGCTATATTGACGGCACTCTGAAAACCAAATGTAATATCAGTTCCCCATATATCATTGTCAATTGTCTTAGGAAGTGACACAACATTTAACCCCTCCTCAGACAGAAGATTGGCTGTCTTGTGAGTTCCATTTCCTCCAAGCACTACGAGACACTCAAGTCCGAGTTTTTTATAAGTATTTTTCATTGCCTTAACTTTATCGAGTCCATTTTCATCCGGTGTTCTCATAAGTTTGAAAGGTTGTCTTGAAGTTCCTATTATAGTGCCACCCTGTGTAAGTATTCCCGAAAAATCTTTAGGATTCATTGTATGATATTCCCCATATATAAGTCCTTTATATCCTTCATGAAATCCTATAATCTCCACATCTTTCACGTTATTATATAATGCTTTGGCAACGCCTCTCATAGAAGCATTAAGACTCTGACAATCCCCACCGCTTGTTAACATTCCAATCTTCATACACCTTCCACCTTTCCTGCAAAATCTTCTCTCTAAATCATTATTTACAAATCCGCTGACCATTAAACCTTAATGTTAGTATTATATAATAAATAATTATTATTCGCAACATTGCTTCCCCACTAAAAATTTTTGCATACGCAAAACAGAGTCCGGTCAATATTAGATATCTCCGGACTCTGTGCGACATGTATTATCCTTATTAATTATTTTTCCCCTTCACATGCCTGTTCATAATATCATATGCCTTTTAAAGATTGTGAAAGTTGTATATTTTAACTATAATATTGCAATTTTCGACATAATAATACAAATTAATACAACTCTTTTTCAATACTTTCTAACATATCTGATATCGTAGGTATTTTATCTATTTCTCTGTTAATAGCTGATGGCAGATACAATCTGATTCCCTTAACGGTTACAATATAGTATGCAATCAGCATAACTATAACTACTGCAATCATAATATATACAGTGTAGTCTTTACCAACTTTCTCATACTGTGATAATAAAAATGCAACTATGAATATGCCAATCAAAGATGATATATAAAACAGCATACCGGCAACCGGTATATATATAAATAATAATATCGCTGCTACAAAGATAACAGGTGCCTCAACTGCCGACCTTACTGATACAATTCCTAATGCTTCCCTAAAGTCCACACTTTCTTTTTTTATTTTTAATACACAGAATATTACGGCTGCAAATATCACTGATATTAACACAGAAAACATAAGTGTTACAAAAAAGCCTTTTATACCTGAGAACAGGTATTTAGTTATTAAATCTTCATACTCTCCCATTTTTGACTTCATAAAATAATTAATCCTGTTAATCTCTACGGCTGCAAAAAGTCCGGAACATATACCCTGAATCAGGATAAATATAATAATTTCCATCATCGTTGCAGTCTTTACAAATTCTCTGCCTGCTGTTACCGGCTTCTTACAAATCATCAGAAATTTAACCCATATCTGACTTAATGCTCCAACATTAATATTAATGTTAAGTTCACCATTATTATATGATGCACTTCCTGCCTGCCCATTCACACCGTTGGCATTGCCTGTGTTATTAGCATTATTCACATTATTAATATTACTGACATTATTGACAGTTCCTGCAGAATATGCCGTACTGCCATTTCTTTCTGCAACTGCTTTCTCACAATTGCACAACATTCCCTCACCTAACTGGGTTCCACAATATTTACAAAAAGACATTCCTAATCTCCTTTCATCTGCCATGTTTTGTTATTTTACAGTATCCTTTGCTTTTTCAAATACACCTTTAAGTATATTTAATGTCGAATTCGAAATATTTGCCTCAGGCATTTTTATTTTATCAACATTTTTATACTCATAACTTGCATTGACTGTCAATTTAACACCATCAATATTAGTCTGCAGATACATTTTATTCTCGTCTTCTGGAATACCTACTATAATCTTTTTTCCTTTATATTTCGTCTCAAAAAAATCGGCTTTTGCAAGGTATGGGTCATCCGCATCTTCCGGTCTGTCAACCTTTTTAAATGTATTCTTATTAAATAAAAATGAGAACGACTCTGCTTTCTTCACTTTTTCTACATCTTCATCGCCTGTTATCTCTTTAATCTGGTCAAACGATATATATGTATCACCAAGAACAAACTTTAATATTTTGCTGATAGAGCTGTTACTGCCTTTAATAGCATATTCTAAAAGCGGTTTAACATTAAATATAACTTCGCCTGATTTATCACCATACACTTTAAGAAGGTTAATATTTTCTACACTTACATCACCCTCGACTACATCGTCTGACTTTTGTCCTGAAACATTTCCATTCAGAAATATTCCGCCCATGCCCAAGTCTGTTCCATCTATTTTATAATCGAGAGTATATTCATAATTACCGTTCAGAAGTTTATCTATCCTGCCCGCCACTTTAAAATATGGTCTCAGATAAATATACCCGGCTGCTGCCATTACTATAATCAGAGATATGACTATGCAAATTATTTTTTTCCTTTTTTTCATAAACGTCTCCTATCATATGCGTACATCAGTCTTTTAACTGTGTTTTCTCAACAATCATACATGTAACGTTATCTTTTGCTCCTTTAAACATAGATAAGCCATACAGTCGCTGAACACGTTGTTTTACGGTTAATTCCTTCTGCGAAAGAACACTTTTAATTTGTGCCGTATTACATTCGTCATATACTCCATCACTGCAAATAAGAAACACATCATCTATTCTGAAGTCAATCCACTCACCTTCCACCGGATGAAAATACTGTCCCGATGTATCACGTCCTATATACTCCGTAAGCTGATGAACATCCTTTGGGTCTGCCTCCGATATATCCTTGCAAAATCCTATATCTATCTTCATCTGTGCCATCGTCTGGTCACTCGTCAGTAAATACAATTCATTATTACGAAGTAAATACGCTCTGCTGTCTCCAATATGATAAACCTTTGCCATTATCCCGTCGGTCACAAGTGCTGTACCTGTAGTCCCTGTCACAGCCATCTCACTTCTTGCATTAACAATTCTGTTATTTGCACTTAAATATGTTGCACTTATAATATTGTCGACTGCCTCATATGTAAAATCCGGTTCAATATCCACAATAGCATTTTTCATTTCCTCTGCAGCGTATTTCGAAGCAATTTCCCCTCTCTCCGCTCCACCGATACCATCATATACGGCAAAACAGTTCCATCTCACAACATTACCAATATCCAATTCCGCTTCTGTATGTCCCTCTGAATTTTCATTAATTGAATTTCCTATCAGGTAGTTATCCTCATTTGCCGCTCTTACTTTACCGACATCACTTATAACATAGCCATTAATCTCATAAGCTTTAACATCCGACATTAAAACAACCCCCTTGTATTTTTAATAAATTTACCATTATGAAAACGTTTAAGTGCATCCTGATTTCCCAGATTTGCACTGCTCCTAAACCAGTTTTCCGCTGTCTTTCTATATTTACGGTTACCTAGTTCTTCATATAGACAAGCCATATTATACATAGTCTTTCCTGCCAGTTTCTCATCACTAATCTGCTCAAGAATACCCGTAAACATGTTTATAGCTATCTCTATATCTTTTGCTACGCCATATCCCTTCCCTGTACAGTATGCTAATTCATACACTGCTTCCGGTGATTTTGACCTTCTATACCATCCAACAGCCTTTTCCTGCCATCCGCGCTCAAAATAATTTCTTCCGACTATGGCAGCATCTATATCTATTTCATTATAATTTATCTTTTTTAATTCAATGTCCTCAAGCCCCAGTAAATCACTATAATTATCTGTTCTGCTTTCCTGCTTTATAATAATCTCATCATTATCCGGTAATTCTTTATCAGAATAAATATATTTTTCAGACAGGGCCGGAACTGTTGCATAAGGATCTGTTTCTTTCTTTTTCTCATATTCCTTTTGTATTCTCTCATGTTCCTCTGCTTTGTCCTTATCAAATATATTGTTATACTTTGTCTGAACTTCTTCCGGCTGTTGCTCTTTTACACTCGCATCTGTTTTATTTTTATCTGTATTAAATTCCTTTGTATCAGAATTATTTGTATTAACAGCCTGTTCTTTGACATAATCTGTTCTTGAATCCTGTAACTTCTGAAGTTCTTCCCGAAGTTCAGATGCTTTTTGATACCTGTCGGTGCTTTTATAGGCGCATGCCTTTAATATAATATTTCCAAGCTGTTCACTTACATTCTCAGGTCTGGGAATCTCGTCCCCACGCAATCTCCTCTTAATCTCTTCTGTTCCTACAAATGCTGTTCTGGCAAATGGAAGCTTATTTCCATTCGCCAGCTCATACATTGACAGTCCAAGACTGTAGATATCGACCTGACTCCCATAATTTCCGATAAACTGCTCAGGTGCAGCATATGATTCTGTTCCTGTTCGTGTCTCTGCACTTGAGGAATTATTCATCATCTTTGATATTCCGAAGTCACCGAGCAGATAATTTCCAAAACTATTGATGAAAATGTTATCAGGCTTTATATCTCTATGTATAATTCCGCTTTTGTGACATATATCCAATGCGGAAGCAATCTGGATTCCCATTTTAATTATTTCATCTTCCGCAAAAGTTCTCTCTTTTCTTATATCACCTATACTTTTCAGCATGTCCATTCTTATCAGAAGGTCGGTTCCAAAACCATTTTCATCCTCCCAATCCCTGAATACATAATCATGGTAACTGACAATGTTAAGCGAACCACCGAGCGTATTCATAAGTTTTATTTCGTTTTCAGCTTTCTCGCACAATTCCTCTTTATAATTTTCATAATCCTCAAGAAAAGTTTCTGATAACTCATTTCTTTTGCCTTTATGTTCAACAATATTCACAACCTTCATCGCACACGACTCATTAAATGTACGATTTGCCTTTGTGAGTTCAAATACTGCTGTCTTTCCATTTGAACCCTGTCCTATCGCAGTCTTATTAAGCGTCCAGTCTCCAAAAACTTTTTCATATTGTTCTGCTCTTGAATTTACCGACATACCCTTCCTCCTTTTTCACTCGCTGTCACTTCACAAATACCTTCTTTACTTCACTCCATTCTCCAAGATATAATCCAGCCTTGTAACTTGACCGCACTTTAACGTAATAGCACATTCCCGGCATATTTCCATAACTCAGGGAAGTGCGTGATGTCTGGACCGTTCTCGTCATACTTTCGCTAAAACTACTGTCCTTTGAAAATACTACAATATAACCTGTTGCCCTGTTATCCTTAGCCCATGAAACACTCATCCGTCCTTTTCCCGGTGAGGTAAATCTTACAGACGAGACTTTCTGTGGTCTTATCTTTGTCGTTATTATCTTTGTTGCCTTTTTGTATGATGCCGTCTCCGGTGCAGTAATAGTAATCTTTAAGTTTCCACAGCCTTTTAACTTCACCAATCCTTTATTATCTACACTGGCTATTTTTTTATTATCCACAGAATATTTAAGCTTTACATCTCCCTTTGCCTTAGCTTTTATATCAAGACTACTCTTACCTGTGTATATCTTTGGAACTGACTTTACAGATATAACCTGTTTCTCTTTAGGCAATACAGTTATTGTCACTTTCTTTGTTGCTTTTTTATATTTTGTTGTCTCTGAAGCCGTAACCGTTATAACTGATTTTCCGGGTTTCCTAGCATTCATTACACCATTTGAATCAATCGTTATTACTGATTTATTGCCTGATTTGTATGTTAATCTTCCATCCCCGGATGTCTCTGCTCCAAGAAGAATCCCCTTCGTTCCCGATTTAATACTCTTCGTCTTAACAGTGATATTCTGTGATTTCTTTTCTACATTCTTAGATATAATTCTGTATTGCGTCTTAGCAGTTCCTGTGTAATTGCCTTTTCCATATAAAACGACTTCATACTCACCG
Organism: Lachnospira sp. UBA2821; assembly: GCA_002351535.1. Lineage (GTDB taxonomy): Bacteria > Bacillota > Clostridia > Lachnospirales > Lachnospiraceae > UBA2821. Next base: position 40,033 of record DEGR01000062.1, read on the forward strand.
ATTTTCGTATCATCGGGCCATGTAAAATCATAATCTGTATCTGCCTCTAATTCTTTTCCGTCAACTTTTATATGTTCAATAATTATCCAAGGATTTTCACCATTATATGTAAATTCAGATTGTGCTAATTCAATCTTTGCCGTCGATATATCTTTAGGTGTTATTGTATAGTTGACTGTTACGCTACCGTAATAATTACCTTTGCCATGTACTGTTACCTTATACACCTTTGCATCACTTGCAGATACCGAACCGACATAATAATCGATTCCTTCTGTTAATCTTATGCCATTTAAATATACTGATGTTACTTTTGGATTCCGATAATTTCCATTATATACTACTTTATCTTCTAAAAGTGTTACCTTTGCCTTACTAATATCCTCTGACTTTTTTTCTTCTTGAATTCTGTATGATGTCTTTGCCGTTCCCGTATAATTGCCTTTTCCATTTATTTCAAAGCTATATTCACCTACATTTTTATTATCCGGCTGAGTATAATTGTAATCTCTACCTGCCTGCAATGTTTTTCCATCTATTGTAACCGACTTGATAGTTATATACGGACTTGTTCCATTATATATGAATCCATATTGCCCTAATTCAATCTTTGCCGTCGATATATCTTTAGGTGTTATTGTATAGTTGACTGTTACACTACCATAATAACTACCTTTGCCGTATACCGTTACCTTATACACCTTTGCATCGCTTGCAGATACTGAGCTGACATAATAATCGGTTCCTTCTGTCAATTTTTTCCCATGTAGATATACAGACATCACCTCAGGATTCTGATAATTCCCATTATATATAACATTATCTTCTAAAAATGTTACCTGTGCACCACTAATATCCCCTGACTTTTTTTCTTCTTGAATTCTGTATAATGTCTTTGCCGTTCCTGTATAATTATTTTTTCCATTTATTTCAAAGCTATATTCACCTACATTTTTACTAACCGGCTGATTATAATTGTAATCTATGCCGGAACTCAATGTTTGTCCGTCTATTGTAACCGACTTGATAACTATAACAGGACTTGTTCCGTCATATTCAAACTCAGATTGCTCTAATTTAATTTTTGCCGTCGATATATCCTTAGGCTCTACCGTATATTTGGCTGCTACACTACCATAACAACTACCTTTGCCATATACCGTTACCCTGTACTCATTGGCATTACATGCAGATACCGAATCAACATAATAATCGGTTCCTTCTGTCAATTTTTTCCCATGTAGATATACAGACGTTACCTTAGGATTCTGATAATTCCCACTATATATAACCTTGTCTTTTAAAAGTGTTACCTGTGCATCGCTGATATCATTATTATCCTTAAATATAGAAAGTTCCGGATGACTATCTCCCATAGTCCATGTTCCGTCAAAATCCCATCCTAAATCAATAAATGTATCTTTGTCTTTTAATCTGGAATCGTCTGCATCTAATGCCAGATTATTGCTGACATAACTATTTCCATCAGCATTTAACGCAATGACATCTGTACGATTCTCACTTGATACTTCTTTTAATGCCACTACATTTCTTTTTACAGACGTCATGTCTATGTCACTTATATTATCAGTTTCAATATACCCAGTTATTCCAGTTGCACATATTTTTCCTTTCGCAATGACTTTACCCATTATCAAACAATTATTTACCACAGAACCACATCGCAAATAACCTATTCCCCCTGAAACATGTCCCATACCAATTGATTCACCCTCAACATACACATTTGCATAACAATTATTAATAGTAGAGTTACTAAAGTAACCAACAAATGCTCCAAAACACCCAACAACTGCTGAACTCTTTATATTTCCTTCGACCGAACATTCTGTAATAATCGAACCATTAATTGATTCTCCAGCTATTATCCCACAATCCGCTGTACCTTCCGCTGTACCTTCCACCTTAGCATTTATATCAACATTTATAAATGCAATTCTTTTTATTTTAGCATTACTTATATATGAAAAAAAACCTATCTTAACAAGATAATCCGATTTAATCTCCTCATCCACTGTCATATTAATAATTTTATGTCCCTTGCCATCCAATGAACCATAAAAACCTCCAATTGGCTCCCAATTTATACCACTTAGGTCTATATCACTTCCTAATTCATAATATGCAAATCTATTATTTTTTATCTCTTTTAACTGCTGTACATTTGTAATAATATATGGGTCACCACTTGTGCCACTTCCACTTCCAGAAAAGCCATTAGATGCAGCTTTTGCGCAATAATCAGGATTTCCCAAAACCATGACTGCCACCATTACTATGGAAAGTAATAATGCAAATACTCTTTTTTTCTTCATGTAACATTCCTCCTATCACCATTTTTAACAATTTATAATACAATTTGTATTATTTAACCTTTACTTTTTTAACTTTACTCCACTCTCCACAATACTCAATTGATTTATCATTTGTCTGCACTTTATACACTGCCTGTATCTTGACATAATAATACATGCTCGGCATATTTCCTGCATTCAAATCTGTTTTCACTGTCTGAACTGTTTTCGTGTTTTTGAATCCGCTGTCTTTTGATAACACAACGTTGTATGATGTTGCCCTGTCATCTTTTGACCACGAAACATTTATCCATCCTTTACCTGATGAACCTGTCACAATTTTATTGATTTTCTGTGGTTTTACCGTTATGTTTATTACTTTTTTTGCACTCTTATACATTGCTGTCTCCGGTGCAGTAACAGTAATCTTTAAATTTCCGCAACCTTTCAACTTCACTAATCCTTTATTGTCTACACTGGCTATTTTTTTATTATCCACAGAATATTTAAGCTTTACATCTCCCTTTGCCTTAGCTTTTATATCAAGACTACTCTTGCCCGTGTATATCTTTGAAACTGACTTTACAGATATAACCTGTTTCTCTTTTGGCAATACAGTTATTGTCACTTGTCTTGTTGCTTTTTTATATTTTGTTGTCTCTGAAGCTGTAACCGTTATAACTGACTTTCCAGGTTTCTTAGCATTCATTACACCATTTGAATCAATCGTTATTACTGATTTATTGCCTGATTTGTATGCTAATCTTCCATCCCCGGATGTCTTTGCTCCAAGAAGGATTCCCTTCGTTCCCGGCTTAATGCTCTTTGTATTTACACTTATATACTGCAATTCCTTTTCTACTGTACCATACGATTTGGGCATCGACTTACTTAACAACGTAGCAGAACCATATATATTCCCATCAAAATCACACCAATAATCTCCTGCCGTAAAATTCTTAGCTATATACTGGTTATGTGTATATTTCTTCAATTCCGTATCACAAATAAGTCCTTTTTTTTTAGCACCATCCAGGAATTCCTGGTCAGTCTCATCTCCACCTGTCGAAGTATCTGCCTTTGTATCAGCTACAAGATTATTGAAAATAAATACTGCACCTGATGATGTATCCTTAAATGTAAGTCTGATTGAATACCATCCTTCATGATCTAATTCTTTCTCCATCTTTGCACCCGGCCAGATAGCCCTGTCTGTTTTTGTGTTATATGCAGGGCACAAATCAGCCGGCATAACCTGTCTTTTAAATCCCATTCCCTCATAAGCCCATACACCTACGTTATCCCATTTTCCTGCATTTCTAAAATGTATTGTAACTGTGGTATTTTCATAACCTGAAGCAGCTTTTGCGCAATAATCAGGATTTCTAAGAACCATCACTTCTATCATTACTATAGAAAGTAATAACGCAGATACTCTTTTTTTCTTCATGTAACATTCCTCCTATCACCATGTAAAAATATATATAATACAACTATTGTTGTTAATTAACCTTAATATATTCCCCGGCTTTTTTATTACCCTGTTTTGATGCAATCGATAACCATTCAGATGCCTCGGTCTCATTCTTCGCAGTTCCTATTCCATGTTTAAGATACAATCCTATGTTGTACTGTGCTGTTGCGTTGCCATTTTCAGCAGCCTTTTTGTACCATTCGAAAGATTTTCTGTAATCCTGTGATATTCCCTCACCATGACCATACATATATCCGACATTGCACTGGGCAACTGCATTATTCATATTTGCAGCCTTTTTATACCATCTGAAAGCTTCTACTTTGTCAGGCTTGCCACTGTTATAATATACTTCTCCAAATATCATGCACACTTTCGGATTCTTCTCTGAATTACACTCATTTAATATAGCAATTGCTTTCTTATGATTTTTTTCACAGCCTGTACCATTCAGATAACACGACGCCAGAGTTGCCATTGCATCCTCATTTCCTTCTTTTGCAGATTTTTCTATATAACCAAATCCTTTTTTTATATTTTTCCGGACTACTACTCCATATAGCAGCATTAATCCATATATATACAATGCATCAGCATCATTTAATCCGCATAACTCATCAAGCGGACCACAGCATTTAATCATAATTTTTTGGGCTTTATCAGAACTTTTTGTATAACCATTTCCGCAATATAACATATTTGCAATATAAGACATCGCAATAGGATTATAGTCTTTTGCCGCCTTTTCAAGCCTTACCTTTATACTTTTATAATCCTTCCTTACTAATCCTGCGTACGACAAAATGGCAAGCTGTACTCCTGCCATTTCATTTCCCTTTTTCTCCAGGGTTCTATATATTTTATCTGCCAACATATAATCACAGTTTTTCTTTGCAGTCACCGCCTTAATATATTCCGGCTCTGATATCTCTGCTTTGTACTTTTCTATATCAAAGATTCTCACAACCTTTTTCTCACTTTTTTCCTGTACCGGCTGTTCTACAATCTTTTTGCTCTTATTACCGTCAGCAGCCCCATACATCTGAAATCTGTCGATAGCCTTCTTCATCTCTGCCGCATCTGCATATCTGTCTTCCGGCTTGAACTCACATGCCTTTAATATAATTTCACCGCATTCTTTACTCACATTTTCCGGCAAAGGTATCTTTTCCCCGGAAAGACGTCTTGTAATCTCTTCCACACCCGCAAAAGAAGTTTTGGCAAATGGAAGTCTGTTCCTGTTCGCAAGTTCATAAAGTGATATTCCAAGACTGTATATATCCACCCTCGAATCATAACTTCCAATGAACTGCTCCGGTGCACCATAAGATTCCGTTCCTGCCTTAGTCTGGGTGCTTGATGAATTCGAAAGCATTTTAGATATACCAAAGTCACCAAGCAGATAATTACCAAAACTGTTTCTGAATATATTATCCGGCTTGATGTCCCTGTGAATTATCCCTAATTCGTGACAACTGATTAATGCATTTGCAATCTGAGAGCCTATTTTTAATATTTCTTTCTCGTCTAATGTCTGTTTTTTACATATATCACCGAGACTTTCAAGACAATCCATTCTTATCATAAGGTCTGTTCCGAAAGATTTCTCATCACTCCAGTCGATAAATCTGTAATCGTGATAATTTACTACCATGCCTGAGCCTCGTAACTTATTCATCAGACTCAGTTCACTCTCGGCTTTATCACAGAGATCTGACCTGTATTCTTCAAAATCTTTCTTGTAATCATCAGAAAGGTCTTCGTATCTGCCTTTCTGCTCTACGATATTAACCACCTTCATAGCACAAATTTCTTCAAATGTTCTATTTATTCTTGTCATTCTGAATACAGCCGTTCTCCCATTAGAACCCTGACCTAGTAATTCTTTTAAATCCCAATCTCCAAATATTTTTCCATTCTGCTTTGCTCTCGAATCAATAGACATAGTTATTCCTCCTAACCCTTATCTCGAATCCTTTGAAACGCTATGAAGTACCAGATTTCCAACTAATATAAATCCCAGTGCAAATAGTAATAGAACTATCCACACAAACAACAGGTGTTTTCCGCCATACTTATACATATTCTCAACTGTATGTGGAACATCAGGAAATGTTGCATGTATCTTTAATGGAAGGCTGTTCAAATCACATATACTTCCTAATCCCTCCATACCCCATCTGCTTAACATAGCGTAGGATACTTTCTCAGAAGCTCCCTTCATCTCAAATAATATTCCCGAGAATATAAGCTGTACGATAAGTATGTATGGTGCAAGCACATTCGCTGTTTCTTCTTTTTTCACAAAACATGATATGAATAATCCCATTGCGTCAGCTGCATACATCAATAAAAGAATTGTTATGTAATACTCAATTAACGGATTATGAAATTCAATACCTGTTTTTGGCATTGCATTATCTCTGAATTTCTCCACACCTATATAACCGGTTGTCAGAATTGCACTTTGTATCATGCACAATATAAACTGGACAATTGCTCTTGATGCTGTATAACACCTTAGTCTTATACCTGTAACGTAATCACGTTTTATATTACTTCTCTCTTTTACAATCGTCTGAATAGAATTAAACAGTCCTCCCCATATAGCAGCACTTACAATAACAAAACATCCTGACTTCGTTCCCTCATAATGTACAAACATATTTTCTCCGGCAATCCATACAACAATAATTGCTGCTATTACAGGAAATAACAATGATACTGCAAGATTCTTCTTATCGCTTAATAATATTCTTATATACTGTGACGTATATATACCCAATTCTTTGAATTGTGATATTCTCTTCTCTTCCATAAATAACTCTTCCTCTTAATTCTGTATATATTTTTCAGGTTCTGAATCCAGCAGACCATAAGCTTCTTTTATATTTGTTCCGAAATATTCCCCCGCTTCTGCCGGAGAACCCGAGAATGCTAGTCTTCCCACATTCTCATACTTTGTCATCATAATCACCTGATCAAACATATGTATATCAGACACGTCATGAATTATCACAAGTATTGTCTTTCCCTCTTTATGTGCAAGTTCCGCAAGAATTCCGAACAACTCTCTCTTCATTCCCGGGTCAAGACCTGCATCCGGTTCGTCAAGACAAAGAAGCTGTCTGTCTGCAACAAGCTCTATGGCAATGTTTACTCTCTTTTTCTCACCGCCACTGCATTTTGATATTTTATTCTTTCTTACTCCATCTAATTTAAGCTGGCTGATTGTATTATCCACATGTGCTTTTATCTCTTTTCTTTTTGTATCACCGGGCAGTCTTATTATCGCAGCTTCCCTTAATTCTTCTTCGACTGTCAGCATAGGATGAAATACTTCATTCTGTGGAACACTTCCGATAAGATATTTCACTTTGTCAAAATTCTCAAGTAAATCAACGCCTTTATAGCTTATGTCTCCCTGTGCTCCTTTTGTATCCATTCCATTCATACAGTTCATAACTGTTGATTTTCCCGCACCCGAGCTTCCAAGAAGTGCCACAAGACTTCCTTCTTTAACCTCTACATTTACATTTCGTATGATTTCTTTTTCGCCATGTCCACTATTATTAGGAACTTTTTTTGTCTTAATATCAGCTTTCAGAACAATTCTGCGTTCTGACCCGGATGCTTCTTTACGAAGTTCATTCGTATTATAAAAAATCATTCCTTCATTATATATAAATACACAATCACAGAATGATATTTTGTCTTTATCACACAGATACACGGGATTATCTATTCTCTCATTGTTTAACCATGTACCGGCATAACTGCCACAATCATCAACATAATAACGGCCATTCTGAAAACCTATCTGAAGGTGTTTTGCTGAAATATACGAATGCGGTATAACAAGATTGCAGACTTCCTCATCTCTTCCTATGATTACATTCTGTTTCTCATTAAGTTGTAAAGTTTTCCAATTCTCATTTAATAATTCTGAAGTGAACATCATCCACACACCCCTTGAATCCGGGTCAGATAAATTGTCAGAATCAATTCTAAGTACATCTCCATTTTTTAGCATATATGGCTTAGAAGTTCCATTTGCTCCATTCTCTAACTTCACCCCATTTATGTAAGTACCATTAACACTTCCTTTGTCAATGTAATACCATCTGTTATCTATATTGACCAGACTTCCATGATTACGTCCGACAATTTCAGACACAAAGCCGATTTCCGGTGAATTGTTTATTGTGTTTCTTCCTATATTCCATTCTCTTCTCATATCTAAAGGATAACTTCTAATATTATTTTTTTCTAACGTTGTAAGAGATGATGAGCCTTCTATTGGTAAATACGCCTGTGTCTCCATATTCCTTATCCTTTCTGTATAAATTTATCTATATCCCATTTTTTCCTGATACTTTACAAGTTCATCTTTATTTGCTTTTTCATATTCATTAAAAATTGAATCATCAAAATCATCACCATTTATCGTTGGCTTATACCACGATTTTCCTTTAAAATAATTCTGAAGACTTTCATCTTTAAAAATATATCCATACCTTGCATATATCTCATTAGTAGCAATTCTAAGCTGGTCTTTAGTTAACCCTGTCAGGTCTTTTTCTGATATATATGCTGAATTACTCTGTGGTAATACATAATCTGCATCTGTCCCTGTTACCGCTGCCGCTGTAGTCTCATTTTCCTGCTTTTTCTCCGAACCCGGTTTTGCATTTGATGAACCAAACTGTGCTAACGAATCACTTACCTCATAGTAATAATTTTTCTTCTGTGTACCGACCAGGTCGTTATACATCACAACACCGTCTGTATATCCTTTTACATTGCTCCATCCACCGTCATAATGCAATTCAGTAGTTCCTTCTATGTAGTCAGAGCATCCATAACTTACACTGCCATCTTTCTTTTTTATAACGTCACTCATCCTGATAGGAAAATACACATTCTGCGTGGCAAATACATCTTCCGGATAAACATCATCATTATCTACTACTTCTTTTGATGATACCTGTGCTGAAAATACCATATATACCATATTGCTATAATCATAATAGGATTTATTCTCTTTTTCCGTAAGTGTATATGAACCTACATATTTCAAATCACTGTAACCTATGTGTTCATACTCATCTGCAAAATATGATTCAATAACATCGGATGCATCTTTTTTCATCTTATTCATACCCTCTTCAGGTATGTCAGATTCTCTATAAACATATTTATCAACATTTTTGCATTTATATTTCTTTTTCCACTTACTTACCTGATACCCGTCCTCTTCAAGACTTACACCGTTTAAATCAAAACTTATTGTTACTATATCCCCCTCATCTAAATATCCACTTTTTTCTAATGAATAATTGCTTGATGAGAATCTTGAATCTTTACCTGTATATTTCCATGTAACACTTGCAAATGGCGCTGTGCCTTCAAACGAAACCTTAATATTGTCAAAAGGATTATAATCTTTATATTTACTTAATTTGCTGACTTTCTTTGTAATCTTTTCGCCCTGAAGATTAACACCATATTTTTTTCCTTTTGACTCGTTATACTTTATTTTAACTGTAACAGTATCTCCATTTTTTAACTTCTCTGTTTTGTCGGTCTTTAATTCAATAAGGTCAATTATTTCATCCACCTGCATATCATCGCACTGTTCTTTGTATTTATCATAATGATTCTTCTTATCTACGAGATTTACTTTTTTTATTTCAGCTATTTTCTCTATAAGACTTTCATCATCTATATATGCATTAGCTGTACCATTTTCTTCATATCCTCCAATACTAACTCTGACGTATTTTTCAAGATTAATGTTTCTCTAGATATTTGTATAAAACATATATCCTGCAGTACCCGCTGCCGCAATAACTATTACAACCGCTAAAATGATAAAAAATTTCTTATTAAGTCTGATACTGACCGACTTCTGCTTTGGCTGCATCCCATTACCTGTCTGCTTATTCTGAAACCGCTGTTCATTGTTTATCTGACTATTCCGGACATTCTGCGGTCTTTGCTCTTCGTTCCATCCGGTTGTAACCATATCCTGCGGTTTAATTTTATTTCCACAGAATTTACAGAATGTTGAGCCGTCATTAATCTGTTTTCCACACTTAGTACAATACATATCTATTCCTCCCTGCTTCTTGTTACCAGCATTAAAATAACCAATAATATTACTATTATCGCCGTTATTGGCAATGAGTACATTTTACCGGTTTTATACAATTTGTTTTCCGGCTTTTTCTTTACAACTTTTTCTGTCACTTTCCTGCCTATATATGTAATCTTATTTTTGTCCAGAAATTGTTTTATTTTATACGAAGATACTACTGTATATTCCAGAACCTCCTGTCCCCTTGATAATGAAGAATTGATTCCCACCATTTTTCCATTTATATCTGTTATTGGACACCCCAATGTTCCCGAATCTACAAGTGAATTATAAATAATCGTTGTATCTGCTCCGGCATTATAGTCTTTTGCAAGTTTTCCTTCGTATATAATCGTGTTCTTATCACCAAAATCTTTATCCGTATTTTCTTTCATTTTGGCTGGAAATCCAATAGAAAAAACCTTTGTATCCTTACTTACGGTAGCACTGTCTTCCATAGTAATGACCAGATTTGAATCTATATTTTTTTCCGACTTATACAATGCAATATCTGTAGTCTCATCACTATCCTCAAGACTAAGCTTTATATATCTGTTATCTGCTACAGCATATACTCCAATATCATCTTTATTTATTTTCAACTTATTATCAATACAATATTTTTTTAATTCGTCATCCGAAACAACTGTTTCTTTATATAATGTTAAAATATATGCGTTCTCATCATTCTGAACAACTGTTCCACAAACATGTTTAATCATGTGAAATTCTTTATCATTAAATCCTACATAAATCTCAACAACACCACTTCTGATATTTTCAAGTTTCTTAAGATTCTCTGAATAGTCAGCTTTTGATGTTTCACAATAACATCCGGTAAATATCATAATTAATATATAAGTTACAAATAACTTAGTTATATTTCTTTTATCCAACATTCAATACCTCCACATTTACTAATCAAGATCACCCCAGCCATCATTATCATCCAAATCACCCCAGCCATCATTAATTCCTGTTTCCGGTGTCTGTGGCTGTGGTGCCTGCGTCTGTGGTTGTGGCGCCTGCGTCTGTGGCTGCGGTGCCTGCGTCTGTGG
>DEGR01000035.1:0-1991 GCA_002351535.1 Lachnospira sp. UBA2821
CAGACTGCATGGCTGTCTCTTCTCTCCGCACGGACCCTTGATGACACGGAGGAACTGTTCAGTGCCAGCCTACGAAATGCTTCGCATTTCGTAGGCTGAGTATAAGCCAAATAAAATTTCAAATAGTGTCTTAAAAATGCAGGTGTTTTATGCCATTTTTTGAAATTCTGACCGGCTCTGAACAGCTACGAATTATTCTTGCTTCTTTCTATCATATGCACCCTTACCAACTTTTCCTATACTCACTCTACCTTTTAGAAACTCATCTCTATATCTCTTTTTGACTATTTCCACATATCTGCGGCTTATATTAAGAACATCACCATTTTCCATCTCGACCACATCTCTGTTATAAGTCCTTATTTTTCCCATATTTACTATATGAGAATTATGCAGCCTGCAGAATGCAGGGTTCATTTTCGATATTTTATATTCTATTTCCTCTATATTATCATATACAGACAGATTTTCCCCTACTTTTCTTATTATACAGATTTTCCTGCCATTTCTTTTTATATATACAACGTCATCAAGCTTAACATTTATAACCATCCCTCTTTTATGCACAGCAATGATATCTTCATTATGAAATATCCTGAACAATTTTCTACATACTGCACCAACTTTTTTTCTGTCAAATGGCTTACATATAAAACCAAATGCATCAATCTCAAATGCATTAACACAATCTTCCAATGTCTCTGACATCAAAATAATTCTGGCAGACCAATCTTTATCTCTTATAAACTCATCTCCCACTCCATAAACATTATTCGTGAAAATACAACCACTCCCGACACAAACAAAAAGGGCATCAAATTCCTCTTCATCTTCAATCGCCCACTTAAATGCTGCCATATTATTATATTTTTTAATAAGAATAACCCTTCCTTCACTGTTGCTTCTTATAATAGCTTCAAGACTTTCACAGTCACAACTGCTTTCATCACAAATCCCTATCTTAATCATTTTCTCTCCATTTCGCATTTCAAAACCCACTCATAATTATTTTAACAATACAGTGCCTAAATCCATTTTGATTTATAACCTGAACACAATTTATAAACCAAATTTATAACAAACCTATAACAAACCCATAGCAAACTCATAACAAACCTATAACGAACTTATACCAAACTTATACCGAACTTATACTGAACTTATCTTTTCAGCATATTTGAGGATACTCATCTTTTGTGAATCCGACATTGCATTGTACTGTATATCACATTCTGAATTACTGTTTATATCACCATATAAAAAATATGACGGATATATTCCACATTTTTCATATGCCGACAACATCATATCCACTTTTATACTCTCTGCATCTCCACACATTCTGCTTACAGTTCTGCTGCTTACTCCCAAAACATCAGCGACCGTTTTGTCATCTATGTCATATCCTTTATCCACAAGCATATATTTAAGTCTTTCTATAGGCTTCTCATTGTCTGTATTCCATCTGACATATGTAACATCTCCCGATATATTGTCCATAATATGTTTTATCTCTATATTAATAAGCTGGTATCTGTACATTCTGTTATTCAAACCATTCTTACCAAGATATTTTTCAAAAACACTCTCATAACTTCTTCTCCCGACAATTATATAATCAATATCCCAGTTATGCATATGTGCATACTGCAAAACATTGCTGTTAGGATAATATTCTCCATATTCTATCATCCTGTAATGCTCAGGAGATACAAATGAAGAATTTGCAACACTGCAACTGCTGACATTTGCAATATTTCTTACTTCTTTAAGTCTGCCACCTATGTCCGGACCAAACTTCTTCATGCTTTTTAGTATACCTTTCATAATTTGTTTCTTCATACGTTCATTAACAATTAATATCTAGGTATATTTTACCAATTTGTCGAAGTATTACACATATTGTATTTGTCAATTTTTTAGACAGTTTCAACCGTTTCTTCTTTCCATCTACTCTTTGTATTCACACTTTCCGTCCACTCTTTCAATTC
>DEGR01000035.1:2114-34783 GCA_002351535.1 Lachnospira sp. UBA2821
ATCTACTCTTTATATTCACGCTTCCCGCCCACTCTTTCAGCCACTTTTCCATCTAACTCTCTATATTCCAACAATAACTACAGATGCCGCTATACCCGCCAGCATGGATATAACAGCACCTGCCAATGTCCATCTGCTCTTAGTTATCTTTACGCTCATAAAATACACGCTCATTGTATAAAAAATAGTTTCTGTACTTCCCATCATTACAGAAACTATTCTAGCCGGATATGAATCCACACCGTATGTCTTAAATATATCAAGTACAAGTCCGGTTGCTGCTGAGGATGAAAACATTTTAACGATTGCAACAGGTATTACTGCCACAGGTATACCCGTCCATCCAAGAATCAGTTCTCCTCCTTTTGAAATGCAATCCAACAGTCCCGAATCCCTCATAACACCAACTGCTACCATAAGTCCGATAAGTGTTGGCATTATGTCCATTACTGTCTTTACTCCACCTTTTGCACCTTTTACAAAATCCTGATATACATCTCTCTTTTTTAATAATCCTATAAGTACGATTGTCAACACAATTACAGGAATAAAATATCCCGAAATACTGTTCAATAATACTCTTTCCAATTCTTCTCCTTATTAATTCTTATTAATAATATTATTTGCCCTCGCAATTGGAATAATTGGTACACCCGACATAATCACAACAAGACCGACACATATAACAATATCCATTGTAGGAATATCCTGTACACTTATATTTGCTATCATCATTTCCCCGCCGGACATCATAGGATATATCCAATACTGTGTAATCATAGGCGTAAGACCTATTACAAGACAGCACACAAATGTCATAACCGAAACAGCATACACGCCTCTTGCCTTCCTGTCACCAACAGCATTTATCCATTTTCCAATTGCTATTTCTAATATTATTATGCTGATACCCGCAAGCATATTCCACTGTATTCCAACTATCTTAATAAGTCCCTTAAACACAGATAGTTTTAAGGCTACATCTGCAATTGGCAGAAGAGCTATTCCCGTAAGACACACAAGATTGGTGTACATTTTTCTTCCTGTCAAATAATTCAATATAAGAACACCGAGCAGTCCGCCAAGCTGTATTACAAGCTGTAACCCTACACATGCTGTCAGATTATATCCTGCTGACATTACCATCCCTATAACACCTGTCATCATAATCGGTATCATCTGAAGTGCTTTATATGAGTTTCTGGTAATTATAAGCTGACCTCCGGCAAGCATAACTGCTACGAAACTTCCATACATCATAACGTATGCAGCCACATTTTCAGTATAAGCCGGCAGAAATCTTCCCATTATGTTCCACACAAATGCAACAATATACAGATAGAGATATCCGACTGTATACACACTTATGTCCTTAACTCCACAATATACAAAATATGCTGCCACAGACACAAGAACACCAACAATTATAAGCATCATGGCTGTCACAGACTTGTCCATCTGCATTGCAACACATGCAACAACAGCCTGAACTGTAACCGCTCCAAGATACTTATATGCTAACGTAACACACGCACCTATAAGTACAGCATTTACGAATATCAATATAGACCCTGCAATGGCTAACATATTGTCTGAATCACTCTCTAGTCTGTTTATAACATATATGACTACTGAAAATGCCAGCACACATACTGTCAATATTCTCATATCCGCTGCAACTATCATTCCTTCCATAAGAACAATTGTAAATGTACACAATATCACCTTCAGAGAACGTTTCTCTTTCGCTCTCGAAACATAAAAAGCACTGAAAATAACTCCCAGTATAATTAACATAATAGACAATGTTATAGCATATTTATCAAACTTAATATATTCCGTCAACATATTTTTATCTTCCTTTCATGTGATACATTATTCTGCAAAATATTATCGCAACTGCAGTACTAATACCCGTAGCTATTATTGTCGGAAATATTATATCTGAAGGATTCCCACTTCCATACTGGCTTCTGTAAGCAATCATATTTACCGGTATGAGCTGGAGCGATGACATGTTAAGCACCATAAATGTACACATTTCATCACTTGCACACGACACATCGCTTCCACGTTTCTCCTCAAGCGACTTAAGCTCTGACATTGCATTAAGTCCTGCCGGAGTAGCTGCCCATCCAAGTCCTAGTATATTTGCAACAATATTAGCTGATATGTATTTTCTGCTTTTATGCTCTTTTGGTATATCCGGAAACAAAAACCTTATTAATGGTTCAACCGCTTTCTCCATTCCTCTCGCAACACCGGAATTCTCGGCTGATTCCATTAGTCCGGTCCACATACATATAACACCTGTCATCGATATACATAATGTAACAGCACTTTTCGACGTTTCCACTATACCATTTGAAACTTCATCCACATTTCCCGTAAAGAAAGAATATATTATACCCGCAACTATCATTACACACCACAAACAATTTACCATAACATACACCAACTATATGTCTTTAACAAATGTTTATGAATGTATATTCTTATTTATACTTAAATACTTTATATTTTCCTGCATTAGATGCCTTTGCCTCCATTAAAGCTATCTTCGCATTCTGATACAGCATCTGATAATTCATACCTCCCGCCGGATACTCACTGACACCTATTGCACAATACACATCAACGTTATCCACTGTGCATTTAAGCATTTTCTGTAATTCATCCAGCCTTGCATCAAACTCAGAATCCGCAAATTTTCTTGGAAGAAATATAGCAAATTCTCCCGGAGCAGACTGATATATAATCTCATCTTTTCTGAAAGATTTCTTAAGTATAGCCGCAAATTGTTCTATAACCTCACAGACCTTACTATGCCCGCATATATCTTTCACCTTATCAAGATTCTGAACACTGATAAGCACATATGTTGCTTCTGCATCTTTTCTACTCTTCATAAATCCGAATATTCTTGCCGATGCATCCGAACTTTCTATAAGACCGGTTGACGGATTAGTATTAGCTATGTTATCAGCATTCTCCTTATCTCTTCCATATTTCATACTACTCTGCAACAGCACATTCTGAACTCTTCTCATCATAACACCCTTGCTGTATGGCTTGAGAATAAAATCCGATGCACCTAATGCAAGTGCCATCTCTTCGCCTCCCTGGCCAAGCTGAGCCGTAATAATTACAGGAATTTTGGCAAATTCTCTTTCTGCCTTTAACTTGATAAGCATTTCCATGCCGCCCATTCCTTTTAGAATAAGCTCAGATATAACCAATACTACTTTATCGTAATTGTCTTCTATATAGTTAATAGCATTCTGCGCATTTCCTGTGTAAGCCACAGAGTATGTACTTTTAAAGTACTCATATATTGTATCACAGTTCCACTGCATGCCATCAACAACAAGAATAACTTTCTCGCCCGCCCCCTTACGCAGAACAACTTCATCTTTTGTCCTTGTCTTATCAGAATCATTAATCATCGGTGATATTTCTATATCCTTAAGCTGCTGCGTAAATTCATTTCCGGGTAAAGGTTTTGAATAGAAAAATCCCTGCACATAATTACATTCTATGCTCTTTAATGAATTAATCTGCTCCTGTGTTTCCACTCCCTCCGCAACAACTAACAGATTCATCCACTTGGCAAGCCCTACAACAAAATTCATTATATTCTTGTTATTATTAGCATTGTCACTCTGAACAAATCTCATATCCAGCTTAAGTATGTCTATAGGAAGCTCTGATATCATATTAAGTGAAGAATATCCACTTCCAAAATCATCCATCTCTATTATAAATCCCGACATTTTAAGCTGTGATACAACTTCTATAAGCTGTTCTGAATCTTCAGTATAAGCTGTCTCCGTAATTTCAAGATGGAGTTCATCAGGATTTATATTATACCTGCCAACAAGTTCTAGTAATACCTGTGGCAGATTTGTGTTATATATATCACATCTTGATACATTTACAGATACAGGAATACTGACTCTGCCTTTTTGTTTCCATTGTGATATATACTTACACGTCTCCTCCCACACAAACATGTCAAGCTTTGTAACAAAACCATTGCGCTCAAATATCGGTATGAATATTCCCGGAGATATCATTCCCCTGATTGGATGTTTCCACCTGACAAGTGCTTCTGCCCCCGCAACTTTATCAGTAAGCAAATCATATTTGGGCTGGAAATATACTTCAAACTCCCGATTAGCCAACGCACTCTCCATATCATTTGTTATCGTCTGCTCAAGTTCCATCTTCTTTCTTATGGAATCATCATAATAGTTAAATGATACATCATATTTGCCCTTTATCATCTCAACTGCGAGTAACGCCCTGTTACACATCTTTGCAACCGATATCGTCTTATCTTCAACTTTATATATTCCAAACTTAACGGTTACTTTCATACTAAGGTCATAATTATTAACTTCATTTCTCATATAAGATATGAACTGTTCTTCAAAACCTTCATGATGTTCTACTATTATGAAAAAGCAGTCCGCTGACATTCTCATAGCCGCAGAATTCATAGAATCCGTATATGTAACCATTCTGTCCGCTATATACTTAAGAAGCCTGTCCCCCTCTTCAGTTCCATAATTGTCATTAATTATCTTGAACCGTTCTATATCCATAGCTATAATATCATATTCATTTTCAGTCGTATCGATTAACATTCTGGCTTCCCTATAGAAACCATCTTTGCCATACAACCCCGTTATAACATCTCTCTCTTCTGAATTCATACATCTACTCCATTTCCAAACAATACTGATATACTTCTCTCTTAGATATTCCTCTGTCTTTAGCAACGTGCTTCATTGCTGTTTTTTTATCTTCCCCTGCCTTCAGATACATATTCATATGTTCCTCTATCGTTATCTGCTCATAACTTTTCTTAATCTCTTCCTTCTTGGTCTGAATACTTTTTCCCTCTATAACGAGAACGTACTCTCCTCTAGGCTGTTCCTGCTCAAATAACTCAATAAATTCATCAATATGCATCTGCTGCATCTTTTCATGTTTCTTAGTTAATTCCTTACATATAGACATCTTCCTGTTGCCAAGATATTCCCGTATCTCCTTCAATGTGGCAAGAAGATGATGTGGTGCCTCGTACATTATTATGGTTCTTGATTCCTCTTTAAGCTCATCAAGAATATCTCTTCTCTCCTTCTTATCCGCGGGCAGAAACGCCTCAAATGCAAACCTTCTTGTGGATAATCCTGACATTGTAAGTGCTGTTACACACGCCGCAGGTCCGGGAAGTGAAGTAACTTCTATCCCTGCTTCTATGCACTGTCTTACAAGTTCTTCTCCCGGATCAGATATTCCCGGTGTTCCTGCGTCTGTAATAAGTGCAACATTTTTTCCCTCTGACATTTTATTAACAAGATATCTGGCCTTGTCAACTTTGTTATATTCATGATAACTTGTCATTGGAGTTTTTATGTCAAAATGATTTAACAGCTTTATGCTGTTTCTTGTATCTTCGGCACCTATTATGTCCACTTCTTTAAGTGTTCTTAAAACCCTTAAAGTAATATCCTCGAGATTTCCAATGGGCGTGGCACACAAATACAGCTTTCCATTCATTTTAATCCTCATTTCTTATGCATTATAATATTCTTCAAGAACCTGCTTCGTATATTTTCCCGGCTCGCTGTATATAATCAGTGGTTCTTCTACACGAACCATCGATTTACCTCCGCGAACCGCTTCTATAAGAACCATATTAGCCTCTTTATCTATATACGGATGCACAAACTGAATCCTCTTCGGTTCAAGCTTATGTACTCTCATCTGAAATATTATATCAATCAGACGGTGCGGTCTGTGAATCATATAAAGACGTCCGCCCGGTTTTAATAATAGTGCACTTTCCCTTATAACATCCTCAAGACTACACAGCACTTCATGCCTTGCTATTGCTTTGGGAACTTCAGGATTCTTCAATCCATGATTATCATTCATGTATGGTGGATTTGTCGTAACCACATCAAAGCTGGCTTTCTTAAATATTTCCGTAGCGCACTTTATATCACCTTTAACTATGTCAATTTTACTGTCCAGCTCATTGAAAGCAACACTTCTTCTCGCCATGTCAACACTTTCTTCCTGAATCTCTAACGCAGTAAAATGCTCCCCTTCTGTTTTTGCCTCCATTAATATCGGAATAACACCTGTCCCAGTTCCAAGGTCTATAACTTTTTCTCCGGGCCTTGCATCAGCAAATCCCGATAGCAGAACTGCATCCATTCCAAAGCAGAACTTATCTTTATTCTGAATAATCATATACCCATTACGATTCAGATCATCCAGCCTTTCTCCCGCTTTAAGACTAATCTTCGAATTTGGATTTTCCACCTTTTTCCTCCAACGCAGCTAAAGCCTTCATATCTTCCTTACTCATCTTTTCTTTCTGTTCTTTTCTCTTTCTCTTTTTGAACTTCAGTTGTTCAACCTTATACTCACGTATCTCTTTCTCACCATTAACATCAACAAGCACTTTAACTTTCTGTCTGAGAACACTTACATTCTGCACTTCTCCTCTAAGTCCGTCATCTGTGTTAACAAAATCTCCCACTCCAGGAAGTCTGCTGTTAAGATACTCATATGTCTCCTCTTCATTCTTAAGGCAGCACATAAGTCTTCCACACACACCTGATATTTTTGACGGATTAAGTGACAGATTCTGATCTTTCGCCATCTTAATAGACACAGGCGCAAAATCTGATAAAAATGTATGACAACACAATGGTCTTCCACATATTCCTATTCCACCCATTGCTTTTGTCTCATCCCTGACACCAATCTGTCTCAATTCTATCCTTGTCTTAAATACTGACGCAAGGTCTTTAACGAGTTCTCTGAAATCAATTCTTCCATCTGCTGTGAAATAGAACAGAACTTTATTGTTGTCAAATGTATATTCTGTATCAATAAGTTTCATCTCAAGCCCATGCTTTTTAATCTTCTCAAGACATATTTCAAATGCTTTCTTTTCTTTTTCCCTGTTTTCTGCATTAACAGCATCGTCTTTCTCAGTAGCTATTCTTATGACTTCCTTTAACGGCTGTATAACCTGTTCTTCTTCAACCTCACGGATTCCAAGCACCACTGAACCATACTCAACACCTCTCGCCGTCTCAACGATAACATGTTGTCCCTGCTTTATATCTTTTCCTGCAGGAGAAAAGAAATATATCTTTCCTGCCTTCCTGAATCTGACTCCAATTACTTTTATCATGTTAATACTAATCCTCATTTCTGAACGATTTACAGACGTATTGTGTTAACATCTTATTGTTTACACATCTGTCTTTCCATTTAATGCATCACGTAAAGTAAGGAACATCATCTCTAATGCAAGGTCATAATTAACATTTGCCCTTATCCTTACTTTTGCCTTATCCATTGCTTTAAGTACCTCTTCTACTCCGTTAAAAGATATACGTGAAGCCTGCTCTTTGATGAATTTGTACTGGTCCTTGAATGTCATCTCTTCTACGCTCTGTGATACTTTGAATACAAGAACATCCCTGTACCATACCATCATCATATCTATAAATTCTTCTATCTCTACTTTGTATTTCTCACAGCCTTTAACTGCCATGACTGCCTCATATACCTGCATATCACCTATATATTTCAACAATCTTACTACTTCTTCTTTCAATTCGTTAAAATGTTCTGATGACGCAAGATTAATGGCCTTGCCAAGATTACCCCCTGCAAATGCGGCAATAACATCTGCCTGATAATCAGGTATTCCTTTTTCTTTCATAAGATACTCCCTTATCTTCCCCCTTCTAAGCATTCTCATGTCAAGTCTCACACATCTTGACAATATTGTAGGAAGAAATACCTCTATGTTATTAGACAACAAAATAATAACTGCATATTCCGGTGGCTCTTCTATAGTCTTAAGTATTGCATTCTGTGCCTGGATATTCATCTTTTCAGCCTCATCCATAATATACACTTTATATCTGCCTGTATAAGGCTTTATCTGCACATCATCGACAAGTTGCTTTCTCACTTCATCAACACTTATGACATTAGGCTTCTCATGCGTTATCCATTTTATGTCAGGATGATTATTACTCATAGCCTGTTTGCACGACTTACATTCCATGCATGGTTCTTCTCCGCCTTTTTCGCACTGCAGAGCCATCGCAAATGTTCCTGCAATCATCTTCTTGCCCATTCCTTTATCACCTGATAACAGATATGCCTGTGATACTTTATTCTGTTTAACTGCATTTTTCAAATGCGCTATTATCTGTTCATTTCCAACGATATCTTTATATCCTGCCATAGCTTCCTCCACAATCTATTATAATCTTTATGTGAGTATGTCCAAAAGCATTCCTTCAATATCACCAATAAGATTCAATATTTTAATATTGTCTTTCTCTTCCTTAAGAAGCTCCTGCGCCAGTTCATCAAGATTACGGTCTATAAGTCTTACTATTCCGTATACTCTGTGTCTTCCTCTCCTGTCTAAAAAGTTCTCTCTGGAAAAACTATGTGAACGGTAGACCACTTCATTAAGAAATTCCTTAATAAGCATACGATAATGTTTCATATCACGAATATCCGTACGTTTGGACATCTTCCTTCCATAATCAGATATCTCATTCATCATACTGCTAATCTTAGCCTGTAAATCTGTCTCAGCAATATTACTGGCAAGAATGAACTTAAAATTACCATCTGACTCTGTAACCTGTCTCGTCTGCTCCGGCTGGTTTACGCCCTGCATCTCATTAACACGTATTTCCATACCGCAATTACCTCCGTATACATTATCCAACACTTAATAATAAGTATATCACAAATCCATTGTTAGCGAAACAGTAGATTTGATGTTATTAGTACAATTAATATACTTTTTTATCTCATCAACACATTCCTCTATATCATCATTGTCAAACCTTATATCTATTCCAAGTTTAGTAAGGTTCTCCTCACAAAAATCTTTTTCATCGGCAAGATATCTTCTACACATTTCAGCATATTTAGGAGATTTCTCCTGTCTTTCCCGCTCAAGCGCCCGCTCAAGTCTTACCCCATCATCTATCTGAAGATATAAAGGTTTCACTTTATCATTCCCAAAATATGCAACAATCTTTTCAAACGATTCCAAAGTCCCGATAATAATATAATCCTTATTTGCCACGTCAAAACTTCCGTCATCAACCGTAAAGTAGTTCCACTGCCCATATACCGTATCATAACTTCTTCTTTCCACAACCTTACCGGACTTTTCAAGCTTTTCCATTTCCTTTTCATCCACAAAATGATACTCTCTGTCCTGAGCCTCATTTTCTCTCATCGGTCTTGTAGTATAAGTTACTATCTTATCAATTGCTATGCCGGCATTCTCCGTAAGTCTTTTATACACCGTATCTTTGCCACTGGAACTCTTTCCCATCAAAACATATAACATGCCAATCCTCATTTCTATAATCTTCCTAATTTTAATGCCTTAAAATCTTCCTTAAGAACATTCACATATCCAAGACTTTTATCCTGTATTCCACGGACCACAAGTCCCGACTCATTATATTTATGTATAAGCTGCACTATCTCACCTGTAATCATTTCTCCGGGTGCAACAATAGGTATGCCCGGCGGATAAAGATATATCCATTCTGCAGATATTCTACCGGGGGCATGAGACATACTCACCCTCTCCTGTTCCATATTATCAGTCTCCCAGAATGTATTAATCACAACTGCATTTTCCGCCTTATATTCATCATTAGCAACGAATACCCCTTTTTTACCATACACCCTTATGTCACGGTCTATCCCGGCAAGTGCTGAAAATAGTCTCAGTAATCCTTCTTCAGTGTCCATTACAGATGTCATGGCTATCACATAATCACCCGATGCCATTTCCATCTGTAATTTATAATCATCAAGAAGCTTTTTATATAACATATGTCCTGTATAGCCCGTTCCCTTTACCGATATCACAAGTTTAGACAAATCCATGTCATATACAGAATATTTTCCCTTTATACTACTGTCAAGAACTCTTATATGTGTCAATTTTCTGCAATGTGCATGTATCGCCTGCATGCGTCTCACATATGCCTCAAACATATTATCGCCGTCACTCTTAAGAAAATCAAGACACTTGTCCATACTTGCCATAAGCACATACGACGGACTTGATGTCTGGTAAATGTGAAAATATTTTTCCACTTCTGTCACATTCACGACATTGCCATTAACATGCAAAAGTGCCGTCTGCGTTAATGCCGGCAGCGTCTTGTGCATGCTTTGTATAACTATATCCGCCCCCCTTTGATTAGCCGACTCAGGAATTGCTTCATTCATGCTAAAGTGTGCTCCATGCGCCTCATCAACTATAAGAACCGCTCCATAACGGTGGGTCACATCAGCAATTGCCCTGACATCTGATACTATTCCCTCGTATGTAGGTGACGTTATAACCACAGCCTTCACATTATCATTTTCCCTGAGCTTTCTCTCCACATCCGATGCATTTATCCCACCGTTTATCCCCATTTTAGGAATATATTCCGGATAAACATACACAGGATACAGCCTTTTAAGATATATGGCATTATACACAGATTTATGACAGTTCCTTGCAACAAGAATCTTATCATTATTATCCGTAACCGCAGAAATGGCAGCAAGTAATCCTCCACTGCTGCCATTGACCATAAAGTATGTTTTCTTTGTTCCATATAATTCAGCCGCTTCATCCATGGCAATTCTAAGTATTCCTTCCGGTTCATGCAGATTATCAAATCCATCAATCTCCGTTATGTCATATCTGTAGGGTTCCATATCCGTCAGGCTTCTTCTCTTATGCCCCGGCATATGAAATGGATAATATTCACTATTACAATACTCTTCTAACCTTTCATACAGTCCACTCATATGTCAGTCCACCTCTCTATATATTTACAATCAGATACGCAAAATATCCGGCATAACACAGAATCATTATAACTCCACCAATTCTTGTAAGTTTCCTTTTATGTGCCACACACACCCATAAAAGAACCGCTGCCGCAATCGCAACTATTGCATCAATGCAGAACTTAGACGCAAATCCAACAGGGGCTATAAGTGCCGTAGTTCCTATTACAAAAAGATAATTAAATATATTGCTTCCTACTATATTTCCTATAGCAATATCCGTACTTCCTTTTCTTGCCGCAATAACCGATGTCACAAGTTCAGGGAGTGAAGTTCCAAAAGCTACTATTGTAAGTCCTATAAGTGCATCACTTACTCCGAATACCTTAGCAATCTCACTGGCACTGTCAACCGTAAAATTACTTCCAAATATTATCATTACACCGCCTATGATAACAAGAAGTATAAGTTTCCACCATGGTTTGCTTCCGTCTATCTCTTCACCCTCTACTTCGCTTTTTCCATTTTTAGCCATCACAATAAGATATATAAAATATATAATAAATGCAGCCCATAGTATTATTCCGTCAGTAAATGTTATCTTGCCGTCTAATCCTAAAACGGGTAAAAGTATACTTACAAGTATAAGAAACGGTATCTCTATCCTGAAAGTGTTTTGTTTTACAGGAACAGCAACTATAATTGCCGTAATTCCGAGTATTATAAGTACATTCATAATATTGCTCCCAACAACATTTCCTATAGCAATCCCTGCACTTCCATTAATACTGGATGTTATACTCACAGCCGCTTCAGGTGCACTTGTCCCCATCGCAACTATTGTAAGTCCTATTACTATCTGTGGTATTCCAAACTTATCAGCAATGCCTGCTGCTCCCTCAACAAACCAGTCTGCTCCTTTAATAAGCAGAACAAATCCGACAACAAGTATAAGTACCTGTAATAAAATATGAACCATTCCCTGTATCCTTTCTCTTTCAGCCATTAATAATATTTCTGTTACTATTTCTATATACACAGAATCCCTACAAGTTAACAACCTGTAGGGATTTAAGTTAGAGGCGACAACCAGATTCGAACTGGTGATGACGGTGTTGCAGACCGGAGCCTTACCACTTGGCTATGTCGCCATAATTATAAGTATGTGTTTTTCAACAGCTATTACATTATAGCAACTCATTTTTCATTAGTCAAGTGAAATTTTTTATATTTTTATCCTTATTTTTCAAGATATGAAGCACTATCTGTAAAATAATGCCGAGAACAATGAAATACTTGTATTATATATATTGCTCAGAATAACATTCTGCTCTATCACTTTAATAAGCATACTTCCATATTCCGTAGTCGTACAAAACGAAAGCAGCAGACAGAACAGCCACAACATCACAACGCCTTCAACTATACCAAGCACATATCCCGAAGCTTTGTTGACTTCATGAATAACCGGAAGCCTTGATACAAAATTAAGACTTTTACCAACGGCAAATAATATCATGTACATTATAATTATTATGCACAATGACACAATAATATGCAAAAGAAATTCAGAAATTGCATTTACAATATATTTTATAAGCTGCTCACTTCCCTTATCAGCCATTCCTGTAACGTCGTCCATATCCACAATATTTTCCATCAACTGCTTAGGAAGTATTGAACTGTCATCTATCGATTCGAGTATATCTTCAGTCTGAATCTGTCCCGATGCACTTGCTATACTCTGTACAGATTTCATTTCTATATTTTCTCTCACATAATCATCAACACTACTATGTATTGCCTTATATAAACCCGTATCCTTTTTAAGAAACGAAGTAACCGGCTCGGTAAGCAGCGACGAAATGGTCATGCATACTATAATTGACACAATTGTGTATAAAAGCTTAATTATTCCTCTCCTGCTTCCCCTTTTTGCCATATAAACCATAAATGCCACAATCAAAAGCACTATAACATATCCCATAATCTTATGCATATTAATCTCCATTCATCCTATCTTTTCCATTTTAATTAAGTGTTATCTGCTGAATATTTCCTGAACCTGACAGTACAAGCTTCATATCATCAAGCGGAAGCAGTGATGATATTCCTGAACCAAATTTATATCTGAACTTTTCAACACCCTTAACCGATATCATTCTACATTCTGTATCATTGTAAAACAATACACTTTCATCCGCCATCTTGATATCCGTATAAGTAAATGAAATATTCTTGTCAAGTATCTTGTCACCTTTCATATCATACACAACAAGGCTAGTCTTTATATTGTCATTATCTTCTTCCACCAGACAGATATATTTGCCATTATATACAACACTCTTAATTTCTTTTTTTATTTTTATCTTTTTCACAACTGAAGGGGTCTCATCTATCGTATATATTGTAATCATATTATCGCCAAATGCCGCAACTGTATTACTGTTGACAAATTCCACATCCGGAACAAGTGTACCATCAAAATCATTAAATCCACCGACAATTCTGTCAGTCTCATTTTTTCCTACTTCTGAATAATTATAAAATACAACCTTTGTCTTTGCCTCACCACTTGCAACCGCTATATAAGAAGCTACAACCTTCTGCGCATCATCAGATAATGATATTGATATAGGATATCCATCACCTTCAAGCACAGTCCTTCCTATCGCTATCTGTGTTCCATCTTTGGCAATCACCTCTATATAACTTGCCTTATCATCTCCGAGAAGTCCTGCTACTACGCCCTGTTTAGACACCTCAACCGCTCTTACGGGATACGACGTAGACACATCGTATGTCTTACCATCAACTCCGTAAATGTTTATCTCATTTGCCCCTTCATCCGCTATAGCAACATAATCTCCACACACATCAATCACCGGATTTCTAACTTCAAATCCATGATTCCACACTTCTTTTCCACCCGATACATATGATATTCCATCACTATTATATCTGATAATTCCCTGTCCGAACTTGCAATACTGACTGTCAACATTTTCATCTGTCTTGGTCGTATACTCAACCTTGTATGCTGAATAGCTCTTATTTCTGTCGTATATTTTATAGCCCACTATAATAACAGTTACCGCTACAACTATACCTATAATTATCAGGGCAGTTTTCTTCTTATCATCCTTCATAGCAATCTCCATTCCTGTTACGGTAATTTAATCTTCTGACCAACATATATTTTATCCTCATCTGTAATATTATTCAACTCCATTACTTCTTTTTTTCTGCTCTGACTACCATAAATCTTCCTGCATATAGTAGAAAGCGTCTCTCCCTCAGCAACTATATAGTAATTCGTATCAGCAGAAATCGTTGCTGTGGGTGCCTCTGTCTGCTGTTCATGCTGTTCTGTCTGCTCCTGCTTTTCTGTCTGCTCCTGCTGTGTCATTCCATTTTCTTCTATATCACTTCCGGCATTAGTATCCTCAGCTCCTTCTGTTGTCGGATACACATTTCCTGCAACTTCCTTAATCTCGGCAGTATAATTCTCGGCCACCTCTGTCGTTTTCTCCGCTGCGAACTTTCCTGCAAGCTGCTTCATGGAACTTCTTGCCTTATTCATCTGTTCCATATTCTGAAACCATGTAAAAGCAATTGCCGCCACAGCTGCTCCGGCAAGAATTTTATACACCTGAGATTTTTTATAAATGCTGCCATGTCCGGGATAATTTTTCTGTGTGTTTTTTATTTCACCAGAAACAGTCTTCATTCTTCCTGTCTTTGCATACGTTCCGGAAGTACTTTTCACATTGTCATCCCTGTTCACTGTACCATAATTAACATTCGCATGTAAAACACTTTCAAGATATTCTCTCATCTCAAGATTCTTCTCATAATATATATAATAGCCATAATACCGCCTTAACATGCCGGCATCATATGCATATATCGCTTCTTCACCTTCAACACAATCATAGAAAAAACAAATCCGGTCACTTCCCGCAAAATTATCAAGATGTATTTTCTCAAGTTTTAACATCTTTTCATGAAGCGATGCATGTCCATACGAATCAGTAACTGACCTGACATACCATCCGACTATCTCCTGCTCCGAAAAATACTGCTTAATCTTCTCATATATATCCGTCCAGACATTATCATCAAATATATATTCTCCACATCTGTCAATCGGAGCTCTGGCCTCAACAGCTCCATTTATGAAAAGATACGTCTCCTGACCACTTCTTTTAATATCACCAAGCAGTACTCCATAACCTCCCTCATCAGAAAAAGAATTCCCCTTAACGCATGTCACCACATAATCTTCCATATATATTCTGCGTTTCCCGGGTTCTCCGCCTATCTGTTTTACATTTTTAGGAAGTCTTATATTCTGCTCTGAATCCGGATTTTCTTCTTTATACACTATTTCTATCACACTATTCTCCATTCCGCAGATACAAATAACTGCTTTTTTATTGAAGTTTAGCATGATGCAGGTGCATATTTTGTCAAAATCAGGTATACTGCTCTTCCATATATTTTATTACTTCAGATATAGTTGCCATATTCTGTTCTTCCATTATCTTTTTCATCTCGTCAACAACTGCTACATCAAGATATTCTTCACCTATATATGCCTTATATTCCGCAGTGATATGCGCATCAAGTTCCTTGCATTTGTCTTCAAGTTCCCTTCTCTCCTTAATTAGAGCATCAAGTTTCATCTTATGTTCATCAATATCCTTTTGGTACTTTCCCTCTATATCTTTAATAATATCAGGCTTTGTTTTATTTTCAAATTCTTCCACAGCCTCTTTTCTTTTACACGATATATCATGCATTCTTTGTGTAATGCCTGCAATCTCTTCATCATATTCATTAAGATTATACATTTCTTCATCTTTATCTTCTTTTATCTTCTTTTTAATGTCTCTTATAATCTTTTTATTCATGGCAATATCATCTCTTTTATCCCTCATATCACCAATAACCTGACTGTATCTGTCTTTGGTACTAAGCCATACCGTAATATATATGGTTATAAATACGACTACTATAAATATATGCACGATTGTTTTTATAATCCAGTGCCATGATGTAATTATATCAATAATTCCCGGTATAAGTCCAAGACATGTAATGGTAGTTATTATAAATATAATCCAGTCTTTCAATGTCTTTGTAAAATACATCGCATAATAAAATGTATTATTGCACATATAAGGCACACCTTTTGCCCTGAACTCAGCTCCAATCTCTCTGTTTAATCTTATAATCTCTTCTTCATTTTTCTTTGTTTCTTCTTTTATTCTTTCCTTCTGACCTTTTCTTTTAGCTTTCTTTCTACCGGAATTGGCATTTTTTAATTTTTTGCTTTCTTCATTTATACTTCTGTCGAACCCCTCCACAAGTTCCCTTTCTCTTCTCTTAACTGTATTTTCAACCTCTTCGCAGACCTCTCTTTCATACCCGTCAAGCCTGTCCCCGGTCTCCTTTTCATTCATTTTGACATTATTTAAACGCTCTTCATATTCTTGCTTTTTAACTAAATCATCCTTAAGTTCGTCAAGTTCTGCCATTCCACCCTGAAGAATATTTTTATCTTCCATACAAATCTCCATTCCACCATTTCTGAACAATCTATTACAAAGATGCACTTTTTTATAATTTAAGTGACATATCTCCTTTTTTAATCCAACCAAGTTTTTTCATACTTTCTGAAATCGCCAGTGTCAATGCACCCGGCAGCACAAAATACATTATAACTATCTGTATAATTGCCCACGCCTGTGTCTGCGTCTGTGTCATCACCTGAAATCCCATTATAGGTCCAACAAGTCCGGATGTTCCCATCCCCGAACCAATAGAATTATTCTCCATCTTAAGTACACATGATGCTATAGGTCCCAGAATCGCGCTTGACAAAATTGTCGGAAGCCATATAGCCGGCTTTTTAAGTATATTAGGCATCTGCAGCATAGATGTTCCAAGTCCCTGTGAAATGAGTCCTCCCATTTTATTTTCACTGTAACTTGCAATAGCAAATCCAACCATCTGACAGCAGCATCCGACTGTCGCAGCTCCCGCTGACAATCCTGTAAGTCCCAGTGATACACCTATAGCCGCCGAGCTTATCGGAAGTGTAAGAGCCATTCCCATAAGTACAGCTACAACTATTCCCATTATAAATGGCTGCTGTGCCATTCCCCATTCTATAAGAGAACCTACAAGCATCATAAAACGTGATATAGGCGGTCCGGCAAGAATTCCAACCGCAGAACCGATACCTATTGACACAAATGGAGTTATTATTATATCCATTCCCGTTTTTCCCGATACAAGATGACCTGCCTCTATAGCTATATATGCTGCAACAAATGCACCAAGCGGTTCTCCCGGAATTTTAACATTCATAATATTTCCATTCATAACACCACCTGCTATAAGCTGACTTGCAAATGCACCTATAGTTCCTGCAACTGCAGCCGACACAACCACTAATGTATCTTCCTTAAATTTGGCAGCCACACCGACACCTATACCTGCACCGCACACAGCCTTAGCCATATTTCCTGCCATGGCAATATATATTCCGGCATTCCCACCTACTATATCAGCTATCTGACACAGAATTGT
The DNA here is from genome assembly GCA_002351535.1 of Lachnospira sp. UBA2821. Classification (GTDB taxonomy): domain Bacteria; phylum Bacillota; class Clostridia; order Lachnospirales; family Lachnospiraceae; genus UBA2821. The sequence continues at coordinate 19,596 of DEGR01000035.1, forward strand.
CCCGATTATAAGAGTTGCGAACAACCCCTGTGCCATACCGCTTAATCCTTCAATAAATATCCTGTTAAGTAACTTTTTCACAATAATCTCCATTCCTGAGCGAATTTATCGCCATGTTTATAACTGACTGAATATTTCTCCTATATTTCCCTGCACTACGAGGTCTGCTCTTTTATCCATAGGAGTTGCCGTCTTATTAACAAGTATAAGCTTGTCTCCTCTATAATAATCAATAAGACCGGCTGCAGGGTATACTGCAAGCGAAGTTCCACCTACAATAACCACATCTGCATTAGAAATAGCATTTATGGAATCTCTTAAAACATTCTGGTCAAGTCCCTCTTCATACAGAACAACGTCCGGTTTAATAACACCACCGCACTCACACTTTGGCACACCGTCGCTGTGAACTATATATTCCGCATCATAAAACTTTCCACACCTCGTACAGTAATTTCTAAGCACAGAACCATGAAGCTCATATACATACTTATTACCTGCATTCTGATGAAGTCCGTCGATATTCTGTGTAACAACAGCCTTTAATTTCCCCTCCTTCTCCCACTGTGCAAGTTTTAAATGTGCTGCGTTTGGCTTTGCATCGAGATACAGCATCTTATCTTTATAAAACCTGTAAAACTCCTCTGTATTCTTAACATAGAACGAATGACTGAGTATTGTCTCAGGCGTATATTTATACTTCTGATTGTAAAGCCCGTCCGTACTTCTAAAATCCGGTATATTACTCTCCGTTGAAACCCCTGCACCACCAAAGAATACTATATTATCTGTATTGTCTATTATTTTTTTTAGCTTTTCTATATCCTCTTTCACACTAATCCTCTTTTCTGTTATACTTTTACATCTGTAAAAGTATAACATAATTTAGATATATTTTCAAAATGCATTTACATACTCACTCCATTAACATATAATACGTGTATATTTGCAATTAACATATGAACACGAAATGGAGATTAGAGATTAATATGTTTAGATTATGGGGAAAAATATTTAAAGACAATCGTATGATTAAAGATACAGTTATAGCGGTCGATGAACCGGATTTAAACAGAACAAGAAAAGTATTCAAAGCCCTCGATGAAATATGCTATGAGTTCGACCTCGGAAAGCCTATATGGCTTGATAAAACCATTAAGGATTTTCAGCTTCACGATAAAGCCCGTTTCGACTCTGACAGTTTTATAGAACAGATAGAATTTGATTATCTTGAGATACAGGCATTGGAAGATTAACCTATATAATATTACAAAAAGAGTCTGACACCTATTCTGTCAGACTCTTTCTTTATGCATATATGCTATAAATTATAAATCAAATCAATATACATTCTTATTTAATTACCTTAATCCATCCTTCAGGAGCTTCGATACGTCCCATCTGGATTCCTGTAAGTGTCTCATATAACTTCTTAGTTACAGGTCCCATCTCATCCATTCCGCTTGGGAATGTGATAACATTTCCATGGTCATTGATTCTTCCTACAGGTGAGATAACTGCGGCTGTTCCACAAAGTCCACACTCTGCAAAATCTTTAACTTCGTCAAAATATATCTCTCTTTCTTCAACTTCAAGTCCAAGATATTCTTTTGCAACGTGTACAAGTGAACGACGTGTAATAGAAGGAAGAATACTGTCTGACTTAGGTGTTACAACTTTGTTATCTTTAGTTACAAATAAGAAGTTAGCTCCACCTGTTTCCTCAACTTTTGTTCTTGTTGCAGCATCAAGATACATATTCTCATCGAATCCTTCTTCATGTGCCTGAACAATTGCATGTAAACTCATAGCATAGTTAAGACCTGCTTTAATTCCACCTGTTCCGTGAGGTGCTGCTCTATCATAATCACTTACTTTGATGGTAATTGGCTTTGCGCCACCTTTAAAGTAAGGTCCTACAGGTGTTGCAAATACTCTGAACTGGTACTCCTGAGCCGGTTTTACACCGATAACTGAAGAGCTTCCAAACATATATGGTCTGATGTAAAGTGTTGCACCTGAACCATATGGTGGCACATAAGCTTCATTAGCTTCAACAACTTTAACAACAGCATCGATAAATCTGTCTTCTGGAAAGACCGGCATCTCAAGTCTTTTTGCTGACTGCGCAAGTCTCTCTGCATTAAGATCCGGACGAAAAATTACGATTTGTCCATTCTCTGTTGTATATGCTTTTAATCCTTCAAATACAGTCTGTGCATACTGTAACACACCTGCACATTCACTTATCTGAACTGTCGCATCCTCTGTAAGAACACCATCGTCCCATGCTCCATCCTTGAAATTTGATACATATCTTTTTTCTGTTGGAATGTATCCAAATCCAATATTGGACCAATCAATATTTTTCTTTTCCATGACTCATACTTCCTTTCGTATTGTATAACTATTATTAATATTTGTATAATTAATAGTAATATCTTACAGCCGACAACTTTCAGTGTCAAGACACATTTTTAATAAATAACCCGATTATGAATGCTGCTTCTGCTGCATCTCAATTTCCTTTTCCCTGACAGAATAATCCTTCCGTAATTCTTTAACTGAAAAAAGCTCTTTGTGAATCTGTTCCATCTTAAGGTCAGTCTCATATATAACAGTCGCACATTCCGCAAGCTGTTCAACTATCTCGACCTTATCCTCCTTGAACTTTTTGTAATGTATCTGATGCTCAAGACTTGCCCAGAAATCCATTGCAATTGTTCTTATCTGTACTTCTACTTTCATAGGTTTCTTTCCGGTAGACAAAAATATAGGAACTTCCACAACCATATGAAGGCTTCTGTAACCGTTTGGTTTAGGATTCTTAATATAATCTTTAAGTTCAATTATTGTAATATCATCCTGTGAAGCAAGCATATCTGCGACTGAATAAATGTCCTTTATAAAAGGACATATAACTCTTACACCTGCAACATCGTTAATCTTCTCCATAAGTGTATGAAGATTAATGTCATATCCTCTTCTCTCCATTTTCTCAAATATACTTGTTGGTTTCTTCACTCTCGACTTTATCGTCTCTATCGGATTTCTGCTCTTCTTTGCCTGAAACTCCGCATTAAGCACTTCAAGCTTTGTTCTTATTTCCTTGATTGCACATTCATACCAGCACATCATTTCCGCAAATGTGTCTGCTGCCTCTTTTAACTCAATAGGATTTTCACCATTCGCAAATCCACTGAAAAATTCATAATCCAAATTCTGCTGCATCTTCATAGTAATGCTCACTCCTATCTTATCTCAAACATACAGTTTTATAGCAGAAGTTCTAACTCCACACTTTATAATCATGCTTAGACGACCTTTTAACATCATAAAGTGCCTCGTCCGCATGCTTAAGTAACTCAGAAATAGTTTTTACCTTTCCACTCTGGTCAACAGCAATTCCAATAGAGCATGACAACTTGCTCTCCTCAGGTATATTAACTTCTCTTCCGAGTTTATTCTCTATGAGCAGCTTAAATGAATCATCTTCTTTAAGCTCTTCAAATATAGCCTCTGCAACTTCTTCACCATAATATTTATTAATATTTTCAACAACTATAACAAATTCATCTCCGCCATACCTTACAACATATCCACTCTTTCCAATTATGTCCGTAAATAACTTTGAAAATGTCTTAAGAACAAAATCTCCTATATCATGTCCAAACGTATCATTACAATACTTAAAATTATCAAGATCAATATACATTACCGTAATATATGTCTCAACATATTCATTAGTATTCGTTATATCTATCTTCTCATCTACAATCTTATTGAATCCCTGCCTGTTAAGAAGACCTGTGAGATTATCCGTATGTGCCAGATTCTCTAGCAGTTTATTTTTCTCCTTCAATTCCCTGTTCATAACATGAATCTGTTCTCTTACTTCACGTCTGTACATCTCATTAAACAACTGTTTAAGAGAAAATGTAAATATTTTCAAATCATACTCTGTCAGCATGACCTTTGTCGAGTGAAAATTCTCATGCATATTCTGGTATGCTATAAGAACATTTTCAAGCTTATCATTATCAAATATAGGTATGGCAATCATTGATACTACATCATTAATTCCAAAACACTTTATTATTTCACTATATTCATCAAATTTTGCTTCTGTTCTTGATATAACAAAACTATTCTTTCTGACTTTAAAGAATCCTGCAATACTGTTAAGCCTGTCATTATCAATACATATCTCTTCATCACAATATCTTATAACATTACAATCGTCTTTGACACCAAAAAGTAATATTCTGTCCAAACCAAAACTGCTTCTTAGTGTGCTCATGGATTTCTCTATCATCTGTTCCTCAGAAGTTCCTTCAACCGACAATTGTTCCTGCCAGTTAGACAGAAAATCAAGGTTCTTACTGTTACTCCTGAGTTCCTTCTCTGTTCCAACCCTCTCGGATACTATAAGAATCTTACTCAGATTAATATGAGGTGCAAGATTAAATTCTTCATGTACAAACTCTTTATTATTAATAACTGCTTCTAACTGTTCTGCGGCATACTTAAGACCATGTTCTCTGGTATAATCAAATGTTTCATTAAGAGTATCCATTCTCTCTTTTTCAAGACCCAGCTTATCATAAGCATCCGCCATATCTATCGCAAGCTGCTTCCAGAGTATTGTTTTAATTCCATCTGACCTTAAAAGATGTTTTCTCGCCTCTTTAAACATCTCAATAGCCTTTTTATAATCCCCTTCTTTCTTATATAGCTCTGCTCCAACATAAAAATGAAAAAATGTTTCGTCATCCCACATCTCAAAATCAGGAACTTTTCCCTCATCAGGCTCCAGCAAATGTCTTATAATCCTTCTGTTCTGTTCATAATATATCTGGCATTTATATATATTTCCCATCTTAATATAACATAATGCTGCCATTCCATATAATTTTGCTCTGTTGCACATTCGTGGTTTGTATACATGTGCATTATCAAGCAGCTGAATCGATGCATCAATAAATATGCAGCCATTTCTAAAATCACCACACATAATTGCATTGTTACACATATTATAAAATGTCTCACTCACCTTTTCAGGTTCATTCATTTCATTAAATATATCAAGTGCCTTATTGTAATAATCTCCAGCCTTATAGAACTCCTCATTCATCATACGGTTGTAACCCATTCCATTATATATATCCGCCTCTTCAGTCTTCTCATCAATTGTCTGAAGAATATCGATACACTTTCTGTAATTGCGGTCTACTTCCTCGCTATTGCCGGCAACCGAACTGTACATTGCGCACATCTTATAAGCATCAACTAAGAATTTATAATTACCGTTCTTTTTAATTATTTCAACACCTTTATTAAAATACACAAGCTTATCTGTCGCATTTTTTCCGATATAAAAATTCTTACTCTGCTCAAAAGCATATATGTATATATATGACAGATGGTTCATCCAACCATATTTCTCAATCTCACTTATAAGTTCATCATTTATCCACGCTTTAGCATCATCACGCACAAATATAAATTCAACAAAACCCCGTAAAAGCACAACTGCTTCAAGCACTTTACTCATAAATATAAAATATTTATCCTCAAGAAGCCTTGCCTCTTTCATACATTTTCTGGCTGTAATATTAGCTACGGACGTCTGCCCCATATAAAGTTGTGCGAGAGTGACAAGCCATTCACATTTGAATGCCATGACTCCCTTGTCCTCACCACACATATTCATAATATTATCGCAGATAATAAGGCAATTCTCATATTGTTTTGCATAAAGACATGCTCTCGCATAAAGCTCATAATACATAAGCCTTGTATCCTCATCAACCGCACATCTCTCTAACTTAAGCTTCTGGTATATCATCTCAAGATAATATCTTGCCTGCCTTATAGCCAGCGATTTTATCATCATATCAAGTTTATTTATATAATCTCTGCTATCATTAAAATCAATAACAAAGCAATTCTTTTCATCCTGATTATTAGATTTCTCTTTTGCATTTCTGCTGTCACTCATAGTGACAATAAGTTCCTTTTTCTCCAGTTTCTGAATAAAGTCGCTCCATACTTCATTCATATATCCCGGAATTCCATATATTTCATCATAAGCACACAAAAAAGCCAGCTTATTCTCTTTCTTATCATTAATTATCTTCCGTATAAAATTAACTGTGGAATGACCTGCATAATGCAGTTTTCCAAGCACAAATAAAATTCTTTTCTCTTTCGTTCCATAATTAATTATATTAATTATAGAATCCATAATTCGCTGTCTGTCATATGCAATCTCCGGAATAATAACCGGTTCAGTCCTTTTACATACTCCATTCTTAATATAATCAGAAAACATTTTCTGATGTATCGGATATACATTACATTTTTCCATAAACTGCTCGGGTGTATCGCAGTCACTCTCCATATATATATCCTTAATCCAGTCAAGAAAAGGCTCATATGCCTCTGCCATCTTGTCCGGCGAAAATTCATAAAAAAATACCCTTACGTCTTTATTATCTCCGACGCACTCATCAACCATCTCTTTTGTTATGTTGCAGGAATCATAGCATCTTACTACTAACACATCCTGACCCATTTCTCCTGCCCCCATAACAAGAGTATCAACCAGTTTTTTAATATTACTATTCATACATTCTCTCCAGTTCAACACACCTTCAAACCAACTTATACTACACCGTAATACAAACTATCTGCACAAAATATAAATACGCCAAAACTGGTACACTATATAAGCAACCGGCTTTGACGTACCATTCATACTAATTATACACTACTTCATCCTTTTTAACAAGTGAAGCAAACTCCGCATCATTAGATGCAAGTTCATCTTTAAGAGCCGCATAAAGCTCTGCTTTTGTAAACTCTACATATGGTCCGACATGGAATATGTACACAATACCACATGTAATAACTCCTAATAACATCCATGGAATAAATGATAAATCTAACACAAATATATCCCACTTCTGTCCTGCTGTCATTCTTTTGCTATATTCAAATGCTTCTTTAACAGTCATTTCAGGAAAATCCGCAAGAAGATATGAAACCATACTGTACTCATATGACTTGATAATTCCCGGAATAATTAACAACAGACTCCATAATGATATGAAAATCTGTCTTAATACTAATCCGCCTACATTTCTAAGATATGAATTCTTAAATCCATATAAAATCTCTCCTACATTTCCAGTCATATCCTGTCTGGCTGTTATAAAGAATTTCTTTGAACCAACTTCAAGAGGGTTCTTTACAAATACTGATACCGCAATACTTAAAAGTATCATAGCACCTGCAACTGCAAGTATTGCTATAAGTATTTTTGCATCAAATCCTTTTAATAAATCTGCTATTGACGCATCAGCCACGTTCGAACCGCCTGAATGAGAAGTTCCTGAACTTCTTCCACCGGCTCCACTGACACCGCCTGACACCGCTGTCATTACGAGACAAACCGCCACTGCCGGCCATCTGCACGCCTGCAGAACATCAACCGCCCTGCTTTTTAATTCTTCTCTTGTCCACATAACTCGGACCTCCCTTAAGATTTTTATCCGGCTATAAGCCATACATAGAGATAATATCATATTATAGCCGTATATTCAATGCACATAAATCGAAAACATCATTCAAATTGACATATCACGCCACACAATATATAATACTTTATGTTTATATTTTATCAGGGAGGATTAAAGTTATGATTCAAAGAAGAGAAATTGCTTTGTGTATAGTTTTATCTATCATTACCTGTGGACTTTACTCTATATATTGGTTTGTATGCCTTACTAATGAATCAAATGAGTTATGTCCTGAGAATGCAACTGCATCAGGCGGTGTTGCATTTTTACTCACACTTGTAACATGTGGTATCTATTTATACTATTGGGCTTATAAGACAGGTGAGAAACTTGACATTGCTAAAGAACAGCACGGATTACCTAACGGAAGCGGTAACATATTATACCTTCTTCTTACAATCTTTGGACTTGGTATCGTTGCATACGCATTAATGCAGAACGATATTAACCAGATAGTCGGATAATATACCATAATCATAATATGTGCAAAAGACCGGAGCATGATATAAGCTTATGTCATATTCCGGTCTTTTATTATAACTACACTGTCACATCCTGTTTCTTTATGCTTATTATATTGAACAACATCATCACAGTCATAATAACCACCCCTGCAATTATAAGCTTACTCTCTGTAACAGATATATTCATTATATATCTACATGTTCTTGCCAGAAGAGACTCAGGTCTGTTTGTCAATGCACTTTCTATGAATTGTGGCATCAGGCACATAGCCATCCATAACCCCCACATAACCCACAAAGCCTTCTTTGAAAATCTCATAACAATAGTCCCTATAAAAATCTCTATCACCATCATAACTATGATATACATAAATGCATACCTGATTATGTCTGCTGTCTCAAATGGAAATGTCTTATTTCTTACTACTTCATTGAATACAAGGCACAGCAATGCTATCGCTTCAATTAAAATATACTTTATGATACTGTTAATTACGGTATATAATATATATTCATTTCTGGTTCTTCCAAATGTTATCATCCATCTGAAATACTCGCTGTGAGCAGCCCCCATAAAAAGACAAAATACAGTTGCCAACCCCAATGCAAATCCGGCATTAAAAGTATATACCCCATCACAATAATCAACTATGGTGCCAAACACAGCTCCAAAGCACAAAATAACGACAAGAAACAGATACTCTTTTTTTCTCACAGTTAAAATATTCTTTAACATTTTCATCACCTCTAATTCTGCTTATTTTATCTCGTAACTGTCAAGCCACTTCTTATCCAGTGCCATAACAATTATCATAACTACGGTTGCCAATATTGTAAGTGCAGTCGGAACCATAACACTTTTTAATATCTTATACTTCATAAGAGCCCCGACACCTCCGCCGATAAATCCACCGATAAATCCACATATTACGCAGAATATAATATAACCCGTCATTCCAAACTTCTCTATCATATTTGCACATAGTATTGTAATAATATTAACACCTAATATCATTGCCAGAGAATACATATACTTAACAATACTAATCGAATCATACACATAAGTCATCCCGCCAAGCACTGCTGCCGTTATAACAATTACTGCAAACACCAGAAAATACTTTGCCATGAAAAAGTCTTTTCTTCTTGAACCAAGTGTCAGTATTATCTTCTGATATGCTGTACACAATGTTATCTGTATTATAAGAAACACAAATGTAGCTATGAACTGTACCATCCAATACACATTTTCTACGCTAATTTCACTAATCTTCATGCCACTGTACAACATGAGCAGTAAATACACTACATCAAACACAATTACACACGCAATGGTTCTCATGACAATAAAAGATATAAACTTTATATTACTTATAAATGATCTATCCATCTTTATTTCCTCCTATATAATTAAACCTATTCTTTACCACAAAGTGCGACGAACAGATTCTGAAGGCTTACCGGCTGGACCATAACATCCTGTGAAGATTCCATTCTCTCGCCCTTTTTAAAAAGAATCGTTGCCCCTTTACTTCTTCCCATATTTTCTACATGATGAGCTTCATATTTCTCAATAAGCGTGTTAATGTCATCTGCAGAACCACTTACATGATAAGCTCTCTCCAACAAATCCATTGTATTTTCTTTAAGTAATATATTTCCATTGTTAACAATGATAACTTCTTCAAATAAGTCTGCTGCCTCCTCAATAATATGAGTAGATATAACAAATGTCCTTCCTGTTTCATTGTATTCATCTAAAAGCAACTTATAAAACTGCTCTCTTGCTACTACATCAAGTCCTGCCACCGGCTCATCAAGTATCGTGAATTCCGATTTGCTTGCAAGTGCAATTATAATTGTAACCATCGAAAGCATACCTTTTGACAATTTGGAAATTCTCTGTTTTATATTAATATCAAATTTCTTAACAAGACTATCAGCCATTTTCTTATCCCAGTATGGATAATATATGGATGCCATTCTTAAAAGCTCTTTAACCTTTACATTGTTAGGACCAAATGTTGACAACGGATTAAGTTCCCTTGAAAAACATATATTATCTATACATTTCTGATTCTCCCATACTTCCTCTCCATCAAGGTTAACACTTCCTGATGTAGGCTTACTTTGTGCTGACATAATCGATAACAGCGTGGTCTTTCCGGCTCCATTCCTTCCAATCATTCCATATATTTTGCCTTTCTCAAGAGTAAGACTTACCCCTTTCAAAGCATCCTTATCTTTAAATCTCTTAACTATATCTTTGCATTCTAAAATATTACTCATATGAATCAATCTCCTTAACATACTATGTTTATTTATATTTCGCCCTGACTGCCTTCAATCATCCTGACAAGTTCCTCTTTGGTAATCCCAATATTAGATGCTTCTAAAAGCAGCTTCTTAACATAATTATCATAAAAATCTTCTTTTCTCTTTTCCTTTATCATTTCCTTTGCTCCTTTGGCAACAAACATTCCAATTCCTCTTTTCTTATATAGCACACCTCTGTCAACAAGTATATTTACGCCCTTGGCCGCTGTAGCAGGATTAATTGCATACAACTTAGCTATCTCATTAGTACTTGGCACTTTTTCTTCCTCAAGAATTATGTCTCTCAGAATATCTCTCTCTATCATCTCACTTATCTGAATATATATAGATTTTTCCTGAGTTAATATCTCATTCATTTTTACCTCCATTTCCACTTTGTTGGTTGTGTGGTTCATTACTTGTGTAACTAACTATACTACCATGTAGTTAACCTGTCAAGAAAAATTTTTATTCTTTCATTTCCAGACATCATATACAACAAAAAAAACTGCCGCACTGATTCGTGCGACAGCCTCACCTGCCAATCATATATTACATTCTAAATCTGTATATATGTTTCCCTGAATATTTCCCTCTGTATTATATATATATCTTTTATGTCATCCCCACGCGCTACTATGTAATCACCTGCATTGCCTGCAAAATATTCATCATCTTTATTAATTCTGAACACTTTCGCCCTCCTCTTAAGTTCCCTTGCATAGATATAATTATTATCATCGGGATAACAGAGATTAGCCAGTTCATCTATTGCTAAATATGTCCTGTCACTGCCAACCTCAACTGCAGGCATGAACTCCATCATACTCTCAAATACATCAAGCTTCTCATCACTTACAACATAACTGGAATTGAATTTTTCTTTATCAATATCATACACCTCACCTCTGACTCCAATCATAACATAAGTATTTTCTCCTGACACAATTTCCGTTCCACCCGAATTCTCAAGACTCTTTATTACTATTAATGTACCATCAGGCGCTATATCCGTTGACTTTACAACAGCCCATGGGATTTTACGTTTTGAATATTTTGTCATATGAGATATATCTGCCTCATCTCTGCCTGCGAAATACACATCTGTATCACTAAAATATTTTTCACATCTGCACTTTATATACTGCCATTCAGACTGTATATTTTCTTCCTCCATGGACGCCTTCAGTATCATAGTTGATATTTTTCCTTCGGCAATATTTGAATTCCCATCTATTATTCCGTAGTCTCCAAATACAAAGTCAGCAAATTCCATTGCCCTTATTGCGTCAGTATTGCTTACAACTTTAACAACGGTATTTTCATTCCCCGGTTTTATTGTAACAAAAACTCCATGCATATGTTCAAAGAATTCCTCTTCTCCATCATTATCACCCACACTAATGACAAAAGGATACCTGTCATGTATATACAAATCATCTGATACATTCTGCATAATGTTCAATTGCTCCTTCCTCAAATTCTCTTTTTCTATCCACTCACTGTATTCCCTGCTGTTGCCTGTTATTCTGAAAACATATTCATTATCATTTTTTTCCACCAGCTTTACATACAATTTTGAAAACAATTCATCTGACAGTTCTGTATCATATGCTGCAACAATTACATCTGTCAGTCTGTCCAACTTCTTATCATCACTCATTTTAACAATACATTTCTTCGTCGAATAGCATGACAGAATACCTGCCATACTTTTACATGACACACTTTTATCCATAATCTCATTTATGACAACTCTTACATCCCTGTTACAATATAAAAACTTCTCATCAGTATCACTATTAACCGTCTCATTATAACGTCCCATGATACCGCTTATCTCCCATACGCCAATCATCTCCGCAAATCCCTTGGCCGTTATCGAAAATGTATTCTTTACATCTACCTTATCTCTTATGTTCTCAATTGTTTCACCTGATACAAGTATTTGTCCCCCGACACTAAAACTTTCAATTCTTGAACACTGATTAACAGTTTTACCCATAACATTATATCTCATCATTCTGTCTGAACCGATATTTCCAACAAATACTTCACCCTTATGTATTCCTATCCCCATCTCAAGTTCAGTATATCCATTATCTCTGTTATACTCATTAACATCAGACATATGATTCTGCATACTAATGGCAGCCGCCACTGCATCTTCCTCACAACATTCCAATTCCGCAGGCGCACCAAATATTGCAAGAACCGCATCGCCGATGAATTCCATGACTGTTCCATGATACTCAAGAATAACTTCTGTCATCACTCCAAGAAAATGATTAATCATATCCGTAAGTCTCTCCGGTTCCATTTCCTCAGAAATACTTGTAAATCCTCTCAAGTCGGCCATAAGAACCGTAACAGTTCTCTTCTCGCCACCTATCTTCGCTCCGGACGGTGCAGTAAGAATCGTGTTAACCACATCATCAGTAAAATACCTTCCGAACACCTGATATAACAAATCATTTCTCGCCTTAAGCTTTTCATTCAACTCACTAATCTGCCTGGCAGTCTGTAGCTGTGTAACCTGCTTCTGCAATATTTTCTCATAATTGGCAGTTTTCTCATACTGCCATGCCATTCTCTGTATTCTCTGAATATCAGTCTTTTTAAGGATTTTATTGAGAATCGCAATTGCACCTTTATCATAACATTCTTCATCTATAGCATCATCACGTTCTTCAACCAGAAAAACCATAGGAATTCCTGCATAAGCTGAATCACTCTCTATCATTTTATAAGACTCATACTGTTCATGCTGCTCTGTTCTATAATCCATAACAATAAGAGACGGTCTGTTCATCGCCATTATTCCATCAGCCTGCCCATTCATTGCGTTCCTGTCAATAGCTTTCTTAACTGCTGCGCATGAATTAAGACATATCGTTCTCATTCCACCTGATGAATTAATTTTGTGCTGTATATTGACCAACTCTGACTTATTGTCATTTATCACCCAGATATTTCTTTCCATTTTCCACTTTTCCCTTTTTCCTAAGCATAGTGTACTTATCCTCGGAACTATCCTTCTTAACCTTAATTCCCATGCTTTTACATCTGTCACACAGTCTTCCTGTTCTTATAGGTGTTCCGCAGCCCTCGCAGACAAGCCTTATAGAACAATTCTTCGGTATCTCAAGCAACTCATTCTTTAGAAAATATTCTATACTTGCTCTGGGAACAGATGTATCTTTTTCAATCACAAGAATAGATGCAGCCCCGACCATATCAAGATAATTCCTCACCGTCTGAAAATAATCAAAATTCATATTTTTACATTTAACACATCTGTACTTTCCGACAGATACATTAATAAGTTCTCCACCACAATACTTACACTTAACCGGCTGCGGATTAAGTCCGCCGTTTATGTCTAACTTTTTCTTCCCGTCAGAAATATCATTAATATTATCCTTAACACTGATATCACTCACATCATCATCATTTTTCATATTAATAATACTCAGAAGCTTTTCCCTCAGAATGTATATTGCTCTTTCCCCATCCTCATTGTACTCTATCATCTGAACATTATTAAGGTAGAATTCAAACAGACCATTGAGTTTACCCGCACACATCTTGATTGGAACAATTATCTTGTTGTTATTAATAGCATAATCTATCTCTTTCTCAACCCATATCGACTTCTGTGATTCTTCTGTAATAATAAGCAAAAACACTTTACATTCGCATATAACTCTTGGTATCTCCCTTGCATAATTAGAGCCAACCGGTATCATCTCCGGAGCTTTAAAATAACTGATTCCTGTATCCTTAAGCAGATTAACTATCTTGTTCACCTGTTCTGTGTCTCTGGAGCTATAACTTATAAATACGGATTTTTCGTTTTTCACTTCAAAACCCTCCTCTGTAAATTTGTCTTTTTATCATACTACGACTTTATTTCTCCCCGTATTCTTCGCCTCATACAGCCTTTCATCTGCTGCCTTTACATTCTGTCCAAGACTTTTATTAATATCTAACGAAGTAACTCCAAAAGACATTGTTACCGACAACTTAACACCTTCCCCTTCATATATAGATGTCTCTATATCTTTTCTCACATCTTCCGCAAAATATCTTGCCTCATCTATACTCTTCTTCCTGAGAATAAATATAAATTCTTCTCCTCCCCATCTGACAATAACATCATCAACACCGGCATGTTTTCTGAATATGTCGGCTACGAATCTTAATACTCCATCTCCCTCGTTATGACCATATGTATCATTAACATTTTTGAAATGGTCTATGTCACACATAATAATCCCTATATCTTCTTCTCCGATAACCGGCACTAACTTCCTGTTATAATACTCATTAAATGAATATCTGTTTCGCAATCCTGTAAGCTGGTCAATCATAGCTTCATTATAAAGAAGATATGATTCGAGCATCTTACCGCCATATACTGCAACTAACGATAAACTCTTGATATCATCCTCTGAAAATTCCCCTTCATTTCCGTCCGGTCCTATTTTATTCAATACCTGAAATGCACCCATGACGTCACCGTCGGTATCCGCAACCGGCATACACAATACAGATTTAGTCTTATATCCGGTCTCTTTATCAACTTTATTGTTAAATCCTTTATGAGAATATGGGCTGTTACTGAGAATAATCTCATTATGAGATATACATTCTCCGATTATTCCGGTATTTTCATCTATTGTGATTCTTGAATTACCCTTAGCTGCAAGTGTCCAATAAGTAGCACTACGTCTGTCCCAGAACCAGAATGAAGCTCTGTCTGCTCCTACAATATCACAGCCAAGACTTGTAATAATATTACTAAAACTTCCCACACTCAAAA
>DEGR01000002.1 GCA_002351535.1 Lachnospira sp. UBA2821
CTTTTTCATATATCTTCGTTGCTTTCTTAGCAATGTCCTCCGATATATCATTCAAGAAATTATATTCCTTAATCATAAGAAAAGTTCTCTGATTATCACTTCTTGAGCCATTACTACTGATATTAAATTTCACTTCAGTATATACAGTATCATCTACCGGAAACATCTTTCTCATGTCTAATACTGACAATATCCGTTGTCTGGCATTTACTTGATCTTCTGGTTTTATTTTCTTTAAAATTTCTTGATTCTTTACTTCAACAATAATATCATCTCTATCTACCGGATCGTTTTTGATATCAATGACTTCATAAATTCTATACCAATTAGCAGTCGCATCTGCCCACCCTTTATGCTTTTCCTTCGCAGATGTTAATGGAATTACATACTTCATCCCAGCATTATTCAATAAGATTCCTAAATGTGGTTTTAATCTATAGTTTTCATCTTCTTTATTAAAAAAGATTTCGGAATCTATTCCATTTAAATATTCCATATATGTTATATCAATGTAGACGAATTGTACTTTATCAAAATTCATATGTATCACCCTAAAAAAAATAGGAAGCTAACGCTTCCTTTATCGTTCCACACTTCAACGCCTTTGGTAGTGGTACACCAACCTATATCGTTCTGCACTTCAACGCCTTTGGTAGCAGCACACCAACCTATATCGTTCCACACTTCAACGTCCTCGGTAGTGGCACACCTAACACAAGTGTTGATTCTTTTAATATAGCCAGTATATCATAAGCACCAACTTCTTGTATAATTATAATATGATAAAAACCTCGATTTGTCAATATACTTTCATCTTTATAATCTTTTATTCCCTTAACTTTTCTTCATTTATATAACTAAATCCTCTCATTCATATTTTCCGCCAACTTATTAATATAACTTTCTGTCACATTAAATTGTCCCAATATATTTTTCTGTTTCTTTGTTAATCCATATCTCCTGATATATAAGTCCTTACTATTTTTTACTATTGTTATCTTTTCCAATTCACTAATCGCCGCCGGAACTGTGTAACTCTTTTTATCATTTTCTTTTTCTGTCAGTTTCTTTAATCCCTGAAATATATGATTACGTACTATACTTGCAATAAACATCACATACGTTTTACTTTCCAACGATTCCTGACTATGTACCCTGAATGTATCATATTCCAATCCCGTCTTTAACATCCTAAATATTTTCTCAACATTATCTCTTTTTCTATATATATCAAGGGCTTCTGAAGCTGTCATTTCTTTCGATGTCACGATTACAAAAAAGCCCAGTCTGTCTATTTCTTTCTGGATTTCTCTATCTTTTTTCGTATATGATTCAAGGTAGCCATTATTATCATATTTCAGTTTGAAGAGCTTCTCATAAGAAACCATTTCTTCTTTTCTCCGAATCTTTTCATCGACTTTTTTCTGTAGATGTTTTTCTTTTTTCAAAAGCTGTTTCATGTACTCATTTCGTTCCTGACTTGCCCTGATATTGTCATAATAAATGTGGAAATATCTTACAGCACTACTATCACCTAATGTTCCTTCTTTCGTTAATCCATAAACATCATGCTCTGGAAGATAGTACTTTGCTTTTGTAAGAAGTGGCAGATGAGCTTCCTTTATTTTATCTGCAACTACTGTACTGTTATTCTTTACCATCATTAGAAAATCATAGTTATTTTCATCAAAATATCGGATATTTACCATACTGAAATATCCTCTGTCAAGTATGATACCTACATTTTTGTATCCATATTCCTTTGCTCTGTCTACCATATGAGTACACTGCGTATTGTCCACTATACTTCCTGGATACATTTCATAAAACAATGGTGTCGCATCACTATGATTTACCGCATAGCTGATATTTACCTGTGGAACATCACTATCCTCTTTTGCGTGTCCATATTCAGCCATTTCTATTCCCTGTGCTTTTGTATTCATGTTTGTGCTGTCATAACTGACATAAATATCAGAGTGCTCTGGCTGTAGTTCATTCCACTTTGATACAAACAATTCTGTCTGGGCATATTCAATTTCTTCTTTAAAAAATTCGCTAATTTTGCAATCATTCCATTGCTTCTGTGCATTTATAAGATGGCCCCATACAAAGTCTGCATAATGTTGCATAGTACTTGTTCCACGGATTATCATGTAACTTATCAGATCCTTGATAAGATCTGCATCTTCTTTTCCATGTATTGATTCAAGTAGTTCAGATATCTTCAGATCCTCCATGATTTTAAAAATGAGTGCTGGTGCTCCAACTTGTAACGCATCAGAAAAACGTGGTGGGTCCTCTTCATTTCCGCCTTCAATTTCAAAGTACTGGTAAAAATTATCATTAGGTATCATGTTTTCCTCATCAACCATTTTTCCAATACAAACCCTTTTTTCAATTACATATTGTTTATCTTTTTTATATTCACTACCAATAACATAATAAACATATTCGCAGTTCCTTTGTCTGTATATTTTTGTTCCTTCTGGACGAAGTACCCGTACATCTTTTCTTAACATTTTTCAGCACTCCTTTAGTTATGTATATAACTAAATTATATCACAATTTTACCGAGAGAACAAGCAAAAAGTGCCGATTTTCGGCACTTTTTGAAAAATATTAATATTCAGTTATAACTTCAAGGAAAAGTTAAGG
>DEGR01000064.1 GCA_002351535.1 Lachnospira sp. UBA2821
TTGACCCCGGCATCATATTATTAAATATATAATTATTTCCCCCATCCACTCTTACAACCTTTTTCTGTGCTGAAACCTTTTTTGTAGGTTTATTTACAGATACCTTGCATTCGGCAAAAGCACTGTTATCCGTTTTACTTGTTACAGTTATTACCGCTGTTCCATTACCTACTGCTGTAACTACTCCACTCGAACTTACTTTTGCAACATCTTTATTACTGCTCTTCCACTTAACTCCTTCATTACTTCCTGTAACCGTTGTTCTCAACTTTACACGTTGTGCCCCATTATCATTCTTGTACAAAATAAGTGTAGTCTTATTCAGCTTAATCTTAACATTACTCTGTGTCGCTGCCAATACATCCTGTGTACCAAAGCAGACTGTTGAACCTGTAATTGCTGTTACCGCAATTGCTGTTGCCATAATAATTGATAAAACTTTTTTCCTCATACCTAAATCTCCTCAAATCCTATTGAGAAATATTATACCACACATTTTTCTTATATTCTTACATTATGCACGAAATGCCCTAAAAACAGCACGAATTTTCCAACCCACTATTTGATTACTGTTCCATATGCTTCTACATCAACATTTTCTCCTGAAATATTTACACTTACAGCTTTGTCTGAGAGATTATGGATAACCGTCACCTTCTCATTTTCATAGCTTCTTGTATATGCCATAACTGCATCATTATCTGTTGCAATGGCTTTATATTCTCCATACATAAGTGCCTTTGAAGACTTTCTCTTCCTGATGAGATTCTTATAGAATACATACATCGAAGTATCATCTGTCCTCTGCTCTTCATATGATGCAGTATCAGTGTTGTTCTCATCTTCTTCCCATGATGTATTGTACTTATTATCCTTTCCCCATAAGAATGGAGTTCTCTTATCCTCATCCATACCGGAACCTTTCATTCCAAGTTCTTCTCCATAATACATATACGGATTACCCGGAAGTGTCATATATATGCTGGCAACAAGTTGTGCTTTTTCTTTATTACCTTCCATTGTAGACATAATTCTGTTCTGGTCATGATTGCTTCCAAATATTCCGTCTATATATTTAGTGTCGACATCACTGTAAGCCTTAAGTATATTCTCAAGTCTGTCTGAAAGTGTAGTTCCATTCTCAAGAACTGCTCTGCCATCCTTCACAGACTGAATCATATTCTGCTCAAATGCAAAGTTGAACTTAGTATCAAAAGGTTGTGCATATCTTTCAAGTACTTCATCATTCTGCCATGCCTCACCGACAAGATATACCGACGAATTAATACCCTCGCAGTAACGTGCAAATTCATTCCACCACTGTATGTTTGCATCTTCTCTCTGCTTATCGCTCATACTTCTGAACTCGTAATCACCATAGATATGCATTGCTGCATCAAGTCTGAATCCGTCTACTCCCAGATTGAGCCATTTAGAAGCTGCTGATTTTATCTCTTTTCTAACCTTTGGATTATTATAATTAAGGTCAGGCATCATTCCATAAAATGCCGAATAATAATAGTAGTCTCCTGCATTTACCCACACATTTGACCCCCATGGTGACATGTCATCCACATTATACTGTGTCGTATCATATTTGCTTACGAACCTGTAATAATCCCTATAAGGACTGTTGACATTGTTAAGTGCATCCTTAAACCAGTAATGTTCAGATGATGTATGATTAATAACGAAGTCCATAATAACTTTAATCCCATGCTCATGTGCAGCATTAATCATATCGATAAAGTCCTGCTCTGAACCATATTCCCAGTTAACTGAAGTGTAATCGGTAACGTCATATCCATGATATGAATTGGATGCTGTTATAGGCATAAGCCATATACCATCTATTCCAAGCTCCTTAAGATAATCCATCTTCTCTGTAATTCCTCTGAAATCACCGATTCCATCACCGTTTGAATCAGCAAATGACCTTACAAATATTTCATAATATACGCCCTGTTTTTCTTCCATATTTTTCTTATCTCTGTTAACATTCTTAAATGTTGCAGTATTATATTTTCCCCATATGGAAACCACAGCCTTTGACATATTTCCATAACATTTTCTACCATCAGATAATATATAAGGCTTAACCTCGTAGTAGTATTTTCTGCCTGATTTAAGTCCGGTATCTGTATATGAAGTATCCTCTGCCACACTTGCAACTTTCTTAAATGCCTTATCTGCTGATTCACTTCTGTACACTTCATATCCGTTACATTTAGCCTTGTTCCATGTAAGTTTCGTCTCGTCACTCTTAAGACGTTCTGTATACACTTTTCCCATAGACAGCCCTGCAACATTAAAGTTCACATCATTGTATATTGCATATCTGTATGCAGCACTTCCCACCTTTGCCTGAATGGTAAATGCTTTAATCTTTTTTCTGTTACTTCTGTATCCAAGTGCATATGCATTAATTCTTTTAACACTGTCAGGTATTATAACCATAGTTACATTCTTATTAGCTGCAAATGCCTTAACGCCTATGCTTGTAACTTTCTTTCCGGCAATTTTATTCGGAATGACTACTTTCTCATCTCCTCCCCTGTATCCTGTAATCTGAACTTCCTTACCATTATTAACTGTCTTATATACTATGTCTTTATATACCTGCTTTTTGCCCGTTGCAGCCTGCACATCCTGTGCAGAACTGATAAATATCGTTAATACCAGTAATACCGTCACACATATCGCATATATGTGGCAGGACTTATTATTCTGTCCGTATTTTCCGTAAGTATAATGTTTTCCGTATTCCATATATTCCTCCTATCCGCAGATTATATTATCTTTACTGTAATAGTCTTAACTGCTCCACCACACTTAAACTTAAGTTTAACTGTTCCTTTTTTTCTTGCTTTCACTTTAAGCATACTGCTGCCGCTATTTTTACCTACGCTGACATTAACAAGCTTTTTGCCGGCAGAAGAGCAACTGACAGACACCGGAGCTTTATAAGGATTAGTATAGATAGGATAATACACAGTCTTACCCTTCTTCATCTTAATAACATTAATGCTTTCGGAACCGTCAACTATCTTTATATCAGGGTTCTTAACCGTAATCTTTACTTTAGCTGTCTTTCCGGCAACACTTGCAGTAATCACTGCTGTTCCCTTTTTAATTGCGGTAACTTTTCCATTATTTACCTTAGCAACATTTGTATTAGAGCTCTTCCATCTGACTGTGCCCTCTATTTTATTTAAAGTTGCTTTTATGATACATTTGTTCTGAATTTTCCCTGTATAAATAACAGCCTCTTTTACATTAAGTTCTATAGGACTTTTCTGCTTTTCAAGTGTAATATTAACACAGTTCTTATCAAGGTCACCTGCCATAATAATGTCATATACATATTTATTTTTTACAAGAATGTTCACTTTGTTGTCCCCATAATCATAATCGCTTACAAAGCTATATCCTATATGTTCCATATCATCACTTTCAATATATACATCTTTGAGTGTATCTATACCATAAAAGCACATGTCACCTATATATTTAACATTCTTCGGAATAGTTACTTCTTTCAATATGTAACAGAAGAAAAATGCCATTTCATCTATCTTTTCCAGACTCTGCGGTAATACGACTTTCTGTATCATTGCCCCGAAAAACACCTCATCACCTATTTCCTTAATTCCCTCAGGAATAACCAGTTCTGACTGATGTCTTCTATTGTAATCACTAAAAATTATCTTCTCTTCACTATTATCTATCAAAAAGCCATCCTGCACTCTATACCTATCGCTTCCATTAGGAAAATTTATTTCAAACTGTGAATTAGCAGGAAATGTTTTTACAGCTATACTTTCAACTGTCGATGGCAGATTAATGCTCTTAACATTCTCACATCTGTAAAAAGTATTATAACCTAATTCCGTAACTCCCTCAGGAATATTATAATTCTCTGCTATGTTA
The DNA here is from genome assembly GCA_002351535.1 of Lachnospira sp. UBA2821. Classification (GTDB taxonomy): domain Bacteria; phylum Bacillota; class Clostridia; order Lachnospirales; family Lachnospiraceae; genus UBA2821. The sequence continues at coordinate 3,931 of DEGR01000064.1, forward strand.
TACGAAAATGCACCACCATATATCTCACATAATGTATCTGCGAATTTAAATTCTCCCTGATACATCGGAGGACAATAATATAGAGTTTTTAAATCTTTATCATATACCATTCCCTCATATGATGTACAGTTCGAATTATCAGTGGAGACCTCTATCTTCTGTACTTTAGACCCATTGAACTGTTCTTTAATACAACCGTACTCTTCATCCTCCCCTATAAAATATGCAATATATGTAGAAGGCAGATACACTTCTGTTATATTGCTATATTGAAAATTACCCCTGATAACTCCCTCAGGCACAGTAAACTTTCCTGTTCTTGCAGGTGGCATCTGTAAAAGTGCATCCTTTGTCTTATTATAAAGCACTCCATCCTGTTCAGCATAATTCACATTATCACTGCTTACATAGAAATTATTAAGTTTCTCAAACTTTGACATTGTATTACTGTCATCCATTGATGTGAAATCAGCCATTCCTGAAGGCAATGTAATAGATTCTATATCCATGTTGTAATTTTCCTCTATGTCCATATCATACATTAATGAATAAACAATATATCCGCCTAACTTTTCGGGTATAACCATATCAACTGATGTGCCGTGATATCCGGTTACCTTTGCCACATCGTACGTTTTATACTCTCCCGTATCTTCATCATAATCCCCCTCTGTATCAATCACATAATCAAAATCTCCCTCTGTATCTGCTTTCGCGATGTCCGGTTTCACAAACAGGCACATCCCCAAAACAAGCATGCATGCCCCTGTAAATAATCTTTTTCTTTTCATAATACCTCCTTCTGACAATCTACATTACCTTATTCTCTTCCATGCTTTAAAAAAACATCAATTCATTGTAACATATAATTCGACAAAAAAATCGTAATTGTAAAAAATAACCTATAAATTGTAAAAAATTACAGTTTTATAGGTTATTTATGTAATGATTCAAATATTCAAATAATTCTTTATTAGTTTCTTCATTGATTTCCTCTGCCTCAATATACTCCGGAAATGGTATACCAGGCTGACATTCACCACATATGTCAATACCAAGAATTCTTCTATTTTGCAGGAAATGCAATAGTAATTCTTCTAACATGGTAAGTGACATTTTTCCCTGACTCCAATTGGTCTCTGAATATTTTCTGTCAAGTATATCCTTATCTATGGAGATGTAAACAGGAAGGTCTGTCTTTATCTTTGATATATTATCCTTATCCCCTCCTGATTCGATTTCTTCCGCTGAAAATGTAAGAAGCTTTTCTTTTATATATGTGCCGTTTAACTCATCCGCTTTGTCAGAATATATCTGTTTTATGTCTTTCTGCTCCGGTCCGATTAATACGAGCTGCTGCAAATATGGATTTGTATTTAATACTTTTCCTGCCCAGTCACCGCAACTCATAATATCCTCTATCATTGGCTTTTGCATATCCGTATGATGGTCAAACACAACAAGCATAAAATCTTCGCAAATCTGACTTACCATGATTGCTGTAATATAATGATAATTACCTGAGTCCAGAAAATGTATCCCATGAATCCCATATGGTTCAATTTTCTCCATGATTTTCTCTTCTGCACATTCAGAACAATATAAATCGCATCCCTCAATCTGCGAACAGTCCAGCCAATGCACGTTATCATTAACCAGTGCATTTTCCGGTATGTTTTCATCACAATATACATGCGAAAAATCTAAAATAAGATGATTTTCCTTCATTGTTATCTATGCCTCCTGCGCCATCAGATACTGTCTTACAAGTTCAAGGTCTTTCTCATAATCTTCAAACGTAGGGTAATACTCGTCCGGCCTGTACATTTCATTGAGTTTTGACTTGTTCATTCCATCGAATGTTCTCAAATCAACAGGTTTTGAGAAATAATATCCCTGACCTATGTCACAGCCAATCTCTAATAACATCGATGCCTGTTCTTTTGTCTCTATTCCTTCTGTTATTATTGTAAAGTCCAGCTCTTTGGCCATTGCAACAAGGTATCTTAATATAGTAAGTCCCTCATCACTTCCTGAGTTTTTTGCTAAGAATGAGCGGTCAAGTTTTATTCTGTCTATTGGTAAGTCTTTTAACAGATTCAGTGATGAATTAAGACTTCCAAAGTTATCTATACATAATATAAATTCCTCATCATGCAGACGATTTATAATCTCTTTTGTAGTGTCACTTACATTAGCAAGTCCTTTCTCAGGTATTTCAAGTACTATCATATCTTTAGGTATAAGATATTTCTCTCTTATATCTACAAGAAAATCAACAAACTTCGCATTGGTGAGATGTGATGGAGAGATATTCATTGTAATTGGAGTAGGTTCTATCTTGTTGTCTATCCAACGTCTTACTGTTTTCATACACTCTTCCCACATATAGTAGTCAAGTTTCTGAATTAATGACGTGCTCTCGAACAATGGAAGAAATGCAAATGGTGAAAGCATTCCTTTGCCGGGATAATCCCATCTTACAAGTGCTTCTGCACTTATAATTCTATATGAGTGCAAATCATACATTGGCTGTAAAAATACTACAAATTTGTTGTCATCAAGAGCCTTTTCCATCTCCTCACTCATTTTCTTATTATCTTCAAACTTATCATTAAGCTCATTAGTAAAAAATTTATAACATATATCATCTGATTCCTTTACAAATCTCTGCGCGAGCTGTGCATAATTAATCATGTCCATTATATTTTGATTTTTATCCTGAACTTTGTATATTCCGAATGTTGTTCTTATTCTGACATTATCATCATGATTAATGAGAATATCATGAATCTTATTTATCATGTTAATAATATATTCATCATCTTTATCAACATATAATATACAGAACAGATTTGAATATATCTGTGCATATATCTGATTTCTCACTGTTTTTTTCAATGTCTGGGCGGTAAAGTATACTACTTTATCGCCCTGTGTAGGACCAAATAGCTGATTAATTTTACCGATATTGCTTATATTAAATGCTACCAATGTAAAAGATGGAACATGGTCATACTCCTGTTTCAGGTGCTGTTCACCTTTCTCAATAAAATAGTCTATATTCCATATATTTGTCGTTGCATTAAGATATGCTATCGTTTTTAATTCTTCTATCTGCTTTTCGGAGTCCTCTACCTGTTTATCATATTTCTTTTCTAAATCATTCAGTGCTTTCGTCTGATAGTCATAATATGCCTTCATCAGATTATATTTTTTAACAATAACTACTATGCATATTATTAATGCTACAATTATTATAAATGCTTTCACAAGTATCCTCCTTTCTCCTACATATCTGTTTTAAGTTTAGCCACCGTAAATATAAAATAATCAAATAATGTCTGCGTCTGGTCAGTAGCCGGCATTACAGTTCCTTTTTCGTATGGAACATAAGATACCGTAATCATATAATTGGTCAAATCTTCATTATTAATGCTGCCCGAATCAATATGTAATCTCATTTTCCAGTCAGTAACGTATTTTTCACCTGCTGTACCATTTAATATTTCCTCTTTTGTAAAATGCTTTGAAGTAACTATTACAGACTGTTCCTCGTTGTCATTTACTATAATTTTCTTTGAATCAAGTTTATTATCATCTTCATCATACAATGAAAATGGTGAATCCTTCCAGTCAACCAGCCTGTAACATGTATCTCCGTATCTTTTCTTAATACTTCCTATATTTTCATTATATCCGGACGGCAATGTAGTTCCATCATTATTATCTGATGCTGTCTTCTTATATATCCTGTATGTCACCATATACTCATTTGCTGCACATTCATCCGCATCCGCAGTCTGGTCTATCCTGTTCTTATGAATTAAATCACTGAAATCAAATCTGTTTTCAAATGGTATATAATATGATTTCTTTGAACTATTATACAGATTAACACCAAGGTCTGTCAGTTCATCCGGTGCTACTGCCACCGCAAGTTCTTTGATACTCTCCGCTGACACATTTCCTGTATATTGTCTCTTTGTACTGCCATAAGCTTTTGTATTTCCTTCATTAGGATAATCAGGACTGTCTGAACGGTAAAGTTTTAACATAACTTTATAATTATTTCCACTATATTCATCTATATCTGCTGATGAAAAATCAAGTGACATATGTATCTGATTAGAAATATCAATGTACTGAGGATTAAGTGTCGTAACTGCTAATTCCTGTGCTATCCATTTACCTGACACTTTGTCAAATCCACTATAATAATAATATTTTCCATCATCGTCCACATATATCCATTCCCAGTCGGGATTTGTATCATTCTCATTTATATTATAATAATAGCAGGTATCACTTATATTCTGGCTTACATTATCCATAGGGAACTGTTTGTCCATATCTTTATAAGCATATACAACAAGGTTATTTTTAAGTAACCGGTTTGCGCCTCCGTTAACACTTATATTTGTACCTGCAGGCCACGCCACTACATTATTATTCTCATCAACAAGTGTAGCCGCCACTTCAAGATATTTGTTAGTGTTAGAACTGTCTATTGTATTTCCTACATTTTTTTCATTCCAGTACGGACTTCCGAATTCTTTTAATGCTATTTCTACATTGGCATCTATATTGACTTTTCCATCTGTACTTATAATACCGGATATATAAGTCTTACCATCTGTGCCTGTTCCGTCATCATTAATACCACCAAACTGTATCATTGGACCCGGCACATATGTTACATCAATAGCTGTATCACCATTCTTGTTCTTATTAAAGAACTCATCTACAGCTTTGCCGGATGTATCTTCTGCATACATTCCCATCTTCAATTGTACAACTGCTGTATTAGCATTTTCCGGTGGTTCAACCACAATAAAGAATCTCTCAACACCTATTCCATTTTTATTATCCACATCTGTATAAGTAACATTTCCACTATAATATGTATCCTCATTCTTGTATCCTATGGATTTATATGAATTTGATGCCATTTTTCCTGAGATATCATCACCTATATTTCTTGTCTGATATGAATTGCCATCTTTATCTTTAAAATCAGTGAACATAATCTCATTATGCAGCTCATCACCCGTTGATACATAGTAATATGATTCTCCCGTATAATAGTCTACCAGAGTAAATTTTGTTCCCTCTGACATAACTGACACCGTAGAACCATTAGTATCAAATATAATACTCTTGTTAACTTTATCTGATTTGAATGAGTTCTTAAGCCTGATTGCATCATATACAAATTCTGTATAAATAGTATACACACTGTCGTGTGATATAGTTACATCATTCTTGTATCCTTCTTTCTGTGCTCTTGTAAGAGAATACTCTTCATCTGAAAGAATTCTTATATAACTGTCAAGAGTAACCTTTTCTTTTACAAATACAGGAATATATAATACTTCTGTCTTCGCCCTGTCATCCGTTACTCCTTTACTCGTATATGTATATTTTAAAAGTGTAATTGTATATAGTGTATCTGCATTATCTTTAATTACTTCATCATGTATTGATGTCGCAACTAAAAGTCTGTTAGAATCGGAAACCTGTATGCTTGTCTTCTGATGTCCCGCAAATCTGCTGTCATCTGCCGTAATAGCTTTAATATTTCCGACAGCATCTATATACGCATTTTCTACACTTATATTCCAGAAATTATTAACTTCTTTGCATCCTGCTGCATTCAATTCCTTAATATCTGACGGTGACATCATTCCACCACCATTAGTAAGAACCGCTGCTGCATAATCTCCTACGGTCTGTGGGTCCAGACAACCATCAAGAACCAGAACCGGAACACCATTTAATATATTGGCATCCGTACCATCTTCATTCTTCACATCATAAGTAAGTTTATAATAACTGTTTTCGCCTGTACATATAGAATATTTACTTGTCTCGTCATTATAAGGCATATACATATTAAGTCTCTTCGCCATAATATAATTGTAGTTCTTCTGTTTTATGTCAGTCACACCATCATTAAGCTGCTGATAACCCTCTATGTCTGACTTAAAGTTACCAAATGGATATTTATTTTTATCAGTCACAAGAAGATTTCCTTCTATTGATGTTGGTTTTCTTGTTGTATCTGATACTGATATATCTGAATATGCTCCTGACACATTGTCCATGTATATTATATGGACATATTTTCTATATAAATACGGCTCTCCGAGCTGATATGTTGTACTGCTCTGGTCTGTTGTTCCGGTATAGGTATAGGCATTTACACCTACATCTATGACCGGTATAGAACCCACCTTATCCTTATCTACCGTAACTGAAGGCGATAATATATATACTGCTGAACTTCTGAGTGCCCTCGAATGTACACCGATAAACTGTCCAAATGCTATAGAATAATCTGCTATGTTACTGTCATTCAAATCCTGTATTTCATCCCAGCTTATTGCACTTAAATTATTCTTTGAAGCATCATAAAGTTTGACATTTTTGCTGTTTAACGCCACACTGCTCCAGTCATTCTGCTTTGCATCCTTTGTTGCAGCATCATAATATCCTATACTGTTATTCTCCAATGTAAGATATGGCAGATAAATTCCTGCATTTTTCTGAGGAGCATGTACATATCCGAACACACCTCCACAGCCAACGTTTCCGTTACCTCTGTTTATAGTCGATGTATTAATTCTTCCGGTAAATATAATATTATTCTTAATAAGCACTTTATCAAACACAAAGTTCTCATTCTGGGCATCCTGCTCTATCTTTCCATACAGACCTCCACTATATGTATCTGCTGCCTGATTATTGTTATCTACATATGAATATATTCTGTTATTAGCTACAGCTATATCTGCAGTCTGCTTTTCAGAATAGCTCTGCTGCCTGTTACCTATAAGCCCACCGGCATTCTGTGCTTTGATGTTTACTCCACTATTCTCTGTATTATCCCATGCATCTGTGCCATACTTTGTACCAACACCTATATTTCCCGTCAGATTAAACGTTGTATATTGCATTGTTGAACTTCCACACAAACCTCCTGCAGAACCCTTTGCCTCAATATTAGACGTACCTGAATCTGTTGTATATACATATACATTGCCCATATTGATTTTGGCATATGTGATATAACCGGTGCTTATTCTTTCAAGCCTTCCTATAACACCTCCTGCATCAGAACCTGCTCCTTTAATCTTTACAGACGAATCCACAACAGACAGGTTATTAATGTTAACTGTCTGCTGTTTTGCCATGGTATTATCATAACTATACATGACAGAACCTATTGCTCCACCTGATGCCGTACCGGAATTGTTCTCAATATTTACATTCTTTACTTTAACTTCTGAACCGCTTTCACCAATATTTACGGTTTCTATAGCATCCCTTCCTATCAAACCTCCTGATGGCATAGTATTTCCACGTATATTTGTATTCTCTATACCTGAATTCTTAATATTGAAGGTTGATTCTGCCTTATATGTATCAACACTATACCAGTTTTCATTTCCTGTAGCCCAGATTTCTCCAACATATCCTCCTGTAGACTTATAGGCATTTGCATAACCAATTGTATTAGTGCCTGTAATGTGTACATTATCTATATCCACTCTATTAGCCCTTGAGAATCCTATCAATCCGCCGTCTCCCTGAAAGTTAGTATATGTTGTCAGTTTTCCACTATTTCCACTATTTTCACTGTCAATATTAATATTCTGAAGATTATAATTGGCTATATTAACATTTCCACCCTGCCCTTTCTTAGGAGCATCTATAACACCAAATATTCCTCCTGCAGAATAATCGTCAGCCGTTGTTTCCCCCTCTACTATTAATGTATTACCGGATTTAACTGTTAAATTCCTAATAGATGCTGAATCTGCACTTCCACCAGTAACCGACACATTGCCGATTGAAGCATATCCTGTATACCAGTCTCTTCTTCTCATTCTTGTTCCTACGGCACCCGCCATACCACCAATAGTTCCCTTATTAATGGCTTCTACCTCTGCATTTTCCATATCACATTCACTTATGCTGATATTACCATATAGCATGCCATTGCCATAAGTTCCTTTGGCTACATTTGTACCTATGCTTCCTATAATTCCTCCAGCATAAGTACATTCATAATAATATGCATCTTTGTTCTTTTCTACATATATTTTTGATATATTACTTCCAAGTTCTGTCACCTTAAATTGCTGGTTGTTTTGAGCCTTAATATCACACCCATTAATATTTATGTTGTTTGAATATGGCATGTTAGTATTAAACCATTCTTCGGTTCCTGCTTTGCCACTTTCCACAAAATGTGTATTATTTATTCTTCCAATAAGTCCTCCTACATTCTTGTATCCTGACACGTCACCTTTTACCACGTCATCAGTATGATTCGTGTCTTTTAATATATCAACATTACTTATATTCCATGCACCCTGCATCACACCTGTGAGCATTCCTGAAGCACATGTGTTTATTCCGCATGTTGCTTTCATATTAATCATATAATTCCATTCTATCAGTTTAACACTCTTATTAAACATACCTTCTATACGTTTAAATGTATTTGGATTATACACAACACTGTTCTTAATAGTAAAATTCTTTATCTCTAACTGCTTCGCAGATGTATTAGTATCTATAACCTTCTGGTTATATGTAAGACGGTTGAATAACCCACTATACATTACTCCATCTTCATCAAATGCCCTGTTTATATAGAATTTTACCGTATTGCCATTTCCATCAAAGTTTGCCCTGAAGTCAGAGAATCCTATGAATGATGCACCACCCATACTTGGAAGATATTTGTTCTCATGTCCTGTATACATATCCGTATACACTTCACCTATTCCTCTGAAGCTTATATCAAAGCCACTGACATCAAATGTCTGTGTATTACTTCCATTCTTTTCTAATATATATGTAGTCTCATAATCCGCAATCTGAGGCACCATTTTATTCGTATTGCTTACTATTGCCGCCTCGTCTTTGTCTGCTTTATCAGTAGTATCATAATATTTAAGTGTTACTGAACTTAATGTCTTCTTATAGCCACTATAATTTTTAACAACCGGGTCAGTATCAGTTGTATCTGATATTTGTGTGTAATCTATGTACTTACTGCACAGATAAGGATACAGATATCCTGCATATGCCTTTGCTTTGTTATCATCATATCTGTATGCAAGACTTCTGTCTTCGGACGTCATTGCATCTGCCGCACCTACACTACTGTAGTCTGCTTTTCTGCACCTGTTATAATAGCTGTATCCGGTTACATTTCCTGAATATGATGGCATTGCCGAATAAAGTACAGACAATGCATCACTATTCATAGCCATTGCAAGCATTTCAAGCTGTTCACTGTTACCTACACTTACCTGATATTTTTTACCTGTTGCATCTGCATAAGAATATGTCAATTTATTATCATTAAATACATTGGCATTGACAACATGAAATCCATTAACCAGAGGATACGTCTTAGTATACTTTCCTCCACTGACATTCAGATTATCACTCTTTAATACATATGGTTCCTTCGACTGTGAACCACTGTTATATCCCTCATATATTACATTACCGTCATATACTCTTCCGACAAGAATTCCTGCCAGTTCTCCATAATCCCCTGTATATGTTCCTGATGCACTGTTATCCGTACTCTTAGTAAAATTATCAAATCTGCAGTTTATCATTGTATCATCTGTCTTCTGATAATTTCTAAGCACAAGTGTACCTGTGTCTATAGTTCCTACCAGTCCGCCAATTCCCTTTATTCCTATATCGTAATATGCATTATCATTCCCTTTATACCCATAGACTTTATGACTGTTATCCATGTTAAAGTTCATGCATACTTTGACATTATCAATTATATTATCACCACCTACAATCTTAGCGGCTACTCCACCTCCATTTGCAAGTACATTATAATACTTAGGCTTAGATTCTGCATATCCCGTTCCCACTATATTAAGGTCTTTTACTACAGCACCGCCCATGTACCATATAAGCCCGAAATCCGACTGTTTGTACTGTGTATCATCTATGCTTCCCTGCTCCGGAAGTGTAATGGTATGACGTCCTATAGTAGTAATACCTGTATTGGCATCTGTCACTTCCATAGTTCCAATAATTACTCCGGCAAATGGATATTCTTCTGAGCCAAGACCACAATATTCTCCTGCAACATTTTTATCATTCAAATCTGTAATGTTAGCAAGATTAATATCCCCGGTAATCTTATAATATGCAGTACTCAGGTCTTCCCTTGACGGAAACTTAGCACTTTCATATATAGCCGGTGTATGTGCTCCCTGTAAGCCAATGTCACTGCATTGTGATTTATCTGTATCATCTCCTCCAACAGGATTAACTCTCCATTTTCCACTTACATCATCATTACTTCCTGACCCCTTAAATATAGTCTCATACTGGCTTTTATTAGTGAGGTACAGATATAATGTAATAAACTGTTTTGCACCGCTTATAATATATGGGTCTTCATATGTACCGCATCCCTGCGTAATGTCACCATTCCTTGGATTGACATATATATTTCTCTGTGTATGCACATATGGAATATACATTTCCTGACCTGCTTCTGTTATTCTTGCTCTCAGATAATCATCTCTGTCCTGGTCCAGATATTCTACTCCGTCCTTTATCTCCTTTCCATATGTCACATTGCCAATTGTTGTATCTGCTTTTGTGAATGTATAAAGCATATAACAGTAATTCTTTACGAGATCAGTAGTAAATCTGTAATCATATACGCATGATGCATATTCAAAAACTTTTCCTTTTTCACTTCCGGCAATTTTTTCATCCTCAAGCTTCAGATTCCTAAACGTAACTCTCACATTAGTTGCTGAATCACTTCCAACGTATCCTATAAGTGCTGATGCCACGGGATAATTCACACCCGCATCTGAATAATTATATGTAGTTGTAATCCCATCTATTATCACATTTGATTCAACATCGTTACCGTAAGAATTTGTACCAATTTTAGCAATCATAAGTCCACATGTATTACCGTTTTCATAACCATGTATCCTTACACCCACAAGTTCAACTCCTGTTACCGTCGATGAACCTGTCATGCTATATGCTACTAATGCTCCTGATTTTGAACCAAGATTTGCTACTGTTCCTTCAAGTTTAATGTTATTTATATTAACACCGCTTCCTGTATTTAAGAACAGTGAAGCGTGCATAAGATAATGCTGTCCGTCAGCATTCTCATTATTTCTGTCTATATTACCAATTGCATTTGTGGCAAGTGTTTTCTCTCTGTTATATATATCTTCAGAATAAAATTTCACTCTATGATTATTGAAGTTACATGTAGTATTACTAATTGATACAGGATAATAACTGTATGTGTTTAAATCTATATCTGATGTAACATCTATCGTTTTTATTGAAGCTGACTGCATAGCTGATGTGTATACTGTTAAAAATCTTGATATGTTAGTATTAGCATACTTTAATACAGAATATGCCATTAATTTTTTTGCACTGTCTATGGTAGCTGTTCCGGCATTATCTACAGAAACTTTCCACTCATCAGCATTACCGCTAAAAAGATTATAATAATATCTTGTATACTTATTTCCTATGTATACAACCTTATTAACATAACTCTTATAATTATCCGCATCCGTAAAATCACCAAACTTATTGTCTGTAATATTTACTATACCACCATTTATGTATGTAGCATCGACAGTTCCGTTTTTTGAATACGGGTATTCTGCATCACTCACATTTAATCTAAGATTAAGACCAACAATCTCATCGAAAGCCTTGTAATTTTTTATTGATACATTTCCATCCTGTGCTATATGATAAGTGTCTGTATTTATATTTACTATTGCATTTCTTCCATTTCCTATCAGAAAACCACAATATGTATCATTAGTCAGTAATGATTCCATTTTAAGACTGTTTATTTTAATATTATCAAAGTCAAATCTGCCCGCTGCAGTGCTTATAAGACCTCCAATAACACCTCTGCTCTTAATGTCTGTATTCTGCACCTTCAAATTATCGATATCTGCATCGACATATGCCCATGAATACCCCAGCGTTCCTCCCATTGTCAACACATTGGCACTTGTCATAACCGTCGTGTCAATATCTGCATCATCTATAACTGTATCCGTAAGCTTCATTATAACCCTTGTCTCATCCCCTATTGCCGAAGGATAATATGAAGAGTTATTTGTAGTAACAACATTACGGTAATCTCCTGATATAAGTGCAATAAGTCCGCCATTTCTTCCGTGAACATTATTTCCACCACTGCCATATAGCTTATTTGTCGTGAGTTTTGTCGATATTGTGCATACGCTTATAGTCATATTTTCAGAATCAGTCTTGTTAGACACATACTGCCACCCTATCATTCCACCGACAAATGTAGTGGTTAATACCAGCGGAAATACAGGTGCAATCTTACTGTTTCTGCATATATAATGTCCTGTTCCCTGATTGTATATACCAAACATTCCGCCATATGACCACATCTGCCCATTATCCCATGTATGATGATTCGAAGTCATTGCTTTAATACTTGTGCTGATATTTACATTATCTATACTAATATCACCTGATGCATAAGCTGCAATACTTCCGGCTGCACTCTGTGTATTAAATGCAGTATTTATGTCGCCTCCGCCTAAATTGGTTGCCTGAAGATACCAAAGATTACCAGCTATGTCTATATTCTTAAATGTTGCATTTCTGACATTAGTAAATAATCCGCCATACTTTTGTCTTGATATAAAATCAAGCGTGATAACCGGATTTTTGCCATTATTCTTTTCACCTTCAAAGCGTCCTGTAAATTCATACTTACAGTTAGCATTATTAACAAAACCATGTATTCCTGCATCCTTAAGATTCAAATCAGTTTTTACTCTGAAGTTTCTTGAAAGTATCTGTTCAAGTGTTAATTCTTCTGTCTCTCCGTCATAAAGGAAACAGTTACCGCCTATCTGTGGCTTTCCTTCAGTATTTACCGAATTGCCTGCCACTGCAAGCCTTAATGCGTCCCCCAGTGAATCTATAATGTAATATCCGTCTGTGTCTGTAGTTAATCTTCCCTGTGCAACCTCTGAATATTTCTTTGTTATATCAAGAACACTCTCCACATTTTTCAATACAGAACCTGCATTACCTATATCATCGATACAGTAAAGATTAGTTGTGTCTGTATTTCTTGTGTCATTACGGCTGTAACCTATTGTGTCAGCATCAAACTGCTCTATTTTTCCATCTGCATCATATGTGATTGGTCTCTGGTATATACAGCCTGTATCCTGATATATTATACTCTGATTAGTATATCCTGCTACAAACCCACGTCTGCCATATCCACCAAGCATTACTCCTGCTACACCATCAGGATTATAATGGTCAGCATTCGCCCATGTTTTATAAGGAACTTTCGATAAATCTATAGTTCCCTGAAGTGCAATAACACCTTTTGACACTATACCGAATAACCCACCATAGTAATTTCCGCCATCGCGATTGACATAGCTTACATAATTGTTAAGAACTGTAATATCCTTAACTGCCATCTTCGTATTTTTGACAGTATTATTAAGATTTCCTACCCTTGCTGCAATTCCTCCTGCTGTCTGTCCACATATTGCATTGCTCGTTGTACCTGTTACAAATACAAAATTCAATTTTATATTTGTAAGCTTTATATCAGTTCCTGCAATAATTCCTGCAATACCACCGGTTTCTGTATTGGCTGCATTAGTAGATGTATTATTATCTCTTTGAACCATGTTAACATAATAGCAGTTCTCACCGCCATCACCTGCTGTAGAATCCACCGCATCTGTATTAATATCGTGAATGTTTACACTGGCATTTCCTGCATCAATAATTCCTGCAAGTCCACCTCTTTTATTATTCTTTGTATTTGCTCCTGATATTCTTATATTTGATGCTTTCGCAGCATTTTTGTTTGCCGACTTTATGTATGAAAGTTCAAGTTTTCCTGTGGTTACAGAATCATCATTTACATACATGCCGATAACACCACCTACAGCATAATTATCTGACTCTGCCCCATTCCGGCTCTGATATATGTATGTATCATTATTCTGTGTGTAGTTGCTTACTGTTATATTTGAATTCTTCGCATATCCGATAAGTCCGCCTGCATATCTTACAGCTTCCGTATTTCCTGTTCTTAATACACCTCCTGAAGCTGCACATTCAAGTTCTGCTCCCTCCATATATCCAATTAAACCACCTGAACATAATCCTGCTGAGGTGACATTTCTCATAATGTTTGAACTCAGATTTATCTGTGCATTATTAGTGAATTTAATTCTGACTCCACTATGCACTGCTCCGGCAAATCCACCTGCCGTACCTAAATATCCATTTTTTGCTGAAGGAAAACTGCCTGATGATGACAAGACTTTTACAGGCATTGTTGTCATGCCTGATATTTCAATATCTATATCTCCGGATATGTCTCCTATAATTCCTCCCGCAGTTTCTCCTGTAATTGTACCGTCTTTTATACCATGAAGTTTTCCGCTCTTGTCATACTTAATCAGGTCTATTCCCGGACCTGCTACATTTATTTTATATTTTGAATTTCCTTCCTCATCTCTTGCTTCAGCACCTGCTTCTACATACACTTTTGCAAATAATCCGCCTACTACACCTGTTGAGTATATAGTACCTGATGATATTTCAAAATAATAATTGGATATACCTGTTCCACCTATGTTTACAGTACATCCCTCTTTTGCAAGTACAAGATTTTTAGCAAGTGCACATGGTACACTTTTTGAATATGATACTACAAATGTTTTTATACCGGTTTCATTTTTTATGCCTATGTGTGCCTTTGATGATAAATACTCAAACATAACTCTGTCTGAATATATTACAGTTGTTGCATAAAATGAATATATAGTTCCTGCAAAAGGATAATTTTTATTTCCTATCGCGCTATTTTTACCGAAAACTGTATTATCCAGCGTCCAGTTATCATATGTGGCATCCCTTTTATATATTATGAATGACACATCCTCAAATGTATTAGTCTGGCTGAGTTCTATAAGCTTCTTCCAGTCAGCAATTGACCTTATCGCATATGTCTGCCCTTTGACAAATTCAGTTGTCTCACTTACCTGAGGCCAGTCTGATGGTACAGGTGCTCCCGCCAGTTCATCTTCCCCATAACCATTGTTATGTATAGTTTCTTCAACTTCCTGTGTTGTAGTTTCTTTCGATTCTTCTATTTTCTGTGTTGTAGTTTCTTTTGTATCTTTCGTTACGGATTTTTTATTTTTCTTCTTACTTTTAGTAGTCTCCTGATTCTCTGAAGCTCTCTCCTTCTCTTCCATTTCGACTCTCTCTGATTCAGCTTTTGACTCTGCGGATTCCATCTCTTCAGGTGAAAGTTCTCTGTCAGGCTCAATATATTCTTCCGTTGTTGTTTCAGCAATATCTGTTGCAATATCTGTTGTTATCTCTTCAGTTTCTGCTTCCGACCCTGCATCTGTATTTATAATCTCTGTACTTTTAATCTCTTTAACTCTATCTGTATTTTTATCATTTTCATTTCCCGATGCCGCCCATGTGACTATATTACTTCCCAATTTGACAAGAATATCCCTGTATACAGACATATTCTCCATACTCATAACCAAAGCTATACATAAAATTATAGATATTATTCGCTTTATGTGCTTTTTCATATAAAATCACCATGTCCTTCCATCGATTAGTCTTACTATACTTTATCTATTCAACAACCTCAGCACTTACAAGTCCCTCAAACCACTGTCTGCCTGCTTCATCCGCATTTTTAGTGCTAAGTTCCGTATCAAATTGTTTTCCCTTATAAAATGTCATATCTATACTTGTATATGGTAAAATCATAATAATTACAGATGATTTATCGCCTTCAACTTTTATATATTTATCTTCTTCCGACAGTGACGTGTCTTTATCATGTTCTTTTGCATATAGATAATTATCATCATTCTCGTCAAGCTGCAGATATCTGTTATCCCATGTGATTTTCACCTGCTGTTTAGCCGCTGTACTGCTGTCAACCACTACATCTCCTATAGTTTTAACATTATACATAAATCCGGACAAATCTGTCACTTTATTTTTCCATGTGGCTGTTCCATATCCACTTTCTTCCTGAACTTTAAACTTTGCACTGTCTATAGACATCTTCGCATCTGTTGTATGTCCCTGAAGTATTCCCAATAGTCTGTACTCCTGATTCTCATTTTCAGCTCTGTATATATAATCAGGACTTACCGGATACGCCATTACAAGAACTCTTGACTGAACGTAATCTGTTGTCTGTCCTGTCATTGTTATTTCAATTCCATATGTATCGGAATTCAGACTTCCACCTTTAACTGTTCCACTCATTTCTACAGGTGTATTTACACTTGTAAGCGGAATTTTATTTCCTGCTGTGTCAACAACACTGTAATTCGCCCCAACAGGTGCATCCAAAAGAACGAATTCTACTTTATAGTCAATATTCAGATTGCTGTCATTGTATAATATACTATTTTCAAAATTCTGTACGGCAAAGTTGAGAAGTAATGTTCCTGACGACCATGCTCCACTGTTAGTAATTATGCTTAACTTATTAATACCGTCTGTATCCTGCAGGATTGTATCTATATCCGTTACTCCGGTAATTCTCTTTAACTTATCACTGTTAAAATAAAGATTAGAAGCTACTGTAATTCCCTTATTATATCTGGAAGCATAATATTTTGCATACAAAGCCAGACTGCCGGCCATAACAAATATAGCTGCCAGTATTATGCTTATATGAATAATATGTTTTTTATGCTTTCTCATACTAATCCTCATTTCTTAATTTCCATCATCCAGTGTAGGCTTTGGCTGCTTTGCATTTACTATTACATACAATAAGTCAGTCTCTTTTGTATACTCGCTGAAATTAACATTTTTATCCCATGATATTTCAACAAGATAATAATCAAATTCATACTTTTTATCTTTTCCATCATCTTTATATTCAAGTCCCATCTGTACCCCATCAGTATCATATTGATATAACAGATATTTTCCTTTATTGAATATTCCATCTGTTCCATCGGGAAACACACTGTTAAGTCTTGAATCAGTTTCATCCCTTGTAGGCGTAAGCGGTTTTATACTTCCTTCTGATTCTTTCTTTGTCCAGTATACATTCGGTATTCCCTCTACTACTATGCCCTGTGATGGAACCTGTCCTCCTGTTGCTATGGAATTCTTCTCCAATTCGTATATATCATAATTAACTTTAAGATTTTCAGTATGTACAAACTCAAGGTCATAATTAAACTTTGACTCTCTTGCTATGTCTACCGCCTCTCCCGATATATCAGAAGGCTTTTTATTGCTGACACATATTACAACCTGCTTTACTTCTCCCGGATGAATATTTCCAACTGAGAACTTTAAAGAAGTCGTATCGTCAGGATTCAGCAGATATAAAAAATATGGTGTCATAATCCTTATATCCTTCGTATCCGCATGACTGTCTTTATGAAACAGATACCACGAAAATGTTGATGCTGCTGCAAGCAGTATGGTTACAATCAGGGCAATTAAAACAGGCTTCTTTTTCCTGTTTCTGTTCTTTTTGCTTTTAACAGAAATGTGTTTCTCATGATTGTAATCATCAGGATTAATTATCTCTATTTCGTCATCTGTATATATTTTTTCAGTTTTTTCTTTATAATCATTCCTGCTCATAAATTCCTCACTGCTTTTTAACTATCTTACTGTTTCAACATCAAAATGAAACGTAAGGTTTTCCACAAAATTTCCTATATATGTATCATCCCAGTCATATTCCTCTATACATTCTTTGTCTGTTTTGCCGGCATATTTTTTAAATTCTTCATAGAACTTTCCTGACACGTCATCAATATGAAGACTCGCCGGTATGTCCGTATATTCATATGGCCAATACCAATAAAGAGTTACATATTTTGTCTCTCCTTCTTCTATTGTTCCTTCAAGCCCGTCTGTATGCTCAGTCCCATTATCATACATACATTCTTTGTCGTATGGAATTACATCATTATATTCCGGATTATCAAATGTTTCATAAAACTTTATATGACTCTTTACAAGTCCTAGTAAATCTTCTTCACTAAGTTCTAACGCTGTATTACCCAATCCGTCTGCTGCCTTTATACCGGGAGTTATTCTTATTTTATATCCCTTTATAATTGATGTCTTTGACATAATCTTAAATACAACTTTTCCATATGCTCCCGGTGCAAATGTCTTTTTCAATATATTATTCTGGTCTACAAGATGCATATCTATCTTGTATGAAACATTATCTCCTGTTCCGATTTTATTAAGAGCAACAAATCCTTCCGAATCCCTTTCTGAATCCTGTTTAACATCATCCTGTCCTGATTCTGTTCCCGATTCTGTTCCTGAAGAATCATCCTGCTGCTCTGTCTTTACATACACATAAAGCTCACCTTTATCATCCGCCTGCAAATCCATGTTCTCTATTCCGGCAGGAGTGGCACCGACAAACCAGGCAACAGTCGCACCGAACATTACAACAAGTACAACTAAGGATAATACTATAAGCATCACTGTCTCCTGATTAATAAAACGTTTCATCTCCTGTCACTTCCTTCCATTATCCGGTGATTATCCGGATTCTGTTCATCTTCATCCGGATTCTGTTCACCAAGTACAATTATCCGGATAAGCTGATTAATATATGTCAGCAGACATAATATGAGTGGAAATATTATAGCAACAAAATATACTTTATTATCTGCAAGCTTTGTTACTATAAAACTTATCACACTTCCTAATGGTATCTTTCTTACATATTTTCCGGCAATATTTTCATATATCACATAACTGTAATCAGGTGTGTCAAAATAATCTCCTTTTGTAACATAGTACTTTTTACCGGTATTTTCATCTATACCAATATCATATATTCTGTGTGTGTTGTATTTTCCATATATATCCTCTTCCACCGACATAAACGTAATTATGTCTCCAACTTTAAGTTCATTTTCCGGAACCTCTTTTATAATAATACAATCATTTGGTTCAAGTACAGGCTGCATACTGTTACTTAATACTCTCATAAAACGGTAATTAAATAATTTAACCGAATTATTTACATGAATAGAATATAACATCACACATAATAAAGAGAGAATTCCAATAAATAACAAATTTTCCACTATGTTAAATAATTTTTTCAAATTCATCCACTCTTTTTCTGTTCAGGCTGTGTATTACCGGTTTTCTTGTTCATAACTCTATCCCTGTCATTTGCTTCCCTTTTATATTTCTCCTGTAGAGAAGTAAGTTCATTCATGACAATTTTCTTCAAATTATCATCAGGTATGCCACTCTCCCTGACAATCTCATCAAGTACCTGTCTTATATATTTAATATTAATATCCTTCTTCCGTTTTGGATGATTTATATTAATTCCTTCAGCACCATCAACCTGATTATGAATCATTGCATAATTCCATATAAATGAATCATATATATCCTTTTCAAACTCTTTTGATATAACAGGCTCCCTTTTTAGCAAATCTACAGAATAACCTATCTTATTGTAATTATAAATAAAATTCCACAGCTTATGACATGCCTTGTAATGTCTGTTTTTCTTAATTGCATTTGTTTTAACAATAGGATGTCTTACCGGCGGACAGCTTCTCATCTGTGTAATAAATTCAGTTGAAGCCAGACCGTTAACCTGTCTGTGGATTTTGATTAACCTTTCGAATATATCGTTATTCTCCGTCTCATTATTTTCATCAGACTGCTTATCTCTCACATTAACCTGCAATTTGTAATCTATAGTTTCCGTATAGTTATCTATCTTAGATTCCATCTCGAAGAAAGAACCTATCTCATCTTTGGTATTTTCAAATATTACGTTATACCTTTTATTTACAAAATGCTGTAACTCTGCAATAAGCGTACATATAAATCTGTTTTCGTAAATATTAAGACTCTCTTCCTTAAAAACGTTAAGAATTCTATTTGGAATTACTGTTCCATCCTCATCATATTTATCAATAAGATTACTGTGCTGTATTAAATGCCTTATTGATTCAGTAGTAATGTTTCTTGCCATTGCAATATTTACCACTTCTCTGTCCTCTTCAATGAATTTTCTCGGATTCATAACAACATGATGAAGAGAAGGAAGTGCTTCTTCTATGGCACTTATCCAATCTTCCTCAACACTTTTTACAAGCCTGACATATCTGAATGTACAGAAGTTTGTACTTGTGTCCAGAAGGTTATAAAAATATTTATAAAACGCATCATCTTTAGTTGCATATTCATTCGAACGAAGCATCTTATCATAAACATTCTGAATAACATCTTTTTCCTCATCAAAAGGTCTCAAATATTCATCTGTAAATTCTTCATTATCCAAATTGTCACTCATATAATCCCAACTTTCTGAATATTTGTGAATATATTATCTGTTACATTGCTCCACTCATCTTTTTAAGTCTTAAAAGATATTCTTTGCTTATCCTGAAATTCTCTTCACCAAATGCATTATTAAGATAAATAATAAGTCCATCAAGCTCATCTCTGATGAATCCAAGTCCCAAAGACTCAAATTTTCTTAAAATCTTCTTGGCAAACATGAAGTCTATTCCGTCTATCTCTGTTCCGCCACATGCTACATAACATGGAACAAATGCTTTCATCTGTCTTAATATACGGTTACCAAATGTAAGTCTGAAATGCTCTATCAGATACTGGTCAAGCTTATCAAGCTCCAACAGATATTCTTCCGATATAGGATACTTCTGTTTTGCTTCTTCATACATTTCTTCCATATGTTTAAAGCTGAGTCTCATAGGCTCTGTATCAGGTGCTTCGAATACTTCCGCTCTGGCATCTAAGTCGATTGGAATAGCTCTGTCGTATACCTTATCGGATACAGCAAAAGTAGAATCATCATTATTAATTGTTCCTACATACCATACATTTGACGGTATCCAGACTTTACCCTCTACCATCTTCTCCGGGTCACTGTCTGTCTCTGATGAAACGACTGTAACATATCTTTCATCTTCCCTTGGAAGCTCCAGTATAGATAACATTTCAGCAAAGTAGTATTCTACTCTGGCAATATTCATCTCATCAAGAATTACAAGTTTCATTCCATCATAATACTGCGCCTCATATATTGCCTTTAAGAAATCTGTCTCCGTATACTTCTTTGTAAAATCATTGTAATATCCAAATAATTCTGTTCTGTCACGCCATGATGGCTGTACAGAGCAGATAAGACTCGGATTCTGAAGATACTGCCCGAGTGCATATGGTAAAGATGTTTTACCTGTACCTGATATACCCTGTAATATAAGCATCTTAGCTGCTCCAAATGTTGCAAATGTCTGCTTTATAACATCCAGATCATAATAAAGATGTAATCTTGATGCTGCATAATTTCTAAAGTTTATACATATTTCTTCAAGTGTAACCGTCTTATTATATTCATATGGTACATAGTCCGGTGCCATATACACTTTATCAACACTCGACAGTCTTGGAAATCTGAGTTCTGTTGTTACAATCTTTTCAACTTTATTCTCATCATCATCTGCACTATCTGCATTTTCAGTATTGCTTTCCTTAATACCTGCCACATTTACGCTATCTGAATCTGCCGCATTTTGTACATCAGCCCCGGTTTCCATATTCTCACTGTTGCCTGCAGCTTCTTTTTCCATCGTAGCTGCTATCTCTTCATCCGTCATGTTGTCAGGATTCTCCGTTCCGCTATACATGGCGTTAAGTTCGGGATTCTTTTCAAGAAGCTGTTCATTCACTTCAAGTCCCATCTCAGATATTTTCATTGCAAGAATTTTATCTTTTTCATAATTGGCTTTCATTATCTCTCGCTTAAGAGTAACTACTTCATCTTTCATCTTCTCATATTTCACAACCGGTACTTTAAATCTTAATGCTACCTTAAGTGCCTTGAACAACAGATATAGCACAAGTGCAATAAGAAGATAAATAAGAATATGCGTAATTATATATGCAATCCAGCCAAGTGGTGACAAATCCTTATAATATGAGTTAGCAAGTTTCTGATAAAACTGGATATCAAGAATGCCCAATACACAATCCTTAAATGCAATTGCCAGATTATACAGATTATCAAAAATCTGTCTCATAAAATTATAGAAATAATAAAAATATGCATTCATATCATTACCCTCATTTCAGTACAATTATTTTTCTTTTGAAACAAACTGAATCTGCCCTTTCATCTTATTAGCTGCAATATCATTATCGCAGTCCTCATCCATTCCTTCTATCCATATTCTCATTGTGACTTCTATATCTTTTCCCTCTTTGATAGAACATATTGCCTTTGATTTCTCTTTTGTACCGTCACTTCCGATTATATCAAAGCTCTTATTGGAATACTGCTGTATAGTTGTATACTTACCATAATTCTTTCCTTCCGGATTAGCATAATCTGACATATTACCGCCTTCTCCTGTTATACCACCATTATGCTTATCAAAATTAGGCTCATATATAGCTGTCCCTCCTGTAACAGTATCTTTAAACTTGAAGCTGACTCTTACGGCATTCGCTGCTGTCTTACTTCCACTGGCACTATTTAATAAAAATGAACCATAGTTTTCATCAAATGTAGGATTGCTCTTCGCTGCCTCATCAGTTGTCTGACCTGCCAGATATATGTTATATGTCTTTGCTTTACTTGAACTGTCTGCCCCTGATGCACCGGCTCTTAAAAAGAACTTCTTTTCATACACATATTTTGTATTCAGCTCCTTCTTTTCTGCTGTATTATCCTCCTTTAAAGCTTCAAGCTTCTGCACCGTTCCGTCAGAACCATATATAGGTTTATAAAAGCTAAATCCATCTTCAGTCGTAACCGGGCTCAGATACATTTTTGCCCTGTCATCATCACTAACACCATCAAAAAGATTTATTGATGTTTTATATCCCTCCGGCTTATCCGTTCCATTATCATCTTTTACATTAGATATCTGCAGATTACCAATAGTATCTGCAGTAAATTCCGCACTCACAATCTTCGGTGTATTGGATATCAGGAACCACGCATATGTTGCAACTGATATTACGAATGTACTCACACCAATCATCGCAAGTGTCATTGCCGTCTGTTTAGATATTTTTAATCTTTTCTCTCTTTTTCCCTTTGTCATTTTTTCATTTTCTTCAGTATATCTTTTCTTCATAATAATCCTCTTTTCTATACACTTTTTTTATTCCTTAATCTCAGTTGACACGAATTGAATCTGTCCCTTTACCATATCTGACGCAATTGAGTTTGTACAATCATCATCTGTACCTTCTATCCATATTCTCATTGTAATCTTTGTATCTACATTTTCCGCCATTGTAAACATCTTTTCGGATTCATTTGTTTTGGGGCTTACTACAAATGTTCCATTGCCTTTTTGCTGATACAGCTTTTGAAAACTTCCATATTCTTTTCCAATAGCATTTGATGCCTTTGTAGTATCACTGTTATGCACATCAGAATTTGGCTCATACACATATGTAGTTCCATCTTCAAGTGTAAAACTTATTCTTACAGCATTCGCAGCAGTTTCCCCATTACCTGACTCTGACTGTGTAATAAAGCAGCCTTCGCTTTTGTTGGCACTTCCATATAATGCTATATCATAACTTCGCTTTATTGTTGCCACTTTATCACTTTTAGCTGACTGTCCTGCCTTAAGATAAAACTTTTTTTCATAAACATAATATTTCTTAAGCTGTGTCTGATCCTTTATCTCTGTCACAGACGACACTGTCCTGCTGGATGAATCATAATCCGGCTGATAAAATGTGACTCCGTCTTTTGTCGTGACAGGACTCAGTACAACCTTAGTTATATCAACATCATTATTAGCTTTAGTAAGGTCAAGTACATCTGAATATGTTCCCGGTCCATTGCCCATGTCATCCGCTATCTGAAGATTACCTGAATGGTCCGCAATCATAGAAAGATTCTCAACCCTCGCCCTGTTACTTATAGTAAACCATGCAAGTACTACGCCACCGGTTGCCAGAACTATCAGAAACGAAAGCATTAATATTTTTTTCAAATCTTTTGTCTTATTTTTCTCTATGTTTTTCCCTATGTTTTTCTCTACGTTTTTCTCCATATCTTTCTCCATCATTGTCGTTATATGCTTTCTTAAATACCTTTTTAATCACCTGCATATGAAAATCCCATATAGGCTTCAACCCATCCGCCAATTATGTCATCTACACACTCAGGGTCTTCTCCTTCATACCACATAACCACCGTGTACTTATCCACATCTTTATTCGCAAAGTCTTTCCTTACTCCATTACATATTTCTTTGTCAGTTGCAAAAGGTATAGTAATCAATTCATTTGCCTCATCTATAGATTCAGCCTGATACACTTCATCTGTTGTTAAATCCGTCTTATCCCCTGCAATCTTTTTATACTGTTCAGGGCTGGCTGCATCATCTTTAAATGGGAATTCATACAAAGAATACTGATGTTCAGGTGTCCCATCTTTTCCTTTTAATGCATATATATTCTGCTTACCATTGTGATACACCATTACCCACAAAGCCTTTTCGGCATTTTTAGCTGAACGCCTTATCTTTAATGAGTATTCATAATCTTTTTTCTTTCCTGTCCTGTTAGTAATATAAAATGTATGTGCAACATAGTTGTCACCGTCATGGACTCCATCAACATTTGCCACATTATCGTCTATATCAAATATACTGATATTATCGGCAACAACAGCCTTACTTCTTAATGCAACAAGCTTTTCGGAAAAATCTGTCGTATCAGAAATATAAAACCCTTCTTTAGACATATTACTGTCAAGACTGATTACAAATTCTCCTGCGCCTGTATAAAACGCTGCCAAAATAAAAAGCACTGCTAATATAGACGTAATAATAATAACTCCCTGCCAGGCAGCTTTAACCCTGAATATGCTCCTCGTTATACTTATACCACCCATATACCAATGCTTAAATCTATTTAGCAAATCAAATCTGCTTATAAAACTTCTTCTTATTTTCTTATCTTTTGTTTTTTTATTCTTATCCTTACTTGTGTTTCTGTTAATGTTCTTCACTTTAACGCCACATTCCTTTATAATAATTTATATTCTTTCCATACAATTCTTTAATACTTCTACCATGTATGGGTCAAACTGTTTTCCTGCCTCATCTTCTATAATTGATATTGCTTCTTCTTTCGTCGTCTGCTTCTTTTTATAAGGTTTCCAACTTGTTATTCCATCATATGTATCCGCAATTGCACACAGTCTTCCACCTAATGGAATCTCTTCTCCCGACTTTCCGACAGGATAACCCCTTCCGTCCCATCTTTCATGATGATAAACTGCAACATTAAACATCTGTATCATAATATCATGTGGGAACGGTTTCTTATATATACTGTCAATTGCAGGAATAGCATTAACAGCATGGTCCTTAATAAGCTGAAATTCTTCATCCGTCAGCTTTTCAACTTTATTAAGCACCTCAAATGGTATATATATTCTTCCTATATCATGATACTTAAAAATGTCTTCACTGAATTCTATGAACTTATTACCAAATTCCTCTTCAACTAACTTTGGGTTCTCTGACAATAGCTGCTCAAATATTATCTGGGAATATCTTCCAACCCTCTCCATATGTTCCCTCGTCTCTCTTGGAATCATACTGAAAAGACTATGTATTGTAGGATAATATCCCATCCGTGTGCTGACAATCTTATTCCTGTCTGTAGTAAACATCCTCCTCACTACTCCATTCTATAGTCAAAATACTATTTTAAATATTAATTAGTATAAAAATTATGTCGCATTTTGTCAATACGTTTTGAATCAGTTTTGTGAGTATTTTATAATACATTTATAATATAAAAAAAGAAACCTATGTATTTACATAGATTTCCTTTTTATGTCATTTTGCGCCCTCGAAATTCAAAGTTTTTCGAAGATTGTTTATGAACATTTACTACTATTTAACATTAAAGGCTTTTATGCCGGGATACACAGCATTTTCTCCAAGTTCTTCTTCTATGCGGATTAGCTGATTATACTTCGCTACTCTCTCAGATCTGCTTGGTGCACCGGTCTTAATCTGACATGTATTTAATGCAACAGCCAAATCTGCAATTGTTGTATCTGCCGTCTCTCCTGAACGATGTGATGCTATTGCAGTATATCCTGCTTTATGTGCCATTTTAATAGCTTCAAGTGTCTCAGAAACAGAACCTATCTGATTAAGTTTAATCAAAATACTGTTTCCACATCCCAGCTCAATACCCTTGCCAAGACGTTCTGTATTAGTAACGAACAAGTCATCTCCTACAAGCTGGACTTTATCACCTAATTCTTTAGTAAGGCTCTGCCATCCTTCCCAGTCTTCTTCATCCAATGCGTCTTCAATAGAAATAATTGGGTATTTATCTACAAGCTCTTTCCAGTGTGCTATAAGTTCCTGTGACGTAAAACGTGTTCCTGCCTTTGGCAATATATATTCACCCTTTGCCGAACCTTTCCACTCGCTGGATGCTGCATCCATGGCTATCATGAAATCTTTTCCGGGTTCGTATCCTGCTTTTTTTACTGCCTCTAATATGTACCTGATTGCTTCCTCGTCACTTGATAAATCAGGTGCAAATCCGCCCTCATCTCCTACTGATGTTGCAAGACCTTTTTCTTTAAGCAATGCTGCAAGCGAATGAAATACTTCTGCACACCAGCGAAGTGCTTCTTTAAAGCTTGGTGCTCCTACAGGCATAATCATAAATTCCTGTACATCTACCGTATTAGCAGCGTGTGCTCCTCCATTTAAAATGTTCATCATCGGAACAGGAAGTCTGTTGCCATTGATGCCGCCAATAAAACGATATAATGGTATGTCAAGTGCCTGAGCCGCTGCCCTTGCAGTTGCAATCGACACTGCAAGAATGGCATTTGCACCAAGATTAGACTTATCTTTCGTTCCATCCGCTTTTATCATCGCATTGTCTATCGCATATATATCACTGGCATCCATTCCGGTAATAGTATCAGCAATTATAGTATTAATATTTTCAACAGCTTTTAAAACACCTTTTCCAAGATATCTTTCTTTGTCATTATCTCTTAATTCCAACGCCTCGAATTCACCTGTAGATGCTCCGCTAGGGGCTGTTCCTCTTGCTACTGTTCCGTCAATCAATGTGACTTCTGCTTCTACCGTAGGATTTCCTCTTGAATCTAAAATTTCTCTTCCTATTACCTTTTCAATTTCTAAATAATTCATACTGACTTTTCTCCTTTTCACTTCATAATACCCTGTTAAGATATTCTAAAGACCATGGACTGTCCTTAGAATATCTTCAATGCCATATAATTCTAATAATAAGCATATACTGCATCAAAAGGGTCTTAAATGATTCACACTTTAGTTAGTCGTATCTAACCATAGTCAGCATATCATAAACGTGTGGAGATTTCAATATGAGTTATTGATAGTTTTTATGTATTATACTATGATTTCACCGATATATGTTAAGTTTCTATATTTCTGCTGATAATCAAGTCCGTATCCTACAACGAATTTATCCGGAACTTTAAATCCAATATAATCGACCTTAACATCAGCTTCTCTCCTGTCAGGCTTGTCAAGTAAAGTACATATTTTTAAAGATGCAGGTTTCCTCTGTTTAAGCATAGGAATTAACTTGGACAACGTAACTCCGGAATCAATAATATCTTCTACTATTAATACATCTTTTCCTTCAATATCATCTTCAAGGTCTTTCTTAATCAATACATTACCTGATGTATTGGTTCCATTTCCATAGCTTGATACAGACATAAAATCAATTGTAACCGGCACTGTAATACAGTTAGAAAGTCCTGTTGTTATAAACACGCCCCCTCTTAATACACTTATTATGTGTATTTCCTTTCCTGCATAGTCACGACTGATTTGTTCTCCAAGCTCGGCTATACGATTTTTTAAGTCTTCTTCTGATATCAATACATTTATTTTATCTTCCATCTCAATCTGTCTCCATTCTTCTTAAATCCATTAGTTTCAAGGCCTTTCACCCACCTATAAGCAAGCTCATGTGGATTAGACCTTCTGCCCCGGGTATCATATAAATATATATTTACAGATAAACATTAAAGCCAGAACATACATAAGCGGAGTAACCTTTTTATGATTTCCACAACATACATTAATAATAACATATGAAATAACGCCTATTGCAATACCTTCTGAAATACTGTACATAAGCGGCATTGCAAGAAAACAAAGATAAGCCGGTACTGCTTCCGTTATGTCTTCAAAATCAATATCCATAACAGACATGACCATAAGAAATCCTACAAATATTAATGCCGGTGCCGTAGCAAATCCCGGTATTGCAGTAAATACAGGTGCAAAGAAAATAGCAAGGAGGAACAGAAAACCAGTAACGATAGATGAAAGACCTGTTCTCGCTCCTGCACCGACACCTGCTGAACTTTCTACATATGTTGTAGTTGTCGATGTTCCAAATATTGCACCGATTAAAGTCGCTATCGCATCAGCTAATAACGCAAACTTAATTCTTGGAAGCTTCTCGTTCTCATCAAGCATTTTAGCCTTTGTCGCAACACCTACCAAAGTTCCAATAGTATCAAACATATCTACAAACAAAAATGCGAAAAGTACCACTACAAAATTCGCAATACTTACACCACTGAAATCTGCCTTGAATACCTGTCCAAATGTTTTACCGAACTTTGAAAAATCTGTCATGGCAAGTCTTGGATAAAGTGAATAAAATCCTGCCTTAACATCCACCTTATAAAGCCCTATGAACTGACTTAACATTCCTAATATCCATGTTGATATAATACCTATAAGTATTGATGCCCTATATTTTTTCACATATAAAATAATAGTTATAAACAGACCGATTAATGCCAAAACAGCGCAAATCCCCTGTGTTCTGAAATTATTTTTAAAATCCACATAAGAAACAAGTGTAGAACTGTTAGCAACTACAAGATGTGCCCCCTGAAGTCCGATAAATGCAATAAATAAACCGATTCCCGCACTAACCCCTTTCTTAAGTGTGCTTGGAATTGCATTAAATATTGCCTCTCTTACATTAGTGAGTGAGAGAACAATAAATATCAGACCTTCTACCGCAACTGCTGCAAGTGCAACTCTCCAATCATACCCCATCTTGCCACATACCGTATATGCAAAATATGCATTAAGTCCCATACCCGGTGCAAGTGCAAATGGATAATTGGCCATCAGTGCCATGCAAAGTGTGCCGACAAATGCCGAAAGACATGTAGCAATAAGAGCCGCAGTCGGGTCAATTCCCGCCGCTGACAGCATGTTCGGATTAACAGCAAGTATATATGCCATCGTCATAAATGTAGTAATACCTGCAATTATTTCTGTTCGTACATCAGTACCATTTTGCTTTAGTTTAAAAAACCTCTCCATAAATCTTTTTCCTTTCTTATAATAAAGCACTCAAAATGCCCATTGATTTACTTATTATACAATATTATAAAATGCTAGTACAGTAAAAATTAAGTGCATGACTTTGCTATCTGTCTCGCCACATACACACCGCTTGCCGACGCATGTGAAAGTGAATGGGTAATTCCACTTCCATCACCAATAACATACAGATTCTTATGACATGTCATAAGGTTGTTATCTACTTCAACCTCCATATTATAGAACTTCACTTCTACACCATAAAGAAGTGTATCATCATTAGCAGTTCCCGGTGCGATTTTGTCAAGAGCATATATCATCTCGATAATTCCATCGAGAATTCTCTTTGGAAGAACAAGGCTTAAATCACCTGCCGCTGCATTAAGTGTCGGTACGGTAAATGACTCTTTAATTCTCTTTTCAGTACTTCTGTGTCCACGCACAAGGTCACCGAATCTCTGAACTATTACTCCGCCGCCAAGCATATTACTAAGTCTGGCAATACTCTCACCATAGCCATTCGAATCTTTGAATGGTTCTGAAAAATGCTTCGCAACCAATAATGCAAAGTTAGTATTTTTAGTCTGTCTGGCAGGGTCTTCGTAACTATGACCGTTAACCGTTACAATACCATTTGTATTTTCATTAACAACAGCTCCCTTTGGATTCATGCAAAACGTCCGGACCAAATCCTCATATTTTTCCGTACGATATACAATCTTACTCTCATATAATTCGTCTGTAAGACTTGAAAATACCTCGGCCGGAAGCTCCACACGGACTCCTATGTCGACTCTGTTTGAATTAGTCTGTATATCAAGTTCCCTACAGACTTTCTCCATCCACTTACTTCCACTTCTTCCTACTGAAATAACACATGTAGTTCCTTCAAATATACCTGCTTCACTATTGACCCTATACCCATTTTCAATCTTTTCAACGCTTTCTACCGTACAGTCAAAATAAAATTCAACCGAATTCTTAAGATGATTATAGATATTTTCAAGAACTATATAATTAATGTCTGTCCCAAGATGCCGTACAGATGCATCCAGAAGATGTAATCCATTCTGTATACATTTCTTCTTAATATCACTTCCTGCAGTAGAATATAATTTTGTTCCTTCTCCGCCGAAATGAAGATTTATTTTATCAACATATTCCATTAATTCAATCGATGATTTTTTTCCAATATACTGATAGAGTGTCCCCCCAAAGTCATTTGTAATATTGTATTTTCCATCCGAAAATGCTCCTGCTCCTCCAAATCCACTCATAATTGAACAGCTCTTGCAATGTATACATGACTTAATCTTATCCCCGTCAATCGGACATATACGTTTTTTTAGTTCGTGTCCCATCTCAAATACTGCAACTTTAAGGTTCTTATTTTTTTCCATTAATTCATATGCCGTAAATATTCCACCCGGTCCTGCTCCAATTATTAAAACATCATACATATCTTTTTCCTCCGTTTTTTCTATTTTATTTTCTAAGACTCATAACCAGTCTGTACACTTCGGGACGTTTTTCTTTAAGATGCTCATCAAGAATATGCCGTCTTTCCCTGAAACGTTCTGCAAGTTCAGGATGTTCTTTCGCTATACGGTCATGAACTTCTTTTCTGTGATTTTCAAGATGTCTGGCAAGCGTTTTCTCATCTTTTCCTGATATATTAACAATTTCCTTTAAATGTTCTTCAAGATGTTCAAGCCACTCGTCTTCGTCAAGTGCTTCCATATGTGACCAGCGTCCATGAAGCAGCTTGTCGACATCCCCCGTTTTCTTTAACTGTGCAATCTGTGCGCTAATCTGCTTTTCTATCTGCTTTTCTGTTTCTGACCCAAATGCCCATACAAATTCCTGTACACGGTTGTCAGCCCGCTTTCTTGATGCGCTTCTTTCTTCATTGTCAACACCGCCCTCTAACGGATAAGGTCTGGATATACCCATATCCTTAAGTGCTATATGAATAGTACGCCTTACGTTTCCTTCTTCTATCATATATCCGACACCAAGCCTGCGGAGCTGCTCATTAAGTCCTGAAATATGTTCTGTTATATAAAAACGTATATTTTTCTGCTTTAAAGATTTGTATATCATTTCAAGTCCATCCGCAGCAGTTATATCGATGCTGCCAATTCCACTTGCATCAAGTATTACTGCCCTCGTATCCGCCATAATATTATCTTCAATATCTCTTGTAAGCACCTGTATATTGGCAAAGAAAAGATTACTGCTGAAACGGTATATCAATACACCTGATATTGAATGTATCTGGTCACTTTCCTTCAGGTCACGGAAATGTCTGTGTCCGGGCTGTATTCCAAGAAAACATCTTGCCGGTTTTGCTGTACGGATAATCACTTCAGAAAATGATAATATTATTCCGATAAGTACACCATTAATCGTTCCGAGCATCAGCACACCAAGAAATGCTCCAAGAAATATAAAGCATTCCGTTTTACTTACTCTGAATAACCGGACAGCGAGTTCAAATTCAGTTGCACCGAGTAACGCAGATATAACTATTGCAGTAAGTACCGGAACCGGGAGATAGCCTATAAATCCCGTTCCACAAAGTAATATTAATATCATTGATAATCCTGCAACGATACCTGTAAGCTGTGTTTTGCCCTGATACTGCTCACCCATGGCTGTACGTGATACAGAGCCGTTCACAGGGCAGCACCCTGTCAATGCTGCTGCAAGGTTGCCAACTGAAAATGCAAATATTTCCTGATTATCATTTATACGGTAACCGTTTTTCTGTGCAAAATTATTTTCAGCAAGGAGCGTTTCAGCCATAATAACTACGGCAATAGAAAGGCTCAGTGTCACACATTCCCTTATCGGAATCTTTGTGACATCCGGAAATGACCACTTTGGAAGCCCGGGTGTAACCGCCGAGAGTGTTGCTATATTCCATTCGTCGAACGGCAGAAAATATGTCATAACCGCACCAATTGCCATCAAAAGAACCACCATCGGAAATTTAGGTATAAATTTTTTGGAAATAAGTAATATGATTAATGAAACAATTCCTATTATTAATGACAGAATATTTATACTTTCACACGTCTTTATAATATGTTCTACAAGTTCTATAAGCTCTCCCGTGCCTGTACTTCCACCCATAAGCTTCGGAATCTGCATAAGTATTATAGTTGTGCAGATACCTGTTATAAATCCGCCCATAACAGGTGCAGATATAAAATTAACAAGCTTTCCTGCTTTCATTATGCAAAATGCAAACAGCCATATGGCAACAAACAGGGTAATGACCGGAACAACGGCCTTCGCCTCATCAGAGCCACCTTGTATACCAAGAGTTACCAGAGCAGACCCGACAAGTGCTGCCGGTGCCGCATCAACACCAAATATAAACTGTGGTGACGATGAGAAAATTGCAAATGCAAGAATCGGAAATATAGAACCATACAATCCATATACAGCCGGAAGTCCCGCAATCTGTGCATATCCCATGGATATTGGAATGGATACAGCCATAATTATAATTCCTGTCAGAATATCCTTTAACAGATTATTTGTATTATAATGTCTTAGTGTTTGCGCAAGTCTTAAATTCATATTTATCCTCATTTCCGGGCATATATAACCCGATGATGTATCTTAATTAACATTTCTTCTTTCAAAATCAAATAACTTTGAAAAACCCATATAATTATTTTATAACAAATCCAATCATAATACAAACTGTTATATGTTATAAAATATATTTAAGGTAGAATATAAATATCATTTTTGATATAATTCTTATGTATATTGAAAATAAATTTACCGGAGGTTAATGTGAAAAGGATTAGAATTTGCAATTTTGGAAAACTAATGCTGAAGTTTTTCTGTTTTTCAACTATATTATTGTCACTTTATTTAATATTGGGGTTTATGGGATTTTACAGAGAATGGTTCAATGGACCATCAGGTATAACACATCAGACTCCGTATTGGATTATAAGACTTATACTGGTAATTGTTTTAGAAAGTATTATATTCTGGATAGGAATAATCACTGTATATCTTACATCAGAACAGCTCGGTATCCGCTACAGGGTTCTCGGAATCGTATTCGGACCGGTACCTGTTGCTAACCTGATTATGCTTCACATAATAATAAAAACTGTCGATGCAGAAATTAAAATAGTAAAAATGCGTGACAAAAGAAACGCTCAAAGACATTATGACAAAATTTGTAAAACAAAATATCCTATACTAATGGTTCACGGTGTTTTCTTCAGAGACTTTGAACACCTTAACTACTGGGGAAGAATTCCAAAAGAACTTATTCTTAATGGAGCAGCTATTTATTACGGAAATCACAATAGTGCTGCTGCTGTAAAAAACAGTGCCGAAGAATTAGCTAATCGTATTCATCAGATTGTTGATGAAACCGGATGCGAAAAATTAAATGTAATCGCACATTCCAAGGGCGGACTTGATATGAGAGCTGCAATTGCTCTTACAGATATTGCTCCTTATATTGCAAGTCTTACTACTATCAATACACCTCACAGAGGATGTCAGTTCGCTGACTATCTGTTAAATAAGATTCCTGCAAAACAGCAACATTTGGTTGAAAAAGCTTATAATGCCGGAGCTGCAAAATTAGGAGACGTTAATCCTGACTTTTTATCAGCAGTATATGACCTTACTTATGATAGCTGTGCAAAATTCAATGAAGAAATAAAAGATAATGAAAATATATACTATCAGTCTGTAGGTTCAAAACTTAACAAACCGGCATCAGGAAGATTCCCTCTTAATTTTACATACCCGCTTGTGAAATATTTCGATGGTCCAAATGACGGATTAGTAGGTGAAGAGTCCTTTAAATGGGGAGAAAACTATCAGTTCTTAACCATAAAAGGAAAACGTGGCATATCTCATGGGGATATGATTGATTTAAACCGTGAAAATATTCCCGGTTTTGATGTCAGGGAATTCTATGTTCAGCTTGTTTATGATTTGAAAAATCGTGGATTCTAGTTCTAATGATAATTCAATTATCTGGGGATGAAAGCTCCATATACAAAAGCGGATACGTTTTCCCCTCCTCATCCAGCTCTGTCATCTTGTATGTTTTAAAGCCCATGTGTTCATAAAATCCAATATCATCGCTAAGTAAAGTTCCATCCAAATCAATAAAAATTATATACTTATACGTTCCTTTCATTTAAATATCATGATTTATTACAAGTAAAACCTTTTTACCCTGGCGATATAGTTCAACTGCTTTTCTCTTAAATTCATAATATAGCACATAAAAATCCCCCTTTCACTTGATGTCCAATACAAGGGGAGACATATCAGTTTGTTAAACTGAAGCGGTTATCAAAACGTTAAAATATCGTGCGAACCATCATCAGTAGCACCTTTTGTTATCATTATAATAGCACCTATTTCAAATTATTTCAAAATCGAGAATAACATAAAAAGAGATAGGTTCTTACTTATGCAAGCATGATAGAACCTATCTCTTTTATGTTACGCCGCTTTGCTCAATGCTTCGCGCTTACTGCATCTGTTTTGCAACTTCTGCTGCAAAATCTTCACTCTTCTTCTCAAGTCCTTCACCTGTCTCATAACGTACAAATCCTTTGATTGAGAAGTCAACGCCTGTGTTCTTAGCAACTTCTTCTACATATTTAGCAACTGTCTGCTTTCCGTCTGCTGCCTTAACATATGGCTGGTCTAATAAACAGATTTCTTTAAGCTGTTTAGATACACGTCCCTCAACAAGACCAGAGAAAATCTTATCTCCTGCGATTGCATCTTTGTCAGCTACTGCAATCTCTGCTAAAGAAGCCTTTGCTTCGTTAGAAAGGAAGTTTGGTAAGTAGTTCATATTGCTCTTCTTCTCTTCGTATATAGCAATATCTTCATCACTCCATACTTTTCCTTCAACTGCCTTTGTAATTAATTTATTTAAGATTGGTTTTGGAAGTGTAAATGGATCATTTAATGCACTTTCAACTGTAATTTCTTTTAACTTAGCAAGCTCGTCTGCTGAAATGTCGCTTCTGCTTGTATATTTAGGATTAAGAGCTGCAACCTGCATAGCAATGTTCTTGAGTGCTTCTTTAATCTCTTCATTGTCTGTATCTGCTGCAGACTCAACCAATACACCAATTCTTCCACCTGCATGAATGTAAGGAACAACAACTCCGTCTGTATTGATTTTTGTAAATCTTCTGATTGAAAGGTTCTCACCGATTACTGCAATCTGGCTTACTAACTCTTCTTTAACTGTCTTAGACTCATCTTTAATGAATTTCTCATTTGATAATGCTTCAACATCTGCTGCATCAGATGCGATAATCTGCTCTGCAATATTTGCTACAAATGTCTTGAATTTATCATTCTTAGCTACGAAGTCTGTCTCTGAATTAACTTCTACGATTGCTGCTTTCTTTCCTTCTACAACCGCAAGAACTGTACCTTCTGCTGCAATTCTTCCTGCTTTTTTAACTGCTGTAGCTTCACCTTTTTTTCTTAATAACTCGATTGCTTTATCAAAATCGCCTTCTGTCTCTACAAGAGCATTCTTACAAGCCATAACACCTGCACCTGTCATTTCTCTAAGCTCTTTTACCATAGCTGCTTTAATTTCCATGTGTATTAACCTCCATATTTAGATTGAATATAAATTATGCCTCTGTTGTTTCCTCAACTGCCTCAGCTTCTTCACCCTGATTAGCTTCGATAACAGCATCTGCCATCTTAGAAACGATTAATTTTACAGCTCTGATAGCATCATCATTTCCTGGAATTACATAATCTAATTCTTCTGGATCACAGTTTGTATCAGCGATACCGATAAGTGGAATACCAAGTGCATGTGCTTCCTGTACGCAGATTCTTTCTTTCTTAGGATCTACAACAAAGATAGCATCAGGAATCTTCTTCATATCTTTGATTCCACCGATATTCTTCTCTAATTTATCCCATTCTTTCTTAATCTCGATAACTTCTTTCTTAGGAAGTATCTCAAATGTTCCGTCCTCAGACATTGTCTCGATTGCTTTTAATCTTGCAATTCTTCCCTGGATAGTCTTGAAGTTAGTAAGCATACCACCTAACCATCTCTCATTTACATAGAACATTCCACAACGCTCTGCCTCTGTCTTGATAGCATCCTGTGCCTGTTTCTTTGTTCCAACAAAGAGAACTGTACCACCTTCTGCTACGATATCAGAGATTGCCTTATAAGCCTCATCTACTTTTGATACTGACTTCTGTAAGTCGATAATGTAGATACCATTTCTCTCTGTGTAAATGTATGGAGCCATCTTAGGGTTCCATCTTCTTGTCTGATGTCCAAAGTGTACACCTGCTTCGAGTAACTGTTTCATTGAAATAACGCTCATTTTTCTACCTCCATCTGGTTAATAATTTCTTCCACAGATTTCAATTTCCAAATAAACCCTGAGCAAAGGGCACCATTTCAGAATCCATCTGTGTGATTAATAGTTATTTGTCAGTAAAAAGCCTGACACATCTTTATATTATAACATAGTGCTTAGATATATACAAGCACTTTATATGTTATTTTCTTATTATGTTCCTGTTACCTTCTTGTTATCTTTGAGATTATATCATCATATGTATCATTTTGTGATATTTCATAACGTCCGACTGCAATACTGTTCTGCAATCTTTTGCTTTCTATATAATCATTAAACTCTATGTTATCATCTATTACCCCAAGCTGTTCTAACTGCCTTGCAACCTGATTTGATGACATTCCGGAATAAATGTCAAGTATCACTGTTGCTCCTTCAGGTAATGCCGTTGTAATCTCTACTTCAGCTTTCGCACTATCCATATCCTCGTCAGTATCGTCCTGTCTTCCTGTTTTTTTACCTGTATCCTTCGTAGTATTTTCATCTTTTTTTACTGTTATATGCTCTGTAGCTTTTTGTGTTTCTTTGTCTGTTGTTTGCTCTGTAGCTTTTTGTGTCTCTTTGTCTGTTGTTTCAGTCTGTCCGCCTGACTTATCAGTGGTATCCCCTGATTCCGATACTGTAGTAGTCTCCTTTACACTTTCTTTAGCCGGCGTTGTATTTTCTCCTAACGTGTCCTTTAATGCCGTGTTACTTTCTTTAACCGAACCGGCAATCCATAACAACAGCGTTGCAACCAGCAATCCTGTTCCTAATCCTCTTAAATAATACTTTAACTTCATAATTCTATCCTAACGTACTTTATTCTTATATAAGTCTATTACAAGCCTTACCTCTCCCATTCCAAGATTAAGCATCTTAGCTATCTCAATATTGGTAAAACCATCCTTGTATAACTCAAGTATTTTACTATTATTATTGTCAGCATCTGTCGTTTCTGCACTATCTTCGCTGTCAGCCGCTTTAATATTTTCTTTATTTCTTTCTTCATGTGCAACTGCCTTTGCAAGTTCTCCGTCTAGTACAGCTTCTGACTCCTCTATTGCAGCATCATTTATATCTGCTCTATCCGCATAAGTATCCCCGCCTGCCGTTTCACTTTCCTTTACAAGCATATTTACCGACTTTTTAACATTCTCAACATCCCTTAACGTATTTTTTATATCCTCTTCTTTGTCGTTCAGCATACTATATAAAAACATTACCTCTTCATGATTCTTATTAATCTCTCCAAGTACATTTTCTGAGTAATCGCTGACAGCCATTATCTTTTCATTGGATATCTTATCAAGTTCTTTAGCGGTTTTCTCAACAGTTTCATCTACAACATCCACAACTGCTTCATCCACTTGTGCTTTTAATGTTTCTTTAATTTTTTCTTCGTCAAATCCCGAAATTGCAGTTTTATTGCCATCTATCTTCTCTCCTATTATGAAGCTTATCGAGACTGCAGCTATTCCCGCTGCTATCAAAAATATTTCTAATCCTGTCATTGTAACTTATCCGTCCTGTTATATTTTTATATCAAATCCTTGGTTTTCTTTTTTTATTATTACTCCGTCTTCATTATCAGACTTTTTTTTCTTATGCTGATTAGAGCCATAATACTGACCATTTCCTTTTTCCTTTGCATCATACTTTTTCTGTTCTTTGTCCGCATTATCTTTTTTATTAACATGCTCATGCTTTATAGTTTCATTCTTATGCTGATTCAGAACTATTGCATTATGGTCGTCCTGTGGCTTTGCATCTTCATGAGCCTTTATCTGCGTCACATCCTGCGACCGCTGTATTACTGCATGCAATTCTACCGGTTGAATCATTATGTGTACTTCCCTTCTACATATATTTTATAATACCATAGATTTTATCTCACCGTGGTCTTTTCTGAATTTACACCTGCTAAGTGCCTCATTCAGAAGTTTAATCTCTCCTCCTATTATTATTTTTACTCCCTGGAAAATGTCCTGACGTATTCTTATCTCCGCCATATCATTATCCTTTAATTCGTCTAACAAATCAGATATTTCAAATTGGGCCTTCTTTACTTCTTCCTGAAGTGTATTCATGTCTTCAAGAGATTTTTTTAATACCACAACCTTGTCCTGCTCTAATTTGCCAATCTTGAGTTTTTTCTCTAACATTTCTACAAGCTGGGTAAGTCTTCGCAACTGCTCATTTTTGTCTGTCACTTCATCTTTAAGTTTGTTCATCTTATCCTGGACAGCCGGGTCATTTCCAACTTCAATGGTTGTATTTATTCCCATATTTGAGCCTATTGTTTTTGCTGCAATAAGTGAGGTTGACCTTACATGACCGCCTATAATATTTCCTTTAACACCGTTTACATTTATCTCTCCTTTAGCTGCAACATTACTCTGAATAATAGCTTCAGTCTCAATAAAACCATCTGTATAAACCCTTGCACTTTCGATGAATTTTGCAACTATATTTCCTTTTGCAACAAGCATTCCCTTGCTCATTCCCTGTATTCCACGGTGTAGAATAATCTGTCCGCCTGATACTATAGTAGCACCTTCAACAGTTCCGTATACTTCAACATCTCCTGATGCTTTTATCTTAAAATTCGTCCTTACATTTCCTCTTACAACAACATTACCTTCATACGAAATATCTCCCGTAGAGTTGTCTACATCTGCAGGAACTTCATATGTATTAGAGACAAACACTTTATCCTTTTCAAGTACGGCGTGTCCGTCAACATCTGACGTTATTGTAAGTTTGTCTTCTGAAAGAGTTATATTCTTTCCAAATTTTAATACAAGATTTTCAACTTTATAAGGCGATACCTGTGCTCCGAACACTGTAATTCCCGGGTCACCTTTGTCTGCCGGTGTAAGCCTTGCAAGTATATCCCCTTTTTTGATATGACTTATATTGTCAAGCTGGTGAAAGTCAACAGAGCCATCTTCATTCTTCTTTGGTCTCAATGACCTGTCCGTGTTAAAGTAATATTCTATAGATGCACCTTTTCCCTGACGTATTTTTTTCCCTTCAGCAATAATGTAATCATAGCAATACTGTCTGTCCTTCAAAAATGAATCTATATTTTCCTCTTTGATTCCGTACTTAATTCCTGCATAAGCTATATCACCTAATATTTCATCTTTATCTATGTCCTGACCATCATTACTTGCCGGATAAAACCTTGCTATGGCAATCATATTATCTTCTTCATACCGAATTATCATTCTTTCATTGACAGGATAACCCGGGTTCAATGTTATTACAGCCTCCTTAACCGCTGTCTTTCCCCCTTCAACAGCTTTATTGATAGAAGCCACATCTACATTTTCGAATTTATTCTCCGTCAGATAATTCATAACTTCATCATAAGAAACCGGTTCTCCTCCATCTCCCGGTGGAAATATTCTTATGCTTGTCCCTTTCTCATCCCTGAA
Organism: Lachnospira sp. UBA2821; assembly: GCA_002351535.1. Lineage (GTDB taxonomy): Bacteria > Bacillota > Clostridia > Lachnospirales > Lachnospiraceae > UBA2821. Next base: position 44,326 of record DEGR01000064.1, read on the forward strand.
TAACTTAAAATATCCATTTATATTTGCCATAATCACACCAACTTTCTCTATCCTACAAGCAAATCCTCAAATCCCTGCTTAAGTTTGCTTTTCATTTTCTGCAATGCCTTTGTGTGAAGCTGTGACACTCTTGACTCTGACACTTCCAGAATTCTGCTTATTTCTTTTAGTGTTAATTCTTCATAATAGTAAAGGACTATAACTTTTCTCTCTTTTTCTGTAAGACCCTCGAGCGACTCGATAAGCATCTTTTTAAGTTCTTTCTTCTCCATTACCTTTTCAGGCTGTTCCATCTTTGATGCCTTTACAGGCTCAACATTTCTTTCGCCTGCTGCTTCAATAAACTCATCGAGAGAAACCATGCTTGCAACTTTTGCCTGTCCCTGCCAGTTAAGATATTCTTCCTCGGTTATCTCAAGTTCAGCCGCCACTTCTGCATCAGTTGGAATTCTTCCAAGCTTTCTTTCAAGTTCACCTACTGCAGTATCTATTTTTCTCTGTTTCTGTCTCAATGATCTTGGAATCCAGTCCATCTTTCTAATCTGGTCAAGAATTGCTCCTCTTATTCTGAGACTGGCATATGTTTCGAATTTATTTCCCTTTTCGACGTCAAACTTATCTATTGCATCTATTAGTCCGAATATACCATATCCCACCAAATCATCATACTCAACACTATATCCAAGGTACATACTAAGTTTACCCGCTACAATTTTCACTAAAGGCGCATATTCTATTATTATTTTATCACGAATCTCAATATTTCTGGTCTTCGAATATTCACTCCACAAATTATTGCGTTCATTTTCCGTCATTTCGTAATACCTCCGGCTAATTGTTACTTACCCTCTTTTAACCTCACGCCCATCTGCTATGTATTTAACTGCTGCTCTTTATTATCATTGTCACTATGCTGTTCATCATTATTTTCTTCTGTACTTTCAGCCTCTGCTGCTTCTTTTTCAGCAAGAGCTGCCGTTTCTTCTTCCATAGCCTTAATCATTGGCCGGACTATAAACTTGTCGATAATCATCTTAATGATGTATCCAAGTATGAGAAAACCAACCATACTCAAAGCAATTGTAAGTAAAGCCGTCTTAAGGTTATAATTATACACATAAGTTATTATGGATACCACAAAACCCGCAGTAAGCATAACAATAGATGGTATATATCTTGTTCTGTTCATCATCTACGAGCCTGCCTTTCTTAACTAGATAATCTTTTCACTCTTTCCAACTGCTCTGATTAACAGATTCCCGGTATTAGAGTCAAATACTATTGTTCTTCCATAGTTAAGTCCTGTATCTTCTGCAAGAAGTCTTATTTTTAATTTTTCCAGCATTTCTTTTGTAGCCTCTACATTTTTTAATCCCACATTCATAAGGTCATTATCCCCTGAACTATATGAGAACATCTTTGCTCCTCCGGCTATCTTAGAAACAATATTTGCAGATACAGCACCTTTCCTGAGCATTCTGTCATACAACTCCCAGATTCCTGTATCTGCAAATTTAGCTATATTTGAATTATTTCTTATCTTTGTACTGTCCGGCAACATTACATGAACCATGCCACTTATCTTAGTTACAGGGTCATATAGTACTGTTCCCACACAAGATCCAAGTCCCAATGTTGTCAGGCTGTCAGGAGCATTGCATATCTTCATATCAGCCATACCAACCTTTATAAGTTCTCCCATATAATCAAACTCCTAATGCCGATAACATTTTTTCATACGATTCAACTTCCGGAACAAGAAGGTAATAACCTTTAACTGCATTTTTGCTCCGCACTACTTCATCATCAAATGCAGTCTCAATTATAAGCACCTTGTCGCCTATTTTTCCAAACTCTATAGCCGGAACACTTAGAATTGCACCAACCATGTCAATCTGAATCATTGGCACAGTTATGTCGAAAGTTAAACCTGTCAATTCTCCAAGTGCTCTTAAATATGCACCTGCAATGATGTTTCCTATCTCTGTAACTGCCGACTGTTCCATCTCACTGAATTCCAATGAATTTTTGTCAACCGGACACATTCCGCACATAAGTGTGTCAACTATCTCTTTTGCTACTTCCGGTTCCATCATGAACATCATAATGCCACTCACATCACCGGTGAGCATTATCATAATGCCAACCATCACTTTTTCCTCACTGCCAATTACTTCCGGAATCTGATTAAATTCCAGAAGTTTAACCTGTGGAACCCCAATGTCTATCTTGGCATTTATGAGTTGGGAAAGTGCCGTAGTAGCATTTCCGGCACCTATGTTCCCCAGTTCTTTAAGCACATCAAACTGCATTGCACTTAAATCATCTAAACTTATCTTCGACATTCCATCACATCCTACTGTTCATCTGAAATAACTGTTGTAATATTTAATAAAGATATAAGACCTTTCTCGCTTTTTCCAACTCCAATAATATACTTTGAAAGCTCATCCTTTAAATCTGCATTAATCTTCTCAACGTCATCCTCACTAAGAGTAACTACTTCTTTAACAATATCAACTATTATTCCTATCGGTTCCTGATGCTCCGGCTTGATAATAATAATTCTTGATTTGTCTGTAAATTCATCATCCTCAAGTTTAAACTTACGTCTAAGACTCATAACAGGAACTATTTCTCCTCGAAGATTAATAACTCCATAAAAATATGGCTGTGATTTAGGTACTCTTGTTATTTTTTGGAGTTTTACAATATTATCTACATAACTTATATCTATTCCATACTGCTCTACGCCTAAAGCTATCACTATGTACTGTTTTGTATCAGTTGATGTCTGTTTTAAATCATCCACTCTGAACACCTCCCATTATTATAACAATGCATTGGCATCAAGAATTAACGCAACTTCACCATTTCCAAGTATTGTCGCACCACTTATAATCTTGCTGCTGTTACTAATATATTTTCCAAGTGATTTGATAACTATCTCCTGCTGTCCTATAAGTCTGTCAACTACAAGTCCTGCAAGCTTTTCACCCTTCTTTACAATTACTACTGTAAGGTTTTCTTCCTCACTTGTATTCTCGATATCAAGAACCGTGTCAAGTCTTATAAGTGGAATAACCACGCCTCTTAAATGGATAACTTCTTTAGTCTGTACATATTTTATGTCACTGACAGGTATATCCTCTATTGTCTGTATATTTCCAAGTGAAATAGCATATTTTTCATCACCCAGTTCAACCATAAGTGCCTGAATTATTGCAAGTGTAAGTGGAAGTCTTATAATAAATGTACTTCCCTCTCCAAGCTCTGTCTTAACTTCTATATCACCGCCAAGTGTCTCAATCTTTGTCTTAACAACATCAAGACCAACACCTCTTCCTGATATATCAGTAACCTTCTTAGCTGTAGAAAAGCTTGGCTTAAACAGTAAATCTATAACTTCTTTGTCTGTCATTGATTCTGCCTGTTCCTCTGTTATTGTTCCTTTATTAATTGCACTGTTTCTTACAGCTTCAACATCAATACCATTACCATCATCACTTACTTCGATTACAACATTATTACCATCCTGATAAGCATCAAGTCTTACCGTTCCGACTTCAGGCTTTCCTCTCTGAGCTCTCACCTCTGCGCTCTCAAGACCATGATCTGCTGAATTTCTAAGCAGATGCATAAGAGGGTCTCCAATCTCATCGATAACAGTTCTGTCAAGCTCTGTATCCTCACCTGTTATGTATAATTCCATCTTCTTGTCAAGTTTCTTAGACAAGTCTCTTATCATTCTAGGGAATTTGTTGGTAACAGTTTCAATAGGCATCATTCGCACTTTCATAACAGATTCATGAAGGTTAGTTGTAACTCTTTCAAGATATTCAATCTGTTCATTGAATGCCTGCGAACCTGAATTGCCGGCATCTGAGCTTGTTGATATAAGTCCATTCTTTGCAATAATAAGCTCACTTACAAGATTCATAAGAACATCAAGTTTCTCAATGTCTACTCTTACTGATCTGTTTACAACCGGCTTTGAATTAGTTTTGCCTTTCGCAGGCTGCTTAACTGCCTTTGCGTCCTTTTTATTGTCTGTCTCCTTATTTGTATGTGTCTCTTCTTTCTTCTCTTCTGCATCTTTAGCACATTTTATGGCATCTAAAGATGTGATTTCTTCACCAACGGCGTCTTTAATCTCAGATACATTCTTTATAACGCCTATAACTTTATCTAACGATTCAGAAGAAACAACACATATACTAAAGTTCTGTTCAAACTTCTCATCTTCTATATCCTGTGCCGATGGTTCTGATTTAATAATCTCACCGATATTTTCTATTGATTTGAATACAAGGAATGCTCTCGCTGCCTTAAGAAGACAGCTCTCATCAACATATACTGTTATTGTATGTACATGCATCCTCTTCTCAAGTGCTTCCTCAACTGCATGCTTCTCAAAATCCGTAAATACAAAATTCTTGTATGGAACTTCTGAAGAACCCTCTTCGCTCTTTTTCTCTTCCTGCTTTTCTTCCTTTTTCTCTTCCTGTTTTGGTGCTGAATTACCATTAAGTATAGCCTCTAATTCCTTTAAAATCGGCTCATTATCATTGGTACCTTCGTCTGCACTTTCCTGTATATTATCAAGGTATTCCTCAAGTGCATCAAGACATTGGAAAAGAATATCTACCATATTGGCATCTACTTTCATCTTTCCATTACGAATCTCTGAAAATACATTTTCCATCTGATGAGTCAGTTTCTGCATACGTTTGTAACCCATAGTACCTGCCATACCTTTTAATGAATGTGCAGCACGGAATATCTCATTAATTGTATCCGTATTCTCAGGTTCTTTTTCAATTATAAGCAACTGCTCATTAAGACTCTGTAAATGTTCTTTTGTTTCATCGATAAAAATCTCTAAATACTGACTAACGTCCATCTCTTAACACCCCCGTGTTCTTTATAATCGCTTCTGCAATCTGATTAAGTGGTTTAACTTCATCGGCAAGTCCTGCCGCTGCCACAGCCTTTGGCATACCATATACAACACTTGATGCCTCATTCTGTGCTATAACATACACATTTTTTTCTTTACCAAGTGCTTCGATGCCTTTAGTTCCATCTGCCCCCATTCCGGTAAGCACAACACATATTACTTTATCGTATGCAGTATCACATAATGACTCATACATTATGTTCGCACATGGTCTCAAACCGTCAATTGCCGGTTCATCTGATAATACGACCGAATGCACATCACCAACATCATTCTTTATACGCATATGCTTTCCTCCCGGTGCAAGATATACCCAGCCCTTTTTTAAAACATCTCCATCCTCTGCCTCTTTAACATTAACATTACTAATGTCATTCAGCCTGTCTGCAAGCGATTTTGTAAAACTTGCAGGCATATGCTGCACCATGACAACCGGTGCATCCAAAGATGAAGGGATATAAGGGATAACCTCCTTTAGAGACTTAGGTCCTCCTGTAGAGCACGCAAGAGCAACTATCTTTAATCCACTTTTTGCTATATTATTTTTTCTGACCTGATTTGTAGAATGTCTGGCTTCCGGCTTTTTAGACACCTGTATTGCCTTCTTTTCCTGCTTTGGAGTTATGCTTTCCATACAGCCACATGCAACTGAAACAGCTCTCAGTAGTCCCTGTCTGAATCCCTCGCCCTTAACCTCTGAATAACTTGAGGGCTTTTTAATACACTCCAAAGCTCCATATTCCAATGCTTCAATAGTCTCTTTTGCGTCTTCTTCAGTAAGTGTACTCACAACTATAACTTTTGCATTATATCTGTTCTGCTGTATTCGCTTAAGTGTCTCAATACCGTCCATGACCGGCATGTTTATGTCCATTATAACCGTATCGTAATTATTCTCAGCTATAAGTTCTAATGCATCCCTGCCATTTTTCGCTAAATCTTTCACTCTGAATCTGCCATCTGATGTAATTATATCAGATATAAACCTTCTCATGAGTGCAGAGTCATCTACTATCAAAATATTTTTTTTACAATCCTCACTCATTCGCAACCCTTACCCTTTCACTATAGCTGTATTAATAAATTAGTCTTTTTTTCTTAATCTTCTCTCTGTTTCAAATATAAATTTTATCAGATTCTCCCTGACTGTATTTTTCATATTTGTAAATTCCACCCTGTGCTCAAACATACGCTCCCTGTTCTGATTTCTTGTTGAACTGATTACATTTGCTATAAGACATACTTCCTTCTCCTCTGTAATGCCCATATTAAACATAATAATAATAACCGAATCTTTCTCAAGTTCTTCCGCTGAAGTAAATCTCATTCCTCCACCGCTTACATCAAGTGCAATTCCCTGCCGGACACCATCAGAAAGAATTTCTTCAAGCCCCTGTGGGTCTGACACAGCGACCATAATCTGCTCCTGATTTATCTTCTTATATGTAATATCCATGACATATTCAAGTCTGAAATACTGTCTTCTCTGGAATTTCTTTAGCTCCGATGTAATATCCACGACAAGAATATAAAGTCCATCCTCTTTATACCTGTCAGTAATAACTACTTTTGACTGATACAGACCTCCACTTGTAAAAAAACATGCATCAAATCTTCCATGCAATGGTAAAGGAATTACTCTTCCTTCTACTATTGGCATAGCTATCTTAAGCTGTTCGCCATCCAATATGTCATATATCTGACTTATATATGGTCTGCTGCTTTTTGCATGTTCCTTAGTGACATTTTTATTATCTTTTTCTGACAGAGCAGCCGGCTTTCTTAATTCTATTCTGTCTCCTAACGAAAGAATTTTATTTATCACCTGCTATTCCCCCTTTCTTGTTCTGAAGAATCTTGTGAACATATAGGCAAGTCCCCTTTGCTGTTCTTCATATTCCTCCCTTTTATCTAACAGTATCTCAGCAATCTGTACAAATGACACCGATGACTTTGCGTCCGGATAAATAACCGTTACCGGTTTCTGCATAATTATCGCCTTTGACATTTTATCTTCACTTGGAATCATTCCAAGAAATGAAAGCTTCATGTTAAGGAATTGATTAACAACTGTATTTAGCTTATTATACAGATTCTTTCCATCTTCATAATCTGCCACTTTATTGGCTATAAGCTTTATACATGTATTATCTCTGTCGAACCCCTCATGCCTGTTAAGCGCTTTAAGTAAGGAATAAGCATCGGTTATAGATGTAGGTTCCGGTGTTGTAACTAAAAGTATTTCATGACTAAATGCCACAAATTCCATAACGCTATGGGATATGCCCGCTCCGGTATCTACTATGATTATATCTGCCATAGTCTCTAATCTCTTAAATTCATGAAGAAGATATATAACCTGATCTTTGTTAAGGTCTTCAAACTGATTTATTCCGGACCCGCCTGAAATATACTTTATCCCCATTGGTCCGTCCATAATTATCTCATTAAGCTGCTTTCCTCTGAATATCAGGTCTGACAGATTATACTTCGGAATTGCACCAACCATAACTTCAATATTGGCAAGTCCAAAGTCAGCGTCAAATACAATTACACTTTTCCCCATTTTTCTGAACTGTATTGCCAGATTAAGTGAAATGCTTGTTTTTCCGACACCACCTTTTCCACTTGTAACAGTTATAACTCGTGCCTTATTATTGATATTTTCCTGTTCTGTATGATTTTTTACTATATTTCGCAGATTCTGTGCCTGATCCATATCAATCCCCACCTAAAAGTTTCTTCGCCAACGACTGCGGATTCAATACATTTATATCGTCCGGAACAACCTGTCCACATGTAACGTATGACAAAGATGCTCCTGTTTTAAGCTTCACGTTCAAAATATTACCAAGACATGTAGTTTCATCTAACTTTGTGAATATAAGTCTGTACTTACCTATCTCACCATATACTTCGACTATATTAAGCAAATCCCTATACTTTGTTGCAGCACTTAACACAAGATATATCTCTTTTTCCTGATTTTCAGCAATCTTGCTGTCATTAATCAAATGTTTAATCTCCTCACACTGTTCCTTGTTCTTATGCGACCTTCCCGCCGTATCCACAAGTATAATGTCATAATCGCTGAAACTTTCAATTGCAATATTCATTTCCTCAATTGTATACACAACCTGAAGTGGTATTCCAAGAATATTGGCATATGTCCTAAGCTGTTCAACAGCCGCTATTCTGTATGTGTCAGAAGTTATCATTGCTACTTTTAATTTTTTATCAAGCTTAAAATCTGATGCAAGTTTAGCAATTGTCGTAGTCTTTCCTACACCTGTAGGTCCGACAAAAAACACAACTTTTGCCTTATTTTTCTCAACCTGTATATCACATGGCTGTCCAAGTTTAAGTATTATCTTCTGATATATTCCTGACAGTATTGTATCCATGTTTGATTCTTTCTTTAGTGACGATTCAACCTCGCCTATAATCTGATTGGCATATTTTTCATCCACTTCATTGTCAAGCATCTTAGTATACACTAACTGTATAAATGCAATATTTGAATTTTCTTCCTTATTCTGCGATTTGTTTTCCTCTTTTACTTCTTCCTTCTTCTCAGGTGTAGTGGCATTCCGCATCTGTGTCTCTAAAAGTTCCTGAAGACTGTCTAGTTTTTCTTCTATTGCGGATGACTTTGCATTTTCTTCTTCCGTCTGCTGGACAGCTATGTTAATAGCATTAGTCGGAATTGTAGACGTAGGAACTCTCTCTTCAAGCGCCGCAGTAACTTCCACAATATCTTTCTTAAACAGCCTTTTTAATCCCTTATGTTTTATTGTCTTTATATTAAGTACTACAGCTTCACTACCCATTTCTTCTTTTGCCTGAAGTATAGCATCTTTCTCAGAAGATGCCTGAAATTTCTTAATTATCATGCCATGCTCACCATCCCAACTGATTTCAATTCAACATTTGACTCAATCTCATTATATGAAATTACGATTAAATCTTCCACATAGTCTTCTGTAAGACGTTTAAAATACATTCTCACAATAGGAGAAGTTATAATAATTGCAGCTTTTCCCATATCCTCAAGTTTTTTAACTTCATTTTTAAGAGATTCAATAATTGCTCTTGAAGTATCCGGATCCATATTAAGATATGCCCCCTGTTCCGTCTGCTTAACAGAATTCATAATTTCCTGTTCCACCTTAGGGTCGAGCGTTATGACTGTTGTCGACTCATTAGGTGGGAAAAACCTGCTTGATATAGCTCTCTTAAGTCCCTGTCTTACATACTCTGTCAGCACGTCCGTATCTTTTGTAACTGCTGCATGGTCTGCAAGTGTCTCACATATAGAAGGTAAATCTCTTATAGATATTCCTTCCTTTAAAAGATTCTGCAAAACTTTCTGTATATCTCCAACACTTAAAAGCTTTGGAACAAGCTCATCAATTAATGTCTGGTTATTTTCCTTAATATTATTGATAAGATTCTGTACATCCTGTCTTGTAAGAAGTTCTGATATGTATTTTCTTACTATCTCCGTCAAATGTGTTGCAATAATTGAAGGAGGATCTACAACTGTATAACCAAGTGTTTCCGCACGTTCTCTCTGTCCCTCAGTAATCCATATTGCAGGAAGATGATAAGACGGCTCAAATGTAGGAATACCTGTAATCTCCTCTTCTACCATTCCCGGATTCATAGCCATATAATGGTCAAATAATATTTCACCTTCACTGACCTGTATACCTTTTATCTTTATAATATACTGATTTGGGTTGAGCTGTATATTATCCCTGAGACGTATAATTGGCACTACCGCACCAAGCTCCAATGCAATCTGTCTACGAATCATTACAACTCTGTCTATCAGATCTCCTCCCTGATTAACATCTGCAAGTGGTATAATTCCATAACCAAACTCTAATTCTATCGGGTCAACCTGTAAAAGTGATACAACATTTTCCGGCTTTCTGATTTCCTCTGCTTCCTGTTCATCTGTCTCAACTTCTGTCTCAATCTCCTGAACACCCTTTTTGTTATTCATCATATAACCATATATAACCGCTGCTGCTCCAATAGGAACAAATACATATATTGGAAGTGGTGTCACAATTCCCAAAAACATAAGTGTTCCTCCGACACACCACAGTACCTTAGGTGCTTCAAGTAATTGGGCAAATATAGTCTGACCGAGGTCTCTGTCCTCTTTTGAATCTTTAGTAACAAGAATACCTGTTGCAAGCGAAATCATCAAAGATGGTAAGGCACTTACAAGACCGTCACCTATAGTCAGAATAGTGTACTGGTTAAGTGCCTCTGTTATGTCCATACCCTGACGCCATACACCCATAACAATTCCACCTATAACATTAATAAATGTTATCATAAGTCCGGCAGTTGCATCTCCTTTAACATACTTTACGGCACCGTCCATAGAACCATAAAATGCTGATTCTGCCTGAATCTTTTCTCTTCTTTCTTTAGCCTGTGCATCCGTAATTGCTCCTGTATTAAGGTCAGCATCAATAGCCATCTGTTTACCGGGCATGGCATCAAGTGTAAATCTTGCTGTTACTTCAGCAACACGCTCAGAACCTTTATTGATGACCATAAACTGCACTATTATAAGAATAATAAATACAATTATACCTATTACTATATCTGAGCCACCGACAAATTCTCCGAAAGTTTCCACGACTTTTCCCGGATCACCTGTTTTTAAAATAAGTTTTGTTGAAGATATGTTAAGCGAAATCCTGAATAATGTTGTCAAAAGAAGAATTGTTGGAAAGGAAGACATATCCATTGCCTCTTTTGAAAACAATGCATTAAACAATACTACCAATGCTACGAACATATTGAACGCAAGAAGTACGTCTAATATGCCTGAAGGTACAGAGATAATCATAAATACAATCGCTGCAAGCAAATATATACCTATAAACAAATCTGTCTTCTTCATATGTTACTTCCTTTCTACCTTATCATCTCTGAGGTGTTTTATTCTTAATATTATATACAAAAGCCAATACTTCGGCAACTGCCTGATACAATTCCTCCGGTATTTCACTTCCAATCTCAACATTTGCATATAAAGCTCTTGCAAGTGGCTTATTTTCAACTATCTCTACGTCGTTTTCTTTTGCCTTCTCCTTAATCTTCTGTGCAACATAATCTGCACCCTTAGCTACAACTATCGGAGCTTTGGCAATGTCAAGGTCATACTTAAGCGCTACGGCAAAATGTGTAGGGTTCGTGATAACTACATCCGCATCAGGAACACTCTGCATCATTCTCCTCATGGATGCCTTCTGCATAACTCTTTTCTGCTGTGATTTAACCTGTGGGTCTCCTTCTGAATTCTTATACTCATCTTTAACTTCCTGTTTTGTCATCATCATATCTGTATGGAATTTGTGTTTATTCCATATATAATCTGCAATTCCCACTATAAGATAAATCGCACTTATCTTTATGCCGAGATTAATTGTAATATCTCCAATTGTCTGTAGGGCAGTTATAAGTGATACATCATACCATCTGTACCAGTACCACAGCTTCTCAACTATTGTTGTATACACTACATATGATGATATAATCACCAGTGCAAATGATTTTAAAAAATTCACAAGAGACTGTGCCGAAAAAAGTCTCTTTAATCCTTTTACCGGGCTGAATTTATCAAGCTTTGGCTGTAGTGGCTTTGTTGTTGGTTTCCATTTTACCTGTAACAATTCACCTATAATAGTTATCACAAATATGACAGCAACAATCGGTCCAACCATCTTTATTGAATCTATAGTCATATCTTTGAACAATGCAATAACTGTGTTATAGTTCATTTCATCATGATATGGATTCGCCACTGTGGATATACGCGAATAAATGGAATTATATAATTCCATCATACCAGTACCTATATTTCCTATCATTGCTTTCAGCATATAGAAAAATACCAATAATGTAACTGCCGTAACGAGGTCTTTACTCTTTGCAACGTTACCTTCTTTTCTGGCATCATCAAGTTTTTTCGCAGTAGGCTCCTCTGTTTTTTCACCACCGGGTCCATCCTTCGCAAAAAACTGAAGGTTTAACTCAAGCATATTACACCAAGCCTTTCATAACCTGTTCTACAAATTGCTGCATAGTCTCGAATATATAATTTGCAATCATAGGAATCAGTCTGACTGTTGCAAATAAAATAAGAAAACCGGTTATAACCTTTAGCTGGATTCCCACGGCAAACATATGCATCTGTGGTGCAACCTTTGCCATAATTCCAAGTACACAGTTCAGAATCAATATAGCTGAAAAAACAGGCAATACAATTCTGAACCCTATTATAAAGTATTGTCCCATGAATTCTATAAAAGAATCATAAAGCCCACTGCCCAGCCTTATCCCACCAATCGGTACTAATGAAAAAGACTCGACAATTGCATTTAACAGAAAAATATGCATATCCGATGCTATCATAATCATCATAATCAGGTATGCATAAATTGTTCCGGTTATGCCTGTCTGAGTCTTTGTAGCAGGGTCAAACTGCTGAGCCATTGCAAGTCCAATATCTGTGTCTATCATCTTACCTGCAAAATGTATTATTATTGATGCTATATAAGCTGAAAAACCAAGAAGCAACCCGACAATACTTTCTTTTATAATTATTGAAGCATACCCAAAGACATTAGAGTATTCCAGATTTTGCACCGGCAATACATTATATAATATTATTGTTACAAATACAGAAAAACCAACCTTTATTCTTTGTGGCACATTTGCCTGTGAATAAAATGGTGCCGTATATATAAATGATGTTATTCTAACAAGAATCAATAAAAAATATTCTAATTTATCAATGGAAAATGTTATATTTATCATTTGATATATCCCTCAAATGCCCATAAATTCTGCATAAATGATACTATCTTGTCCATTATAAAATTTCCAAATAGCATCAGGCATATGAATATTCCAAACAACTTTGGAATAAATGTTAATGTCTGCTCCTGTATGGATGTAATTGTCTGAATAATACTTACCACCAAACCAATTACCAATGAAATAATTAACATTGGACCGGACGTTACAATTATCGTCCATAATGCTTCACTGGCAATATTCAGAACTGTCTCTACTGTCATAAATTTCTCCTATTGCCTAAAACTATGTCACAAACGTTTTCATAAGATTAACTATTATAAGATTCCATCCATCTGCAAGTACAAACAGCAGAATCTTAAAAGGCATTGATATCGTCGTAGGCGGCAACATCATCATACCCATCGACATCAAAGTAGATGCAACTACCATATCTATTACAAGAAATGGTATATATATAAGAAATCCTATCCAGAAAGATATTCTAAGCTCAGTAAGTATAAAGCTTGGAATAAGAACTGTTGTAGGAATATCATCTTTAGAAGAAACATTATCCAGACCTGCAATGGATGCCATCGCATCAAGATCTTTATCCTTAACATTGTTAAGCATGAATGTTCTTAACGGTTTTATTCCCTCTTCAAGTGCCTTTTCCTGTGTTATCTCACCCTTTGTAAGAGGTTTTATTGCATTATTGTTAATTTCATTAAATGTAGGTGCCATTATAAAGAATGTCAGAAAAAGTGCCATTCCAACGAGAATCTGATTAGGCGGTGCTGTCTGTGTTGCAAGTGCAGCCCTTGTAAAATGTAGTACAATCAATATTCTTGTAAATGATGTAAGCATTATAAGTATTGATGGACACAGTGCTATAATTGTCAGAACAAGCATTATCTGTACAGCACCGGTCAGACTTTCCTGTCCATCACCCGTTGTTATATTAATTCCTAACAAATCTTTTGCATCACTATCAGTATCTGCAGTAACAGACTGATTATCATCTAATGTACTCTGAGTAGCTTTTACAACAAAAGGATTGTTAACAATGAGATGAAATACAATAACAACAAGAAACATTGCTTTGATAGCTTTTCTTAAGTATTTTTCACACTTTTTTATATTATCCGGCATCTTCATTCTGTTCCTCATTTTCTTCAATATCTTTATCTTTGTTCTTTTGTCTGAAACTCTCAAACATATCTGAAAAACTCTGTGGTTCTATCGAAAGATTTAACTGCTGTTTTCCGTCTTCCTCCGGTACCATTACAAGTTCTTCAGCATCTAACTTGCATATTGTTGTTACAGTATCTTTACAAACCGCAATAACAATGTATTGATTTCCAACTCTTATAAGCTGGAGATACTTATTGGCATTAAGCCTGTATACCTCAATTGTATCAAAATTAGTACCTTTTAATGACTTCTTCTGAAAATTGCCAATAAATCTTGTTGTAAAATATGTAGCAGCAATAACGAATGCAAACACAACAATAGATGCGATTAATCTAATCACATCTGTTGCTAATCCTGCACATAAGTACAACTCCATATATTATCCAACTGCTTTCTTTACTGCTTCAATTACCCTGTCTGCCTGGAAAGGTTTTACTATGAAATCCTTCGCTCCTGACTGAATAGACTCAATAACCATTGCCTGCTGACCCATTGCTGAACACATGATAACACATGCTCCGGGATCTAATTCTTTAATTTTCTTAAGTGCCTGAATTCCATCCATCTCCGGCATAGTAATATCAAGCATAACAAGATCCGGTTTAACCTCTGTATACTTTTCTACTGCCTTTGCTCCATTCTCAGCCTCTCCGACTACATTATATCCGTTCTTTGTAAGGATATCCTTAATCATCATTCTCATAAATGCTGCATCATCGCATATTAATATGTTCTTTGCCATAGTACTTCTCTCCCATCATAAAAATTTATTTAATAATTTCTGTGATTCGTACGCCGAAGCTTTCTTCAATCACAACTACTTCACCTTTTGCTACAAATTTACCATTAACCAGCACATCTACCGGTTCTCCGGCAATCTTATCCAACTCAATAATCGTTCCCGGTGCAAACTCAAGTATCTCCTGAATGGATTTGCTGGTTCTTCCGAGTTCTACTGTAACATTAAGTGGAACATCCATGATTAAGTTAATATTTTCTTTTTGTCCTGCTATATCCATATCACCACTAAAAGGCTGGAACTGTGCAGGCTGTACGTTTATCTCCGGTGTTCCTGACATAGGTTGCTGATACCCCATTGGTGATGCCTGATATGGCATCTGCTGGTATCCCATTGGCGGTGCCTGATATGGCATCTGCTGATACCCCATTGGTGGTGCCTGATATGGCATCTGCTGATATCCCATCTGACCCATATTTGCATTCTGCATAGGTGGTATCTGCTCCATAGATTGTCCCATCATCGATGTCTGCATATTCATCTGCTGGTTATCCATATTCTGTACCGGCTGCGGTGCAGGTTGTGGTTCAGGTGCAATATTCTGCTCAGGTGCAAGCTCATTTACCGATGTGGCATCACCTGAAGATGCTCCTCCCGTAACAACACCGCAAAGAAATTTAGCAAAATCAACCGGAAATATCTGCATCATTTCACTGTCAACTAAATCTCCAATTGTCATCTTAAATGAATTCTTGACAAAAGGATGTTTTAAAAATTCTGCTATAGACTCTTCATCTAATGTCTCATTTAAATCAACCAGACTCGCTGTTGGAGGACTGATGTCAATCTTCATATTAAGCATAGACGATAAAGATGTGGATGCGGAACCCATCATCTGATTCATAGCTTCACAAATAGCACTTAAATGCAGCTCTCCTATCCCACCATCTATGTTTGTTCCATCTCCGCCCATCATAAGGTCGGCTATAATTTTTACGTCTCTTTCATTTAATATTAATATATTGTTACCATCAAGACCTTCTTTATATTGTATCTGAAGAAATACACATGGTCTGTCATAACTGTTTGTCAAATCATTCCAATCAGCTAAAGATACAACCGGCACACTTATATTAACTTTCTGGTTTACAAGAGATGATAATGTTGTGGCTGCTGTCCCCATACTGATATTTGAAATCTCACCAATTGCGTCTTTCTCGATATCCGTAAGTGTCTCTTCTGCATTGCCATTGACATTGCCACTGTCAGTTGCATCAGGTATATTTTCAGATTCTGTTGTTTCTTCTGCCGATGATGAGTCAGCTTCATTACTGACACCATTCAGCAAAGCATTTATTTCTTCCTGAGATAGCATTCCATCCATTTCTCTGCTTACTCCTCTCTTATTATTGATGTGATACGAACGGCATAATTATCTGCCGACGCACCCGGAAGTGCTTTGAATTTTTCAATATTTCCTACATATACTTTTAATTCTTCCTCAATTCCTGCATTTAGCTTTATTATATCACCTTTTTGGAGATTTACAAAGTCATTAACAGAAATTGAACTTGTTCCAAGCACTGCTTTTATTGGAACTACAGCCTTTGAAATGAGTGATTCAATATCATCACCATAATTGGTGCTGTCAACTTCCTGCATTGTAGAATACCAATATTTAGTATTCAATTTATCCATAACTTCCTCTAATGTAATATAAGGAAGACAGACATTCATAAGTCCTTCCACATCACCTATCTTAAGGTTAAGTGTAACTATCGCAATCATCTCGCTCGGAGATATAAACTGTGCAAACTGAGGATTCGTCTCTATCCTCTCTAACCTTGGATTAAGCTGGACAACATTCTGCCACGGCTCTCTCATAAGTTCTACACATACATTCATCATTCTCTCAATGATAGAAATCTCTATCTCGGAAAATTCTCTTTTCTTTTCTATTGCAACTCCCATTCCACCGAGTAGTCGGTCAATCATGGCATATCCTAATGTAGGTGCCAGCTCAACTATTATATTTCCCTGAAGTGGAAGGAAATTAACGATTCCAAGTAATACAGGATTTGATAATGCATTGGCAAATTCTGAATAAGCAACTGCTTCGGAATTCACCACCTCAACCTGTACATTTTTCCTAAGATATGCCGGAAGATTCGTGTATAATAATCTTCCATAATGTTCAAAAATTATCTCCAGAGTTCGAAGATGTTCTTTCGAGAACTTCGCAGGTCTCGCAAAATCATAATTCTTAACTTGTTGTTCTTTTTTATCATCATAATCAGTAGCATCCAAATCTCCCGTACTTATAGCCTTAAGAAGATTATCTATCTCGTCCTGGGATAATACTTCACCCACGAATCTTCACCTCCAATTCTAAATCTGTCATATCACCATGTTATCTACTGAATTGTTGTACTGCTAAAGATAACACCAATGATAAATTTAGAATCAAACATCTCCTGAAGCTGTGTGAGAATTTCATCTCTCACCTGATCTGGATTATTCTGTAATTCTTTTGCTGTATATTTCTGAACAACATCCTGTACGCACTGAGTTATATCTCCTGCATGACTCTCAACTGTTTTTCCATACTTAGCATAATCTTTTGCCTTTTTGTTAAGTTTTAACTGTGGATAGATAACTGCATAATGCTCTTTTCCATCCCCACTGTCCTTAAGCTTAATCGTAAGCTTTACATCAGGATTATAAATCTCTGTATCAGAAATGGATATCTCTGTCTCCTTCTCCTCATCAGCTTTTTCAAGATCTATTGCCTGTGCAACTTTTTTAACAAGTGCATTTGAATTATTCATAGACTGAATTACAACAAATGTCATTATACCCGTTAATATTATGTTTGTAAGTACCAATACTAATGTAATAATATTAAGTATACTTTTTTTCATATCCTGCTCCTTATTTCACTAAAAGCTATATATCACTATTTAACTCATTGTATATTTTAATCTCAACTCGTCTGTTTTGTGCTCTTCCCTCTGCCGTATCATTTGATGCAACTGGATCATTTTCGCCTCTGCCCGACGCCTTCATCCTGACTAAATCCATTCCTTTATTGTTCACAAGATACATAAGAACCGATTTTGCCCTCGCACTGGATAAGTCCCAGTTATCATCATATTTAGGATCATCTAAAAGTGGAACACTGTCCGTATATCCTGTAATTTCTATCATTCTTCCCTGATAATTCTTAAGAATGTCTCCCACTTTATCAACAATAGGAACTGCCTCATCCCTTATATTAGCCCTCGCCGAGTCAAATAGCAATGCACCATTCAATGTAAGCTGAACGTATTGGGCTGTAAAATCAACCTCTATCTGTTCAGACATTCCATTCTGCTGTATCTCACTTTCTATCTGCTCCGACATCTCCTCAGATTGCTTTGTGCCCTCCAATTGTGCCTGTTCAAGAACACTCTCACCACTCATCGTCTCCTGTTCTCTGTCATTAGCGTTATCTGTTGCACCACCGGAATTAATTCCCAAATCATCATAATAATCATTAAGTTCTTTCAAGTCTGAAACTCCGGTTGTTATCTTACTTCCTTCAATTACAGAGGTAGAACCACCTTCCATTATTCCAAAGCTTGCCGACAATGATGCTACCAGTTCTTCGAACTTTTCATCATCAACCGATGACATTGCAAACAATAATACAAAGAAACATAAGAGCAAATTCATAAGATCAGAAAATGTCGCCATCCATGCCGGTGACCCCTGTGGCGGATCTTCCTGCTTTCTTCTTGCCAATCTTATTCACCTCCACCCGGTGTAGCATTATCCTCGTCCCCACCCTGAGCTAATGAAGTTCTCTGTGAAGGTGAAAGGAATGACTTAAGTTTTTCTTCAATAACACGTGGGTTCTCTCCGGCCTGAATTGAAAGCAAACCTTCTATCATAACCTCTTTAAGCATAATTTCCATATCATTATTGTATTTTAATTTACCGGAAATCGGTGCTGCAATCCAGTTCGCAAGAAGAGAACCGTATAATGTTGTAATCAGTGCAACCGACATATTCGGTCCGACTGTACTAACATCTGAGAGTCCCTGTAACATGTTTATAAGACCAATAAGTGTACCAATCATACCCCATGCAGGACCCATGGCACCAACTGTGTCATAGAACCCTATAACCTTCTTATGTCTGTCTTCTATACATGTCATCTCGGTCTCCATAATAGCTCTTACAAGCTCCGGATCAGTACCATCAACTATGAGAAGAATTCCCTTTTTCATAAACTGGTCTTCAAGATTATTCGCAGCCTCTTCAAGTGCAAGTAATCCTTCTTTTCTGGCAATATTTGACAATTCAATAATACTCTTTATCGTACCTTCATCATCATTCTTAGGCTGCTTAAAAGCCTTTCCCATTGCCTTTAATGATCCTATGAAATCCGGAATACTGTACTGTGCTAACACACAGCAGAAAGCTCCTCCAAATGTTATAAGTGCCGACTTATAATCCGCAAAGTTCTTAAGAGCCGCCATACCATCATCACCGGTTACGATACCCATAAATACCATTGCAAAACACACTACAAGACCGACAATTGTAGCCAAATCCATTTTTTCCACCACCTAAATCCAATTTTGTCATAGCTACGCATAAAGCGCAATCTTACAAATGCATATAGAGTATTCTACCACATAATGACCAATAACACCAACATTTTTTGCTACTTTTTCACAATATTTGTAAAAATCAATCTTTTATAGTCGATTATTGCTTTTTTTATCTCTTCTGCTGTCTCTTTCACCACCAGTTTCGTTCCTGTATTAAGGGTTATAACCGTATCAGGAGTTTCCTCAAGCATCTCTATTATCTCACAATTAATATATAGTTCTTTGCCGTTTAATCTTGTTACTTTTATCATACTGTTCTCCTATAAAACACATAATCGGACAGGAGCTGCCCTGTCCGATTGCGTCTAATCATTTAATATTACCTGTTATCTCTTAAGACTTAATAATTCCTCAAGCATTGAATCTGATGTTGTAATTACCCTTGAATTTGCCTGAAATCCTCTCTGTGTAACTATCATGTTAGTAAATTCCTGTGCAAGATCAACATTTGACATCTCGATAACTCCAGGTGACAATGTCTCATTTAAAGATGTTATTGTATCTCCTATTCCATCAAACGAACCTGAGTTAAGCGTCTCCGCATACATGTTATCACCAATTTTCTCAAGACCTGCTGCATTAGCAAATGATGCAACTGCAATCTGTCCGATAACTTCATTGTCACCATTGTCATATGCTGCAACAATCTTACCATCTGTCTGGATACCAATGCTTGTCATTGTTCCAACTTTTTTACCTGCACCTTCATCATCTATGCCTTTTGCACCGTCTAATTTAGTTTCATTACCAAACTGTGTCAGCGACTTGCAGCTAAGTTGGATATCTCTTGTATCTCCTTCTTTAAATGGTACATCCGCTTCTGTTTTATCAGGATGTTCCTTGAGATAGTTATCTATATCATCCTTTGTATATGTGAAAGCCTTACCCTCAGGGTCTGCACCGGTAATCTTGAAACTAAGTAATGCCAAATCCTCCGTTGTTCCCTTCTTATCAATAACCTTTCCTGTAATAGGGTCAAACGAAAGAGAATTCTTGTCGAGTGTAGCTGTCAGACCTTTTACAAGTTTGCTATTCTGATATACACCGGCTGCCACTATATCATACTTTGGATTACCATCCGCATCATTTACAACATCACCGTTAGCATCATATTCTTTTGATATTCTGAACTGTACGTCATATTCATTTCCAAGGTTATCAAATACAGATACATTTGTTGTGATAAACTTTCCTTTTTCTAAATCTGCATCATCTTTATTAATATTTCCTGTAATTGTTGCCTTAGATGTTGCCTGTGGCTCTGTGTGCATATTCTTGTCTGTATAGATATCAAGCGGTCTTACCATATCCGTATTAAGGTCTGCACCGGGTTTATCTGTATTGTATCCCATTACATAGCATCCTGACTCTGTAACAAGTCTTCCCTGTCCGTCTGTCTTGAAGTTTCCTGCCTTTGTAAAATAATTAGCTCCATTCTTCTGGACAATGAAAAAGCTCTTACCGTTGATAGCTACATCAAACGGTCTGTTTGTTGTCTCATATCCTCCGGGATTAGTTATATCCACGCTTATTGCACTTGTTGCTGCACCAAGACCTATCTGTTTAGCATTCTGTCCACCTTTTCCATTAGCTGAATCCGGGCCTGATGCCGACTGTGTTGTCTGATAAAACAACTCATTAAATGATACTCTGGACGATTTAAAACCTACCGTGTTAACATTTGCAATATTATTACCAATTACATCCATTGCTGTCTGCTGTGCCTTAAGACCTGTCACACCAGAATATAATGATCTCATCATATTAAACGACCTCCTATTATTAGCCTTGCACTTTATCTGTCATTCAAAAGCGCCTATTGCCTCCATTTTGGTCCGGCAATTATATTATTACGGCTCCATCAATATTTGTATATACATTTTCACTATTCTCCTGCTGATTCATAGCTGTTATTACTGTGTTGTTCTTAACATTAACTATGAATGACAATCCATCCATGATAACAAGAGTTTCTTTTATTCCTTTGGCTTCTGCCTGTTTTGTTCCTTCTTTCAGACGGCTTAACTGCTCATCCGTGAGACTGATGTTCCGGTCTGCTAATCTCTCTCCGGCATGTTTTGAAAATTTAAGACTTTCATTTCCATGCTTTATGTCAGACAACTTTGATTTGTCTTTTAATACATCTTCAAAATTTACTTTGGACTGCGTTGAAACTTTTTCTGATTTTTTACTCAGATACTGACCGGTAACTTGTTCAATAGAAGAAAATCCGCCCGTTATATTCATACGCTCATCTCCTATCCCTTTTTATCAGGGTTAATATAATCATCACCAACTACATATTCAAGATCTGCCAAATCATACATATTCTCATTAATAGCCAATCTCGCTTTACCATTAACCATCTGTATATAATCAACCTTTCCTGCAATTTCTGATGTGACGTTTCCTTCCGAAGAACCTACCGCTATTATAACATGCTTACCGACAAGTCCAAATGCATTCTGATTATCGAGTGAAGCACTTACATTCTGCATCTCCTCAAGTGCTGAGAACTGTGCAAGCTCACTTACATACTGAGTGTTATCTACAGGTTCCATAGGATCCTGATACTGCATCTGTGCCACAAGTAATTTTAAAAAAGCATTTTTTCCAAGTGAATCTCCCGGCTTTGTCTCTTCATATGTAGGTGTAGATTCAGCAACAACTTTTCCGTCTATTACATTTGCTCTAACTCCCATATAATCCTCCTTTCTTAATTATGCCTGATAACTTACGGAACTTCCATTCTGTTCTTTCATTATCTCTTCCTTTACTTCTTCTTTAATTTTGCTAATATCAGCAATGTCCATATTCTGTCCATCCTCATTAACATATTTTCTTTTACCATTGCCATTCTGCTCATTTTGTCTGTTTTCTCCACCCTGACTTAAATTCTGTTCAAACGCGTGGCTCGACACTGTAACTTCTACATCCTGGATTTTTATATCCTGATTAGCCATATTATCTTTAAGCACTGCTATCTGACTTTCAATAGCCTCTTTAACAGCCTCGTTCTGAGCTATAATATGTGCTGTTACAATGCCTTCTTTGGCAACTACCTGTACATTAATCTTTCCAAGTCTTTCCGGATTAAGCTGCATTTCCATGGATGTCATATTCTCCCTTGATACAACCTTTAACGCATCAAGAACCTGATTCATTATTCTTGTTGCAAACTGTGTACTCTGGGATGCCGGAATGTTTTCTGATGAAACAGCTTCCCTGACATGTTCAAACAGATTCTGGGTTAACATTCCTAAATTATCAAAATGTTTCTCTTTATCTGACCTATATGACTGACTAATCTGTTCCTGCTTCGAAAATGCATTGTTATTCTGCGTCAATTCAGAGTTGTCATTTGAACCCATTTCAGCAGAATTATTCTCAGATATAAACATTTCTGTATCATCTTTGACAATATTATCTGTTTCAAAAGCTGTCGCAGAATTATCCGTCTTCTTTTCATTGACAGATATCTCTGTGTCCTCAGTAACTTCATTCATTTCATACCGTAATGCAGTATCAGCCTGTACATCTTTATTATCTGTAACAATCTGTAACACTTTGCCTTCATCAATATTTTCAACATTCTGTGTCACATCTGCAATCTGACTGTCCTGAAGCTTATCTTCGCTGTTTGTGATATTTTTGTCCATATCTCCGGCAGCGTTAGCATTATTAACATTCTGATACATTGAATAATCTGATTCTTCTGTCAATGTTACCGCAGAATTACTATTGTCATTTCCAATATTTTCTGAATCTGTGTATATAGCATTATCTGAATCAAATACTTCATTTTCTGCTACACTGTCCTCAGATTGAACCAGACTGTCAGCAATGATAGTGTCGGTATTAATATCGCTTCCAACTGCACTTGAAATACTGTCCTTAAAATTAAGTTTCATATCTGAAACATCAGCAACAATATCATTAATTGTATCAAGAACCGTATCATTTGTTATGAGTTCTACAGGACTGCTTATTCCGTTAATATCCATAATAATATTACGAATATTGTTATAATCAAGCAGGTCAGTGTCAGTCAATCCTGAATTTTTCATTACTTTTTCAAGCTCATCTAAAGTTATTCCTGCTTTTTCAGTAATTATTTCTTTAATACCTGCTATCACATCTGAATCAGAGATTACTGTTGTTTCTGACATCACCTGACTCATATACATTGCATCATCTGACATTGTTTCTTTCTCAATATTCTTACTGCCTGCTTTATTAAACGCAGCTTTTATCCTGTTATCAATGCCCTTGCTCTCTTTGACACCTGTTTTACTTACATCTGTATTTTCTTTATACGAATTATCATTCATATAAGTCTCAAAGTCTCTGCCATTACTGCTCTGTACAGTCTGAACTTTTCTGACATCTCCATCAGCTTTAACCGCACTCAAATCCGAAAGCTTTGTCTGTACGATACCAGCTCCGCTCATATACTTCCTCCTTTCCCAAATATTATATATATCATTACCATCTCTACTTAGAAAATAATGTCATTCTAATGTTTTATGGTAATAATAACTTAGTAAGTTTTGCTGCAAATACTGAATCAATATTAGTAATTTCATCCATTATGGCACCACTGTTTGTTGTATTCATTGAATTAAGAATTCCTGCAACAGTATCCATGTCTCCCGTCATTTCACAGAATATTTTTGCAGCACTGGCGGGTTTCATACTACTATACATCTTTGCTCTTGATGTATATGTCTCATCATAAGCATATTTTGCTATTGCCTCTTTGTACAACTGTTCTGCCTTTTCAGGTTCTATTTCTTTATAATATTGAATATAATTGTTATAGTCAATTGCATTATCTCCAAACACTACCTCATCATAATATTGTTTTTTCTGTGCCTGAAAATCATTCTGCTGCTGTTCGAACTGCTTTAATCTGTCATTCTCTGACTGCAAATCAGAAATAGTCTGATTTTTTTCTTTATCTGACTCTTTATATTTTGCTACTTTAGCCTCCAATTCATTTATATAATCAACTGCATCAGCCATACTGCTATAAGATGATTTTGTACTGTCCTTTAACACAGTACCCTCCGGCAATATTTTATTAAGAACCGGCACATCTTTAATTACCGGTGCCACAATATTGCTTCCAAAACCTCCAATATCAGTCTTTATTACAATTACAAATATTGCAAGCCATATAAGTACTATGAGTATTGTTACTATTACAGAGGCAACCTTACTCTTAGGTTCTTCATCTATAGAAAACTCTCCGCTAGTCGGAATAGTTCCCGTCAGGTCTGATTCATTCTGTATTTTATCATTCTTCTTTGCCATCTGCTCTCTCCTGAATTCTGATTTATATTTGACTGTTATGTTTCATTATTGCTTTCTTCATCCCTGTTAGCGAATTGAAAACTTACAAGTTCATCTATTTCTTTATCCTCTTGTGCTGAAAGTTCTTCAAGAAACTCATCATAAGCCTTCTCTTTAAGCTTTTCATGAGTTTTCCTCTCAATCATAACTTCTTTGAGTTTTTCTCTCGCACGTTCTACTCTTTTTTGTGCTCTTTCAATGACTATTTTCTGAAGCTCTGCCTGATTCTTCTTGTATTCAACGGCTTCACCACATTTTCTCATTTCAAGTATATTGAACTCACCTGAATTAAGCTCTCTAATCTTCTCTTCACACTTATTTATATCGTCATATATAGCTTCTAACTTTAACTGTTCCTGATTCAAAATACCGTTTGCCATAGCATATTCAGACTTTGCCTGATTCTCTAATTTATACTTTATATTCAGTATATTCTGCATTCGGTATACAAACTTTGCCATTATGAATCACCATTTTCATCAAAAATGCTTTTCAACTGTTCCAATACTTCACTAAACGTAAACTTTTCATCAACCCCCTGTGTAAGGAAATCATTTACTTCGTCTATTTTTTCAATTGCATAATCAATATTTTTATTAGAACCACTCTTATATGCTCCAATATTAATAAGGTCTTCAGCTTCATTATATGTCGCAAGCACCGTCTTAAGTTTTGCAGCATATTTTTTATGTTCTTTTGACGCAATAGAACTCATAACCCTTGATATACTCTGAAGTATGTCTATAGCAGGATAATGATTTTTATGTCCTAACTTTCTGGATAATATAATGTGTCCGTCAAGAATTCCTCTCGCTGTATCTGTTATAGGTTCGTTAAAATCATCTCCATCTACAAGCACTGTATACAGTCCGGTTATAGAACCTTTACCCGAGTTGCCCGACCTTTCAAGCAGTTTAGGAAATTCGCTATATACACTTGGCGGATATCCTCTCGTAACAGGCGGTTCCCCTGATGCAAGTCCTATCTCTCTTTGTGCCATGGCAAAACGTGTAAGTGAATCCATCATCAGCAGAACATCTTTTCCCTGGTCTCTATAATACTCGGCTATTGCCGTTGCAGTTTTTGCTGCTTTATTTCTTATAAGTGCCGGTTTATCGGATGTTGCAACTACTACAACACTCCTTTTCATTCCCTCTTCTCCAAGGTCACGCTCAATAAATTCTCTTACTTCTCTTCCTCGCTCACCAATAAGGGCGATTACATTAATATCTGCCTTAGTATTTCTTGCTAACATACCGAGAAGTGTACTTTTTCCTACGCCACTACCTGCAAAGATTCCTATACGCTGTCCTTTTCCTACAGTGATAAGCCCATCAACAGCCTTCACCCCAAGTGGAAGCACTTCATTAATTATCTGTCTTGATAAGGGATCCGGAGGTTTTGCATCAACCGGATACTTTGTTGCCGTATATAATTCTGTACCATCAACAGGTCTTCCCAGTCCGTCAAGTGTCTTGCCGAGAAGTTCTTCCCCGACATTTACTTTAAGACATGTTCCTGTATTTTCAACCCTGCTTCCGGGTCCTATACCATCTATGGTATCAAACGGCATCAGTAAAACACGCTTGTCCCTGAAACCGACAACTTCTGCCATAACCCACTGTGCAGAGTCATCCTTGGAAATAATCCTGCATACATCTCCAAGACTTGCGTTTGGTCCTATAGATTCAATAGTAAGCCCTACTATTTTAACTACCTTTCCAAGACATCTTATATATGTTTTTTCCATCAATCTCAAATATTTATCTGTATTAACACAAATATCCCGCATCAAATCACCTTATTCAGCCATACACGACATTACTTTTATACTATTTATAAGTCCTTCCAATTGTATATCCAGACTACAGTCATATATTCCGCTATCACTTTCTATCATGCACTGTCCTCTTGTAAATGTCGGGTCTTCAACTATCTCTACCTGTACATTGCCGGGTACTGAACTTCTTATCTTTTCTTTATTATCAATCAGGAACTTGTAATCACTCGACGATACTCTCACAATGAAATCACCGTTAATCTCTGTACCTGTAAGTGCAGCCTCTACAAGATTAAGTACCAAATCCTTTTTATCTTCCGTAAGCACATGGGTCACTTTCTCAAACACTTTAAGAATAGTGTCCACAAGCATAGGCTCTATTTCACTGACCTTATTTTCATATTCATTTTCCAGAGCCGTTCTTTCATCTTCAAGCTGTCGCTTAAGTTCCTCTATCTGCTGTGCTGCATCAACTTTTCCTTCATTGTATCCTTCATTTCTTCCTTCTGCCATAGCAGCCTGTTTTATTGCTTCAGCATCCTGCTTTGCTTTCTCAATAATTGCTTCAGCATCGCTATTTGCAAGTGCAATTATTTCATCAGCCTTTTCTTTGGCATTGTTATTTTCATGGATGACATTACTTTCTTCCGTGAGCAGCATTTCAACAGATTGTGCATCTATTCCTTCAACAAAGTCTCCGGATGACACTTCTTCATTGTCATCTTTCTCTATCTTTCTTTGAAGTTGTGCAATCTTTTCTGAAATCATTTCATTATAATCAATGACTTTCTTTTTATCATTTGCGCACACAAAGTTACGCGATTTTAGTAAATTAGACAACTATCTCGTCACCTCCGCCACGAGCAATAATAATCTCTCCTGAATCCTCAAGCTTACGTATAATATTAACAATCTTCTGCTGTGCCTCCTCAACATCTTTCATACGGACAGGTCCCATGAAATCCATATCCTCTCTTATCATGGCAGCAAGTCTCTTTGAAAGGTTGTTAAATATAATACTCTGAACTTCTTCTGTAGTTCCCTTAAGTGCAAGACCAAGATCATTATTATCAACATCTCTGAGAATTCTCTGTATAGTCTTATCATCAAGAGCAAGGATATCCTCGAATACAAACATTTTACGTTTAATCTCATCAGCAAGCTCCGGCTCTTCAATTTCAAGATTTTCCATAATATGTTTTTCAGTTCCCCTGTCAACAGAATTAAGAATCTCAACGATTGAATCAACTCCACCGACAATTGTGTAATCCTGATTAACAAGAGATGCCAGCTTACGTTCAAGAACATTCTCAACCTCTTTAATAACATCAGGTGATGTTCTGTCCATCTGTGCTATACGTTTGGCAACATCCGCCTGTTTCTCAAGCGGAAGCTGGGAAATAATAGCAGAAGCCTGTCCGGAAGACAGATATGATAAAATAAGAGCTATTGTCTGTGGATGTTCATCCTGTATAAAGTTAAGTAACTGTGAAGCCTCTGTTTTACGGATAAACTCAAATGGCCTTACCTGAAGTGAAGCTGTCAGCTTGCTTATTACATTCTGTGCAGCATCTGCTCCGAGTGCTTTCTCAAGAAGTTCCTTGGCATATCCGATACCGCCCTCTGCAATATACTGCTGTGCGAGACACACCTGATAGAATTCATTAAGTACATCTTCTTTTAACGCCGGTGAAACACTTCTTGTATTCGCAATCTCAAGTGTCAGTTCTTCTATTTCTTCTTCTTTTAAATGTTTAAAAATTGTTGCAGACTTCTCAGGGCCTAATGCAATAAGCAGTATTGCTGCTTTCTGCACCCCCATCATATCACTATTTTTTGCCATAATTTATGCCCTTCCTATGCTATGAATGTATCTTCTAATTCCAGTCATCATTTAACCAGTTACGCAGCAACAATGCTGCTGCCTCCGGATTTTCATCAACAAATTTCTCGATAGCTTTTCTAGTCTCCGACTTATCATTAAGGTCAATATCTTCAACAGGTCCCTGATTTTCTTTAGTTGTTGCAAGAAGCTCTTCTACTGACAGTTCAGGCTCCTGCTCAACCACCTCAACAGGCCTTGTGCTCTTAAATACAACAAATGCCAATAATAAGAATATAATAACCGCAAGTATTATAGGAATATAATCTGCAATTCCTTTTGATGAATTAACCGAATCAACAAACTGAGGAATCTGATATCCAACAATAGTTATGTTGTTTCTGTCAAATCCTGTTGCATCAGATACCAAATCATATATATTATCAGGAATCTGAATTTCAACATTGTCAGCATTATCAGATTTAAATTTCTCCCATGTAGTTCCTTTTAATTGTCCTGCTGCCTTAACTTTATCTTCTTCATATATATTGTATGAACTTACAACAATCGATACTTTAGAAGTTGTATAATCAATCTTTCCTCTCTCAAGAGTAGTATTAGATACTATCTGGTTAACCGCATATTCATATTTTTTAAGTTTGTATTCACTGGTAGAACTATTTGAATCCTGTAATTCATATGTAATATCCTCATCATTTGAATCAGTTCCCGGAACGCCACCCGATGCTGTTCCTCCTGACTGTTCAACCTCATAAGATGATGTATAAGGCCCCTGCTCTCTGTCTCCGGTGTTGTATGTAACTTCTGTTCTGTCTGCCACATCAAAATTCATGTCAAGATATGGTGACACTGCAACAGTCTGATACAATTCTGCTGCATCAAAAAGTTTCTTAATATTCGACTCTACAAGATCCATTGCCGCCTGTCGCATCTCTGCTTTAGTTTCTCCTGAATAACTGTCCTCATCTCTGTCTGTTCCTCTGAATAACATATTTCCATCAGTATCAATAATAGTAATACTGCTTGTAGAGTCATTTCCGACTGCAGTAGCAACCCACTGTGCGAGATTTTCAGCAACAGAACTGTCAATTTTCTCATTAAGCTTAAGTATAACACTTACAGAAGTCTCTTCTTTGCTATCAAGAACACTAAGTGTTTTCTTAGGAACATCTATAGATACTTTTGCAATCTTAACAAACTTCTGTGTCTCTAATTTGCTTGAAAGTTCACTTTCAAGATATGCTATATACTTCTTTTCTTTATCAGCCTCTGTAGAGCTGAATCCTCCGCTCAGTGCATCCGATAAAGTATAGTCATTAAGCGAATAACCTCCAGCCTCTATTCCTGCATTTGCAATTGCAATCTCTGCATCTACTTTACTCTGTTTTAAAACCTGTACCTGATAATCATCCGACATTGTATATGTGATTCCCGCATCTGTAAGACATGTCTTAACCTCTGACGCAGTGCTCGCCGAATCACATGTAAGTAAAGTTACATATTCCGGTCTTGTAAGTATATATGCCAATGCTGCTATAAATACTATAACAGCCAGAACAACACTTATCATAAGAGTTTTCTGTCTACGGCTGTATTTCTGCCAGAATTCTGCCACCTTCTGTCGTGCCTCATTTACATTTTCTTTCATCAACCTGTTTCTCCCAACTTTATTTTACCTGTTCATATTATATAATTATATAAATACCTTTAAATCTGTATATTCATAATCTCTTTATATGCTTCCATAAACTTGTTCTTTACGGCAACAGTATACTGCAATGAAAGCAGTGCTTTTTGCTGTGCAACTGCCAGGTCATGTGCGTTATCCGTATACCCCATGGCAAAATTAAGCTGCTCAGCCTCTGCATTAGTAGCAAGCTTATTCGTATCATTAACAAGTCCCATGGCCTCAGATAAAAGATTCGAGAAAGCATCATCATTAGTCTTTTCCGTATTATTTACTGCAGACGATTCCTTTGCCTTATTTATTGCTTCTGCCGCTATATTTTTAACTGCTGCTATATCTAACTCAGCCATATCTTCCTGTCCTTTCATTACTCAACATAATTTTATTTACCAATGTTCAATCCCTTACCCGCCATAGACTTGCTGGCATCAAATGCCGTTACATTTGCCTCATAAGCTCTTGATGCGTCTATAAGGTTTGTCATCTCTGTAACGGTGTTAACATTAGGGTACAACACATATCCATTCTCATCTGCATCCGGATGTGAAGGATCATATACTTTATTCATTGCAGTGCTTGTGTCATTAACAATCTTTGTAACTTTTACACCACTGCCAACCTGTCCCATAGTTGTCATAAGAATATCATCAAACGTACCTGCAGATTTCTCTTCAAACATAACTGTTTTTCTTACATATGGCTTACCATCTGCTGTTCTTGTTGTATCAACATTCGCTATATTCTGTGATATTGTATCTGATCTTAATCTTTCAGCCGTCATTCCTGACGCACTTATATTAAAACTTGTAAATAAACCCATTTTATTTCTCCATTCCGCTAATACTGCTTATCTACTGCATTGCTGCTTTAATCATATCAAATTCATTACTTATACTGTTAATAAGTGCCTGATACATAAGCTGATTAGAAGCAAGTTCCACATTCTCTGTATCTATATCTACATTATTGCCATCTTCTCTATATGACAAATCTGCCATATCCGTATAAGACGTTGCATTAAGTGCATCTAAATCCACATCTCTTACTCTGTCCTGCAGATTTGTTGTGTCAGCACCTTCCATCTCAGCCTGAAGATATGTCTGGAATGCCACATCTTTTCTCTTATAATTAGGTGTATCAACATTGGCTATGTTGTTTGATATTACCTGATTCCTTGTCCAACTCGCATCAGCCGCTTTATCTAAAACATTTACATTATTATATATTCCTGAATTTATCAATTTATAATGCCTCCTTTTTTAGACAATATACCCTTTTTATTATAGGTGCAAAGTCGAAAAATGGCAAGTTATTTCTTCAACGTTAAAAAGCTGCCGATTGATGATAATAATCATCAATCATGCAGCCTTAAAAATCCATTTTTCAAACTGTCATTACACATACACAAATACTATATTTCTTCAAATACATATTCGTTAATTACTTTTATGTGCGTTCCTTTCATCCCTGATGAACGCGTCTTTATAACACCGGCACTTTCAAACTTTTTCAATGCATTTACTATTACAGAACGTGTTATTCCAACTCTGTCTGCAATCTTACTTGCAACAAGAGTGCCTTCCATTCCATTTAATTCATCAAGAACATATCCTATGGCTTCCTTTTCGGATGTTGATAATGTTCCATAAGCAGATTCCACAATCTCTTTCTTACGGATTTCTTCTGCCTGTTCTTCATCTACCGAGCGTATCATCTCCAGTCCTACAACCGTAGTCCCATATTCACTTATTATTATATCATCAATATCGTATTGGTCAACATTCTTATATATAAATAATGTTCCGAGTCTCTCTCCGGCTATATCTATAGGAGAAATAACGGCTCTGTATTTCTCAACATTTGTAAACATAAATCCTAATGTCTCAAGATTAACATTTTCTTTTGTTGACAGTACATTGAGTAACCTTTCATTAAGCATGCCATCAACGTATTCTCCAACATTTTGTGCAACAAGTTCTGTAATCGGACTAATTCCCGCATATCTTCCAATTCCAAGAATCTTACCTTTCTGACTTATAACTAATATATTTGATAACAAAATACTGCTCAATACTTCACAGATATCATCAAACATCACTTTTGTTTCTGTATTATTATGAAGTAATTTATTAATTTTTCTTGTTTTATCCAACAACTGAACATTACCCAACTTCTACACCTTCCTCCTGGTTTATTCCCTGGTGTAATTTACTCCTCATTTGGCAAAGCCTCAACATATCCACACTGTTCATTCGAACATACAGCTTTATTTCCCTTCTGAACCATATATTTTCCACATTGTGGACATTTCTTCTCCAATGGTTTTGGCCATGACATGAATTCACACTCCGGATTATTTTCACATCCGTAATACTTTCTTCCCTTTTTTGTCTTTTTAATTACAACTTCCTTACCACATAAAGGACAGCTTACACCTGTCTTCTCATAATATGGTTTTGTATTTCTACATTCAGGAAATCCCGGACATGCAAGGAACTTACCATGTGGTCCATATTTTATAACCATATTTTTTCCGCATTCCTCACATACAACATCTGTAACCTCATCCTCTATCTCAATTTTATCCAATGCTTTCTCAGCATTTCTGACTGCATCTTCCAAATCAGGATAAAAATTCTCCACTATAGTCTTCCATTTTACCTTGCCCTCTTCAACCATATCGAGTAGTGACTCTATATTTGCAGTAAAGCTTGAATCAACTATAACGGCAAATGCGGTCTTCATTATATCATTAACTATCTCACCAATCTCTGTTACATAAAGATTTTTCTGTTCCTTTACAACATATCTCCTTGCAATAATCGTTGTGATAGTCGGAGCATATGTACTTGGTCTTCCTATTCCCTGCTCTTCCAAAGCTTTTACGAGTGTTGCCTCATTAAAATGCGCAGGTGGCTGTGTAAAATGCTGCTTGCTTTCATAATCAGAAAGTGTCAGAACACTATCTGTATCAAGTGCCCCTATCTTATTCTTAGTATCTTCCGCATCATCATCCGCATCTGAATATACTGACATAAATCCATCAAATAAAAGCTTTGATGCTGATGTTGAGAAAATATATTTGCCTGCCCCAATCTTTACTGACATAGTCTCATATTTTGCACTGCTCATTCTGCTGGCTGTAAATCTCTTCCATATAAGCTGATATAATCTGAACTGGTCTCTTGATAAATTATCTTTTATTATTGTAGGGGTAAGGGTAATATCTGTAGGTCTTATTGCTTCATGTGCATCCTGAATCTTATTTGTCACTTTCTTTTTATCTGTATTTTTATCAGATAAATACTCAACACCATAATTCTCATCGATAAACTCTTTTGCCATTGCATCTGCTTCTTCAGATACTCGTGTAGAATCTGTACGCAGATAAGATATAACACCTATCGTTCCTCTGCCTTTTATCTCAATACCTTCATACAACTGCTGTGCTATACGCATAGTCTTCTGAGTTGAAAAATTAAGTCTCTTTGATGCTTCCTGCTGAAGTGTACTTGTCGTAAAAGGAAGCGGAGCTTTTTTAATTCTTTCACTCTTTTTAATATCTTTTATGCTATATTCCGCTTTCTCAAGTTCTTTAAGAATGTTATCTAACTGTTCCTTATTATCTATGTTAATCTTGCCATCTGAATCTCCATAAAACTTCGCGGTAATAGGTTTCTTCTGACCTTTTACATTAATTATGGCATCTAAGGACCAATATTCCTTTGGAATAAATGCATTAATTTCTTCTTCTCTGTCACAAATCATTCTTAACGCAACAGACTGTACTCTTCCCGCACTGAGTCCCCTTTTAACTTTCTGCCATAATACCGGACTAATCATATATCCGACAAGTCTGTCAAGAATTCTTCGTGTCTGCTGTGCATTAACAAGATTCATATTTATTTCTCTCGGATTCTTTAAAGATGCTTTAACAGCATTCTTGGTAATCTCGTTAAATGTTATTCTTTTCATCTTACTGCTGTCTAATTTTAATGCAGTTGCAAGATGCCATGATATTGCCTCTCCTTCTCGGTCCGGGTCAGTTGCAAGATATACTTTGTCTGCTTTCTTAACTTCTTTACGAAGTTCCGCAAGCTTATCTCCCTTCCCCCGTATCGTTATGTATTTAGGCTCAAAATCATTCTCTATATCTATTCCCATTGTACTCTTAGGCAAATCTCTTACATGTCCATTAGAAGCAACAACATTGTAATTCTTTCCTAAAAATTTCTTTATTGTATTTACCTTAGCAGGTGATTCCACTATTACTAAATATTTCGCCATGTGTTTACCCCTTTTATATATTTCTAGAATAATAATTGGCAACAGGTTCACACACCATATCCATTAACTGAAGCCTTACAATTGCCTGCAAAACCTCTGATGCACCAAGTCCCGTTTCTTCAATTATTGTATCCAAACTTTTTGGTAACAAATCGAGACAACTATACACCACTTGTAAATCTTTTTCAAGTCCAATTTTATTTTTTAACAAAAAATAGTCTGAATTGCCGCCGTATAGTCCTAATCCTGACAGAACATCTTTTACATCCGTAAGCACCCCTGCCCCATTCTTTATAAGTCTGTTACATCCTGCACTTACATTGTCCGTTATCCTCCCCGGAACCGCATAAATATCCTTTCCCTGATCTAAAGCATATTCCGCTGTAATAAGTGAGCCACTTTTTTCTTTAGCTTCAACAACTATAACTATATCTGATAAACCACTGATAATTCTGTTTCTAAGTGGAAACTGCCATGCTGCCGGAGGTGTCCCGGGTGGATACTCTGATATAACCGCGCCCTTTTCCATAATTCTGCTATATATTTCAATATTTTGCCTTGGATAACATATGTCAATCCCGCATCCTAATATACTATATGTACTCTCTCCTGTGTCAATCACACCCTTTTGTGCTTCACTGTCTATTCCAAGAGCCATACCACTTACTACATTCACACCTGACATTGACAACTCTTTTCCTAACCTGTATGCAATATTTCTTCCATAATTAGTACACCTTCTTGTTCCTACTATGGCAACTGATGGTATACTCTCATCAATGAATCTGCCTTTATAGTACAATATATATGGAGGATTATTTATACATTTTAGCTTATGCGGAAATCCCTTATGTGTATAATAAATAAATTGAATTCCCTTTTGCCTCATATTCTGTATCTGATATTTTATTTTATCCTCAATGTCTGCTTTATATAACGTACTTCTAATAATGTTATCCGCATCTTTATCAGTAATTCCTTCAACAGACATAAGGCTTTTATATGAAGCTTTAAATATTTCTTCCGGACAACCATAGGCATTAATAAGTAATCGCCTTTTTATGTTATATATATCTTTAATATTCCCAAACCAATACCAATACTCTTCCTCTGTCATACTCCTCCATTTCTGAGAGATTTATTCCCAATATTTCTTACACACAGTAGACAGTCCCAATGCTTCTATTAAATGCTCCTGCTTTACAGACTCTGAACCATCAAGATCTGCTATTGTTCTTGCAATCCTTAAAACTTTATAATAATTTCTTGTACTAAATCTAAACTTTTCAAATGCAGTTTTCATTATATCCCTGCTTTCATTATCAAGTCCGCAATACACAGAAATTTTTTTAGATGTGATAGCTGCATTATCTTTAAACTCCTCATATTTATATCTTTCTTTCTGTATATCAGCCGCATTTGTAACCCTTTGTTTTATATCTTTACTACTCTCTCCCTCCTTACATTCTATCAATTCATTATATGTAACAGCAGGAACTTCAACACATATATCCATTCTGTCCAAAATAGCCCCACTGATTCTTTTTATGTATCTTTTCACTTCCTCTTCCGAACATGAACATCTGCTCCTGTCAGGATAATAACCACATTTACAAGGGTTCATTGCTGCCACAACCATTGTATCTGCAGCAAACTCATAACTTCCTGTTGCTCTTGATATAGTAATAGTTCCCTCTTCCATCGGCTGTCTTAATGAATCAATCACCAATGGATTAAATTCCGGGAGCTCATCCAAAAACAAAACTCCCTTATGTGCCATCGTTATCTCTCCCGGTGCAGGATATCTTCCTCCTCCTGCCATTGCCTGTACTGTAATAGTATGATGTGGTGCTCTATATGGTCTCTTTATTTTATCAACACTACCTTCAAGCTGACCACATATACTATATATTCTTGCAATCTCCATCTTCTCAGCTTTAGATAAATCCGGCATAATTCCTGCAATGCGTTTTGCAATCATCGACTTTCCTGCTCCAGGCGGACCAATCATAAGCATGTTATGTCTGCCGGCTACGGCAATCTCTGCCGCCCTTCTTATTAAGTTATGCCCTTTGACTTCACTAAAATCTTCCACCGTAGTGTCCCTTATATCCTCGTCCCTATAATTATTATAAGTATATT
The DNA here is from genome assembly GCA_002351535.1 of Lachnospira sp. UBA2821. Classification (GTDB taxonomy): domain Bacteria; phylum Bacillota; class Clostridia; order Lachnospirales; family Lachnospiraceae; genus UBA2821. The sequence continues at coordinate 80,798 of DEGR01000064.1, forward strand.
CTGTCCCGATATTAATATATTCCACACACTCTTTAAGATTTGATACAGGAATTATATGAATATTTCCTGCCTCTGTTGCTTCATTATAATTATCATATGGAATAATACAATGTTTCACACCACCGCTAACCGCTTCTATTAATATAGGAAGAACTCCATTAACTTTATGAATACTGCCATCAAGACTTAATTCCCCTACAATAATTGTATCAGCTAATCTTGATGGATTAATTACATCTGTTGCAGCCATTATAGCAACAGCTATAGGTAAATCAAATAATACTCCAGCCTTCCTCTTATCTGCCGGAGAAAGATTAATAGTTATCCTCTGTGCCCTTAATTCAAATCCTGAATTACGAATCGCAGACCTTACCCTTTCCCTTGCTTCTTTTACTTCTGATGACAAAAGCCCTACCATATTAAAAAAAGGCATTCCATTACACACATCAGCTTCTACATTCAATATATACGGACGCATCCCCCATATTGCTCCACTTATTACACTATAATACATAATTTACCCCTTTTCCCACATATTTATTGTGTTACATTTTAATTATAACTTTCCACATACCATATGTCAATACTTATAATGCGTGTATTTTCCTCGTAGCCACAACAAAAAGGAACTGCCATTTCTGACAGTTCCTAAAAATCATTTTTATGAAATTGTACTAATTTAAGTAATTAAATTTCTTCTTTGCAACAGTGAATCCTGCTACATCAGATTCTTTAGTCTCAATCAAACCATACTGGTTAATGTTCTGTGTTACAACCTGTGTACAAACCTTATGCTTTGAAAGGAATTCCATAGCTTTATTATACACATCACTCTTATCAGTGTAATGAACGTTCGCAATTTCTCCGACTTCCATTCCAATCATAGCTATATCCTGATAAGTAATCTTATAAGCCATTTCTTCTCTGTTATGTAAATCCGGTCCATTAAGCTGCATTACACTGTTATCGTCAATCGACCTAAGTTTTGAATTAGCCCCATTTAAAAGTTTATCAACATTTTCATTATACTTTCCGTCATTATCCACATCTATGAAAATCTTGCAATCTGTGAAGCAGTTAGCTCCCTTCTTATTATCATAATCACGTGGAACAAATCTTACTTCAAATGAATCATCCGTATCATATGCATACATTACATCACCGTTTTTAGATGTTTTGCTTGCATTTGTATATTCTACGACAGGTTTTGATGAACCAACCTTGATAGCAGCAACAACAGTGTTAATAAATAATTTAATCTCTGTATCTTCATTAACCGTTGAATGTCCTGCACCTGTATATGTTATATTTCCTTTTGAGTAGATATAGAAGTTATTTGAACCATCTCCACCCATAATTCCATAGAACTGATTGCTTCCTGCATCAAGAGTATACCATACAGTAACATCACTGTCTTCCATATTAAGACGTGTATACTGGAAATGTGTTGTGGAAACTTTAAGTTTCTCACCGATATTAAACGGATACATAGTAATCTGTCCCTGATTAGTACGCTTAACAGATGTTGTTGTCTCAAGTCCTTTATCAGATGTTCCTATCGCATTACCTGTTCCTGAATTAGCTCTGTATGGCCAGAAAGGATCATTCTTTCCTGATGGATCATATCTTAACAGATGTCCATCCTGATATCCTCTGAAGTCTGACTGGTCAAGACTAGGATTCAGATACATTCTTGAGTTTACAATACCCTGATTATAGAGATATAAATCTTTAAGTACAGGCTGATCTGTGCTCGTTGATGAAGGATTAAATGCTAATGGCGAGAATGATGCACCATAATAATCCATACCAAGCATACCTCTCATATATGATGTTGTATATCTTGCAAACTGCTGACCTGATTCATCTAACGCTGAACTTGCATTGTTAGCTGTATAATAATTGTACGATGTTCTCCATCCGGCATTATCATGTGCAAATAACAATGAATGTTTGGCAACATTTACAAAGTAGTCGATATTGTTAAGACATGCAACACTGTTAATATCAAGACCTGCATACGAATCACAATATCCAAATACAATCATATCAAATGCCTTATTCTTATCATCAGATGAAACATTTCCACTAAAGTTTCCTACCTTAAGCAATGAACTGTTCTCATCATATACTTTATCACTGCTTTCATTATTCCACTTAGCAACAAAATCCTTATAATTGATTACATATGTAGTAATCTTATAATCATGAATATTGGAAGCCTGAGCTGCCAATTTCTGATCAAAGTCCAAATGATTTCCATTTGTTCTAACCCATAACACATTAACTGGTTTCTGTTCTGAGCATTTGAATGCTGAATATCCTGTATATGTCCATTTATTTTCGTTATTCTGCTTATTATATACTACTATCTTCCAAGGAATAAATCCTTCGAGATCACCAGGCCACTTTCCTGATATTGTAACTGTATTATCTTTCTCATTAAATTTGTATGAAGGATCAATCTCTATACATGTATTTCCCTCAAATGAACCTGTACCCGTTTTATCAAGGTACATCTGGATTTCATAATTATCTTCTACATATTTCATTGTAACATCAGTAGCTAACTGTAACTTTACAGTATATCTGCTCTGGTCACCTATCATATTACCGATAGTTCCTGCCTGAACTTCCTCAGTACTGCTATTAGCCTTCATATGATACTGTTGAGGACCACTTACATATTTAAAGTCAACCTGCAGATTTCTCTTAGCTGCAAATGCAAGACCACCATCGAATTTATGATCGTTATCAAGATAATCCGGATTCTTACCGGATTTTGCAAATTCATATTTTACCAGACTTGCACATTTCCTTCCGTCTTTGAATACCTGATTACCATTAGCATCAAATCCTGTGTATGTACCTGATGCTTCATCATATCCAAGCTTCTTCGCCTGCTCTATAAAGTTATAAAGCTTAGAATACTTATCAAGATATCTTAATCTTACAGCCTTATCATATCCTATACTCTTATATTCAGAACCACTATCTTCGCCTGATTCATTAGTTACATATTCATCAGAGTTTATAAGTCCTTCACCAAACATTACAGGATATCCTGCCTTAACGTAGTCTAATAATTCATTCATTCTATCCACAGTGATATCATTTCCACATAATCTTGTATCAGCCTGTGAATTTTTCACTACATAATTATTTGAAGTATTAAGATTCCATGATGGATTTGTATTATTCTGGAACTCTGCGAAGAAAAACTTACGCCATGTAGCCATCTCTGAATTATAATACTGATTATTAGAATATCCTGTCACAGTATAATCATCAGCCGCTGTTCCTCTGAATCCGGATCTGATTTTAATTAAATCACCAATTCCGGTATACACAAGTCCGTCCATACTCTTATCTCTGAAGTATGTTCTCATAACAGACTTACCATCTTTTGACTCATACTTATATTTTGACATTGCACCGGAATCTGTTCCGAAATATATAAGATCATATTCAGATGTAAGATCCTGTTTTCTTGTATTAAATTCTCTGACACCCATACATGTAACTTTAATATAATCTTTATAGTTATTATTATTCATACCTGAATAGTCAAACTTAAGACTTTTAGCAAGGTACTGTGCAGATGCATAATCGTCAAGTTCTGTAACACCACCAACCGGCTCAATAACTAATACTTTGTAAGGTAATGATACTACATTTTCCTCAATTCCCATTATATATTCAATAATGTCACCTTTAGTTGTATTATTTCCTGATATCAAAGTATTATATGATGTCGGCTGCGTATTATCTGTACTAAGCTTAGAATTATTTGATGCTGTGCTTTTGCTTGTGTAGTTAAGCTCACCTATAACTGAATCCTGTTTTCTATAGTTATACTTCTTAACACCTCCGGCGGCATCATAAAGCTTAATTGTATAATCTGATCCTGCCGGATCACCTTCACCAATTGTTATCTTATCACCGTTTCCAAACTCACCGGTTCTTTCAGTCTTTCCATCTACAATAAGATCATATTTTGTTGAAGTACATCCTCTTACATACAAATCTACCTGTAATTTTTCTATAAAGTTAACCGTTGATTCTTCCTTATTAGCTCCCGGCTTTGCATAAAAACCAAAGTTTTCTTCATATCTATTGTCATTAGAAACATAATTTTTATTATCTGTTCCATGTGTGTATGACGATATAGTAAAATAATTTGTTTTTGTTAAATCAATATTTTTAACGTCATCTGTCTGATTCCCTTTCCAATTAATATCATTTGTAAAAAGGAATGAATTATAATTTTTAGTTTCATATCCATATAGACAATTATTGTAATTAGAATCGCATGCTATTAATTTATTATTATAACTCTCATTGCTTGATTTCCAAAAATGTACATAACAATTCTTATATCTATTTGATGCGTTTTTAATATTTACAATAACAGGTTTTATATTGCTTGGGAATTTAAATGTATCCTGTGTAAATGCCGAACTTCCGTCAGATACAACTCCTTCTGTCAATCTCTTACCACTGACAAATGTTTCTCCACCTAAGAACTGGTCCCCACTGAATGAATATGTCTTTTTATTAACATAATTTCTGGTCGGTCCCTGAACAACTCCTCCACCGGTTCCGACTGCATATACCTTACCTACAACATCAGGCTCTCTATAATGCTCTGCGTTTGTAGAATCAGAACCAAGGAATGTTCCTTTATACCATGCATTATTACCTTTATCAGTATCACTTGTAATACCTTCGCCATTTTCATTAAGACCGGCTGTGAAATAATATCCCTCGCTGTCAATCTTTGTTCTAATCTGTTCATTATAATAATTAGGTGTAAGCTGACGAAGAACTAAAAGCATCTTATATACGTTGTTAGTATTATCAACACCTTCTGCCTTAAGCTGCTCAACATCTGATGTAGTGTAATCACCAATTGAGTGCTTCTCAAGAAGATCCGTATTATACATGAATCCTCTTTCCTGTACCATAGCATAATCATATAACGCCATAGCTGATTCCCACATCATATCATATTTCTCAGCAACATCAACCTGATTGTTCTCAGCATTTACCTTCTCTATAAAGTTCTCAATTGCATCTTTGTTATATGTCCAGATAAATACTGACCCCGGTGTTGTCTCTTCTTCTGTAGTAGTTTCTTCATTTTCTGAACTATTATCTGTCGTTCCTTCTTCACCTGCTACAGTAGTTGTCTCTTCTGTCGCATCTTCTTTAGTTGTTGGCTGTTCCTGCTCAACTTCTTTCTGAATAAGGAATTTCTTCTTATCATCTAATTTACTTATACCATCTAAGTATTTATCAAGTAATTCTTCATCATATCCTTTAAGCTCTGCAAGTTCAAACACCCTTGATGCATCTGCTGAAAGATTAACCATATTTTCATCTGACATAGGTGCCTGTGCAATAGTGTTAAGTGCGGCATCTTTTTCAGCTTCATTAACTGTCTTGAATATCTCTCCGACTTTAACTCCATATTTACTGTCACTAAGAGTTCCATCTATAACGAAATCATCTGACGCGAAATATTTAGCATAAGCTGCTTTATTAAGCTCATTATAATCCTCAGACATAACCTTTCCTATTACTGATTCGATTTCGCTATAGTCAGCATCTTCCATCTCTTTATTTTCTTTTAAGAGCATAACAGCACTCTTAAGCTGGTCTTTATTAGTAAGTGCTATTGCAGAGTTAAGACTTCTTGTAGTTGAAATCTTCTGACTGATTATCATATTAACATATTCGTCAAGATTAACCTCAAACACATTCTGGGAATCATACATCTGAAGATATCTCTTAAGCTCGCTTCTCTCTTCATCAGTAATTGTACCCTTTTGTGAAAATGGTTTAATCTTTTCGAATGCCTCTGCGTTAGCAGTCGATTCTGCATCTGTCATAAGTTTCTGTAATGATTTAACCATATTGGTTTCACTTGTTTTATTATATATTCCTGCTGAAAGTGCCCCTATCGCACTATTATAATTGTCTATATAAATCTCTGAAAAGTTTTCTAAACCTGCCCATTTATATGTCTGTTTAGTTAATAATGCCGCCTTTGCAGGTTTACCCGCCGCTTCAGCTATTAATCTTAAAGCATATTTTTGTTTATCCTCTTTTGCAATATATGAATCTGCATAAGTTGCTCCATATGTGCCTGCCTCAATATTACCTTTGCCATCATTCATAATCTGGTCATAGTAATATAAAAGATTTGCATTCGAATCTGCTGAATTAAGATATACAAGATCTGCATCATCAAGATCTGATTCAACAAAATCTTTTGCCTGTACTACCTTAACTATAATCTGGTCACCATCATCAGTCATGTTCCCACCAAGTACATTCTGATTAAATGTATCTGATAACACATCACCTTTAACCGTATAATTATATCCTGATGCACTAGGAGTTTTCTCAAGTACATATCCGGTAGCATTTTTAAAATCATTTATGTCAATATCTCCATGATACTGCTCTATCTTTTCTTTTGTTATTGGTTCCTGACCATCTACTGTATATCCGATTATCTGCTGGCCATTCTGTGCTACAATCTCAAGAATTGTAACCACCTTTTTCTCTGTAACCTTGCCATCTTTATCTTTTTGGAACAATCCTGCAAGAGTAGGAAACTTATATACCGCAAAGACAGCTAATGCAAGAACAAGACACAAACTAATAACTGCTGTAATTGAAGCTCTTAATTTGTTTTTCTTAAAATAACTTTTCATTGTTTAACCTCCTTTTTAACTATTTAGCACAACGAATCTTATATTCATCCTGATATGTAACTGATTTGCCTTTCATTGAAATCTCAAATTTTACATTTACCAGATTTGATGTTGCCTTCTCAACAGTAGTCCCTGCAGGAAGTGGTGAAGTCGTTGTTACCGGTGTAACAGTTGTAGGAGTTGCTCCTGTTGTAGTAGGTGTAACAGAAGTCGTTGTAGGAGCTGTTGTAGTCTCTTTACCTGTTTCTCCAAAACTTACCTGAAATGAATCTACCTTATCAGACACCAGATGGTCATCTATAGCCGCTCCCGGTGTCTCACCTGCATCATATAATGCCAGTTTATTATTATCCTTATCATAATACAATACCTTATTACCTGTATTAAGCTGCAGATATGTCGTTCCCTCATATATTGAAGCTGAATCATACTTTCCTGCAACTATTGCATCTGACACAATCCCTGATACGAACTGAACCTCTGTCTGAATCTCCGTATTCTTTGTAGTACTGTCATATTCTTTTGAACCGACAGTAACAAATGAAAATGCTGACACAATTACGATGCACGATATTGCAAGTCCTATAATCAACTCAAGCAAGGACAGACCTTTATTATTTAATAAAACTTTTTTCATTCCTCTTATCCTCCTTACTTATCAGCTTTATACTTACCTGTTTCAATAAGCTTTATGGTCTTCGACAATGTAGAATACTCAACATGTATTGCAGATATTTCATTTCCGATAATAGCATTTGTATGCGGATTAATTGTACCCAGCATTTTAGAAGAAAAAGTACCATTTGACCTATTATACTTTATCATAATATGTCCCGATGATGCCGTAATCTCGGTCTTATTGCCGGATGCTTTATCAACAGAATAAATCTTCGCTTTCTTACCAAGTGATGTTGTGCTAAGCACCTTATATGAATAAGATACACCACCTGTCGGTGATGGAGTTGTAGTAACCTTTACAACCTCAGCATGATATCCGGATGAATCTTTATATATATCACCATATATTTCATTACTCTTAGACATTGTATCACTACGCAGGTCGCTCAGAAATGCTGTTGTACCTTTGTAGGCTTCATTAAAATATCCTTTTTTCAGCATACCAAATATACCTACGGCGCTTCCTGTAACAATAGCAAGAATTGCGATTGTTACAATTAATTCAATTAGTGAAAAACCTTTATTCTTATTATGTGCCATTGTTACACTCCTCACCTTCTTATTTCATTAATTAGCATTCTTCTCCCAATTCTGATATGTAATAACAGAATCGTATGTAACATCATCTATATTAACAGCACCAGCTCCTGAAGTTGCTGAACTTCCCGGTACATATCCCTTTAATGCTGCAGCAACAGCCGGACTTTTATCAGCTATCATAGTTGCAAGTTCCTTATCTGACTTTAATGTAATTGTTCTTCCAATTGGTGCTTCAACTATTACATCTCCACCACATATAATAAGCCCTGTAAAATCTTTCGTAATCTTAATATTACCTGAAGAAATAACAATACCTCTGTCTATCTCTACCTGTTTAATCTCTCCACCCGCATTATCTATATTAACCGGTGTGTCATATATCTGGTAACCGATATTTGTTGTATCTCTGTTAGTAATACCAACTTTTGCAAGTTCATCATCTGTAAATGGCTGCATTCCTATCGCAATGGCATTACTATCTTTCTGTATGTTCTGCTGTGTAACCTTAGTACCTGCAAATGATGTTCCATCTACATAATAATCAAATGGCGATTTGTATGTATTATTGGCAGTCGTTGTAATATAATCATATCCGATATATTTACTTCTGTCATCCTGCATTGTAGTATTAAGAAGTTTGAATCTTCTGTTAAGATCATTTACAATGTCGCAGAACTGTGACTGTGTAAAATCTGTCTCAGATGGTGCAATACTGCTACCACTTGCTAATGTTCCGTTTGTAACTCCCATTACAGTACCTACAGAATATGTTCTTGTAGTGTTACCAATCTTTACATTATTAATCTTTAACTTATTTGCCATGTTCTGAATAAGATTTCTTACATCCGCATCATTGTTATACCTGTTTGCAATGTACTCTGACTGAAGTTTAGGATTAACCTGATAATTATAGAAGAATACACTGTCTCCACCATACCATTTAGCAATAATATTATCAGTATTTGGAATACCGAGATATGAATAGTTAAATAAACCTGTAGATGTATCAACCATAGCAGGTTCATATTTAGCAGGGTTTGAACTTATATTATTACCAAGACCTGCAAGTTCTGCAAGATATACATCCTGATTACCTCTGAATGATATCGACTCACCTGTCATATATGTAGAACTGTTACTATCCACTGCTGACCTTCCTGTGAGGTCAATGTAAGAACGTCCACCTAATAATAACAATCTGCTGTTACCATTCTTATCGTCATTGTCATCAGTCAGGAATAAATTAGCATCTTTACCATTAATAATAACCGCACTTCTCTTTTCATGTTCATATAAAGCACCATTCGCATATTTTGTTGAATCTCCTGTTTTATCAGAAGTATTTGCTTCAACACCTGTAGCTGTATCTCCATCAAAACCATATCCAAAATATGAACCTGTTATATTAACAGTATCACCGTCTCCGTTAATTTCCAAATCATCAGCAACTGCACAGTTACCATCAATATTAATCTGGTCGCTGTTACCTTCAACCTCAATATTTCTTGCCCATACATTCAGATAATCAGATGAGCCTGTCATAGTCAGCTTAGAATTGCCTGCTTTATTAATGCCCTGACCACGATCATATGAATATTGTCCCGTAACTATTGAACCATTGGCAACAACATTCTTAGCTTTAATTGTAACATCTGCTCCACCAATCTCTATGGCATTCTTTCTTGAACTTGTTCCCTTTTTATCTACTATATAATATCCATTAGAATCCTTTGGCGAAGAATCTGTAATATTTTCTGCAAAATATTCACCATTGTCAATATTTGAACCTGCATAAACATTACCATTAATATCTACTTTACCATTACCTGATACAGTAAGTGCAGCATGATTAACCCAATTAGTACTATTAGAACTATTTACGATTTTGTTTCCACCTGCAACAATTGCATATTCAAAAAGTTCTCCGTAGTCCTTTGTACCAGAATCAATAAAATCAAGTGCTACATTAGGTGTATCAATGACAAGGTCTGTCTTGATATTTGCATAATATCCTGCATTTGTCTCACTGCTGACCTTTACACCTTTTATAACTATCTTTCCAGCAACTGAATCATCAATAGAATCTATTCCCTCTACCGTAATTGTTACATTTGAAAATGATGATTTGATATATCCCTGAAAACGTGTCTTCATGGCATTCAAATCAGCACCTGACTTATAACCATATGTATCATGTAATTCTTTATAATATACATTCTTAAAATTAGTAGTACTATCAGCACCTGACTTAGATGTTAATGTATTACCTTTCTTGCCAACAAGTTTTTCCATGGAATCTTTGTATGCCTCTTCCATAGCTTTTGATACCTGACCGCCTATTCCGGCATATATTTCATCTAATGCAGCTTCACAATAATAGAAATTCTTCTTTGACTGCATCTCTGAAAGCTTCATTCTAAAGTTAACAGATGTAACATTCAATATTACCGTTCCAAGCATAGCTAAAAGAACTATTCCAATAAGAACAATTGCAAGTGTATCACCCTTGTTATTCGACTTTATTTTCTTAAATAAATTCCGCATCCTATCGCAACCTCCTTATTATCTGGTCTTAGTTCCTGAGAACTTAGCTACCTCTTTACCTTTAAAATATATCTTAACTTCCATATTATAAAGATTAATCTGTGTAGTCTTCTCTACCATTACTCCATCTGTAATTGCCGTATTAATATTAGTGAATACCTTAACTTTACTAATAGAACTCATAACACCGCCATTATTAATATATTCAGAAAGTGTAGCTGTATTAGTTGCTACACCACTGGAATCTTTTACAGATTCAATACTTATATTAGCCGGATTAATCTTTGGCGATACATAAGCCGGATTAATAGAATCTGTGACTTCCTGCTGTATTATATATATATCCAAATCTTTCGAATTGCCATCCTCATCGAATATATTGTCTGCCGGTATTCCATTGTATATCTCTATTTTATCACTACTGCTATATGGCACATACATAAGATACAAATCCGGCATGTAGTCATATGAATATGATGATACATTAATCTTGTCACACAACTGTCCTCCTGCTCCAAAATATTGAACCGCAAGAGAAACCTTTATCTTGGACGCATCCTGCTGAATATCAACATATGCAACTCTTCTCGTAGCTGTAGTATATGTAGCATCATGAGAATAGAAATCACTCATTGCAACAAATGACTTTGCAGACACAATCCCATTTAACTTTGGCATTGCATTAGCTGCATTCACATCAACGGATGATTTTGTAAGTTCCACTTTGGCTGTGTAATCACTACTTACTCCATTAGGAACTTCTGTTATATTAAATGAGTATTTACCATTTGTCACATCTGCTGTGTTACTTCCACCTGCTCCTATTGAACCATCATATTCAGATAATAACTTATCCAAAGTTTTTGCTTTAAACTTCTCTGATATATACTCTCCATAGTTTGTAGCCACCTGTTTTCTCTTTGATTTCACATTCATTTTGCCGGCAGTTACGAAACTACTTAAAAAGGGAGCTACAACTAGTGCCAGAATAGCAACAGTTATAATTAACTCTATCAGAGTAAATCCCTTGTTCCTGCTCGTTCCTTTCATAGTAATGTATCTCCCTTCCTACTATCCATTATTCTGTTGCGACATAAACTTTATTGTAAAGCTGTGAAAAGAAAATATTACCCTGTCCTTCAGTTGACTTCTTAATATCTACATCAGACATCTTTCTATCATTTCCAACGATTGCATATTCATTAATCTTCATATTAACAGTAACAAGCTCTTTAGTTCCATCATATGTGAAACTTAAAGACTGAGGAACTTTTCTCTTGTTACTCTTAGATACTGTCTGTAATAAGTCAGATATCTGCTGGTAAGAACCTGTGGCAGTCATATCGTATGTAGCATTAATTCCTTTAAAACTGCTGTCAGCACCTGTTAATGTTCCTGCATCATTAGGATTAAGTGACTGCATCTGTCCAAACTGATATATACCTTCCATATTAACTGAACCATCATCAAGTGTAACACCGTTAGGATCAAGAATACTTGCTATATTAAGAGCAGTAACCGTAACACCTAATTTATTCTCATATGCCTCTGAGTCAACAATAAGTGACTGGTCCGTAACACCTGCATCGAATTTCTTAAGCATATCTGTATAATCTTTTTCCGCAGCCTTTGTGTCCTTTATGTACTGGTCTTTCTTGGCATACTCAGAATTAAGATTATCATAATCTGTCTGTAATGTATCTATTTCGCTTTTTAAATCTTCATTCTTTGAATTAAGATTAGTAAAACCTAAAAAATATGATAAAACCAAAGCAACTACTCCTATTAATACAAATATGAGATTGCTGTAATTGTTCTTTGTCTCATTCTCCATGTCTTAACCTCCCTACTGTGCAGCCACTGTCTGTGATTCTGTCTCTGTTCCGTCAGTTGCTTCCGCTTTAAGAATATCACATACTGCTGTACCACTCATTGTAAATGTTACAATCTGTTTCTCATCATCTACTGTTACTGATGTTGTTGATACAGATAAAATATTTTCATTATCTTCAAGCGACTGCTGAAGCTGCGCAACCTGTGACTTTGTATTACATGTTCCAGCTAAAGTGAATGTTCCACTTTCCATAGTAAATGCTGATAAAAACATGTCTGTAGGCATCTTCTTCTCTAAATATTTAAGTAAATCATATCCATATTCTGAACTGTTAGCTGTTGATATGTAATATGTCTTAAGGTCTGTATATTTATTCTCTGCAGCATAATAATCATTAAGTATTCCTTTTATGTCAGATACCTCATCAATCTTATTATTCAAATCTGTTCTGTCTGACTTAAGCTTAAGGTTCTGAACCAGAGGGATAGCTGTAAGAATAGCCGCAACTGCAACCATTGCAACACATGCTATCATGTATTTACCTGAATCTGCAGAACTCTTAGTTTTAACAGGACCTGCCATTACCCTAGGTGTAAGACGTATTGGCTCAAGAACCGCACCAATATTAGTCATGTACTGTCTTAACACTGTATCAGGCACCTTAATTCTGTTATAAGAATTAACATTCTTCAACATTGTAAGTCGTTCACATGGAAGACTTGTTTCATTAGCTATGAGGTTGTCAAGACCTAATACATCAGCTCCATCACCGATAACTACTATCTTCTGTAATGGTGCTTCCTGATTTCTTCCTGCATAATATTCTATAACACGATTGATATTGTTAATGAGATGTTTTAACGAACCTGTTATCTCATCTGCATCAAGGCTTTCTTTAACAAGTCTGGCTGATGATAATAACTCTAATGCAACCCTCGACTTAACATTCTTTGTATTCATTACTGCATTAAGTAATGCTGACTCACCATATGGAACTGTTCTCTGTAACTGAAGAACATTATTATTCATAACAGATACTATAGATGTATCCATACCTATCTGAACAACAAGGTTAGGCTTTGCATCTGTCTGTAATTTGATAAGCTGAAGTGTACTGTTTCCTGAATAATCAACTGCGTTAATCTTCATTCCAAGAACTTTGGCAAGATTATAATAACTCTCTACCATAGCTTCCGGTGCAGCATATACAAGAACACGCATCTTGTTCTCATCTTTAGTGTTCTTTGTCTCTAATAATGTGTAAGACAACACATAATCATTAATGTTTACAGGGAAATAATCTGTTGCATTTGCATTAACCATATCCTGTATCTTGTCTTTCTTGATAAGTGGAAGAATAACTTCCTTCGTAGCTACTCTTGAAGATGATAATACAAATGTAAGTGAATCATTATTCATTCCTTCTTCAGCCATAGCTGTCTTGATCGTATCAGCAACAGCATTCAAATCTCTTATCATACCGTCTTCTACAGCCCCATCCGGTGTCTGCACTGACATTGCATGATGTACTGTTACAGTTTTTTTCTTAGCAATATCTGCGTCAACAATCTTAATAAACTCGTTACCAACTTCAATAGTCAATTTTGTCTTTGATGCCATCTTTTAGCCTCCCTCTAGTTTTGTCATTACATAAACATATGTAAATACCATTCTATTAATTGATTACCACATATCATAGATATAAATATTCCTAATGATAAATATGGTCCGAATGCCAGGACTCTATCTTTATCTGTAACACGCATTAATGTTATGTGAATGACAGAACCTAAAATGCACCCTAATCCTAACGAAAGAATTATCAGCTTCCAGCCTAACAAAAGACCTGCCACTGCCATGAGCTTCACATCTCCTCCGCCCATACCTCTTCCTTTAGTTATTAATAAGATCAGCAATAGAAATCCACTTACAGATACAAATCCTATAACATAATTATACCAATGCGTGTAATCTAATGCTAATCTGATAATTCCCAAAATACCGATGAAAATATTCAGGGATGGCGGAATCTCATATGTTCTCCAGTCTATTACGCTCAGTACAATAAGTGCTGATGTAGTAAGACAATATAATATACTTGTGGCATTGAATCCGTTCACAAGTACAATTATTCCATATAATATTCCATTTAATGCTTCTACGGCAGGATACTGCCATGAAAGCTTTGCTTTACAATATCTGCATTTACCTCTTAATATAAGAAAACTGATAAGTGGTACTAAATCGTACCACTTAATCTGTTTCCCACATGACATGCAATGTGATCTTGAAACTACAATATTTTCTTTTTTAGGAATTCTGTAAATACAAACATTTAAAAAACTTCCAATTAATACACCATATACAATTGTAATAATCATTAAAAATACATTCATCTCAACGTCACCATCTGCTAGTCATATTTTTCTGAAACTTCATAACCATTTTTAACGGAGCCACTTATATAAACCCTTATAACAGTTTTTGTAGCATCCACCTTGCTGTGTGTATTTGCTTTTTTCATAGAATTATACAATTCTGTTGCAAAATCATTTACACCATTGGTTTTTGCCGTAACTGATGTAATATCATTGGAACTGTCATACGATAGCTCATATTCAGCAATTTTTATCCCGTCTTCACCAGCAATAACATCAATATGTGGAACTCGTGTAACACATTCTGACAAACAATTCATGACCTGTTGATGAACCTCATCAAGATTACGCTTATCAACCTGTACCCTCGCACTCCCAATATACCTGGTCAGATTTGGTGCAATAATTGCAACAAGAACTGCCATAATTGCTATTGTGATGATTAACTCTATCAACGAGAATCCTTTATCCGTATTCATTTGCTATAAATTAGGTTGTGAATTTCACATTTGTTACTTCATAACCATTTGCAACTGTACCAGAAATATCAAATTGAATTGTTTCATTTTTAGGATCTTCTTTACTCTTTGTTGTAGCACCTTTAAGTACTGTTGTAAGTATAGCGTCAAATGATCCACCATCACCATTTGTTACAGTTACAGAGCTACCTGATGCTTTAACTTTAATATTAGCTTTTGCAGGAACAGTAATATCATTTGTCTGAGCATCTGATATTGCATTCATAACCTGTGTCTTAACTTCATCAAGATTCTTCTTATCTGTATTTGTCTTAGAAGAACCAAGATACTTTGTTAAGTTTGGAGCAATAATCGCTACTAATACTGCCATGATAGCAATAACGATAATAAGCTCGATTAATGAGAAACCTTTGTTGTTTGATTTGATTTTTTTCATAATAAATCAACTCTCCTTTTCTTTAAAAATTTTATTTTATCTAAAAAGCCGTTCCGGCTTTTTGATCTGATTAATTAAACTTCTCCTCCGCCTGCTAAGCTATACATACCAAACATCGGAATAAGAACTGACATGATAATGACACCAACTATTCCAGCCATCACCACTATAAGAAGTGGTTCTATAACTGCTGAAACCTGCTCAGTTGCTGCTTCAACTTCCTCTTCAAAATATGTAGCTGCCGTTATAAGCATATCATCCATGTTACCTGTCTCTTCCCCAATACCTATCATATGAACAATCATATTAGGGAATATTCCACTTGCCTTTAACGGCTCAGATAGTGGTCTACCTTGTGCAACCTTTTCCTTTGCATCCAACACCGCATCTTTAAATCTAAGATTAGGCATTGTCTTTGCCACTGTTTCCAGCGCCTCTATCATAGAAATACCTGCCGCTGTAAGCGTAGATAAGTTTCTTGCAAATTGTGCTGATGCTGACTTAACTGTAAGCTTACCAAATATAGGTATTTTTCTTTTTAAATCAGCCATAAAATATTTGCCTGCATCTGTTGTCATAGCTGCCTTATATGCAACTATACATCCAACAATTATTGCAATAACTATGTACCACTTCTGCACTATAAAATCACTAAGTGCTACAACACCTCTTGTAAGTGCCGGCAATTCCTGATCCATATCTTTATACATATCAGAGAATGTAGGTACAACGAATGCCATCATAAGTATTACAACACCTACTACAACAACTGTAAGTGCTATAGGATATATCATAGACTTTTTAACTAACTGCTGTATCTTTGTACTCTTTTCAAACTGAATCGCCATTCTCTCGAATGCTGTCTCGAGATTACCTGATGTCTCACCCGCTTCAACCATGTTGACCATCAAATCTGGAAATATACCATTCTGTTGTCTCATGCTGCCTGCAAGTGTCTCACCTTTCTGAACCGAATTCTTAACATTATATATAGCCGACTGAAGTGCTTTATTTTCTGTCTGGTCTGCTAACATCTCCAACGCATCCACGATAGCAACACCTGCTGTCGAGATACTGACAAACTGTCTACAGAATACACTCAAGTCTCTTGAACTGGCTTTCTTTTTACCAAAAGAAATATTAATATCTTTATCAAGTGCTGATTCACTGTCAACTTTGATAACCATATTGCCCTGTTCTTTTACTTTGAACGCTGCTTCCTCTTTGTCCTCGGCTTCGACTACACCTTTAATCTCTTTGCCTTCTTTAGAGTATGCGACATATTTAAAATTAGGCATTTCCTCTCTCCTCTCTCATTTACTGTATTGTATCATAATTTGTTAACGCTTTCAACTATTTTTTACACTTTGTTCACAAGTTGTTAATATTTTGATATAATTATATCATTCCTCTTAATCGCTTGTCAACTGCCTGTCTGTCCTGTGCATATAGCAGTGCCTGCTCGCCCGTAATTGTGCCCATTCTATACAGTTGATATAACGCATCATCCATAGTAATCATACCAAGTTTACCATTTGTCTGTATCATTGACTGAATCTGATAAGTCTTACCTTCTCGAATCATATTCTTTATGGCCGGATTAGCAAGCATTACCTCGAATGCCGCCACACGTCCCTTACCATCGGCAGTTGGAATAAGCTGCTGTGATATTACTCCTTCAAGAACCATCGATAACTGAATTCTTATCTGCTGCTGCTGGTGTGTTGGAAACACATCGATGATACGGTCAATTGTACTTGCCGCTCCGATTGTATGAAGTGTTGAAAATACAAGATGACCTGTCTCAGCAGCTCGTATCGCAATCTGTATTGTCTCTAAGTCTCGCATCTCTCCGACAAGAATTACATCCGGATCTTCACGAAGTGCTGCTCTTAACGCATTACCATATGATAATGTATCGAGACCAATTTCTCTCTGGTTAACCATACTCTTTTTATGATTATGTAAATACTCAACCGGATCCTCAAGTGTAATAACATGCGATGTAAGATTGGTATTTACCAAATCTATGATAGACGCAAGTGTAGTAGATTTTCCTGAACCGGTAGGTCCTGTTACAAGAACAAGTCCTCTCTTCTTGTCATATAACTCCTGAACAGCCTTTGGTACACCAAGCGAATCCGCTGATGGTATCTGCATACCTACAACTCGGAGTGCAGCCGCCATAGAACCACGCTGTTTAAATATATTCAC
This sequence comes from Lachnospira sp. UBA2821, assembly GCA_002351535.1. Classification (GTDB taxonomy): domain Bacteria; phylum Bacillota; class Clostridia; order Lachnospirales; family Lachnospiraceae; genus UBA2821. The sequence goes on from DEGR01000064.1 coordinate 98,626, forward strand.
ACGATAACGTCCAATCTGTGGCACCGATATTGAGAAATCCGTTTCTCCTTTTTCATCAAAGATTTCTTTATGCTTTCTATCCATAATACTCATTATTATAGGTTCCGTATCCTGTGGATACAATGGTGGATAATCCATATCTTTGAGTGCTCCATTAATTCTCATCTTAGGAGGTACACCAACTGTAATATGAACATCCGATGCCCCATTCTCTGCCGCTATTGTTAACAGCTCTTCTATTGTAATCATATTTACCTCTCATCTGCGCACGTCCCTCATATGCGGAACCGAACGTACGCCTTCGTTTCCGCCAACAGCCACTTAATGGATTGTGACTATTATATATTTTATATTATACTATCTATATCAAACCAGTATTACTCTGATTCGTAAGCAATCTTAAGTGCTTCTTTAAATGATGTTATACCCTCAATGCACAATCTGACACCGCCATCTTTAAGTGTATGCATTCCTTCACTTACCGCACATGCTTTAAGTTCATCTGCTCTTGCTCCTGCAGCAATCTTAATCCTAAGATCATTAGTTACAGGCATTATCTCATATACACCAATTCGTCCAAAGTAACCTGTACCACCGCATGCCGTACATCCTTCTCCATTTGGTTCGTATATCATAAGCTGTGACATTGGATCCACACCCAGAAGACGTTTCTCATCTTCAGTTGCATATACAGCCTTCTTGCATTCCGGACACAATCTCCTCACAAGTCGCTGTGCAATAACTCCTACTAATGAATCACCAATCATGTAAGGTTCTATTCCCATATCCGCAAGACGTGTGATTGTACTTGCTGTACCATTAGTATGAAGAGTACTTACAACAAGATGTCCCGTGATAGCTGCCTTAACCGCAATCTCCGCTGTCTCACCATCTCGAATCTCTCCAATCATGATGATATCCGGATCCTGACGCAGAATAGAACGAAGTGCCGCTGCAAATGTAAGTCCTGCTTTCGCATTAACATGTACCTGATTAATACCCTCCATGTTAGCCTCAACAGGGTCCTCAACAGTGATAATATTAACATCTTCTGTATTCAATTCACTAAGTGCTGTATAAAGTGTAGTTGATTTACCTGAACCTGTAGGTCCTGTTACAAGAATAATTCCATGCGGATTCTTGAGAATTCTATCGAACTTCTCAAGCTCTTCATCTGAAAATCCAAGGTTCTTCTTATCTCTTGTAAGATTCTCCTTGGATGTAAGTCTCATAACGACCTTCTCACCATTAACAGTAGGAAGAATAGATACACGGACATCATAATCTCTTCTGTCGACAGTCATCTCTATACGACCATCCTGTGGTTTTCTCTTCTCAGATATATCCATGCCGCCTATAATCTTAATTCTGGCTACTATAGCCGGAAGGAAATCTATATCATAGGTCATCACTTTGACAAGTGAGCCGTCAATTCTATATCTGACACGCACTTCATATTCCATAGCTTCAATATGAATATCACTGGCTCTTCTACGGACTCCCTGTTCAAGTATACTTCTGACAAGCTGGACAATTGGTGAATCATCGACATCATCTTTCTTATCATCACCTGTCGTCTCTCCAAGCTTCTCTTTATCTTTTTCTCTCTCTTTTCTATACTTATCTGCTGCTGCCATTGCCGCAGTAGCTCCGTATATCTTATCAATCTGATAGTTAATCTGTGCCTTAGTACTAAGTACAGGATCTACCTGAAGGTTCGTAATAATAGATATGTCATCTATTGCTATAATATCCATCGGATCTGACATCGCAACTCTCAGCACATTAGGTACAAGACTGTCATATCCTATAGGTATAAGACAGTTCTTTCGAAGAAACTGCTCATTCATAAGCTTCGCAACATCTTCATCAATCTTAATCTTTCTCAAATCGACATATTCAATACCAAGCTGGTCACAAAGAACATCGATTATGTCATTCTCGTCACAATATCCAAGGTCAATAATTGTTTCACCAAGCTTTGTTCCCCTGGTCTTCTGTTCTGCTAATGCAGTATTTAACTGTTCCTCAGTAATTAGCCCCTTTTGAAGAAGGCAGTCACCAAGACGAATCTTGTTATATCTAGCCATCTGTTTTTCCTTCTTTTCAACAATGATTTTTATCTTTTGCTATTTTACCATAAAGCTTTACCAAAATAAAGTAATTTTTATCCTTAGACCCCTCTGACACTCATTTTTATAACATTTTGACTAATTTTTAATTATTTTTTGTTAATTTTGTCATTTATAAGATTACACTGCTCCGTATCTTTTTCTTCATCGCACACTTTTATTAACATGCATAATATTGAAAATATCGTTATTGTTAATATTCTGTATGTGAAAAAGTAATGCGAATAAGAATGATTTCCCAATGCCTTGTACCATACAAAAGGCATTAATGCGACCAGCACAAAAGGAATACATCCATATATTTTTGCAACACTTATATTTTTTCTTTTTTCATATATATTCAAAATCAATAAAACTATTACTATAAAGCATATCGACATAATTATATAACTAAACATTCCGAAAAGATTTCTGACAACAATATCCGAATAATCAAAACCTTCTATCCATTGTCCAAAATCACGTCCTTTGTTAAACGAATCATCAGCCATAATACTATTACCTGAAAGATTAATTTTATTATCCATCCTGTAACGAATCGACCTTATAGCATTATCTATTACATTTTGTTTTGTAAATACAGAGGCAAGTACCCATTTTGCGCTCCATATGCCACCATAACCAAACACCCATGCAAATGAATATTTTAACAGCTTCATTATTGATTGCTTTACAGAATCATTATTAATTATCAGCAATATAACCAATGGCATTCCTAATGTCACAAGCGGATATGTAAGAATATCAAAATACCCCACACACATTCCAATAACTGTGAATATATATATTGTTTTTCTCTGCTGCTCCAGTATTTCTCCATATCTTAGTAAAACAAACATACTTATAAGTGTGATATAGACTATATTACTTAACTGGAGACATCTTGAAGTCGTTATAATACATATACACGTCATACTTACCAAAAATGGCAATATATATCTGCTCATTTTTTTCTTTATAAGCATAATTATATTTATTAATATCAAAGTAAACTGCAATATATAATTAAATATAATAATAACATTATAATCAAATAAATATAAAAGCGGCTTCATTAACACAACATATCCATTCCAGTACCGGGCATATGCATAACCTTTATATTTCTCATATTTTACTGCTTTGCCCTCATCCTTCTGACCTATACCGTAATATTTCATAAGATTTTCATACGAATTAAATATTCCATATTCTATTCTTCTGTTTGCCATGGCTTTTTCAACAATGTTATCACCGCTGTTACATATCGATGTACTTATAATAATTGAATCAGTAAATGTATCAACTCCCAGTCCACACCATTGTTTGTCATTCGCTGTAATATCAATATCCTGCATATCATATAATGACTGTGCTGCCGATTCCGCATGTTTTACCATTCTGTCTACAGGAATAGCATATACGCCGACAATCATTACAAATCCCAAGACCACTCCTGCCAGCAATAAACCAAATAACTTAATCACTGTTCTTATTTTTTCTTTCATAATGCTCTCCATTCCGTCCATATCTACTTTTTATTTCTTTTCATATCACTCACAGCAATCAAATTCATCTCAAAATCCTGTCTGTTCTTTTGTACCATATTATGTAAAATCAATCCTGAGAACAATGACTGAATCGATGCAATTATTGTAAATCCACACACAATCAATGTTGGAAAATCAGGCACAAGTCCCGTCTCAACATATGTAACCATTACAGGAATAAAGAATATAGTAGCTAATATCAATAATATAGCAGCTATTATTCCATAAAAATGAAAAGGTCTGTAATTCTGATATAACCCGACTATCATCTTAAGTATTTTCCATCCGTCTGAATAAGTATTTAGCTTGGACTCTCCGCCGTCGTCTCTGTCCTTATATTCTATTACCACATTTTCAATCTGCATATTTTTGTCTATGGCATGTATACTCATCTCTGTTTCTATCTCAAATCCTGTAGACAATACCGGAAATGTTTTTACAAATTCATAACTCATAGCCCTGTAACCGGTCATAATATCTTTTATATCATTTTTAAAAAGAAATTTTATACATCCACGGACAAGTTTATTTCCAACATTATGAAATAATCTCTTATTCTGCACAAAATATGTGGATGACAGCCTGTCTCCAACAACCATATCCGCATTATGGTTTAATACAGGTTCACACATAGTATCTGCCGCATCTGCAGGGTATGTATTATCACCGTCTATTAGAAGATAACATTCGGCATCTATTTCCCTGAACATTCTTCTTATAACATTTCCTTTTCCCTGTTTGTATTCATGCCGAACTATCGCACCACATTCCTTTGCAATCTGTGCTGTTTTATCTCTTGAATTATTATCATACACATATATCACTGCATCCGGAAGTTTATTTCTTAAACCGGTTACAACCTTTTCTATTGATGCTTCTTCATTATAGCATGGAATTAATACCGCAATTTTGTCCATATACCATTTTATCTCCCTCATATTTTTATATTTTTGTCCATCAGATTACACATATGTACCGGTGGCAGCCTATGCCACCCCTGTTCTTAAGTTTATACTATATCCGCATCATTTCTTCTCTCAGTTTCTTCAAAACATGTTTCTCAATTCTGCTTACATAACTTCTCGAAATCCCAAGATTAGAAGCCAGCTCCCGCTGTGTCTTTTCTTTGCACCCGTATAATCCATATCTGTTAATAATAATATATTTTTCTTTGTTTGTTAATACTTCATCTATTATTTTGTAAACTTTTTTTATATCGTCCTTCAGTTCATACTTCTCATCTATATCTATATCATCATTTTTTATTGTATCAATTAATGCAATATCTTTTCCGTCCTTATCTGTTCCCATAGTGTCAAACAACATTACATCTTTAGAATGTTTCTTCTCACTTCTAAACATCATAAGTATTTCATTTTCAATGCATTTAGATGCATAAGCTGACAGTCTCCCTTTTGATTCATCAAAATTATTAACAGCCTTTATAAGTCCAACAGTACCTATCGATATTATGTCTTCATTGTCCTGTATGCAGCAAATGTTTTTCTGATATTTTTTTGCTATATGTGCAACAAGTCTCATATTACGTTCAATCAGTATGTTTCTGGCTTCTTTCGCTCCACTTCCACCTCTTCGGTATCTTTCCAGATAGTATTTCTCCTCGCTTGCAGATAACGGTTTTGAAAAACTCTTCAAAAAAAGCACCTCGAAGCATCTTTAATTCATACTATGATTAAAAGTGCCACATAGTGCCTTTCCCATTCAATATATTATAATTTATGCCTTCACTCTTATGATATCATACTTATCCAATTCTATTCCCAGATCAATATATAATATCTGCTTTGGATGCGGAGCACTTTCCTGTTCACGTCCATCCTCATCATATATAGCATTCACATTGACAGCTATATTTTCTCCCGAAGGTTTCATAACTTCTATTGTATCACCTTTACAGAACTTATTCTTCTGCTCTATCTTATATCCAAGACCTTCCTTTTTATCTCCTATTGTTCCGAGATAAATATAATTCTTCTCATATGTGTTACTGTCATATATCTGTGTTTCTTCATTAGGCTTTCCATAGAAGAATCCCGTAGTATACTGTCTGTATGTGCATTTAGCTATCTCCTCTTTGTAGAAATCCAGTCTGCTTCTGTAGTATTCTGGATCTTTCTTATAATCATCAATGGCAAGTCTGTATGTTCTTGCGACCGTTGCAACATATAATGCCGTCTTCATTCTGCCCTCTATCTTGAAGCTGTCAATTCCCGCATCGATTAGCTCCGGTATATGTTCTATCATACATAAGTCTTTCGAGTTGAATATATATGTTCCCCTCTCATTCTCATATACAGGCATATACTCTCCCGGACGTGATTCTTCCATTACTGCGTATTTCCATCTGCACGGATGGGTACACTGTCCCCTGTTGGCATCCCTTCCTGCCATAAAGCTGCTAAGAAGGCATCTTCCAGAATATGATATGCACATTGCACCATGAATAAATGTCTCAATCTCCATGTCATCAGGAATATTTGCCCTTATTTCCTTTATCTCTGCAAGCGATAATTCTCTTGCACTGACAACCCTTTTAGCTCCCAATCTATTCCAGAAATTATAAGTTCCATAGTTAGTATTGTTTGCCTGTGTACTTATATGAATCTCCATATCAGGAATTACTTCCTTAGCTATCGTAAATATGGCAGGGTCAGCTATAATAAGTGCATCAGGCCTGACATCCTTCAGTTCTTCAAAGTATTCCCTTACCTGTGGTAAATCTGCATTGTGTGCAAGAATATTAGCTGTAACATATACCTTTACTCCTCTTTCATGGGCAAAAGCAATTCCTTCTCTCATATCTTCAATCGAAAAGTTTCTTGCACCTGCACGAAGTCCAAATGCTTCTCCACCTATATATACAGCATCAGCGCCATACACAACAGCAACCTTAAGCACTTCCAGACTATTTGCCGGAATTAACAATTCTGTTTCTCTCATACGTCTCTCTATCTCTCCTATTTGTATTACTAATATAAAGGCAAATGCCTGTCACCAATTCATGTGCTACCGTGATAAATACTGACTGTTATTCCATCTCCTATTGGAACTATACTTGTGTCAAACTGTTCCATATTCTTAAGCTGATACAGATACTCCCTCATTCTCGAGTGAATAGTTCTGTTTCTTCTCTCAATACCAAACCTCGATTCGATTATATCACCTTCCTGAAGGACATTATCTGATATAAGCACCGCCTCCGGCAGCATCTTATCCATCAGGTGTGGAAGAAAGTTAATATACTGTCCCTTTGCAGCATCCATAAATATAAAATCATATTTATCCTCAAGCTGTGGTATAACTTCCATGGCATCACCCTCTATAAGCTTAATTTTATCCTGCAGCCCTGCTTTCTTTATGTTATCTCTGGCAACCGGTATTCTCTTATCATAATTCTCTATAGTCGTAATTGTACAATTATCAGGCATTGCTGATGCCATCATAATCGCAGAGTACCCAATTGCTGTTCCAACTTCGAGTATTTTAACCGGCTTTTTTATCTGTATCATCACTTTTAAAAAGCTTTCCATCTCTTTACGAATAATTGGAACATAATTCTCATGTGCATATTTTTCCATTTCATCACATAACTGGCCATTACTCTTTTCAAGTGAATGCATGTATGTAACTATTCTGTCATTTACTATCACTGTATTCTCTCCATCCGTACATACTATTCCGCATTATTTTTTGCAGTATCATTTTCATTGCCTGCCGAAAGCACCTGAATTATATCTTCAGGTGAAGATGATGTGTTGACAGTATACGTTCCCGCCTTAAAATCAGCATCATACATTATACACTGTACACTAAATACAAGCTTGCTTTCAACAACACCTGTTCTCACAAGTTCAGCGGCAACATCATTATCAGATGCTCCATTTGTAACAGTAACTGTTATATCTTTCCCCGGTGCTTTATCTCTTCCTGCGTCTGTAAATAATGCCTTGCCAAAATAATAACTTTTTGTACCAATAAAAAATATAAAGAAAATCAGAAGGAAATACATCGTCACCTTTACAACAGTCTTAAATATACTTGCCTTAGTGCCCATACTTTCCATATAGATTACCTTACCTTTCTTCGCTAGTTAAGAAAATTCATGTCCATATCTATTGAATCAACAAGTATGTTTGTTACTGTTCTCACATTTTTGCACACTGCAAGTTCTCCATCTATAAAATCTCTTACAACACTGTTATTAAGGAGATAATCGAATTCATTCCGAAGCTGTGCAAGCGCATTCTGCATGTTTTCATCCGGGTTATTCTGAATATAAAATTTTCTTTTTCTATATTCATTAACATTCCCCAATAGTTCACCATTCTCTTCGAGCTTCTTCTTTGCCTCGATATATTTCTTATATTCAGGGCTGTTCACCATAATTTCTGCCAGTTCTCTTGCTTTGCTTTCTAATTCAAACACAAGTATCACACCTTTCACAATAAAACTATTAATCTACTTCCATAATGATTGGAAGAATCATAGGGCTTCTCTTCATCTTCTTCCAGAGATAATCACTAAGACTATCTTTTACAACCATCTTAATCTTACCCCAGTCCGTAACCCTCTTGTCAAGACATGCTTCAAGTGCATCAGACACAACATTCTTCGCCTCTTCTATAAGATTCTCTGATTCTCTTACATATACGAATCCCCTTGTAACTATATCAGGTCCCGCAAGAAGCTGGTTACTGTATTTCTCCAATGTCATAACAACTATTATTATTCCATTTTCAGCAAGATTTTGTCTGTCCCTGAGAACTATATTACCTACATCACCGACTCCGAGTCCGTCTACAAGAACGCCGCCTGTCGGAACTTTCCCGACTACTTCAGCCTTATCATATCCAATACTTAATACATCACCTGAAGACAAAATCATAACATTATCTTTATCTACACCCATTGTCTCTGCAAGTTCTCCATGGCATTTTAAATGTCTGTATTCACCATGCACAGGAATTGCATACTTTGGCTTAACGAGTGAATATATAAGTTTTATTTCCTCCTGACACGCATGTCCTGATACGTGTGTATCCTGGAATATAACATTTGCACCTTTCATTGAAAGCTCATTGATTACTCTTGCAACGGACTTTTCATTACCCGGTATTGGTGTAGAACTTAATATAACAGTATCTCCCGGCTTTATAGTTACTTTCTTATGAATAGATGCTGCCATTCTTGAAAGTGCTGCCATAGATTCTCCCTGACTTCCTGTTGTAATCAATACAATCTGTTTGTCAGTATAATTCTTCATCTCATCTATATCGATAAGAGTATTGTCAGGTATCTTGATATATCCAAGTTCACTTGCAGTAGTGATAACGTTAACCATGCTTCTTCCTTCAATCACAGCTTTTCTGCCATACTTATATGCCGAATTAATAATCTGCTGTACACGGTCAACATTAGATGCAAATGTTGCGATAATAATTCTATGCTCTGTATTTTCTGCAAATATTCTGTCAAATGTCTTTCCTACTGTTTTCTCAGACATTGTAAATCCCTGTCTCAACACATTCGTGCTGTCACACATAAGTGCAAGTACACCCTTTTTACCAAGTTCACCAAATCTTGTAAGGTCGATTGCATCTCCAAATACAGGTGTGTAATCAATCTTAAAGTCACCCGTGTGTACAAGGATTCCTGCCGGCGTAAATATTGCAAGTGCAGCCGCATCTGCAATACTATGGTTTGTTCTTATGAATTCTATCCTGAAACATCCAAGATTAATTGACTGTCCGTACTTTACGACTTTCCTCTTAACACTGTTAAGAAGATTATGTTCTTTTAATTTTCCTTCTATTATTCCGATTGTAAGCTTTGTTGCATATATTGGAACATTTACCTCATTAAGTATATATGGCAATGCCCCGATATGGTCCTCATGTCCGTGCGTAATAAAGAATGCTTTAACCTTGCTGATATTTTCCTTAAGATATGTTACATCCGGAATTACAAGATCTATTCCCAACATATCATCGTCCGGAAATGATAATCCACAGTCTATTACTATTATGCTATCCTCATATTCAATAGCCGTAATATTCATTCCTATCTGGTCAAGACCACCTAAAGGAATTATTTTAATATGCTCATTTGTTTTTATTTCCTGTTTCACAATATACCTCTTTCTGTGTCTTCATACACATTTACATATTTTATTTAATATCTACGTCTTCTAATAATTCTTCAAAAATGTCAGACATATATTTAAGTTCATCATCATTTTCAACCATCTCATATACAGCTTCTTCATCTTCCTGATTAGAAACATCTTTCAATATGTAGGCTGCTGCCTCTTCATCTTCCTCATCATCAGACTCAGTGACAAGAAGATAGTTCATATTATTGATTCTTGTCTCTTCAAGTACATAAAACTCTATCTCTTCCCCTGTTTCATCCTTAAAAACAATCTTTTCTGTCATTCTTCTTCCTCTCCTTTTTCACTTTTTTCGTTATCTTTTTTCATTGCAATAGAATCTAAATATCCCTGTAGAATAAATGTTGCCGCAATCTGGTCAACATATTTCTTTCTGTTTTCCCTTCTGACACCGGACTCCATCATAAGCCTGTCTGCAGCTACGGTGGACAGTCTTTCATCCCATAACACTACCGTAAGTCCGGTTCTTCTTTCAAGCATCTCTTTGAACTCAACAGTTTTGGCACACCTTTCCCCTTCAGTGTTATTCATATTCTTAGGATAACCAAGAACTATCTTTTCAACCTCGTACTCACTTATAATCTGTTCGATTCTTGCAAGTGTTTTTCTCAATTTGTTCTCGGATTCACGTCGCACGATTTCAAGACCCTGCGCAGTAAGAAGCAAGCCGTCAGACACTGCCACTCCTACTGTTCTAGAGCCAAAATCCAATCCCATTATTCTCATATTCAATTATCCTTTCACGTTCTTATCTGCCATAACAAAATTAAACCAGTTACCGCACTATAACATTAACTCCGGCAGTAACTGGCATTCATAAAAGCTTGTACTACTTTTTCTCTTTAAGCTTAGTATTAATATAATATGTCAAAGCCTCTTCTATGAGTTCATCTCTTTCAACCTTCATAATAAGACTTCTCGCATTATTATGACTTGTGATATATGTTGGATCTCCTGACATTATATAGCCGACTATCTGATTAACCGGATTATATCCTTTCTCAACTAACGCCTGATATACTCTCTCTAATACTTGTCCAACTTCCAGCTTTGCTTCAACCGGTATCTTAAAATACTGTGTATTACTTAAATTCTCCATTATTATGCCTCCAAATATTCACGTTCATTAATCTATACACATATTCTAATATATATTTCATAATTCGGCAAGTAGAATTTCATGATTATAGTTTTCTTTTATAATAACATCAACCAGTTTATTATCTAATAATTCATCTGTTTCTACCGCAACCTTAATATATTCTTTAGTATATCCTGTGTAATAATCTTTACCTTCTATATTTTCCTTTTCTTCAAAAAGCACTTCAACTTTTCTGCCAACAAATCTCTGTCTGTAATCCTTTCGCATTTCTTCTTCAGCCTCTATAAGCTCAGCACTTCTTCTAGTCTTAACGGCTGCGTCAACCTGATTGTCCATATCTGCTGCGATAGTACCCTTTCTTACCGAATACTTAAACACATGCATTTCCGCAAATCCAACCTTTTTGACAAATTCAAGTGTAGTAGTATGTTCTTCTTCCGTCTCTCCCGGAAATCCTGCAATTACATCTGTAGTTATTGCCGCATCAGGAAAAGCTTCACGGATAAGACGGCACCCTGCTAAAAATTCTTCCGAAGTATATTTTCTGTTCATCCTTTTTAACACACTATCACACCCGCTTTGCATCGACAGATGAAAATGAGGACATATTTCTTTAACTTTTTTAAGCCTGTCTACAAATTCTTTTGTAACTATTCTTGGTTCAACCGAACCGAGTCTCACCCTTTCAATTCCTTCAATCTCAGCAATAGCCTCAATTATATCTATAAGTCCACATTTTTCATCTTTAAAATCTATGCCATATGAACTTATATGGATTCCTGTAAATACAACTTCTTTAAATCCCTTATGTGCAAGTCCGGTAACTTCCCTGATAATATCATCCGGTCTTCTGCTTCTCACCCTTCCTCTGGCATATGGTATAATACAATATGTGCAGAATTGATTACATCCATCCTGAATTTTAATATATGCTCTCGTATGCTCATTAACCTGTTCAAGTGTCATCTCTTCATATTCATCTGTGTGATTGATATCTATTCTTACATCCATCTTTGAATGTTTTTCAAAATACTCTGATATAATCGATACGATATCTTTTTTGCAGTTATTTCCAACTATTATGTCTATCGCTGCATCTTCTACTATACTTTTATCTGCTGTCTCTGTATAGCATCCTGCTGCTATAACTACTGCATCCGGATTCATTTTCTTAGCCCTGTGAAGCATCTGTCTTGACTTTCTGTCTGCAACATTTGTGACAGAACATGTATTAATTATATATACATCAGCGGTATTATCGAAGGGAACTATTTCATAACCTGCATCAATAAGTTTCTGCTCCATAACCTCTGTCTCATATGCATTAACTTTGCATCCGAGACTGTGCAATGCAACTTTTATCATCTCTTCTCCTTTTCAAATTTGGGTTGACTTTTTCCGAATATATATGTAGTATACTAGGTAGTGATTGATATAGGTATCACATGCATTTGATACCATATTCAAATCATAACACTATACTACATAATCAAATGTAAATTAGTAAATTAGAGGAGGTTGTTTATAATGAAAACTGTAAAAATTTGTTTAAACTCAATCGATAAGGTAAAAGCATTTGTAAATGACATTACAAAATTCGAGACTGATTTTGATCTTGTATCAGGAAGATACGTTATCGATGCAAAATCAATCATGGGTATTTTCAGCTTAGACCTTTCTAAGAACATCGACTTAAACATCCATGCTGAGGACAATGTTGATGAAATCTTAGCTGTATTAAAACCATACATCGTTGAATAATAATCAATATTTATTAAAAAGGCTGTCATGAATTTCATGGCAGCCTTTTATTTTCATTACTACTGTATCTCCACCACTTCTATTGTAGAATATGCCTGCTCTAAAAGTTCGTCTATCTTATCTGCCATATGAGTCTCCGATTTTTCAATGCATTCTAACTTAGGTTTAGTTGAAGGATGTTTTGCAACAAATATCGTACAACAATCCTCGTATGGAAGTATAGAAGTCTCATATGTGTCAATCTTACAGGCGATATCAACTATATCCTGTTTATCCAATGCAACCAGTGGTCTGTATACCGGAAGTTCACATACAGCATTAGTAACTCTCATACTCTGCATCGTCTGACTTGCAACCTGTCCTATACTCTCTCCCGTAATTAATCCGAGACATCCTGATTCCTTAGCTAATTTCTCAGCAATTATCATCATGTATCTTCTCATAATAATCGTAAGTTCATCATGAGGACATTTTTCGTAAATATATAACTGTATATCTGTAAAATTAACTATATTAAGCTTTATCGGACCCGTATATACAGATATTTTCTTAGCAAGGTCTATTACTTTCTGCTTAGCCCTCTCACTTGTATATGGTGGTGCATGAAAATATGTTGCCTCAAGTGTTACACCTCTTTTAGAAACCATATATCCCGCAACAGGACTGTCTATTCCACCCGAAAGCAGAAGCATTGCCTTTCCGGCAGTACCGAGTGGCATACCTCCCTGTCCCGGCAGTGTAATAGAATAAATGTTAATGCTCTCCCTAATCTCAACATTTATCTTAACATCAGGATTGTGTACATCAACTCTCATCTCAGGATATGCATCTAATATCCTTCCACCTAACTCGGCACATATCTCAGGAGACTCCATAGGATAATTCTTTCTCGGTCTTCTTGCGAAGACTTTAAAACTTATGTTCTTATCTTCATATACTTTATCTATATAATCAAGCACTCTCTGTGCCATGTCGTCAAATCCGTTATCTTCGAACTGAACGAGTGGACATATTCCAACTATACCGAATATTTTCTGAAGAGCTGAAACAGTCTCCTCATAATCAAAATCGCCTGAAGATTCCACATATATTCTTCCCGATACTTTTCTGACACTGAATTCACCATCAACGTTTTCTAACGCTCTTTCAATCTGTCTTACAAGTGCATCCTCAAATATATATCTGTTTTTACCTTTTACACCTATTTCTGCATATTTTATCAAAAATGATTTAAACATATTTTTAGTATTTCTCCATTCTCTTAGCATTGTATTAACTTTCACCAATTATGAACGTATATACATCCTAAGCTTTCCTAACAATTCATCTATTACATCTACTGTATAATCAAGCTGTTCCTTTGTCGTATCTGTTGAAAAACTGAACCTGAGTGTCGAATCAAGTAATTCTTTATCAAGCCCTATTCCTGTTAAAGTGGCACTCACAGCCGGCTTATTCGATGAGCATGCTGAACCTGCCGATACATATATCTGTCTGTCTTCAAGGGAATGCAACAGCACTTCACTTCTGACACCTCTAAAACTCACACTCACAATATGAGGTGCACTATCATGTCCATTAAGACTGTTAACCTGTGTTCCCTCTATTTTACTTATTTTTTGTATAAAATAATCCTTAAGTCCATACATTTTCTCAATTTTATCATCTATTGCCTTATCCGCATTCCGGCACGCAACTCCCAGTCCGGCAATTCCCGGCACGTTCTCTGTTCCCGAGCGCATTCCTTTTTCCTGCCCTCCGCCAAAAATAATAGGATTTATTTTTGTTTTATCTTTTATATAAAGAAATCCGGTTCCTTTAGGACCATGTATCTTATGACCACTTACAGACATCAAATCTATCTTCTGTCTCTTAGGATATATGCGGAGCTTTCCATAAGCCTGAATTGCATCTACATGAAATATAATATCTTTTTTGGTCTGCTCTATAATCTGAGCTATCTCATCAATCGGCTGAATCGAACCAATTTCATTATTGACATACATAACTGATATAAGTATTGTATCATCACATATAGCTTCTTTCACATCATCAGGATTAACCCTGCCCTGCCTGTCCACAGGAAGCCACGTTATTCTGAACCCCTGCTTTTCAAGATATTTGACAGGATTGCTTACGGATGCATGTTCTATCATAGATGTAATAATATGATTACCTTTTCTTTTATTCGCCATTGCTGTGCCGATAAGTGCCGTATTATTAGATTCTGTTCCCCCTGATGTGAATAAAATCTCCTTTTCACTCACCTTAAGCGTCCTGGCAATAATTTCTCTTGACTGCTTAATATATCTCTCCGCTTCAACCCCTTTCATATGAAGTGAAGACGGATTCCCATAATCTTCAGTCATAACTTTAACCATTATATCTTTAACATCATCTGACACCCGTGTAGTTGCCGAATTATCCAAATATGCTTCCATCAATCATGCATGTCCTTTCCATTACTTCTTTTTCCTGTCTTACTTTTCCAAATTGAACATAAGAACCGATAGAATTGCAAGCCCTGCCGTCTCTGTTCTAAGTATTCTTCTTCCGAGTGATACCGGTCTTATCCCCACCTCAATGGCTTTATCAACTTCGCTCTGTGCAAAGCCGCCTTCCGGTCCGATAAACACACCAATTTTACCACAACCGGGTATTTTTGCAATAACTTGTTTAGTCTCCGTCATGTCACTAAAGTTCTCATATGGTATTATTGCCATTTCCATTTCTTTAGCTTCTTCTAATGCTTTGCCATAATCAAGAACCGGTCTGACTTCCGGAATAATGCTGCGCTTCGACTGTTTGGCTGCACTTTCTGCAATAGAATTCCAACGTTTTAATTTAGTCTGCTGTTTTTTATTATCAAGTTTAACAACACACCTTGACGTATTAACAGGAACAATCTCATATGCCCCAAGCTCAACTGCCTTTTGTATTATAAGTTCCATCTTATCACTCTTAGGCAATGCCTGATATAATGTTATCTGTACCGGTAATTCCTTCGCATCCTTCTGCATATCAATTATTACGGCCGTTACGGAATCTTCTGATATATTCTCTATCTTACAATCGTAATCCGTTCCGGTACCGTCACTTATGAGAACATTTTCACCCGGCTTCATTCTAAGAACATTTTTAATATGATTAACATCATTACCGGTAATTAAAATACTATTCTCTCCTATCTGTGCCGGTTCAACAAAAAAGTGATGCATAATTAACCATGCCTTTCTATACTCTCTGTGCAGTAACTGAAACCCAGTCTCCCTGTCTTGTAATCTCTTTTACTTCAAGATATTCATTTTCCTCTATAGCTTTTACAACATCTTTCTCTTTCATGTCTATTATTCCCGATGTTATAAACAATCCGCCTTTTTTCATATGAACAGGTATTTCTGCTGACAGAGGAATTATTATATCTGCAAGAATATTTGCAACTACTATATCATAACATCCATATCCTGTTTTGTCCTGTACTTCTTTGTCATCTATTATATTTCCTGCATAATATTCTATATCGCCCTCTGCTATGCCATTTACCCTGGCATTTTCCACAGATGCCTTAACTGCATTCTCATCTACATCAATACCTTTAGTCATGGCTGAACCTAATTTTCTGCCAATAATTGATAATATACCACTTCCACATCCAACGTCAAGAAGATTCATTCCTTCTTTCATATATTTTCTAAGCTGTCTTATACATAACTGTGTAGTCTCATGCATTCCTGTACCGAAAGATGTACCGGGGTCGATATCAAGCACCATGGCATACCCCTGCTTATCCGCCTCTTCCCACGTTGGTTTAATAAGTATATCATCTACTGCAAATGGTTTGAAATACTGTTTCCAGTTATTTACCCAGTCTTTGTCCTCTGTTACTGATTCTTCTATTACTGCACTTCCTATGTCAGCAAACTGCTTAATATCATTAAGCCCTTCCTTAACTTTCTCAAGCATGGCATGTTTATCTTCGTCCTGCTCCATATAGAAGGTTACATATGCTACACCGTCATCTTCAGGAAGTTCCGGCAAAATATCAATAAACATTTTTTTCTTATCTTCCTCTGATAACTGTACTTTATCTTCTATCTCTATTCCATCTATTCCCAACTCACAAAGCAAGCCGCTGACAAAGTCAACGGCCTGTGTTGTAGTGGTCAGTCTGAACTTATTCCACTTCATTGTAATCGCCTTTCTATTTAGAAACTATCCTTTATCTTATCCATGAAACTTTTTTTCTGTTTCTTTTCTTCCTTTACACCTTCTGAATCAACCTTTAGTGTGTTACCCGATACTTCATCATACTGCCTGATAATATCTTTCTGCTCCTGTGTAAGATGTGTAGGAACCTGCACAATAAGCGTAACAAAATGGTCTCCTCTGATGTTTTTATTTCTAAGCGAAGGAACTCCTTTACCTTTAAGACGAATCTTTGTATCTGTCTGTGTTCCCGGTTTAATATTAAACAATACATCTCCATCTATAGTTTTAATCTTTATATCTCCGCCAAGTGCTGCCTGTGCAAATGATATTGGTGATGTAGAATAAAGATTAACATCCTGTCTCTGGAATGTAGGATGTTTTGAAACAACAACTTCCACCAGAAGGTCTCCTCTTTCTCCACCATTGACACCGGGTTCACCCTTTCCTCTTATACGGATACTCTGTCCATTGTCAATACCTGCCGGAACGGATACCTGAATTTTCTTTCTGCTGCTTGTATATCCTGTACCATAACAGTCAGGACATTTTTCTTTAACCATTTTACCTGTTCCATTACATTCAGGACAAGTCTGAACATTTCTTACCATTCCGAAAAGCGACTGCTGTGTATATACAATCTGACCTTTTCCACCACATTTTGTACATGTAACAGGTGATGTTCCCGGTTTTGCTCCGGTTCCGTTACACTTAGTACATGTATCTTTTAATGTAAGTTCAATCTCTTTTTCACACCCAAAGACTGCCTCTTCGAATGTAACTCTTACACTTGTTCTTAGATTTGCACCTCTTTGAGGTCCATTATTAGAACGACGGCTTCTTCCTCCACCGAACATTCCATCAAATATATCGCCAAATATATCACCCATGTCACCGAAGTCGAAATTGAAGCCCTGCGCTCCACCACCACTTCCGTCAAAAGCTGCATGACCAAACTGATCATACTGTTTTCTCTTTTCAGCATCGCTAAGTACAGCATATGCTTCAGATGCTTCTTTGAATTTTGCCTCAGCCTCTTTGTCTCCCGGGTTTGTATCCGGATGATACTTCTTGGCTAACACTCTGTATGCTTTTTTGATTGCTGCGTCACTGGCATTTCTGTCAACACCAAGAACTTCATAATAATCTCTTTTATCTGCCATTGGTCATCCCCTGATTTCTTAGATTGTTGTAATTTTTACTGTTTATAGCACAATACCCTGAGCAATATGATTAATCACTCAGGGACTGTGCCTTTATAGTTAGATTTTAATATTATACTTCTTTGTAATCTCCGTCAACTACATTGTCATCATTCTGCTGTGTGCCTGCTCCTGCTGCACCCATATCAGGACCTGCTCCTGTAGCTCCTGCTGCACCTGCTGCACCCTGTGCCTGCTCATACATCTTGGCAAATACACTCTGTGCACTCTTCATAAGTTTCTCCTGAGCTGCCTTAATATCATTAATCTGAGCATCTGTCATCTCTTCTGCATTTGTATTTTCGATTAATGTTTTAAGTTCGTTAAGGTCTGCCTCAACAGTTGCCTTCTCATTGGCATCTACTTTATCTCCTGCCTCATCAAGAGCTTTCTGTGTCTGGAATACCATTGAATCAGCTTCATTTCTTACATCAATAGCTTCTTTACGTTTCTTATCCTGTGCCTCGAATTCAGCAGCTTCTTTAACAGCTTTATCGATATCTTCATCTGACATGTTAGAACCTGATGTAATTGTGATATGCTGCTCTTTACCTGTTCCAAGGTCTTTAGCTGATACATTTACGATACCGTTTGCATCAATATCAAATGTAACTTCAATCTGTGGAACACCTCTCATTGCCGGTGGGATTCCATCAAGTCTGAACTGTCCAAGACTCTTGTTATCTTTAGCAAACTGTCTCTCACCCTGTAATACATTAATATCAACTGCACTCTGGTTATCAGCAGCTGTAGAGAATATCTGGCTCTTCTTTGTAGGAATAGTTGTATTTCTCTCAATAAGTCTTGTTGCAATACCACCCATTGTCTCGATTGAAAGTGAAAGTGGAGTTACATCAAGAAGAAGGATTTCACCTGCACCTGCATCTCCTGCAAGCTTACCACCCTGGATAGAAGCACCGAGTGCAACACACTCATCAGGGTTAAGGCTCTTGTTTGGCTCTTTTCCTGTTAACTGTTTTACTTTATCCTGTACAGCAGGGATTCTTGTTGAACCACCTACTAATAATACTTTATCAATCTCTCCGATTGTAAGTCCTGCATCTTTTAATGCATTCTGAACAGGAATAACTGTTCTCTCTACAAGGTCACTTGTAAGCTCATCGAACTTAGCTCTTGTAAGGTTCATATCAAAATGCTTTGGGCCATCTGCTGTTGCAGTAATGAATGGAAGGTTGATGTTTGTTGTTGTTGCTGATGATAACTCTTTCTTAGCTTTCTCAGCAGCTTCTTTAAATCTCTGAAGTGCCATCTTATCGTTAGAAAGGTCAACACCCTCTGTATTCTTAAATTCGCTTAACATATAATCTGTAAGCTTCTGGTCAAAGTCATCACCACCAAGGTGTGTATCACCATTTGTTGAAAGAACTTCAATAACTCCGTCACCAATCTCGATAATAGATACATCAAATGTACCACCACCTAAATCGTATACCATGATTTTCTGCTCTTTCTCGTTATCAAGACCATATGCAAGTGCTGCTGCTGTTGGCTCGTTGATAATTCTCTTTACATCAAGTCCTGCAATCTTACCTGCATCTTTTGTAGCCTGTCTCTGTGAATCATTGAAGTAAGCAGGAACTGTAATAACAGCTTCTGATACACTTTCACCAAGATATCCTTCAGCATCAGCTTTTAACTTCTGGAGAATCATTGCTGATACTTCCTGTGGAGAATATTTCTTGTCGTCAATTGCTACTTTATAATCTGTTCCCATATGTCTCTTAATAGAAGAGATTGTCTTCTCTGCATTTGTTACTGCCTGACGTTTTGCAGGCTCACCTACAAGTCTCTCTCCTGTTTTTGTAAATGCTACAACTGAAGGAGTTGTTCTAACACCTTCTGTATTGGCAATAACTGTTGGTTTTCCACCTTCCATAACAGCTACACATGAATTTGTTGTTCCTAAATCAATTCCAATAATTTTACCCATTTCTATTTCCTCCTTTATGGATACTAGTCTGTATCATATAAAAATAATAATTAATTGGCAACTTTTACCATGCTGTGTCTTACAACACTTTCTTTATACATATATCCTTTCTGTAATTCTTCAGATATTGTATTCTCACCAAATTCTTCATTTTCTTCATGCATTACTGCATTGTGGAAATCAGGATTGAATTCCTTACCCACTGCCTCAATCGGTGTTACGCCGACGTCTTCAAGAACTTTCATGAACTGCTTGTATATTTTATCCATACCCTCTACAAAAGGTTCACCCTTCTGCTCTTCAGGTACACTTGCAAGACCTCTTTCAAAGTTATCAACAACCGGCAAAATCTTTTCTATTATATCTTTTGCTCCGAATTCATACATTGTTGATTTTTCTTTTTCTGAACGTTTGCGGAAATTATCAAACTCTGCAAAAGTTCTTTTATACTTATCTGTAAGTTCCTCTATGAGTAAGTCTTTTTTATCTTTTTTCTTTTCCTTTTTGAAGAATGATTTCTTTTCTTTTGTTTCATCATCTCCTTCAGAAGCTTCTTCTACCGAATCCTCTGCTGCTTTATTCTCATCTTCCACCGCTTCTGATTCATTTTCCTCTGCTGCTGTATTTTCTTCCTCTGCTGCAACATTCTCCAATGTCTCATCCACTTCTTTATTAGTATTTTCTGCCAACTATTTCGACCACCTTTCTCATTTATTCTGATAGATGATTAATCGCCCTGTTTAAAGGCTGTATCTAATTTATCTTTAACGGTCTTAAGATTCTCAACTACCTTTTCGTAGTCCATCCTCTTAGGTCCGATAATACCAATTGTACCCTGAACACCTTCGCCTAATTCATAGGTCATCGTAACAACACTACAATCTTTCATTGTCTGTACCGGTGTCTCATTTCCTATATATACCTGTATTCCTGTATTCTCTTCTCCCTCTTTATCTGTAAGAAGTGAGGTTAACTGTTTCTTTTCCTCTAATACATTAATCAGGTCACTTGCATGATTATTATCACTAAGTTCGGGATACTTAAGAATGTTAGTTGCTCCACTCGTATATATCTTCATATCCTCATTGTCACCGGCAACCTCTGCAATTAACTCCAACACCTTGCCAACAACTTCTGCCTGCTCACCAGCCTGACCTGTTATCTGTCTTATTGTCATTAGATTTATCTCTTCAACCGTAAGACCGTTAAGTGTGCTGTTAAACAACATATTCATCTTAAATACGTCTTCATCACTTAATTCTTTGGTAAGGTTAACTATCTTATTCTTGATTCTGTTACCATCAAGCACTACAACACATAAAAGTTTATTCTCATCTACAATTGAAAGCTGTATGAACTTAATCCGCTTATCAAATCTCGGTGATGAGACCATCGTAGCGTAATTAGTATTGCTTGCTAACATTTTGGCTGTATTCTGAAGAAGTTCTTCTACCTTTTCAACTTTCTCAAGAAGTGTATCCTTTATGTCAGAAATCTCTTTCTGCTGTTTGGACATCTCTTCCATCTTCTCCTTCATCATATCATCCACATATGTTCTATAGCCTTTATCAGAAGGAATTCTTCCTGCTGAAGTATGTGGCTGTATAATGTATCCCATTTCCTCAAGGTCTGACATTTCATTTCTAATAGTTGCTGAACTCAGATTCAAGTCAGTGTATTTAGAAATCGTTCTTGAACCTACCGGCTCACCAGTCTCAAGATAGTTACGAACAATCGCCTTTAGAATCTTCAATTTTCTTTCATCAAGTTCCTGTTCCATATATTCACTTCCTTGATTTAGTGTGTTTTTTGTTTGTTAGCACTCACTTAAATAGAGTGCTAATATGTTCATAAACATAAGATAGCACTTTGATTGTGGTTTGTCAACAGATTTTATGATATAATATTTTAAGTTTTTATGATTTATTGAATGGAGAATTTACAATGATTAAAAAAAGAAGTTTTTTTTATTATATATTAGCATTTTTAACACCATTTATAATTTTAGGAATAACATTTTATTTTAAAAAAATAACTCCCTTTGGTAACAACAGCATAGTTGCCGGAGATATGGAACTTCAATTTGTTCCCTTTGCAAACGAATTATGTGAAAAATTCAAAAACGGCAATAGTTTTATGTATTCGTGGTGCCGCGGAATGGGATATGACTTTATATCAGAAATAGCTTATTATCTTGCAAGTCCACTTAATATAACTCTTTTATTTTTCAAAAAAGATAGCCTCTTTACCGGAATATCTTTATTAGTAATACTTAAATCATCACTTTGCGGATTAACTATGTTTACATACTTAAATAAACATTTTAAAATCGAAAACAATTCTATTGACCATTGCAGACTTATTATGGTTTCTTTATCATCATGTTACTCTTTGTGTGCTTATTTATTATTTTACTATCTGTTAATAATGTGGTTTGACTGTATGATAATGCTTCCCATCGTTGTATTATGCCTGGAAATGCTAATAAACAATCATAAGCCTTACCTCTATTCATTGGCGCTTGGCTTTTCTATATTTACAAACTATTACATAGGCTTTATGGTTTGTTTATTTTTGGTACTTTATTTTATATACTATATTATTAATGAATATTCACTTAAATCCATTAAAGATTTTTTTTCAGTTGCTCTACGTTTTGTTATTTATTCGGCACTCGGTGCCGGTTTAAGTGCCATAATACTTATTCCCGAAATAATATGTCTTTCACAAACAGCTTCTGTAAAATCCCCTTCCCTATTTAACAGCCTTTTGTCTGCAAACTATGATTTCGGAAACACTTTTTACCGTTTCTTATTATCAGCCTCTCCTACTTATCCATCTGATGCCAAACTATACTGTGGTCTTATCGTTATTCCATTAATAATAATGTTCCTTTTTAATAATACAATCAAACTAAGTAAAAAAATAAGTCTTACTGTCTTTATGTCTTTTATACTTTTGTCTATACACATAAAATTATTTGAATTTATATGGAATGCTTTTCACCAGCCTAACGGGTATGTCGGAAGAAATACATTCCTTCTTATTTTTCTTATTATAATTGCAGCATATGAAGGTTTTATTTCACTCAAAAATACGCCCTTAAAGAAATATTTATATAGTCTCCTGATTATATACTTTTTATGTGCATTAACCATAAAAAAATATAATAACACTTCTGTCATGATGAATGTTCTTTTTAATATGGGCATTTTTCTTGTATATATGGTTTTATTTATAATGTATGTGAAAAGAAAAAAGACTATATACAGCATCAGCATTTTTTTCATCATAGCACTTGAATTAACACTGAACTGTGATACCACTATAAATAAATACACTACAACAACCCAATATATAGAAAACATAAATAAGACCTCATCTATTATTAAGCATACAGATATTCAAAAAAATGAACGTGTCAAAAATGATTTGAAGCCTTATAAAAATATGGGAAGTTTATGCATGTACAGCAGTATTCCTACAGTGTCATCAACATCAAACAATTCCATCAATAATATGTTATCGCATTTTGGTTATTTCTCATCATTGAATGCAACAAATGATATTGCGTGGGAACCTGTCAGTGCAAGTATGTTCGGAATTAAATATATATTTACCAACAGAACGGATTATTCTTCTGACATTCTCAGCTCACATTTTATTGCTGATGATTTCCCTGATAACAAAACGTATGTATATACTAACAAATTCAGCCTATCCACTGCCTTTGCAGTAAATGGCACTTTTAAATCAATCGATATTTCAAAATTCAATAATCCATTTGAGTTAATAAACAATATAGGCAGCAATGTATATCATATAGGAAATATTTATGATAAAATCAATCTTTCCGTTCATGGTAACACTATTGATGTTCCACTGGAAACTGATATTTATTTATATTGCAAAACAACTCTATGTGATACCACATTTAAATACGATAATAAGAATACCCGGATATACCCTACTAATATTCTTGGAGTAACAATACACAATGATTTTTATAACAATAATTACATATATAATCTGCCCATAACAAGACATGGTGGAAAAATATATTGTGAGAAGCCTGTAAATTCTTCCGATATTATTGCATATAAAATAAACGAAAACAATTTTAAACTTCTTATGAAAAAAATGTCTGCAAATCAGATGAATATATCTTCCTTTACAGACACACACATTAGCGGAACATTAAATCCGGAAAATTATAAAATGATATTTACATCAATCCCTTTTAGTTCCGGTTGGAACGTAAAAATCGACGGCAAAAAAGTCAAAACTTTTAAAACATTCAATTCTCTATTAAGTTTCTCAATTAAGAGTGGAACTCATAATATTGAATTTACTTATATAACACCGGGACTTATAACCGGATTTATAGTTTCATTATCTTCTATAATACTATTATTATTTTTACAAATTACAAAAAAGAAATGAGGAAAATAGCCATGAACCGTTTATCAGACAAAAGCAGAGTATACTATATATTATCAGTAATACTGCCAATCATATTATTATGTTTTATCTTTTGCATAAAGCACATCACCCCCTTTGGCTCTAATACACTCTTATCAGGTGATATGCTTGGTCAGTACACCAATTTTTACACTGAGCTATGCAATAAAATCAAAAACGGTAATAGTCTGTTTTTCTCATGGAATCGGGGACTCGGTATCGATTATCTCTCCGAATGCAGCTATTACAATCTCTCTTTCGCCAACATTATTTATATTTTCTTCGATAATAAAACAATGCCAACTGCTATAAGTATTAGTGTAATAATTAAATGTGCACTGGCAGCCCTTACAATGTATACATATTTAGAACATCATTACAAAAAATATTTATCACAAACATATAATAATATATCTTTTGTTGTTTTATCATGTTGCTATGCTATGTGCTCATATTTTATAAATTACCTGACTAACATAATATGGCTCGATGCTTTTTTAATATTTCCGCTTGTTATGCTCACCCTTGAATTACTTATTCAAAATAAAAAACCATATCTGTATACTTTAGCTTTAAGTGCCTGCATTTTATCAAATTTTTATATTGGCTACATGATATGTCTATTCTGTGTTATTTATTTTATATATTTAATATTTACGGGCGAATATATATGCTGCATAAAGAAACGTACTACTATATTAAAAATTTTCCTCCGTTTTTCATTTTACTCTTTACTTTCAGGATTACTTTGCAGTTTTGTCTTAATTCCAACAATAAACGTTATTACCTCAACTGACTCAGGAACATTAAGCTTTTATAAATCAATCAGTACTTATTATTCTTTTATAGAATCATTTTTCAGGCAAATGATGTCCGCAAACCCTACTTACTGGCATCACCCATATATTTATTCTACAGTTCTGTCATTTTTGATAATACCATTTTTCTTTGTAAATACTTCAATTCCATTAAAACAGCGAATTGGTAAAGGTTTTATCTACTTTTTTATGCTTATATCATTTCAAATTAATATATTAGATTTTATATGGAACGGATTTCATAGAGTTAATTGTTTTGCAGGAAGACAATCCTTTGTTTTTATATTCCTTGTTATTACGATAATTGCAGATACATATGTAACCCGTTTTCCTTCAACAAAATCACTAGTAATAATATATTTACTCGATATATGCCTATTTTCGTTAATAAATATTCACTTTGATTTTTCATCAACATTTTATAGCATAATAAAAAATACTATTTATATTACTATTTATTTTATTATTATGTTATTACTAAACAGCAAAAAACACACCAAATCTGCAAAACTACTACTTATTGTTACTTTGGTTTTCGAATTATCTTTTTCAGCATCAGATAATATAATGTCTGCATCTAACTATAATGATTATAAAAAAAATATACATAACACTGAAACTGCACTTTTATCAATACAGGATACTTCTTTTTATCGTATAAAAAATGCTGCTAAAATAATTAAAAATAACGCAGCTTTATGTAACTATAACGGACTTTCAACATATTCATCTTTAACCAACAATAATCTTTCAGATTTTTTATATCGTATAGGTTTCACAACATGCCTCAATGCTTTCGATGATTTGTCATGGGAACCTGTATTTTCAAGTATCTTAGGAACAAAATATATTATAGATATCAATAAATATACAAATGCTGATAATCTGGAACTTATTTATACACAAAATGCACTAACTTATTCAAAAAATATAACTGACGTTAATATTGACAAAATAAATGTATATAAAAACATTTATTCCCTTAATCCAGCCTTTGTTGTCAATAATTCAGTTAAAAAATTAGATTTAAACACGTCTAAAAATCCATTTGAACTAGTTAACGAATTTGCAAATTGCATTACAAATTGTGGTAAAATATATGAACCCGTGCCAATTACAGATAATAAAATAATATCCGGAAAAGGTGAGCAATTGTATTTATATTCTAAACAGAAATTTGGAAATCTTGTCTTTCAATATATCGATGGTGTAGAACCATTATATTCTGATAATTTTTCCGGAATTACACTTACCAGAACAGAATATACTGATGATTATATATATTATGTACATTCAAGTCCTGAAGGAGGCTATATTTCCATACCTGATGATAATACTGTTAATAATCAGAAAAATAGCAATACGAAAATCTATGACACTAATGATTATATTGCATATAAACTTAACTACAATAACTATACCAGACTTATGTCTGCACTATCAAAGAACCAGATCAAATTAACATCCTATAGTGATACAGAACTAAACGGTACACTTAATGCTGACTATAATGGAACTGTAATGACCTCCATTCCGTATTCCAAAGGCTGGACAGTAAAAATTGACGGTAAAAAAGTTAAAACATCCTCTATCTCGGATGCTTTACTCTCATTTAATATAACAAAAGGTAATCACAACATAGAAATGAGCTATTTCCCACAAGGATTTACTCTAGGTTTAATAATATCAATAACCGCTCTTATAATATTAATAGCGTCAGGCATCGCCCGACGCTATTAAATAATTTTGTTATTTTATATTAGAATACTTTGAATATACTTTTTTTCCACCGCTTCTATAAAATGCACGTATTTTATACACACACTTTGTTTCCTTTCCGGATACTTTCCTGTCTCTATATTTTTTAATGTTGCCATTTACTGTTGCAATCCTTGTATACTGTGCATTCTTTTTATCAGCCCTGTATATTTCATATCCCGAAGCTTTCTTTACTTTATCCCATTTTATCAACACTCCATTTACACCTGTTGTCTTTGTGTTTAATGTCGGAGTATCAAGCTTTATTAAAATGCTGCTTACATTTGATTTTCCCGATTCGTATTGTTCTTTACTGTTAGAATAATAAGCCTTTACATAATAGTTATATTTCGTGCCTGTCTTTACATTCTTATCAACATATGTACATTTCTTTTTTACATTTGCCACAAGAATATATTTCTGACCTACACTGTCTTTCCTATATATTTTATATCCTGTTGCATCATCACATTTATTCCATGAGACTGCAACATAACTATTTTTGTTCTGTACTGTTGAGACTTTAACCGGATTAAGTTCAACAACTTCTCTTTTATTTGTAAATGCTTTTATTCTGACATTTCCCTTTGTACCTCTGTCTGTCCATATCTCTCCGGTATTACTTGTAAAACTCTGTCCTTTCTCTGAATATGCTGTTGTTGTAAATCCGACTTTTTCAGAAGTCTCAGCCGGCACCATAGCCACTCCACCATTATCAATAAGCTTTATGACTACTGAATATTTTTCTCCTGCTGAAAGATTCACTTCTTTATCAAGAGGCACAGTATAATATCCCTGCAGCACTTCCTCACCACTCTGTGCTTTGCTAAACTGTGCTATTCCACTGGTAGGATTATTACTGTCTTTTAATCCCTTATATATCTGTATTTCATATTGCATATTTACATCAAGCAGATAAAAAGACACCGCCTTTAATACTTCATTACTTTTTGCAGTAAACACATTCGCCATATAACAACTGTCATTACCATATGAAATGCTGTTTCCAATATCTGCACATCCATCATACTGATAATTATATTCGTAATTATCAGCCTTTTCATACTCATATGTATAAGCAGCCTGTCCCATAAGACTTGCATCACTATAGGATATCCATATATATCCATTGTCACCTTTTGATGCACCCCAACTGTTTTTAACAAGCCATGCTCCATCCGTATCCGGTTTTATTCTGAAGTTATCCCTTGAATAATTGTCATCCCATCCTACAATTGTTACAGCATGATTTGTTCCCCTGCTCTTATCATTATTATAATATGCACCATTTGAAGCATTATAGGCCGTAGATAAATGCTTATATGTAACCTGGACCGCTCCTTCTTCCATAATGAGCACTTTGACAATATCCATATCTGTCATCGATGCCATTCTTGAATTCTGCATATGTGCAAATGTATTACCATATGCAAGACTTTCATCAACTACAAGTGACTCGTTGGCCACATTATCATATGAAAGAAGTTTTTCATCAACCGGTCCCATCCATGAAGACAATGATGTAACCGAAAGTGCATAATTTCCACCCAGTTTTCTATAGTCACTACTTCCTGACGAATTAACGTCACCATAAGTTCCTCCAAGCGGGTCTGCAACTCTGTGATATGCAAAATACAAAAGCTGCATCTCTGAAAGATTTACCTCATCTTCTGTCATTCCCAGCTTATATGCAAGATATACTTCACTTACTGCCATCGTTGAGAATGTCCAGCACGAACCCATACTTCCGTATTCATCCTGATTCTTTACTGATGACACTATATTTTTATCTCTTGAATCATATTTATCCGGTATATCCTCAGACTTACTCAGACCGTCATCATCATCTTCCTGCGGAACGACCACTAATCCGTCTTCGATATAGCCATATCCTTCAGGCAGGATTGCATTATCACTTAATGCCTTTTCATCTGTCACTGAATCTTCTGTCACTGAATCTTCCGTCGATGTTTCAGCTTTTCCGTCAGCCACATTGCCACCGGCAGTTATATCTTTATCATTTTCTGAAATTTCCTGAACTACATTTTTATTGCTTTCATTTGTGCTGTTCTTATCTTCACTGTTTTTATCTTTACTTTTTTCATTTTCACTATCTAATATATTTTCTGTATCTTTATCATTATGTTTTGTTTTCACATTTCCATAATTCTTATCATTTCCGCCAGACGAACTCTCCTCACCACTTCCGTTATCCCTAATATTACTTAAAATAATATCATCCTGAGCTGACTCTTTTATATTACCTGCAATTTCCTCTGTATCTCCTACTTTTTCAAGAATTTGTGTAATATTAAGTCCTGCCAGTTCATTTACACTCACATTATTATTTTCTTTACTTATGTCTTCAATAAACGAGGCTTTTCCATAGGATATTTTGTATTTCTTCGATATGGTACTTGCATTCTTATCATTACTGTTGATTCTTCTGGCAATTACTCTTACACCGAGATTCTGACTATTAATATATTTCTGTATATTATCAATTATAGTATCATATTCATCGTCAAGTTCTTTATTAACTGACAGAAGCATTGCTTTATTTTTGTCAAAATAACCATTTATTCTTAATCTGTCCACAAGCCTTTGCATTGCCTTGTCTTCGCTAAGATTGTCCGGAATATCTTTCACTATATCTGCTGCATCGTCATTAAGTGCCTTTATCTCTGTCGCCTTATTATTTTTATCCACATAAACCCGGATACTTGGGTTTACATCAACATAAATGTATCTCTTATCTACATTTGAGCTTCCCGCATTGAATATGTTGAGATTCAGAATAGTTCCGACCATTATAAAAAATATAACTAATGCAAATGCATATCTGTATATACCTGCTCTACATCCTCTGCTTCCTGACTCTGTATTGCCGTATCCGAATAACTCTTCTTCAGACGTTATTCTTTCCTGCTTTACTGAAACAATATTTTCATATACATCAGGTGCCATATTATCAAGTCCTATTATAAGCTTTTGTCTTATATTATTTTTCACTGTCAATCACTTCCTTTCTATTCAACATGTGCTTCCATTGCCTTTAATGCACGTCTGTATTTTGTAATTACCGTAGGCAGCGGAAGTTTTAATATATCTGCTATCTCACGATGCTTTAATCCACCGTGAATATGTAACACCACTATCTGCCTTGACTCGTCATTCAGCACCTTAAACGCCTCTTCCACAACCACTTTGTTAATATATTCTTTTTCAAATTGCGTTACGAGACTTCCCTCATAATCATCAATATCCTCACTCTTAAACCTGTTTTCTTTTCTTATATGCATTCTTGACTGATTTTGGGCAATCTTAAAAATCCAGGACATAGGCTTACCCTGACACCTATACAGATGAGCTCCATTTCTTATCTTAATATATGTTTCCTGCAATATATCCTCTGCATCAGTATAATTCATAACAATGGACATTATAAAAGAAAAAACTACTTTATATGTCATGTAATATAGTTCATTAAAAGCATTTTCATCTCCTGATGCTATTTTTTCAAATAATGACTCATCAATATTTACTTTTTTTCCTGTTGTTTTACTATTACCCATGTCTTTCTCCATCTATAGTAATTTATAAGAATTACTTTTTATAATAATCCTTATAATTTATCGGACAATATTTTTTTTATATTAACATGCTTATTTATACAATGCGCCACAACACAATAATATTTCAAATAAAAAAAGAACATATCACCTCATCAAAGTGATATGTTCCTTTTTTATTAATCATCGCCGTGAAAATGTATTACATCATTCCGCCCATTCCGCCTGCTCCGGCCGGCATAGCAGGGACATCTTCTTTAATAGTTGCAACTACTGATTCTGTTGTAAGTAATGTAGATGCTACACTAGTTGCATTCTGTAATGCACTTCTTGTAACTTTGGCAGGGTCAAGGATTCCTTTTTCAACCATATTTACATACTCACCATGTAATGCATCAAATCCATTACCAGGCTCTGATTCTCTTACTTTATTAACAATTACTGAACCTTCAAGTCCTGCATTGTGAGATATTGTATATAAAGGTGCTTCAAGTGCTTTAAGAATAATGTTTGCTCCTGTCTTCTCATCACCTTCAAGTGTTGCTACTAATTTGGCAACTTCTTTTGAAGCATGGATGTAAGCAGAACCACCACCTGCAATAATTCCTTCTTCAACTGCCGCTCTTGTCGCATTAAGAGCATCTTCCATACGAAGTTTTCCTTCTTTCATCTCTGTCTCTGTAGCTGCACCTACACGGATAACTGCAACTCCACCTGAAAGTTTTGCAAGTCTTTCCTGTAATTTCTCTTTATCAAAGTCTGATGTTGTCTCTTCAATCTGACCTTTAATCTGTGCAATTCTTGCTTCAATATCAGCCTTATTACCTTCACCGTCAACGATAACTGTATTCTCTTTCTGAACCTTAACAGATTTTGCACGTCCAAGCTGCTCAAGTGTTGTATCTTTAAGTTCTAATCCAAGTTCCTCTGATATTACCTGGCCACCTGTTAATATAGCAATATCTTTTAACATTTCTTTTCTTCTGTCACCATATCCCGGAGCCTTAACAGCTACAACATTAAATGTTCCTCTTAACTTATTAACAATAAGTGTTGTAAGAGCTTCACCCTCAACGTCTTCTGCAATGATAAGTAATTTTGCACCATTCTGTACAATCTGCTCAAGAATAGGAAGAATCTCCTGAATATTACTAATCTTCTTGTCTGTAATAAGTACATATGGATCATCAAGCACTGCTTCCATTTTATCCATGTCTGTTGCCATATAAGCTGAAATATATCCTCTGTCGAACTGCATTCCTTCTACAAGGTCAAGTTCTGTCTGCATTGTCTTAGACTCTTCGATTGTGATTACTCCATCATTTGAAACTTTTTCCATAGCATCTGCTACCATGTTTCCAACTTCTTCATCACCTGCAGATATAGATGCAACCTTTGCTATCTGGTCTTTTCCTGTAACTTTGCTGCTCATCTTTGCAATTGCCTCAACTGCTGCTGCTGTAGCTTTCTTCATTCCTTTTCTAAGAATGATTGGGTTTGCACCTGCTGCAAGGTTCTTCATTCCTTCATTAATCATTGCCTGTGCAAGAACTGTAGCAGTTGTTGTACCATCACCGGCTACATCATTTGTCTTTGTAGCAACTTCTTTAACAAGCTGTGCTCCCATATTCTCAAACGAATCTTCTAACTCTACTTCCTTTGCAATTGTGACACCATCATTTGTAATAAGTGGTGCACCATAAGATTTATCCAATACTACATTTCTTCCTTTTGGTCCCAATGTAACTTTAACTGTATTTGCTAACTGATTAACTCCGGCTTCTAATGCTTTTCTGGCTTCTGCTCCGTATTTAATTTCCTTTGCCATTTTACTTACCTCCTGATATTTCTATTATTACAATAAATATGAATATTTTCGAATAACTATATTATTCTACTATAGCGAGAATATCATTCTGTCTTACTATGATATATTCATCCTCTTCAATCTTAACTTCTGTTCCTGAATATTTAGAGTAAATTACTTTATCTCCAACTTTTACTTCCATTTTTATATCTTTACCATCAACTACTCCGCCAGGACCAACTGCAACAACTTCTGCCTGCTGTGGTTTTTCTTTTGCCTGACCAGGTATAACAATTCCTGATTTCGTTGTTTCTTCAGCTACTAACTGTTTTAATACTACTCTGTCTCCTAATGGTACTAATTTCATTGTTAATTCCTCCATTCTCTTATTTTGTTAGCACTCACTCCATTCGAGTGCTAACTCATATTGCCTATATTAATGTTTTTACCCAATAATTGCAAGTTCCATTTCTTTGCAATCTATCACATTATCTCTTTTTTTCTCTAATTATCTCTTTTTTTCTATTGTTTATTCGTTTTTTTATTTTTTATTACTTTTAACTCCAATAGCATGTGTTCTTCCATAATGAAAAAGATATTGTTGTGCATAACCCCCATATTTACCATATTGTTCCCACGCAAATCTCATTATCTCTTCTTTAGAAGTCTCTTTCTTAAAATAAATATCTTCCATAATTCTTTTCATCCATACATCTACCGGAAATGCCTCTCTGTATCCCAGACCAAACAGTAATACACAATTTGCTATCTTTTCTCCCACACCTTTAATCTGTATGAGAGCATCTTTTGCTTCTTCATAATTCATATTAGTAAAAATATCTCCACTAATCTGCGCACTTTTCATTCTCGTCACAGCATCTTCAAGGTACGCAGCCCTGAATCCGGTCTTACACTGTCTGAATTGTTCCTCTGTTATATCATATAAGTTATTCCCTTTAGGAAATGTATACATATCCACCTTTCCATTATCAAATACCTTTTTTCCATATTGTTTTGACAACATTGATACAATTTGTTTGATATGTGGAATCTGTTTATTCTGCGAAATTATAAATGAAATTAAAGTCTCCTCAAATTCCTGATTAAGAATCCTTATACCATACATTTCATCAATCATTTCTTTTAATGCATCATCTTTTTCAAGCAGTCCTTTTTTTATAATCCCATAATCTCTGTCAATATCAAAATAATGAATCCAGTAATTATTAACCTCATCAATAACACCATCTAAGAATATAAGTGTATCTTTCTCCTGCTTAACATGGGCAAAATGTTCTCCGGACACAATTCCATATTCCATATCACCTAATTTTACAAAATGAAAACACTGCCCGCATTCCATTGTCTGCTCAATATTAAAGTCTTCTATATTCTCTATTAATATATTTTTATCTGCCTGTATAACCTTATATTTTTTCATCTGTTTCCTCTTTCCTGCAATCTTTATATATGTACACGAGCATACTTAATAATGCAAATGCCGTTACACAAAGATTCTTTGATGTGTAGTAAAAATGACCAAACGAATGGTTAATCATAACCCTATACCATATAAACGGATATAATGCAATAACAATAAATACTACCACACTGCCTATTCTTTTCTTTTCTATTTCAGCCCTTTTGTCGAATATCAAAAATATTCCCATTGCTATAAGACAAAACAATATACTAATTACAGTAATATAACAGTAACCAAATAAATTTCTAATCAAAACATCTTTATAGCTGATTTTGAAATCCCAATGATTTACAATTATCTTTTTATCCAAATCTGAAAGAACACCATCACATAACCTGTTCATTTCATTCCTGCTCTATACTTAGCAGTCTCGATTACATTTTTAAACACATTTTTCTTAGTTATAACAGTTGCTATTATCCATTTTCCCAGCCACATAGTTAAATATCCTGTTCCCCAGCAAACTGAATTTTTTATCATATTTATTATACTTTGCTTTAATCCCTGTCTCTCCAGTATGAAATACAAAA
This sequence comes from Lachnospira sp. UBA2821, assembly GCA_002351535.1. Taxonomy (GTDB): domain Bacteria; phylum Bacillota; class Clostridia; order Lachnospirales; family Lachnospiraceae; genus UBA2821. Next base: position 133,128 of record DEGR01000064.1, read on the forward strand.
CAAGCGGAATTCCCAATGCAACTAATGGATATGTAAGCAAATCAAAATATGCTACACTAATTCCACTAATCAGAAATATATAAATATAGCTGTCCTTTTCGTGCAATCTTTTATTATGCATCATCATAACCAGTGTTGTTATAAGAGTTATAACAAATACATTTATATACTGCAGACACGAACCGATAGTTATTGGATTTACAGAAAATACAAAAAAGGCAAATGGTACAATGTACCAGCCTTTTTTTATTCTTATATACATAATCACGTTGGCAATAATTAATCCCAATATTATAATATAATTTATAACTTTTATTATTTTATAGTCAAATAAATATAATAACGGTTTAATAACCGTCAGATAACCATTCCAATATCTCGTATATGCATATGGAACTACTTCCTCTTTTTTTTCTGATACCTTATCCTCTTTTGCAGATGGATTTACATATAATTCATAATATTTTATCAGATTTTTATATGCACTTATACTTTCAAATTCTATTCTCTGATTCTTGACTGCTTTACTTAATACATTTTCTCCTGAGTCACATATCGCTGTACTTAATATTATAGCATCTGTTGTATCATCTCTTATTGTCGCACACCATTCTTTATCAGTATGCTTACTAAAATCATCCTTTTTAAGTTCCTGTACTCCTGACTGCGCATTATTGACCATTCTGTCAACAGGTATTAAGTAAACCAGTACCATTAATAAAAAACCAACTCCTACACAGCCACATATTATTAATCCCATCTTCATTAATCTTTTTAATTTTGTTTTCATATCAATTTCTCCCATTTTGAATATTAATGTTTTTCTCCAACCATATGCATAATTTTTCTATTTCCCAACGCTTAAATATTTTTTTTCGTATTTTATCAAATATTGAACCTGTAAACCATATTAAAATCGCCGTAAATAACACACAAGCTGCCATAACCAACACATTATATGAAGCATACCTTTCAAATGTACCTGTCATAAATACTTTTCTGACAAGTGGTTCTTCATGAAACAAATATACTCCAAATGATAACGGTGCAAAGAAAACAACAGCCTTTTTTATAACATCACCAAACCGCATTTCTTTAAATATCATTACAAGTGCAATAGCACAAATTAATATTGTAGGTGATGTATAACCAATTATACTATTCTTAAATTTATCAACAGATACAAAATCAAATTTTTGTCCGCACCCTGTCAAAAGCAAATATATTAATAATGTAGCAATCACACATATAATGTAGATGCTCATATATTTTCTCTTATCTACTGAATATGTAATTTCACTCTCACATTTCTTAATACATGCACCTACGATATATAACACCATAAGCCATAAAAAGCTATATCCTATCCGGGTATACATTATATCCCTAAGCATAAACAACGGTATTATAGAAAAAATAATAAATATATATATCAGCAATTTTCGGGCTTCTTTCACATCTGTTTTTTCTACCATCTTATCAAGATAAGGCATAAAAAAATAGAGAAAAAAATATGCAGTAAAATACCAGTATGTGTTATATTTAAGATTAAATATAGATTGCCATAAAGTATCAATGCTAATTAAATTGGGTCTGAATATACAAAATACTATAGTTGTCGTAACTGTATAAAACAAAACCTGAAAATAAATATAAAACAATTTTGACAATCTGTGACTTGTGCCATACCCTACATATCCTGAAATTATTCCATACACATTTGTTGAGCAGAGTGCTGCTATCTCCATAAACCATGCCACATTATATTTTAGCGATAATTGTTCTGTTGCATCAAGTATTCCTCCATGTCCAAGAACATGCAATATAGGAATCATAATCATAGAAATAATTCTAAGCATGTCTATCCCATAGTTTCTCCTTGATATATCATCTTTCTTCTCTTCCATATTTTTCTTCCTTTATTAATTATATCAGTCCTAATCTCTTAAGCTCATTTTCAACTCCGTCCTCTTCTATCCGCTCCGTCTTATATTTTACATATTCAAATAACTTAGGGTCACTATTTCCCATGGCAACTCCATATTTTACATATGTAAGCATCTCCAGGTCATTGAAGCTGTCTCCAAATGCATATGTGTCTTCTCTGTCAATTCCGGTATATTTCAAAAAACGCTCTATTCCTACTGCTTTCGAATAAGCTTTTGGGATAAGCTCCATAAGAATATTATTATGATTTACGAATGTAAAATCATCACAGAATTTGTCATATACACCATTCCAGTTACTGGATTCAGTAAATGCTGCACTTATCTTTGAAATTCTCATATTTTCAAATTCAATCGGACGTATTCTGTCCCGTATATGATTCTTATATATATTATATATTTTTTCATACTGTCCTTTTGCAGACTGTTCATCTATATACATATACTCATGACCTTCCGGCACTGGTATAAATCCATTATCATTCATTGATATAATAATGTCTTTCGCAACTTTTTTATCCATCTCACTAAGATATATCGATTTACCCTTATATTCCGCATATGTTCCACCACCTGCAATTATTCCATCAAATCCTATACCAAGTATTTCATCAAATATCATTGACTTAGTACGCCCTGTACATATCACCGGTATATGTCCGTTATCCCGCAGCTTTTTTATTGCTCTGTCTGCAGATTTAATCACACCACGTTTAAACTCATATATTGTTCCATCTATATCAAAAAATACAACTTTGGGCATATATTTCTCCTCCTGTCATAATTAATGTGTTGCCTGACTTACGAATACTATTTTACACGAAAAATGTATTTTTTTAAATGTAAATTTTCCCTTTATTTTTCTTACAATTCGTATTACAATATAGTACAGAGGTTATTGACGAAAGGAGTACAATTTATGGCAAAAAAGTTTGGTAAGATTTTATTATTAGGAGCTGTTGCAGCTTCTGCAGTTGCAGGTGGTGTTGCACTTTTTAACAAGTACAAAGCATCAAGTGATGACTTTGATGACGATTTTCTTGATTATGATGACTTTGATGACGAAGATTTTGATGATGACATTGATTCTTTTGATTTAGATGAAGACTATGATGATCTCGATGATGACTTCGATGAGAAATTCGCTGCTGCTGAAGAAGAGACTAAGGCTGAGCCTGAAGAAGATGAAGAGGAGTCTCCTGATACAGATACTACAAGTTCTGAAGATGCTCCTTTAAAATCGAGTTATGTAACACTTCCGGAAGATGATTTTGATATTGAAGATTAATTCATATCCAATTCAGTTTGTAATATCTTTATAAACAAAAAACAGACGCTTTAACACAAACCTGCTAAAGCGTCTGTTTTTTATTGCCTATGAACGTAAATCAACATCCATCTGTCTCTTGAGATTTTTAAGAATCTTATTTACAAATCTGTCAACCGATTCTGCTTCAAATGCTTCCTCTTTTGGACAGAATTCTATAGTGAATGCCATACTCTTCTTATCAGCCGGAATCTGTTCTCCTTCATATATATCAAACAATGTAATTGACTTAACATAATTACATGACTTTTTGATAATGTCTTCTATCTGGCCACATGTGACATCTTTATCCATTACTAATGCCAGATCTCTCTTTTCCTCTGAATATTTTGGAAGTGGAGTGTACATTGTCTTTCTGTTATACCACTGCGAAAGATATTTAAGGTCAATTTCCATAACGTACATAGAACCTCTTACTCCAAGCTCACTCACAATGTCATAAGCAACTTTTCCAAGATATCCTATCTCTGCACCCTCACATTTGATTACTGCTGTCTGGTATGGATGAAGGAATGACTTTTCACATGGTTCATATTCAAACTCGAGACATAATGTCTGCGCTACTGTCTGTGCTATTCCCTTTAATGTAAAGAAATCTTCATCAGCTCCAAATACACCTACACATAATGTTTCTCTCTCATCGGGATATTCGGTAAGTGGAAGGTCTTTGGCAACAAATATATTTCCTACCTCAAACAGTCTTCCCTCCATATTACCTTTTTTCATATTTCTTTCCATTGCATGAATCATAGATGCCGCAAGTGTTGTACGCATAAGTGATAACTCTTCATTGATAGGATTCATTATTCTTATTGCATGTCTTTCTTTTGCGTCCTCAGGAAGCTTTAACATATCCAGGTCTGAAGGTGAGAAGAATGAATAATGAATACATTCATAAGCTCCAACACCACAAAGAGCATTTTTAAGTTTTAATTCCTTCTTCTGTTTAAGATTAAGTCCACCCATTGTAACCTTTGCTGCAGGCATAAATGTTGGAACAACATGGTCATATCCATACATACGGATAACTTCCTCTGCAACATCAGGATATGATTCCATATCTTCACGATAAGCAGGTACATGAATAGTAAGTTCATCACCATTTATCTCGGGTGCAAATTCAAGTGATTCCATAATTCTCTTAATGTCGTCCTCTGGTACTTCAATTCCAAGAACTCCATTAACTTTCTTAATACTTACTTTCATCTCCTTAGGCTCGATAGAATTACCTGTATTAACTTCAACTTCTGTAGCCGATACTTTACCACAGCCTAACTCCTCTATAAGATGAAGAGCTCTCTTCATTGCCATTACTGTTGAATATTCATCAACACCTTTTTCATATCTTGCACTTGCATCTGAACGTTTACCTAACGCTCTCGCCGTCTTTCTTATATTATCTCTTGCAAACTTTGCTGATTCAAACATTACAGAGACTGTTGTTTCTCTTATCTCAGAATTAAGTCCCCCCATAACTCCTGCTAATGCTACAGATTTAACACCATCACATATTACAAGATTATTTGAATTAAGTTCATATTCCTGACCGTCAAGTGTAACTATCTTTTCACCATCATCAGCCCTTCTTACATTTATTTCATTTCCTTCAAGATATTCACAGTCAAAAGCATGCATAGGCTGTCCGATTTCTTTTAATACATAGTTTGTAATATCTACAACATTTGATATTGCGTCCATTCCTACAAGAGCAAGTCTTCTCTTCATCCATAATGGCGATTCACCGATTTTTACGTCATGAACATAATGTGCTATATATCTTGGACACAAATCCTTTGCCTCAACCGTCACCTTAAATCCATCTTTTTTAACGTCCGTCATAGTATAATCAAGTGCCGGCATCTTTAACTCTTTATTGAGAACTGCAGCAACTTCCCTTGCTATACCAAGTATACTCTGACAATCCGGTCTGTTAGCCGTAATTGCTATATCAAAAATCCAGTCATCAAGACCAAGAATAGGCTTAACATCTGTTCCTGCTTCTGCATCATCAGGCAGTACAAGAAGTCCGTTATACTCTGCACCCGGATACATATTTTCAGTAACACCAAGTTCAACTCCTGAGCACAACATTCCGAAAGACTCATATCCTCTTAATTTACCCTTTTTGATTGTCATAACACCTTCAACAGTCTTATGGTCTCTGGCTGTCGCATATACAGATGCACCTACAAGTGCAAGTGGATATTTTCCACCTGCCTTAACATTATCTGCTCCACAACATACCTGAAACTCACCATGTTCACCTGCATCTACTTTACAAAGACTCAAATGTGTATCGGGAATACTTTCACATTCTTTTACAAGACCTACAACAACATTGCTGATATCTTTTCCGACTTCTGTTAATTCTTCTACCTCGAAACCACATGAGAATAATTTTTCTTCAAGTTCATGTGGTGTAATATCTATATCTACATAATCTTTTAACCAGCTCAATGGTACTAACATTTTGATATCCTCCTTTAATTACTGCTTTAATTAATCATCCAACTGCTTTAATACACGCAAATCTGATTCAAATAATAACTTAATATTATTTATACCGTATTTTAACATTGCCGTACGTTCTATTCCGATTCCAAATGCAAGACCACTGTATTTTTCTGAATCAATTCCACAGTTTTCCAATACTTTCTTGTTAACAATTCCTGCTCCAAGAATCTCTATCCATCCTGTACCCTTACAGAACTTACATCCTTTTCCACCACACTCAAAGCAACTACAGTCAACCTCTACCGACGGTTCCGTAAATGGGAAATATGAAGGTCTTAATCTTGTCACTGTCCCTTCACCATATATTTTCTGTACAAATACATCAAGCATTCCCTGAAGGTCACAAAGTGTTATATTCTCATCAACAACAAGCCCTTCCATCTGTGTAAACATTGGCGAATGTGTTGCATCATCATCTGAACGGAATACTTTGCCCGGTGATATAATCTTAATAGGTGGCTTTCTATCCTCCATTACATGAATCTGACCTGCTGATGTCTGTGTTCTCAAAAGGAACTCCGGTGACAAATAAAATGTATCCTGCATATCTCTTGCCGGATGGTCCTTAGGTGTATTAAGTGCTGTAAAGTTATAATAATCGTTCTCTATCTCTGCACCTTCATATACCTCAAATCCCATACTTGAGAATACATCTATAAGCTGGTTTCTCATCTGTGTTATAGGATGAAGATTACCTGTGTGTATCTCCTTTGCAGGCATTGTAACATCTATTTTCTCTGCTTTATATCTTAATTCTAACTCTTTTGCTTTTATTTTCTCCTCAACTGATGCAAATACATTAGTTGCCCATTCCTTTAATTCATTAACACCTTTACCATATGCTGCTCTGTCTTCTTTAGGAATGTTCTTCATTTCCTTCATAAGCTGTCCTATTTTTCCATTTTTAGAATCAAGAAATGATTTCTTAAACTCATATACTGATTTAGAGTCTGTTAATTTCTTTTCGCCTTCTAAAATACTCTGCTTGATTGCTTCTAAAGCTTCATTCATTTTAATCCTCCATTCTTGCGATGTTTTATCGCTTTTCACTTTGTGCCGGGTGTATTTTCCTGCAAGTATAATATTACCTGACAGCCTTATGAAACAAAAAATCCCGGCCGGGATAATATTACTTATCCTGACCGGGACGAATTATATTCGCGGTACCACCCATATTCCTGCTTACGCAGACTCTCTGTTGCTTAACGCGCATCACGTTATTCCCTACTCATGCATAAAGTCATTAACTGTCTTTTATTTTAAGGAATACAGCTCCGGTGTGAAATTCGGCCTTTCATTATCTGATATACTCTCAGCCGATGGCATATCTTTCTGTAGATAATTTGTCGATTAGCTTACTGTGCACCTTCATTGCCTTTATTGATTGTAAATAAATCTGTTGAAATTCTAGCACATATGAATTTTCTTGTCAAACATATTTATAATTACTCTTGTATATTTTCATCATAAATACCGGCCATTTTCGTCATTGCCCTAGGTATTGCATCTTTTGACGTTCTCCATGGCTCATCCTTATGTCTGTAATCGAACTTGTCAATAAACCAGCTTAAATCCTTTTCCATTCTGTCCATATTTTCTATATAAATTTTATTTGTAGCCTCAACAAATGTATCAAGCGCATTGCCTGACAGATTAACCGGTGCAAGTTCTAATAACATTCCATAATGCTTAAGACACAGACCTTTTGAAGTTTTATACTTGCTTCTGAACACTTCATCTTTTTCCCACAGATAATGTATTGTTCTTATATACCTTTTGAATGTTTCATTAATTCTGTTACATATAAAGCAGTCATTGTCAACCTGTTTTATATATTCCAATAATGCAGAATTCTTATCCTGCTTTTTAAATAGTCCTGTTTTTTTGCCACTGCTCTGTTCAATAAGTTTTCTTATATCTTCATTAGTTTTCTTTACATGTGTATGTAATACCAATGCCATTCCGAGCTTATTTCCCTGCTCAAACACCTGCATCATATGCTTCTCACAGAATCCGGCTTTATCGGTCATCGCTCTTATGTCATCTTCCATATAGCTTGGACCCATAGTAAATGACACGGCATTCGTCTCAAGTTCTTTATACATTGCACATACAGGACATTCACATTCCTTTGCAAATGCATCATTAACCGGTATTGTATATAACTGCTCTTTCATCCACAAAACCCTCCTGTTATACTGGTACGGCGAAATTTATTTCTTTAAATCGTGCTTTATTCTGTCTTTAAGTTCTCTCGCTTTATCCTTTATTCTCGTAGAACTCTTAGTTGAAGTAATAATGTCGCTTATCAGTTTCATCGATACATTGAAATCTTTACATTTTCTTGCTAATTCGACTGTAAGATAAAGAAATGTGAACTCATCCATGCCACATATCGGAAAATCTTCTGTCTGCATCGCAATCTTAAAGCCCTTATAAGCATTCTGTATATATCCCATCTCCTGCTTGTAAAGCTCCTGTTTTACTTCTTTTACGTCTTCCATATCTTCCGGAATACTTTCTGACTTTCCACGTATAATCCATGCAGTTTTCAGACATATAAATGCTTTCTCACTGTTTTTCGCCTTCTTTACCACTGCATTTGCAAGTGCAAGCTGGTATCTGACTAAAGCCTCATCATATGTATATGTTGGTGCGGTTTCATCCACCCCTTTAAACTTCTCAGAGATATTCTCTCTTATAAGCTTAAGCTGTGTACTTGTCGATTTATCAAAGTATCTTACAAGTGCTGCATATCCACACTTATTACATACTATACAATCATACTTTACAGGGTCAACAATACTATACTTTGCTCTCAAATCCGTATCCTGGCTTATAAGCTTATTCTTTCCCGCCCTTATAGCCTTTGCCTTGAATTTATTCTCACAACACGGACATGTATATACCTTGTCAAATAATACCTCTTCTTCTGTAACCTCTTTCGGTTTAACAGTATTTTCTCCCGTACTTTCGGCCTTCTTTTCTTCTTCAAAAAGGTCCATTCCTGCCATATCACCGAGTCCTAGCTGTGATAATCCTGAAAAAATGTCTTTACCCATAAGTAATACCTCCAATTACTTTAATTTGAAAGAACTCTTAAGTGAAACAATCCTGTTAAATACAAGATTATCGCTAGTTGAATCCTTCATGTCTGTACAAAAATATCCCTGTCTTACGAACTGGAATTTATCCTCCGGCTTTGTATCCGCAAGAGATTCTTCAACCATACAATTCTTCAATACTGTAAGTGAATTCGGATTAAGATTCAGATTTCCATTCTCATCAAGTTTTCCTTTTTCCTCATCTACTATGTTTTCGTATAATCTTATCTCTGCAGGTACAGCATGTCTTGCTGACACCCAATGTATTGTTCCTTTTACTTTTCTTCCCGTAAATCCTGTACCACATTTAGTCTCAGGATCATAAGTACAGTGTATCTCTGTTACCTTTCCTGTTTCATCTTTTATAAAACTCTCACATTTCACAAAATATGCATGCATAAGTCGCACTTCATTGCCAGGGAAAAGTCTGAAATACTTCTTAGGTGGTTCTTCCATAAAGTCTTCTCTGTCAATATATAATTCTTTGCAGAACGCAACTTTTCTTGAGCCCATGTCAGGATTTTCCTGATTATTCTCGACTTCAAGATATTCAACCTTATCATCCGGATAGTTGTCTATCACAAGTTTGATTGGATCTAATACTGCCATAACTCGTGGTTTTGTAAGTTTTAAATCTTCTCTTATACAATATTCTAACATCGCATAATCTACAGAACTATTACTCTTAGATACACCACACAACTCAACAAATTTTCTTATAGATTCCGGTGTAAATCCTCTTCTTCTAAGCGCCGCTATTGACACTAGTCTTGGGTCATCCCATCCGTCCACTATTCCATCTTCTACAAGCTTTTTAATATATCTTTTTCCCGTAACAACATTTGTGAGATAAAGCTTTGCAAACTCTATCTGTTTAGGTGGCTGTGGATACTCAAGTTCCGTAACTACCCATTCATAAAGGGGTCTGTGGTCTTCAAATTCAAGTGTACATATAGAATGCGTAACACCCTCAATCGCATCCTCAATCGGATGTGCAAAATCATACATTGGATAAATGCACCATTTATCACCTGTATTATGATGCGTCATTCTTGCCACTCTGTATAATACCGGGTCTCTCATATTAATGTTTGGCGATGCCATATCTATTTTGGCCCTCAACACTTTTTCACCATCATTGTATTTTCCTGCTTTCATCCCCTCAAACAGCTCTAAATTTTCCTCTATAGTTCTGTTTCTATATGGACTTTCTTTTCCCGGTTCTTTTAACGTACCTCTGTATTCTCTTATCTCTTCTGCAGATAAGTCACATACATATGCCTTGCCTTTTTTAATAAGTTTTATAGCTGCCTCGTACATCTGATCAAAATAATCAGATGCAAAAAAGAGTCTGTCTTCCCAGTCCGCTCCAAGCCATTTGATATCTGCTTTTATTGATTCTACAAACTCTGACCTTTCTTTTGTCGGATTAGTATCATCAAATCTCATGTTGAATTTACCATTATATTTTTTAGCAAGTCCATAATTAAGTAATATTGACTTTGCATGTCCTATATGAAGATATCCATTTGGTTCAGGTGGAAATCTTGTGGTTACATGGTCGTATACTCCATCTGCCAAATCTTTCTCAATAATCTGCTCAATAAAATTCTTTGAATCTACAACTTCATTTTCCATTATGTCTGTTTCGTCCTTTCCTGTCTGAATATTTATATACTATACATTATGTAAAAAAACATGTCAAAAGTTTTTCTATATTTTGCTGGTCCTTAACCCCCATAAGTTCCCTTGCTGAATGCATCGCAAGAATTGGTACTCCGACATCTATAGTTCTCATCGGAAGAAGTGATGACGTTATAGAACCTAATGTACTTCCCCCCGGCATGTCTGACCTGTTTACAAATATCTGCACATCACTCTGTGACTGCTTTGATAATTCCTTTATAACCGCCACTGCACCGGCATCATTGGCATATGACTGCGATGCGGCAATTTTAATAGCTGTTCCTCCATTCAGATATGGTTTATTTGTTATATCATTTTTTTCCGGTGAAGCCGGATGAATGGCATGTGCCACGTCTGCCGATATCATAAAACCGCTCAGAATATAATCAATATATTCTTCTCTTCCATATCCGAGCGAAATAAATATCTTCTCGAGAAGCATTGGAAGTATATTAGAACCTGCACCCTGTTTTGTTCTGCTTCCTATTTCTTCATTGTCAAAGCACACAATCATGTTTATTCCATCTCTTACTCCTGAATTAATTATAGCCTCGACCGCTGCTTTTACTGATGTAATATTATCAAGTCTCGGAGATGAAAACATATCTCCATTAACTCCTATTATATCTCCATTCTCCCATTGGTATACATACAGTTCATAGCTGAGAACATCCTCTTCACTTCCATACTTTGATAAGATTGTCTTTATAAAATCCTGTCTGTTTAACTCATCCTCAACAATCCCACATACGGGAAGCATATCTTTCTGCTTATTAAGCGCAACACCTTTATTAACATCCCTGTTCATGTGAATTGCAAGATTTGGTATCGTAAGTACCGGTTCATCTATATTTACCAGTTCCTGGCGTGGTGAAAATATATCATCACCTCTGTATGTTATCTTGCCTGCAACTGAAAGCGGCCTGTCAAGCCAGGTGTTTAATATAGCTCCTCCATATACTTCTGCATTAAGCTTATGATACCTGTTATCGTATATATCTGCATGCGGTTTAAGTTTAATACATGGAAAATCCGTATGCGCTGACACTATTCTCAATGCATCTTTGGCATTCTCCATATTACCTACTGTAAATGCCATAAATGAAGAATCATATATATTTACATAATATGAAGATTTTTCCTCTATCTGCCATACTCTGTTTATCTTCAGTTCATGAAACCCTTTTTTCTCCAACTGCTCTATCGCAGTCTTAACTGTATGAAAAGGCGAAACACTTTTACCTATGAATTCATCCAGTTTTCTTATTGCCTCATCCATTTATTCATTCTCCAATTCCGGTGTCCATACTGCATAATCATGTTTTGTGGTTTTCTTTATCTTATACAGTGCCTTATCTGCCCTGCCAAGAATATCTATAATATCCTGTGAATTATTACATTTGCCACTTGCAACACCTATTGAGCATGACACCCTGTTCTCTTTATCAATTACAACATTTTTATTAAGCGTATTTTCTATATCTTCCTTAAAGCCTTTATTTTCCCTAAGCATATCGAATATATCATCGGCCACCACTATTCCATCGGCAATACTTACTCCCGGAAGAATAATAACAAACTCATCTCCACCATACCTTATTATACTTCCTTCTTTGAAAACTATATTCTCAAGCATTTTTGAAAACGCCACAAGAACTGAATCACCGACTTCATGTCCAAACTGATCGTTACAATATTTAAAATTATCAAGGTCCATATATAATACGGTAAATTGCTTCTCAGACACGTTTCCTATAAACTGGTTCTCTAAATATTTCTTCATTCCCTGTCTGTTAAGCAACCCCGTAAGTATGTCCGTAACAGAACTTTCCTCTAAACGTGCTTTTATTTCTTCTCTTTTAATAGCTGCGACAAGCTGTCTGAATGTAGTTCTGAAAATATTAGCCTCTGACTCCGTTAACGGATGAACATTAGTTACAAAATTCATATGTTTTAATCTCATTGCAACAAGGATATTAGTTACCCTGTCATTAACGATTATAGGAACAACAACTAATGAACTTATTTCATTTTTATTAAATATTGCAACTATTTCTTCATTATCATCAAATGACTTCTCAATTCTGTCAATAACAATATTTTTTCTAAGTGCTGTCATATGCTCGAGAATAGTTCTTGCCTGCCCTTTTGTGACCGAACTCTTCTTATCAGAATATCTGACCTCAGGCTCACCCGTATATTCATTGACATTTATCCATAATAAGCTGTCAAGATTATATGTGTTGGTAATTGTTGCCATTGCACTGTTAATTATGGAATTAATAGATAAATTCTCATTGTTAATGAGGTCTACCCACGACTCGAGGAAAAGCAGTGCTTTACTTTTTTCCTGCAATTCTATATTAATTGCATATTTGTCCGTCATATCATTAATTGCATTCTTAGTATTTTCATCAAGAACAGACTCATTATTACTTGTATTTGTCCATGAAATATCATCATGTTCAATTAATGCTTTTAGCTTTTTTTCTCTTAATCTGCTCTTATTATTCTTGCAAAATTCAATACCGTTCTTTAATATTCCAAGACGTTTTTCCTCTTCACCTGTTAATTCATATAAATGTGCCATCTCACATATAAATAATGGATATATATATTCCTGTTTAGATGAGAATAAGTTAATTAAAAACAAATTCTTACTGAAATACTGTTCGGCTGCACCATAATTTTTTTCCTCGATTTCAAACATTCCTTCTACCATATTGTAGATAAATAAGTCATCTTCCCAGTTAGAATAATCGATATCGGTTATATCTCCCTCCAGATGCCTGACAACTCTTCTCATTCTGTCTGCATACAATTTTGCATCATATATTCTGTTCTCTTTTATATAAGCGATAATAAGCATTCCATAAAGTTTTGAAAGGTTGCACAGTCTTATTCTCTCCATTCCAAAGCTCTTCATCATTCTTATCACCGTACTTATACAACTTATAACAGATTCCATATCCTCTACGGCAATGGCTTTCACTGACATGTTATATAAAGTTTCCATAGTATCTTCAGCTTTGTTCTCCTTTATAAATATGTTCAGTGCTGTATTAAAATACCTATCTGCTTCTTCATAATTCTCACTCATAATGCAGTTATATCCAAGTCCGTTATAGACCTGTCCCATATCCTGCATACGATGCTGGTCGTGTAAAATATCAAGACATTTTTCATAATAATAAGTTATCTCTTTATATTCATCTCTGGAAGCTGCAAACATAACCTGCTTTCGCCATCCATTTAAAATAACATTTTTATTTCCTATTTTTTCAGCTACTTCAATTCCTTTTCTGAAATATTTAGACTTTTCACATCCGATATATCCTTCTTTACTTACCTCATTAGAATCATAACTTCCAAGGAAACCAAAGAAACATATATATGCGAGATGATTAAGCCTGTTATTCTTCTGAAGTTTTTCAAGAAATTCATCACTAATTTCAATAGGCTTATCCCATACAAAAAGGTCTCTCCACGCTCCAAACCATGCAACATATTTGAGCAGTTCTGCCTCAAACATAAGCCCCTCATTGTGACTTTCCGCAGCTATTCTTCTACATTCATCAACATATTTAACAGCCTGTTCACGCTGCCTGTCATATACCTTAATAATTGCAACAAGATAATTATATTGATACTTAACTATATAGTTTTCATAAAACATATTAAGTGTACTTATCTTCTCGCACATAAGAAATGCCAGTTTGAGTTTGTTACGCACTATGGCTATAGTCGCATATAATACAAGTATATTCTTTTTATCCTCATCTGATACCTCAAGCTGTTCTGCAATTATTTTATTATATACAATCTCTATATAATATTCTGCCTCACTCCATGCAAGTGTTGTGAGAAGATTATTAATATGAAGAAGATAATCATCTATTTCATCTACATCTATAACAAGATTTTTAACGACAGAATTATGAAGAACTTTATCTTCTATTCCACACTCAACAATATAATTATCCTTTTCCGCGATGCGTATCATATCATTCCATTGCTGCTGCATGTATTTTTCATGGTTGAACATATCATTATAACCACATATAAGCGAAATATTTTTATTTTTTCTATTGAGAACCTCCATAATAAACTGTATTGTGGATTTCTGTGCAAAATGTAATCTGTGTAATACTGCAATAACTACTTTTCCCGCTGAAAGATAACTCATTACATTTATGAGTGAATCAAGAAATTCTCTCTTTTCATATGCCGCATCACATGCAATAATATTCTCTTCCCTTTCGCATATTCCATCCCGTATATAAGATTGAAAAACAGGAATATGTGCTCTGTAAACACAGGCCTCATTAAGCATCGTGCCCACTTCATCATCACTCATCTCTCTGCACAAATCCCTAATCCATCCCATAATAGGTTCATAAGGCTCCTGCATCTGACTCCTCTTAAAGGCATGAAACAGAAAAACACAGTCGATTCCCGATTTATCGACTATCTTTTTTATCTCATCCCTGCTTACCTCGAATGCACTATAATGCTTCAAAAACACAATTTTTCCTGTTCTGTCCTGGCCCCTTGAATAATTATTTAAGATGTTTAAAACATATTCTGAATAATGTGCTTTCATATGTTAACCATTCCTTTCCGGCAAATGTGTATGCGTAAGTAATTTTCATCCTAATTTCTTTTATCCGGATAGCTTATTTCATCCCCCCACCCAAGAGCTTCATTATGAAATATTTCCACCCTGTTAAGTCCCGACGACCATAAATACATTCTGTCTACTTCACTTATCTCATTGAGACTCTTCCATGCGACACCAATAATTGTCTGCTCTTCATTCTCAGGATCAACCCCCGGAGTCGGTTCCGGTGAATCTTTATCGAGCTCTATAAGAAATGTATGTACTTCTCCTCTGTTATCCGGTTTATACTGAACTGATAACTTGCGTATTATCTTTCCCTTTACGTTACTCTCTTCGTAAAGTTCCCTAAGTGCTGCATCCTCAGGTGTTTCACCGTTATCAATTCCACCTCCCGGCATACAGTAAAAAGTTCTTCCATTCATCCTATGTTTTACAAGTAATATTTTTCCATCCCTGATAACCAGTGCCTGACTTCTGTCTCTTCTCATATTTCTCCTCATATATAATGCTATTTCAACTTAACCTATTTTCTCAAAGCTGATATTCATATCAACCATTCCCTGAATTCCTGCAACACTTCCTGCATCCGAATACTGCCACATCTTTATCTCATATGGAAAATATAATGGTGCTGTATACGCAGCAAACCATTTATCATAATCTGCAAGTCGTGACATATCAAGATTAACTGAAAACCATTTCAGATTAGCATATAACATAGGTTTGTAACCTGCTTTTTTTACTGTCTCGAGAAATTCTATTGTGACATCCGTAAGTTTATCTTTATCAAGTTCCTCTAGTCTTCCGCCACTTCCTGCAACTTCTTCTGTGTCAAATACAACAGGTCCTTTTATTTTATATTTCTTAATATTATCTATTACTGTCTTAGCCTCTTCTTTGGCTTCATCTTTTGTAACAGCCTGTGAAAAGAAATACACCCCGACCGTTATTCCTGCATCTGAAGCAGCTTTTATATTTTTCTCAAAAGTCTCATCTATCTGTATCTCTCCTGTGCCATATCCACGATATCCAAGTCTGATTATTGCAAACTCAACACCATCTGCTGCCACAGCCTTCCAGTCTATATCTCCCTGATATTTAGAAACATCAATTCCCTTATGTGATATAACTTTATCTCCCTGATAGTATTCCATTTCACCCTTTTCATTTTTCTTAAAATTATTATTATCAAGTGTGTTTTGGGGAATGCTTTCATCTATTTTAACAAAGTCAAATGTACCATCATAATTAAGCACTATGTAATCAGGATATAATTGTCTTAATGCCGAAAGTGCCGTTCCTGCCTCTTCAAATACCTTCTTAGTATTATTTCTCGTTGTCTGTCTGGCACTCTCCATCATATCATCAGCCTGATTCTGTGTATATATCTGTGCACTTATCTTCGTATCAAGTTCTCTGTACTTAATACATACAAATACAACCGCCGCTAAGCATATAAGTGTGGTAAATGCAAAAAATATTGCAAATCCACTTTTCTTTCGCTCTTTTACTTCGTTATCCATCTGTCCCTCCATTTTGTGTTATCTGATATGTCGGACAGCATATACTTCATCTTTATACGGTATATGCCCACATACTCTTAGTCTGCTTTATTATGTCATTAACATCCCAGTGTTTTTTGCTTCTCTTCTTACTGTTAGGGTCATTAACTATAAGCTTATTATTCTTATCTATTCCTGTTATAACAATAAAATGCCCTTCCGTTGTAAAATCTCCCGGTGACATACTTGCTATAATTGGGTTGCCTACTTTAAGTTCATCATAAATGTTCTGCTCATTTATACTGATAGAATGTCCATTTATGCCTAACTCTTCCGCCCCTTTTGACATGAGCGTCCATGATGTACCTGATTCAGTATAATATCCCATCTGCTCACTCATATTTGCAACATATTTTGGTGTATAATTAGTATTTCCGGTAAGTCCCACACTCACCATCGCAAGACATGTCGGACCACATCCGTTAATAGCTATCATATTGTCGCCATATTTAGCGTATCCCCATCTTTCATCCCACTGTATGAATAATGGAATCTCCCCGGGCGTATACTCATCTCTTACATCCGCAATAACATCCACACTGCCTTTAGTGAGATAATCTTTTACAAATCCAATTGTCTCCGGATTCCTTATCACAAGATTAAGCAAGTCAACCGGATATGAAGAGAAATCTTTGTAAAGGTACAATACCTCCTGATGTTCGCTCTCCATCTGTTCAATCTGCTTATAACATTCTTTATACTCTTCCGGCAATGCTTCAACATCCACCTGAACTTTTGTAAGCGGTTCTGTAGGCTTCTCTGTCACTTTTTCTTTAGTATCCGTAGAAGTTCCGCATCCTGCCATAACCGAAAAAAGCTTAACTATTCCCCATATAATTAATACCAGAATTATAAATGCCAAAAACAAAACCGAATCCCTGATTATTCTTTTTTTAAGTCTTCGTCTTTTTCTTGCCCTTATTCTTTCCTTCCTCGTCATTCTGTTTCTATTGTCTGTATTATAATTTCTGCTATTTCCATTATAATTTCTGCCATTTCCATCACTTGTTTTCATTAATAATTCCTCTTTATAAAAAAATGTACACTCTTATAAAACAATATCACAAATAGACAGAAAAGTCACCACCTTTGTGTAACACTTGTGCATAATATTTTTTGATGATATACTCTTATTTAAATATTTGACTATTCTGGAATGAGGATTAATATGATAAGATTTGAAAAATCAAAAAAAGATTATGAAAAGGGAAATTATATAGACAGATTGTTGGAAAAGAGCAAACTATTAACATTTATTTTTAATTTTGGTGACAGTCTTTCTGCACACCATGTAAGTGCCTATGCTACACAGGCTGCTTTTTTTACTCTTTTATCAATTTTTCCATTCATATCTTTGTTATTAAGCATTGTAAAGTACACTCCTTTATCAAAAGAATTTCTTACAAGTACAATAGGAGAGATTTTTCCCTCTATAATGCTCCCTTTAATGAATACTATAATTGATGAAGTATTCACAAACACTAGCGGAACTGCACTTTCTATCTCTATTATATTTGTGATATGGTCTGCTGGAAAAGGAATACTTGCACTTATATATGGTTTGCAGGAAGTGTATGAAATCGAAGAGGACAGAAATTATTTCGTAATAAGGATTATCTCCTCTATATACACTCTGATTCTTGCAGTGGCAATTGTACTTTCACTCACACTTCTTGTATTTGGCAACAGCATATATGAAATGCTTAAGAAACCTTTTCCTGTTATATACGACCTTTTTGGTTCATTTTTACATCAGCAGGGAATTATAGCATTTTTTATGCTTACACTTTTATTCCTTGTCATATACAGGTTTATTCCAAGACAGCATTTCAGCACTTATGGTCTTTTGCCGGGAGCCTGCTTTTCTTCTCTTGGATGGATTGTTTTCTCATATGCATTTTCTATTTACTTAAAATACTCTAATAGTATGTCTTATACTTACGGAAGCCTGACAACAATCGTAATTGCCATGTTATGGTTATACACATGCATGTATATATTATTTATAGGTGCCGAAGCAAATAACTTTCTCCACGGTTTCTTTGTCCGTGTAAGACACCTTATACGCAAAAAGCTGAGAAGAAATCATTAAAGATTTCTTCCCGGCTTTTATTATTTTGTTTCCCATATAGTTTCAATCTTTATATCCTTATAGAAAAATGTGAGTATTTCTTCATAGTTCATAGTTTCACCCATGACTTTTGCAGCATCCTGACTCATACCTGCACCATGACCGCATCCTCCGCCTACTATATTATATCCTTCTAATTCTCCATCTTCCACTATCTCATCCAGAACAAAATATGCACTTGGAAGCATATTCATCGAATCATTAACTGTTCCATCCTGCTTTATAATATTGTTCCCGTAAGGCGATAATATTTTTCTTATATTAAGCTCTCTCAATATTTTTACGGTTGCATCACTTCCCGTAATTATTATTTCATTCAGCACACCTCCGTCAAGCCTTTTACCGGTCTTTATATCTATTAATTTTCCAACTGATTCTATCGGTGTACTCACGAATTCTCCGGATTCATTTCTTGTAAGAACAGCTTCGGGTGATGCGCTGTAAATATCTCCAATATTATTATTTATAGCCTTCTGAAGCGAAGCAACCGGCATAACAACATTCCATCTGTACCATCCAAATGTACTGTCATATCCGCCCTCATTACTTCTTATGAATTTATCAAATTCACTTTCATCGGTTAAATCAATATTTCTTCCTTTATCATCAACCATTCTTCCTGAAATATATGGAAGAGGGTCAGAACCCCATATTGCTGATGTTGTGGTGCTTCCACATGAATTAGAGAAAAAATATGCCGACACAACTTCATCATTATACATCATAACTTTTCCCTTTGTATCTTCTACAGCTTTAACAGACTCTTCACATTCTGCTGAATTATTATATACCTGAAATCTTGTACTATCATCCACATGTGCACCATATTCACTAAGTCCGTTTGCTATAAGATGCTTATAAGCATAACTTCTTGCACACACTGCCTGAGCCTTCAGTGCCTCAATTCCATAGCTTACAGGCATTTCACTCGGAACAACACTATAAAGATATTCTTCTAGAGAAAGCTCATTTATAATAATCAGTCCTTCACTACTGTCCGCTACTTCTATACTTCCTCTATATAAAGGATTGCCATATCCCCTCTTCAATGAAGCTATACATATTTTATCAGTTCCATTCTCCGGTCTGAAACTCACTCTTCCTTTACACAGATAAGGACTGTCACCTGCAATGCTTATAACCGTATTTGCAGGAATCACTTCATTCTTTTCATCATATGAAACTATATAATTACCTGTGCACGTAACCGTAACATTATCATGGTACCTTGACTTAAATCCGTTAGATGTAATCAATACACGTATATTTTCTGCCTTTACCTCCTTATCTATCACCGCAGCACATATTTTCCCGTCTGCCACATATATAGTCTGTGCATCATAACCTACAAGTATCTCATCCTTAGCCGCATCCATAATGCCGTCTGTATTTCTGTATACTCTGAATCCATCTTCAACAGGTATTCTTCCAAAACCGGCAACTTCTATAAATTCATCTCCGACTTCAAGCACTTTCCCCGATATTGTATCAGCTTTTACACTGACATTTGTTACCTTGTGATTGCCTACTGTTATATCTGCCACAGCATTATTTATATCATTTTTTAATCCATTTACCTCAAATGTCCTCGTCACTCCTGAGAAAAACACTGTAATATTATTCTTTTCCGTCTTCTTAATCCACACATTTTTATATTGTATTATCCCTTCTGCAATCGTCCCAATAGCAATTATCTGATTATCTTTTATATATGCTTCTATTCTTGTGTCCTTATATTTCTCCATATTAACACCAGTATTATTATACATCCCCCTATCCGTAAGCACAGCAAAAGGCTCTTTGCCTGACATATCTGCGGCAGTCCCTGCTATTGTAAGCAGACATTTTTCAGGTTTGATATCTAAAGATATATTTTCGACAATAACTGAATAAATATTAAACCATTCCGCATAACTTAACATTGCATTGTCATCTTTATCTTTTGTAATATCATCAATAATATTTCCGGATATCCCCATATTTTTCATTAGTCTCTTTGTTTCCGAATATGTAAATGCCGATTTCATTTTTTTATGTTTTGCCTCAAATACTTTTATTTCCGGCTTTTCTTTTATAAGAATATCCACATATTTCTCATACCACTGCGAACCGCTTACGCCCGCAAAATAGTCTTCGTCTACACTGTCACACTGACTCTGTGTAAAATACAATAGCGCTATTGACTTTGCAACCTGTGCCTTAGTAAGTTCTATATCCCCTTTATACTCTTTTCCATCATTAAATACCAGCTTTCCAAATACTAATATAATAAGTGCTGCAATGCTTATTATAGCTATAATTACCCGTTTCTTCATTTTTGCTCCATACATTCCTTTATATACAATCACTCATTACCCATACAATACTAAAAGCAGCACATATGTGCTGCTTTTTTTATCTTGCATATTCCCAAAATGCCGGTTCCTGTTATTTTGAGTCCTAGCGTTGCTAGGTGGGTAACCGCAACATAACACTCTGCCTTCCACTCTTATCGGAGGCTTGACATCATATTATGTGATATAAGAATCCCTGTTCAAAAATGTAGGTTCAAAATCACAGAAGTTGTCGAACATCCCAGGGTATGCGTCATGTTTTTTAATAACTTAAGTATACTCTATTGTATGTCATATTTCAAGAAAAAATTCATAGTTTATCCACCAAAATAAGAAAAATGCATATAGTCTTTTCTATATCCCCAGTCGCCCTGATAGAATCCATATTTTTTAAGTATTCTGGCAACCTCACCATCCAACGGAATCGAATATGGATTCTCATATGGTTTCCAGAATGAACCAGCTACTACTGTGTCTCCATCCATCATACAGTTCTCATTCGAATTAATATCTATGGCTATTCCAAGACAATGTTCCGATGTTGAATTATCTCCTCTCCAGCTATATGCTCCAATTTCATGAATTGGAAATTTCTCATTGCCATTGTATATCTCCTCAAATGCCTGTTTAACACTCTCAGAAATATATTTATTTACTTTGAATGATTTATTCTTTGTAACCTTATTGCCATTACTGTCAAAATCCCATACCCGTATAGTTATTGTAACCTGATTCTGCTCTGATGCTGCCTGGGTTCCATAATTTGCTTCACTGTAATGTATTCTTTTTTCTCTATGCTCAAATGATTCATTGTCATATGTATAGTAATCTACATAACCACCTTTTGCTTTTGAAAACTCACTTCTTATACATTTATTTCCTATCTTTACATTTGCCTTTATTTTGTACGAATAATATATACCATTATTCACATCACCAAATGTATAACTTGTGGCTTTTGTTGTCATAACTTTTCTGTAGGAATTGCTGTTTCCCTCAGCTCTGTATATTGTATAGCTCTGTGCTCCCATGGCAGGTGCCCAGCTTACATTCTCACTCGTCGGTCCATATACAACTATTGAAGGTCTTCCCGGTTTACATGGAGCGATTACTACAGATACTTTTTTAGAGCCTCCGGCATAAACTGTTTTACCTGTAGTATTCCTGTATGCCTTAACTATATAATAATATCTTTTTCCAACAGTAAGCCCTTTATCCGTGTATCTCACACTTTTTGACCTGTCAACTTTCTTAATGAGAGTATATCCTCCTTTTGCCTTATCTGAACGATATATCTCATATCCTGTTGAGCCTTCTACCCTGTTCCATGTAATAAGTGCACTGTCTGCATTTTTTGAAATAACTTTTTTTATTGATGCTGCACCAAGCTTTGGTCTTGCTCCTGCTATTGCAGAAGTCACGCCATAATATCTCTTTTTGCCATACTTCTCAAATGTCTGAACTTTATAATAATATACTTTACCTGACTTTAATTTTGTATCTCTGTATGTCCAGCTGTTTCCGTATCTTTCAATCACTTTGATTTTCTTATAACCACTGTTTTTCGATGTGGAACGGAATATCGCAACACCGGAATGCCAGTAATTTCCTGTATTGGCATTAATTGTGACTGTATTGTATCCAACACTTTTTATAGCCGCATTACACTGTGATGTATCCGCCTTAGCTTCTGTCGGATATCCTGCTGCAATTGCCATTACCACAATAATGGCTGCTATCACTGCAAATCTCTTCTTCGTAAAATTTTCCATATAAATATTTTCTCCTCCCGTAATTATAAAACACCGGAACTATTTAATATTGCCTCTGTCATCTGCACAGCTCTTTTATTCTCTTTGACATCATGAACCCTTACAAAGCTGCATCCTTTTATTACACCAATAACAGAAGTTGCGACTGTTCCTTCCATTCTCTCTCCAACAGGCACATCCAGTGTAAGCCCTATCATTGATTTTCTTGAAGTGCCAAGAAGTACCGGATAACCAAGTATAGATAAAAGCTCAAGATTATTTGTTATCTGAAGATTCATGTTAAGGTCTTTTCCGAATCCAACTCCGGGGTCAAGTATTATTCTGTCATCTGCAACACCTGCTCTGTGTGCAATATTTACACTTTCCTGCAAATCAGAAAGAACATCTGCAAGATAATTGTCATAAGGATTTTTTTCTAAATCCCTGTTATGCATAAGGCAGCATGCTACACCTGTATTTGCAACTACATCAGCTATTTTTGTATCATACTTAAATCCCCATATATCATTTACAAGTGTACTTCCTGCTTCCACAGCAGCTTTAGCAACTGCTGATTTGTATGTATCAATCGACACTGGTACATCGAATTCCTTCACAAGTGCCTCTATAACCGGTACAACTCTTTTAATCTCTTCATCATCGGGTATTAATGTATATCCCGGTCTTGTAGATTCTCCTCCAACATCTATTATGTCTGCGCCATCTTTTATCATATTCTCTGCATGCTTTAGTGCATTGTCGATACTGTTAAACTTTCCTCCATCCGAAAATGAATCCGGTGTAACATTCAATATTCCCATAATATATGTCTTATTCTCTGTGTCAAACTCTCTGCTGCCTATCTTCATCTTTTCATCCTCATTTCTGTGCGGTCATGCCGCAACGATATTCTTTCCTTATAACAAACGTTTTTTGATGCATCCCACCACATCACCAAGATATGACAATGAACCAAATGCAATAATGACACTTTTATTTTTTTCTTTTGCAGTATCATCAGTTGCACATTTCATTGCCATGTTAACACTGTCACATGCTGTAGCTATATCTCTTCTTTTATTTATAGTTTCCGCCAGTTCAGAGGCATCAAGTGCCCTTGCATTATCAGGCGTTACTGTATAAATGTGTTCTGCACCTTCTATAATATACTCCAGTTCCCTTTCAAAATCTTTGTCTTTAAACACCCCCATAACATAAATCTTTTTATATCCCTTAAAATACATATCAATAGTATCACTAAGCCTTTTTACTGCATCCGGATTATGTGCACCATCTATGTATATAAGTGGTCTGTCACATATTTTCTGGAAACGTCCGGGCCATTTGGTATCGGCAAGTCCGTTTCTAATGTGCAAATCATTTATATTATATTGCATTCTATTAAGCATTTCAATAATTTCTACAGCCACACAGGCATTGTTAACCTGTATCATTCCCTTAAGTGTTATTATAAGATTATCATACTTTTTGCCCGATACCTTTGAACAGTAACTAAATGTTGTTCTTTCATTATCATACTCTGTTATCTCAGGAATGGCTGTCACCACCATCTCTGCTTTCACCTCATCCGCTTTCTGCCTTATAATATCAAGAACTTCTTTATCCTGATTATAGATTACAACAGGACAGTTTTTCTTAATAATTCCCGCTTTTTCTGATGCTATACTTTCTATTGTATTACCAAGAAATGCCATATGGTCCATACTTACTGACATAATAGCAGCTACAAGTACACTGTCACATACATTCGTGGCATCCAGCCGTCCCCCCATTCCTGCTTCTGCTATAACAATGTCACAGTTTTTTCTGACAAAATAGTCAAATGCCAGAGCCGTCTCAATCTCAAATGCTGTTGGAAGAGGCTCTTTATCTTCTCTCATACTGTCATATATTTCTTTAATCTTTGTTATTCCTTCTGCATATTCATCCTCCCCAATATTTACACCATCTGTCCGTATTCTCTCAAGATATTCAAACACACTTGGCGAATTATAAGTTCCAACCTTATATCCCGCTTTATTTAATATACTTAAAAGATATGCCGTAACCGAACCTTTTCCATTAGTTCCTGCAACATGTATTATCTTTAGTTTATCCTGTGGATTGCCCATTTTAAACAGAAGTGTCCTGATGGCATCTAACCCCGGGACACTTCCTTTCTCCATGGTTATCCTGTCTATGAATTGTCTTGCTTCTCTATAATTCATACATAACCATCCTCTATTCATTTTCCTCTGACTTTAGTTCCTTTTGCTCCTCTTTTATTAGTCTTAAGACTTCTCAAAGCAACTTCTTTGCCATTACTTTTTACTGTTATATTATCTCCTGCATCTATTACATAAACATGTTTTATTTCATCATCTTCACCAAGCTTGATTCCCTTAACACCGATAGCTCCCTTCTTCTTCTCCGGAATTTCATTAAGCTTAAATCTTAAGAATACCCCGTTCTGCGTCTGAAGTACCACTATCTGGTCGGACACTATCCCTTCATCGGATGCCTGAACATTAGTTACACCTGTACCGCCGGCGATATCATTTACTGCAAAATCAAATGACATCTGCTCATTCATATCCATGTCTGTTGACATATCCATATCATCTGAACCGCCTGTGAACATCATCTGACTGTCAGGCATATCTGAACCACCTGTAAACATCAATGATTCTTCCCCCGCATCAGGCTGTAGATTTTGCACACCTTCAGCGGTAATTGCTTCTGTAATAACTATGCTCACCACACTGTCAGCCTCTGTCAATTTAGTTGCTGCAACAGTCTTTTTAGATACATCGAATTCACTTCCGTCAACAAGTTTCATCATTCCAAGTCTCGTTGTAAACAGAAGCTTTTCATTCATTATACTATCCCTGCTTCTTATAAATATTATATTTTCACCCTTACTGTCATAATTACCAAGATTATCTATAGGCGTACCCTTATCCCTGAATCTTACAAAAGGTATATCCATAACTTTAACAGAATGCATCATACCGGTATCCGTAAAAATACATACTTTGTCTGTATTCATGCAATGGAATACATATTTATTTTCTTTATCAGCAGCCTCGGAGTTCCTGTCATAAGCAGCTACATCTATAGTCTTTGCATAGCCAAATCTGTCCATAAGAAATACAACTTCCTGCTCGACTACAGGATTTTCCTCATACACAGCCGCACTTGCATCTGTAATAACAGTCTTTCTGTCTACTCCATACTCTTTCTTAATTGCAAGAAGTTCCTTCTTAATAACCTTCGCCATAGCCTTTCTGTTATTAAGTATTTCCTCATATCCGGCAATCCTCTCTAATATAGCTTCATATTCTTTCTGAAGTGCAAGTATCTCTAACCCTATAAGTTTATATAATCTCAGTTCAAGTATTGCCTGTGCCTGCTTCTCGGTAAAATTAAGGTTTCCTGCATAAAGCTCTGACTCTTTGTGTTTAAATGTTATATTGTCAGTCACACCATTGATAAGACAGTTCTTAGCATCCTTAAGGCTCTTGCTTCCCCTTAATATCTCGATAATAAGATCTATCATATCGCATGCCCTTATAAGACCTTCTTTTATCTCTTTCTGCTCTCTTTCTTTTTTCAGAAGAGTGGTGTATTTTCTTGTCTGTAATTCAT
Organism: Lachnospira sp. UBA2821; assembly: GCA_002351535.1. GTDB lineage: Bacteria > Bacillota > Clostridia > Lachnospirales > Lachnospiraceae > UBA2821. The sequence continues at coordinate 159,751 of DEGR01000064.1, forward strand.
ACTGAAAATCCACATTATGCTTAATTATTTCCTTAAGTCCGAGAACTTCCGGACGTTTATCCACAATAGTAAGCATATTCACACCAAAACTGTCCTCTAATCTTGTCTTCTTATATAACATATTTTCCAGTTTATGAACATCTGCATTCTTCTTCAGTTCAAGTACTATTCTTATACCTTCCTTAGAAGACTGGTTTGATATATCAACTATATCCTGTGTCTTTTTATTCTCTATAAGTGCAACAACATCAGATATAAACTTTCCTATATTTGCTCCTATCATTGTATATGGAATCTGTGTAATAACTAATTTGTCCTTATCCTGACGATTAGCTGCTTTCTCGAATTCAACCTTACCTCTTAATTTTATCTTACCGGTTCCACTCTCATAAATATTCAGTAATTCACTTTTATTAACTACAATTCCACCTGTTGGAAAATCAGGACCTTTGATATGCTCCATAAGCTCCTTAGTCGTTATATCATTATTATCCATGTATGCTATAACACCATCGATAACTTCTGAGAGATTATGTGTCGGAATACTTGTAGTCATACCTACCGCTATACCTTCTGCTCCATTAATAAGCACATTAGGTACTCTTACCGGTAATACTTCCGGTTCCTTCTCTGTCTCATCAAAATTAGGCACAAAATCAACCACATCTTTGTCAAGGTCAGCAAGATATACATCCTGCGTAAACTTCTTAAGTTTAGCCTCTGTATATCGCATTGCAGCGGCTCCATCTCCCTCGATTGAGCCAAAGTTACCATGTCCGTCAACAAGTGCCATACCCTTTTTAAAATCCTGCTCTAACACAACTAATGCATCATATATAGAACTATCGCCATGTGGATGATATTTACCCATGGCATCACCTACGATACGTGCCGACTTTCTGTGTGGTTTGTCATAATTAAGCCCAAGCTGGTCCATTGCATACAATACTCTTCTCTGAACCGGTTTAAGTCCGTCCCTTATATCGGGAACTGCCCTCTGACAAATAACACTCATTGAATAGTCTATATATGATTTCTGCATCACCTCAGAATACTCTGACGTAATTATCTGCTCACTCATCTTTTATTATTCTCCATTCTTATAAGTCTAACTCTGCATCACTGGCATGGTCATGGATAAACTGTCTTCTCGGCGGAACATCATTTCCCATTAACATGCTTGTAACCTCAGATGCCATCATTGCATCCTCTATCTCAACCCTCTTTAAAAGTCGTGTCTCAGGATTAAGGGTAGTCTCCCATAATTGTTCTGCATCCATCTCACCAAGACCTTTGTACCTCTGAAGAGTAAAATTCTTATGTGTTTTTCTGTATTTCTCCAATGCTTTATCATCGTACAGATATTCCCCCTGTCCCTTTTTAGGAATTGCCTTATACAGAGGTGGCATTGCAAGATATACATGTCCCTGATGTATAAGTTCAGGCATAAATCTATAGAAAAATGTAAGTAACAGTGTTGCTATATGTGCTCCGTCTACATCCGCATCAGTCATTATAACTATTTTATTATACCTTAACTTAGATATATCGAAGTCATTGCCATAACCTTCTGAAAAGCCGCATCCAAATGCACTTATCATAGTCTTAATCTCTGCATTTGCAAGCACCTTGTCCATAGTTGCCTTCTCAACATTAAGTATCTTTCCTCTTATCGGAAGAATTGCCTGTGTATGCCTGTTACGTGCCGTCTTTGCAGAACCTCCTGCCGAATCTCCCTCTACGATAAATACTTCACATTCCTCGGCATTACGGCTTACGCAGTTGGCAAGCTTGCCATTGCTGTCGATAGAGAACTTAGGCTTTTCAAGCATGTTCGTCTTTGCTTTTTCCTCTGCCTTTCTTATCTTTGCCGACTTCTCTGCACAACTTATAACGGTCTTAAGGTCATCCAGATTCTTATCAAAATAGAGCTGTATTTCTTCCCCTGTTATCTCTGCCGTAACCTTACCCGCATCAGGATTATCTAACTTTGTCTTCGTCTGACCTTCAAAACGTGGTTCAGGATGCTTTATTGCTATAACTGCCGTCATTCCATTTCTTACATCCATTCCGGTAAAATTACTGTCTTTATCTTTCAATATTCCGAGTTCTCTTGCATACTGGTTAATAACAGTAGTAAATTTTGTCTTAAACCCCGTTATATGCGTACCACCCTCCTGCGTATATATATTATTACAAAATCCAAGTATATTTTCCTGAAATTCAGTAACATACTGAAATGCTGCTTCAACTTCAATTCCCTCTGACACTCTTTTGTAATATACAACATCATGAAGTGTCTCTTTATCTTTATTAAGATTCCTTACATATGCTTTAATTCCGTCCGGTTCATGGAATACACATTCCTCTTCTTCATTAAACCTCTTATTGCTAAAATTAATGGTAAGGCCGGGATTAAGATATGCTGTCTCATGAAGTCTGCTCTTTATCGCATCGGCCTTGAAATATGTTTTTTCAAATATCTCTGCATCAGGTTTAAATACAACCGTTGTACCTGTATCATTCTTTCTGCATGTTCCGGTCTCCTTAAGAGGATACATGACTCTTCCTCTCTCATACCTCTGCTTATATACTTTACCATCAACTTTTATAGTAACTTCAAGCCACTCAGAAAGTGCATTAACTACAGAAGCACCTACACCATGAAGACCACCTGATATCTTATACCCTCCGTCACCAAATTTTCCTCCTGCATGAAGAATTGTAAATACAACTTCGACAGCGGGTATTCCTGCTTTTTCATTTATTCCTACAGGTATTCCACGTCCATTATCCTGTATAACCGCTGTTCCGTCTTTTTCCAGACTTACACTTATCTCACTACAATATCCTGCAAGATGTTCATCAACCGAATTATCAACTATCTCATATATAAGATGATTAAGTCCCTTGGTAGAGACGCTGCCAATATACATACCGGGTCTTTTTCTTACCGCCTCAAGACCTTCAAGAATTGATATACTATTGGCATCATAATTATTGTTAACTTTTGCTGCCATAATTTCCTCCATAAATCAGTTCCAAAACTTCTTAATTATATAAAATGAACTCTCATAAGTTCCGGGTATCCTTCAATATGCGAATAATCATTTATTCTTTCAACATAAAATCTGTCTTTATCAACATCATAATCTATCTGTGTAATTGAAGTATTTTCCATAGTCTTTGCAAATAAGAACCTGTGACTTTGCTCCATTCCAAGTATTCCTGCAAGAAATGCCCTTATTGCCCCACCATGTGATACAATTGCCACACGTTCATAATCATTCTGCTTACATTCATCTATTATAGTATCGATTGCATTTTTCATTCTTACATAAACGGTTTTTCCATCTTCCCCACCGGGAAATGCAATATCTTCACGATACTCTTCTCTTCTGTCAAAATAATCTTTATATTTCTCTTTAATCACACTGTCTTCCAGTCCCGTAAGTTCACCAAAATCTATTTCTTCCAATCCATCTATAATTTTATTATGTACATTTATATTACGGTTAATTATCTCAGCAGTCTGTACTGCCCTTATAAGATTACTTGAATATAGTGCGTCGATATTATATTCTGAAAGTCTCTGTCCGGCAAGTTCCGACTGTCGTTCTCCTGCTTCTGACAATGGAACATTGACATTGCATAAAGCACTGTTTTGCCTGCCATGTCTTAATATATACATAGTAATTTTTCTGCCCATACTACTCCTCATTTCTGAATATCATCAATGATATCCGCAATCCGCTACCTGCTCTTTGATTTTATAAATACTGTATCATTCCGGGGCCAAGTTTTTCTGTAGGACGTGCAATAAAATCAAATCTCTTGTAAAAATTCTCTCTTCCCTTTGCACACATAAGACAGAGCATTATTTCGGTATCAGGTATTTTGCTTGATTTCACATAATCTATAAGATGCTCAATCACCATTCTTCCTACACCTTTTCCCTGATATTCAGGTCTTACAACCAAATCCTGGATATAATCTATTACAACACCATCTCCTACTATTCTGCCCATACCTATTGGTTTTCCATCATCATAAACACACACCGTAAAAAGGCTCCTGTCTAACGCCTTCTTCGCCTGTTCTTCCGATAATACTTTCCAATTAACAGATTTTCTCAATCCAAGATATGTATCAACATCCATCTTATTTTCTATTAATTCTATCATCTTAATCTCCATTCCACAGACATATTTCTGCTACAAAGACCGAATGGAGTTACCACTCTAAAAGTGACAACTCCACTCCATTATTATATACGGTTAATAATATCGTTTATTTTGTTCCAACAGTTGCTATATCTATAACAGAAAGATTATCCTTTACATTACTCTCAAGACTTGTAAGTAATGCATTCACAGTATCTAATGCCGTAAAACAGTTAACACCTGTCTCAATGGACATTCTTCTTATGAGGAATCCGTCTCTCGTCTTATCTCTTCCCTGTGTTGGTGTATCAACAACTATATCTATCTTATGTTCAAGTATAAGATCTATTACTGTAGGAGCCTCCTGTGAAAGTTTGTTAACCTTAATGGCATGTACGCCGTTTTCATTAAGCACTCTCGCAGTACTTCTTGTAGCATATATCTCATATCCGAGTTTCTCAAATCTCTTACCAATTGAGATTGCTTCATGCTTATCTGCATCATTTACTGTAATAATCATCTTCTTATGTTTAGGAAGATTTACACCTGCACCTAAGAATGCTTTATATAATGCCTCATCAAATGTCTTGGCAATTCCAAGGCACTCACCTGTTGACTTCATCTCAGGTCCAAGGCATGTATCTGCTCCTCTGATTTTCTCAAATGAGAATACAGGCATCTTGATTGCTATATAGTCGGCTTTATCCTGAAGACCAGGCTTATAACCCAAATCTGTAATCTTCTCACCAATTATTACCTTTGTTGCAAGCTTAACAATCGGTATACCTGTAACTTTACTGATATATGGCACTGTACGGCTTGAACGAGGGTTAACCTCAATTACATATACCTGTCCGTCACACACAATAAACTGTATGTTAATCATACCTTTTACATGAAGTGAACGTGCAAGACGCTTTGTATATTCCTCTATCATATCTATGCATTCGTCTGAAAGTGACTGTGCAGGATATACTGATATACTGTCTCCTGAATGAACACCGGCTCTCTCAATATGTTCCATAATTCCCGGAATAAGAATATTATCACCATCGCATACAGCATCAACTTCAATCTCTTTACCCTGAAGATACTTATCTACAAGAATAGGATGATCCTGGGCAATTCTGTTAATGATATTCATAAACTCTTCTATCTCTGAATCATCTGTAGCTATCTGCATTCCCTGTCCGCCAAGTACATATGATGGTCTTACAAGTACAGGGTATCCGAGTTCATTTGCTGCTTTCTTAGCTTCTTCAACTGTAAATACAGTGTGTCCGGCAGGTCTTGGTATCTCGCATTCTTCAAGAATCTTATCAAATAATTCCCTGTCCTCTGCTGCATCGACATCCTCAGCCTTAGTTCCAAGAATAGGAACTCCCATCTTCATAAGACTCTCTGTAAGTTTAATTGCTGTCTGTCCTCCGAACTGTACTACTGCTCCATCAGGTTTTTCAATATCTACTATGTTCTGGACATCCTCCGGAGTAAGTGGCTCAAAATATAGCTTATCAGCTATATCAAAGTCAGTACTTACTGTCTCAGGGTTGTTATTAACTATAATTGTCTCATAGCCTGCATCTCTGAATGCCCATGTACTATGAACAGAACAGAAATCAAATTCTATACCCTGACCAATTCTGATTGGTCCTGAACCCAATACAAGAACCTTTTTCTCCGGTCTTGTCTCTATAGCTTCATTCTCAATTCCAAAGCCTGAATAATAATATGGTGTTGATGCCTCAAACTCGGCCGCACATGTATCAACCATCTTGAATCCTGCAACAATTCCATATTTCATTCTAAGGTCATGTATTTCTTTTTCTGTCTTTCCTGTGAGTTTTGCAATTACTGTATCAGGGAACTCTATTCTCTTTGCTTCAGCTAAAAGTTCTTTTGTAAGTTCCTCTGTCTTAAGAGCATTTTCCATCTCTACAATAATGGCAAGCTTATCTATAAACCATATATCTATCTTTGTTCTGTTATGAATCTCCTCATATGATATTCCACGTCTTAACGCTTCAGCTATACACCATATTCTTCTGTCATCAACTACATTTAACTGCTCTAAAAGTTCTTCTTCTGATAATCCTGTAAAGTCATAATCCATAAGACTTTCAACGTGCTGTTCAAGAGAACGTATAGCCTTCATAAGAGCACCCTCGAAGTTATTACAGATACTCATTACCTCTCCGGTAGCTTTCATCTGTGTTGTAAGAGTTCTCTTAGCCATAATAAATTTGTCAAACGGAAGTCGTGGTATTTTAACAACACAGTAGTCAAGAGTCGGCTCAAAACTTGCATATGTCTTACCTGTAATTGCATTCTTAATCTCATCAAGTGTATATCCGAGAGCTATCTTTGCTGCAACTTTTGCAATTGGATATCCTGTTGCTTTTGAAGCAAGTGCTGAAGAACGGCTTACTCGTGGATTAACCTCAATTACACAGTATTCAAATGATTCCGGATGAAGTGCATACTGTACATTACATCCTCCGGTAATTCCAAGTTCATCTATAATCTTAAGCGCTGATGTCCTGAGCATCTGATACTCTTTATCGCCTAATGTCTGTGATGGAGCTACAACTATACTGTCACCTGTATGTACTCCGACAGGGTCGATATTTTCCATATTACATACAGTGATACAGTTGCCTGCACTATCTCTCATTACTTCATATTCAATCTCTTTCCATCCGGCAATGCAACGCTCTACAAGAACCTGTCCTACACGGCTCAGACGGAGCCCGTTCGTAAGAATATCTATAAGTTCCATCTGATTGTGGGCAATTCCACCGCCGCTTCCACCTAATGTATAAGCCGGACGAAGAACTACAGGGTATCCGATTTTGTTAGTAAATGCTATACCATCTTCAACATTTTCAACGACCTCGGATGTTGCACATGGCTCTCCGATTCTCTCCATGAGTTCCTTGAATTCCTCACGTCCCTCAGCATTTCTTATAGTCTCCGCCGTTGTTCCGAGAAGTTTAACCCCATGGCTCTTTAAGAATCCCGACTCCTCTAATTCCATTCCAAGGTTGAGTCCTGCCTGTCCACCAAGTGTAGGAAGAACACTGTCAGGCTTCTCAACTTCTATAATTTTCTCAAGAACTTTAGTTGTAAGCGGTTCGATATATACTTTATCTGCAATATCTTTATCTGTCATGATGGTTGCAGGGTTTGAATTTACAAGTACTACCTCTATTCCTTCTTCTTTAAGAGAACGACATGCCTGTGTACCGGCATAATCAAATTCTGCTGCCTGTCCAATTACAATAGGACCTGAACCAATAACTAATACTTTTTTAATATTCGGATTCTTAGGCATTCTTCTTTCCTCCCATCATATTAATAAATTCGTCAAATAATTTTCCAGAGTCCTGTGGTCCCGGACATGCTTCCGGATGGAACTGTACTGTAAATATGTTCTTGTTTTTATATCTCAAACCTTCTACAGTCTTATCATTTACATTTACAAATCCTACCTCTGCAATATCAGGATTGATTGTATCACTATCTACTACATATCCGTGGTTCTGTGATGAAATATACACTTTTCCGCTCTTTAAATCTTTTACCGGATGGTTTGCACCTCTATGTCCATATTTCATCTTATGTGTATCAGCTCCAGTAGCCAGTGCCATAAGCTGATGTCCAAGACATATGGCAAATATAGGAATATCAGTATTATATAACTTCTTAAGCTCTTCTATTATAGAAACACATTCTTTAGGATCTCCCGGTCCATTCGACAACATTATTCCGTCAGGGTTTGATTCAATAATCTCATCCGCTGATGTCGATGCCGGATATATAGTGACGTCACATCCTCTCTCGTTGAGAGATTTTGCGATATTTTTCTTTGCACCGAAATCCATAAGTGCAACCTTATATCCATCACCTTTAAGATTACTTTTCTCTTTGCATGTTACCTTCTCAACTACACCTGTTGGAGAATACTTCTTAAGCTTCTCTTTTACTTCTTCCAGATTATAATTCTCATTAGTAGTAATCATTCCATTCATAGTGCCTTTTTCCCTGAGAATCTTTGTAAGTGCCCTTGTATCGATTCCCTCTATTCCCGGAATATCATTTGTCTCCAGAAAATTCTGTATATTATCGTCACTTCTGAAATTACTTGGAACTCTTGATAACTCTCTTACAATATATCCGTCCGGCCATGGTTTTAATGACTCCATATCTTCGTGACATATTCCATAGTTACCAATAAGCGGATATGTCATTACAACTGCCTGTCCTGCATATGACGGATCTGTAAGCACTTCAAGATAACCTGTCATAGATGTGTTAAATACAATCTCACTTATTACTTCTTTCTTTGAACCAATGGATTTTCCTGTAAAAACAGTACCATCTTCAAGTATTAGAAAAGCTTTCATTTCTTACCCTGTCCTTTCTCGATTAATGTGTTTCTGAATTTTACCTCAAATTGTATCGATTATACATTATTAAGCTACTTATTTCAACTATTTTTTATATTTTAATAGAATACATGATCGCCAATTACCGTTCCGACTCTTGAACCGTCATTCATCCTGAAATATAACCATGAACCTACTCTGTTACCGGCCATTACTTCTCTTGCAGCCTTATAGCATTCTTCATTGGCACCTCTTGCAAGAATATTTGCAAATCTATGATTTACTGTTACAGGTGTAAACTGATACGGCTGATATAATACTCCTGCCATTGTATCAGGAAAACTCCTGTTATCCATTCTGTTCATAACAACACTTCCTACTGCAAGTTTTCCATAATATGGCTGGTCTTCGGCCTCTGCCTGTATTAAACATGCTAACAGATCAAGTTCTGTTGCCGTATAATTGTATGCATCATATGATTCTGTCTCACCATTTTTTGCATTTAACTGCTGCTGTTTTAAAATGCTTTCTTCCTGCTGCCTTAACGATTCTGCATGCCATTCATCAATCTCACTTTCAGCCTCATCCGCCTTAGCTTCAAATTCTGCTGCCTGTGACTCTGCCTGTGATATCTTTGACTGATAATCAGCTATCTTCTGATTAGACTCTGCAATCATATTGGCTATCTCAACCTGCTTTGCTTCCGTATCCTTTTTTAAGCCGTCAAGCTCGCCTTTTTCCACATTAAGTGTATCATTCTTATCAGAAATTTTGTCTTTAGTATCCTGATATTTTTTAAGCATCTGTCTGTCATATTCATATAACTGTGAAAAATATTCCGCCTTATTCAGATTCTCTGTTATACTTCCATCTGACATAAGAATCTCAAGATAATTTGTATTTCCCGCCTCAAACAGAAACTGTATTCTGTCCTTCATGGAATTATACTGTTCTTTCTCATCCTTTTTAGCCTGTTTGAGTTCCTTCTTAGTCTTTCTTATCTCTCTTTCTTTATCTTTAATCTTTGCATCCAGGTCATTAAGTTCTCCTGCCAGCGATTCCATCTGATTATTAAAATTGACAACCATCTGCTCTAATTGTGATTTTGAAGATTCAAGTTCTCCCGCCTGTGACTGTGCCTCAGCCTGCTTTGACTCATTTTCCGCTTTTTTACTTTCAAGGGCTCCGATATCATCTTCACCTTTTACTTTAACCGAAAAAATCACCATCAATACTACTATAATGCACATTACAACCGGTTCGAATACTTTTCCCTTCCTGTTATCTGACTTGTCCATCTGACTTCATCCTTCCAACTCATAACTATGCTACAAGCTGTTACATCACATGGCTTGTAGCATTAGTTTACATTATAGCATTTTTATCCAAATTCCGCAATCCTGGTTATCCCTGTGTATATCTGTGATATTTTATACCATGTTCTAAAATCAACTACTCCGCTCTGTGGCAGCCCGAATATCTTCTGGAACTGCAATACTGCATTTTTAGTTGCCTCACCATATCTTCCATCTGCAACTATTCTCGGAACTGCTGAATATACTGTTGCTATCTTATTAAGCTGCTCCTGTATGGTACGGACCTTTTCCCCTGATGCACCTATATCAAGGTTATATCCCGGCCATGAAGAAGGAATCCCTGATATAAGTTCAGCCGTATTCACATACATGTCATATCCGTAATAATACCTTAATATCTCTATATCCGTATAACCACTGTCTCCGAGACTTTTGCTTCCCCACTGTGTCATCCACCCGTCGCACGTAACCTGCCTGCCATCACAATATTGTGTTAAAATAGGCTGCTTAACATTAGGTCTTGATAAATATTTATCAAATATTTCGTCAACAATATCTGCTATACTTGTATATATATTTCTTCCATTCATCCATTTGTGGTCGTAAGCCGTTGATGATGTTATTGTAAAATCATACCCCTTAGACCTGTACCACTCTGTATATGTCCTGTTAAGTGTAAATGACATAATTGCAAGTATATTGGCTCTCAGCGTCTCTTTGGGCCATGTTGCGTATATCTCGCTCGAAGCAACATTTTTAATATAATCCCTGTAAGTAACATAATAGTTTTTTGCCGTACTGTCTGATGGTGCTCCATCATGTACCACAACGTACTCAGGAACCACAACCCTGCTAAGTACAATTTCCGGATTTTCCTCTAATGGTTTCACCTCATCTTCGGGAATCTTTTCAGGATACTGCCCATATAATGTATGTGCCGGAATAACTATATTCTCCCCCTGTCCCTGAGGCGTTATTTTTCTTAATTTCACTATCTGGATAGAATTTGTCTCCGATAATATCTGAATACCGGAAACATTTTCTCCGAGGTATCCTTCAGCATTAACCTGCACACTATATTCAGAATAAGGCTGTTCTATATTACTTTCACTCAGACTCCACTCAACAGGCGGTGCCGGCAGTTCCTGTTCCTCAACCCTTCCATTCTCATCCGTCTTCTGTTCATCGATAACTTCCTCCGGGTTGCCTGTATAGGATATCGATACTGTTGCATCCTGAATAGGTATATTGTCAGAATTCAGAACATTTATCGTTACTGCTCCCTTATCAATATTATTTTCCTGCATAATGCGCATAAAAAAACTCCTGTCATAAATTTACTTTTCGTATAAATATATGACAGGAGTTCCTCCTTTATTCTTTTACCTGTTCAATTATCCTTACATACTTTCTATAGTAGTATTCCACGTCAAAGTATGTCTGTTCTTCACTCTCTTCTACAAGTTTCCACTCATCATCTGATACGGGTGGGCAAAATGTGTCCGCTTCATATTCATAATCAATAAATGTTACATATGCTGTATCGCATCTGTCTATCAGGAGCTTATATATCTGTCCGCCCCCCATTACAAATATTTTATCTGTATCATATACACTTAATATCTCATCAAGTTCTTCAATGGAATGTGCAACTGTTGCACCCTTCACATTGTAATCTTTTCTTGAAGTAAGAATTATATTTGTCCTGTTTACAAGAGGACGTTTTCCGGGAAGTCTCTCAAACGTTTTCCTTCCCATAACAACTACATTACCTTCTGTAAGCTCCCTGAAGTTTTTCATGTCATCAGGAATAGATACAAGAAGTTCTCCCTTTCGTCCTATTCCCCAGTTCTTATCTGCTGCAACAATTAATTTCATACTAATCTCCATTCCGCAGACGCTATGCGTCAGAGGAATCGCGGGCAAAATATCAAATTATGCCCTGCGATAAAAACTAATTGTGACGCCTGCGGCACAATTAGTCGTGTGAAAAATCAGCATATCAATGTAAGGTTTTTCACACTAATTCACTTTACCTTCTATTTCCGCCGGTATATATGCCTCTACATATATACCTTCCTCTACATATTCCTCTTTAAGAAGTTCTCCATACTTTCTGATATATTGAATCTTTCCGGCATCAGCATAACTGAATACTTTGGCAATATATTTCTTGGAATCTCTTATTATACTTTCAACAGCATCGAGAATTGCCTCAATCCCATCGCCTTTTTTAACCGAAGCATTAATAACATAGTCGGCTCTTGAATCCCTGAGGAGTGGCTTCTCAATTTCGCCGTTTGCTACCGCATCCTGCATCTTATCTGATTTGTTAAATACCGTAATCACAGGTTTATCTTCAACTCCGAGGTTTCCAAGTGTTTCATACACTGTATGAATCTGTTTATCCATCTGTGGATTTGAACTGTCTACCATATGAAGAATAATATCTGCATATTTAGCCTCTTCAAGTGTACTTCTAAATGCATCTATCAGATGATGTGGCAGTTTTCTTATGAAACCTACTGTATCTGTAACAAGTATCTCCTGCCCACTTGGCAGCTTATAATTTCTTGTTGTCGGGTCAAGGGTAGCAAATAATTTATCCTCTTCAAGAACACCGGCTTTTGTTAACACATTTAGAAATGTTGATTTACCGGCATTGGTATATCCTACAACAGATACTACCGTAACAGGATTTTTTTCCCTGTTTTTTCTCGCTGTCTCTCTCTGATTCTTTATATTTTCAACTTCCTGCTTAAGCATTGATATTCTATCCTTTATAAGACGACGGTCCATCTCAAGTTTTTTTTCACCGGGACCTCTTGTACCAATACCTCCACCTAATCTCGACAAAGAGCTTCTAAGTCCGACAAGTCTTGATGCTCTGTATTTAAGCTGTGCAAGCTCCACCTGAATCTTTCCCTCTCTTGTCCTTGCCCTCTCAGCAAATATGTCGAGAATAATCAGGGTTCTGTCCATAACTTTGAGTTCCAGCTCGCTTTCAAGATTGGAAAGCTGTGCCGGCGACAGTTCGTCATCGCACACAATTCCTGTCGCACCAAGCTCATCAGCCATTTCTTTTATTTCTTCAATCTTACCTTTTCCAACATAGGTACCCGGATGAATTTTCTCTCTGTTCTGGATAACTTTTGCTACTGTAACAGCCCCTGCAGTCTTAACAAGGTCTTCAAGTTCTTCAATAGAATCTTTTGTATCATCCTTTTCATCAAGGCATACCCCGACTAGTATAACCTTCTCTATATTCTCTGAATTTTCTAACATACTAATCCCCATTCCGCAGATGCTATGCGTCGAAGTAATCGCAAGCAAAATCTCAAATTTTGCTCTGCGATAAAAAAGTTAATTATGCCGCATATACTTGTTGTGGGAAATATTATTCCCCTTCATATGTTGATTTAATATATAACTCTTCAAGCTGCTTATCATCTACTACGTTAGGTGCTTCAGTCATAAGACATGATGCATCTTTTACTTTAGGGAACGCCATAACTTCCCTGATGTTGTCCTCTTTAGCCATATGCATAACAAGACGGTCAAGTCCATATGCAAGACCTGCATGAGGTGGTACTCCATATTTGAACGCATCAAGAAGGAAACCAAATCTGTCATACGCACTTTCCTTTGTAAATCCTAATACTTCAAACATCTTTTCCTGAATATCATCCTGATGTATTCTTATACTTCCGCCACCGAGTTCTGTTCCGTTAAGAACTATGTCATATGCCTGTGCTCTTACTGAACCCGGATCTGTATCTATCTTGTCCCAGTCCTCTTCCATAGGCATTGTAAATGGATGATGCATTGCAACATATCTCTGCTCTTCTTCTGAATATTCAAGTAATGGGAACTCTACCACCCATAAGAAATTAAACGTATCTTTGCTTAACAGTCCGAGATTTTTTGCAATCTCAACTCTCAATGCACCAAGTACATCATATACTAATTTTGTCTTATCTGCCGCAAATAAAAGGAGGTCTCCCGGCTTTCCTTCAAGTCTGTCAACGATACCTTTCATCTCTTCTTCCGTCATGAATTTTGCAAACGATGACTTATATGTTCCATCTTCATTAATTGCAATATACGCAAGTCCTTTGGCACCATAACCTTTGGCAAAATCAACTAATGCATCTATTTTCTTTCTTGGCATTGCTCCCTGTCCGTTCGCATTAATACCACGAACTGAACCGCCATTTTCAAGTGCTCCGGTAAATACTCCGAATCCACAGTCTTTTACTATGTCTGACACATCCTTTAATTCCATTCCAAATCTTGTATCAGGTTTATCTGAACCATATCTGTCCATTGCTTCCTGCCATGTAATTCTTGGAAATGGTGTTGGAATATCAACTCCCATAATTTCTTTCCATAATTTTTTAAGAAGTCTCTCATTTACATCTATAACATCATCTACATCGACAAATGAAAGTTCCATATCTATCTGTGTAAACTCCGGCTGTCTGTCAGCACGAAGGTCTTCATCCCTGAAACATTTTGCTATCTGAAAATATCTGTCACATCCCGAACACATTAAAAGCTGTTTAAATAACTGTGGTGACTGTGGCAATGCATAGAAATTACCCGGATGCACACGGCTTGGCACAAGGTAATCTCTTGCCCCTTCCGGTGTACTCTTTGTAAGTATAGGAGTCTCTATATCAAGAAATCCTTCATCCGCCATAAATGAACGTACAAGTGTGGTCACATCACTTCTTAGCTTTAGATTTCTCTGAAGATTAGGTTTTCTTAAATCAAGATATCTGTATTTAAGCCTTAATTCATCCTTAGTATTAACACCCTCTTCAACAGGAATAGGTGGTGTCTGTGCCTCAGATAATATTCTGAGTTCACATGCACGTATTTCTATATCACCTGTTTTTAAGTTCTCGTTAACTGCACCTTCTCTTTTTTCGACAGTTCCAACTACAGCAAGTACAAATTCATTCCTTATTGTCTCAGCCTTTGCAAAACCTTCTGCCTTTACATCTTTTTCATCAAATACTATCTGTAATAATCCCGAACGGTCTCTTAAGTCTACAAATATAAGACTGCCGAGATTTCTTCTCTTCTGGACCCAGCCCATTACTGTTACTTTCTCTCCAACATTTTCAATTGATACTTCTGTACATCTGTGACTTCTCTTAAGTCCTTTCATCGACTCAGCCATTTTTCATATCTTCCTTTCCTCTGACGGGCTTATTACCCATAATTTTTTCTATGTCAACTTCATGAACAACTCTCTGGAATGCCAGAAATATTTTCATATCAAAGTTTTCAATCTCATCTATCATCATTTCCACTGCCGTATCCACATCAAACGCTGAACGGTATGTTCTGTCTGATATAAGTGCTGAAAACACATCGCACACCCTCAGGATTCTTGCTTCCACAGGAATGTTTTCACCATACAGGTTTCCCGGATATCCTGTTCCATCATAATTCTCATGATGATATAATATTGCATCAAGCACTACTTTGGAATAACCGGCATTTTTCAGTATATCATAACTGAGTTTAGAATGCATCCTCATATATCGCATATCCTTCACAGAATACTCTTCATCACTATTCTCATTCATATACCTTACCAGCGGAATTTTTCCAATGTCATGCATCATACCTGCAACCGCAATATCATAACATTTATTTTCGGGCATTCCAAGCTCTTTTGCAACATAATATCCCATATTACTCACACAGATACTATGCCTTATAACATCCTTAAGTTTTATCTGTAACTGTTCTTTCAGAACATCTTCGTCAATACTTTTTGAATAAGGTGTCATCAAAACACTCCTTTATTATCCTGTAAAAAGCTTTCCTTTCGTTTAATCATATCATCTATTCTTTCAATATAACAGTCAACATCTTTTACATTTTCTATACGTTCTATACGATTACCGTCAGGAAACACCATCTTAGATGAAGCACCTGCACCACAGGCAATTATAGGCTGCACTTCTTCCATAATAAGTATATTATATATTCCGGCTTTTCCCGGCTTTGCATACCCGACATTTTCCATGTTACCTGTCATGTTTTTCTGTCTGTACAGATAATATGGCTTCATTCCCATTCCATATGCATATTCCGCACACATATCCATGACTTCATCACTGTTATTATAAGAATATCTGCTATATATTTCCTTCATGGTATTAAGTCTTGCAGCTCTTTTTATTGCAAGGGAATGTATTGTTATGCTGTCAGGATTAAGTCTTTTTGCTTCTTCAAGTGTATATTTTATATCCTCTGTAGTCTCCTGCGGAAGCCCGACAATAAAATCCATATTAATATTATCAACCCCCTGCTCTCTTGCAAGTGCAAATGCATCAGTAATGTCTTTCACTGTGTGACGCCGGCCAATAATATCAAGTGTCTTCTGATTCATAGTCTGTGGATTAATTGACATCCTCGTAACTCCATATTGCATCATAACCCTGAGTTTGTCAGCCGATATACTGTCCGGTCTTCCCGCCTCAACCGTAAACTCCTTTATATTGGTAAAATCGAATTTTTCTCTTATAACGCCAAGGAGTCTGTCTAACTGATGCGGTTTTAATGTCGTAGGTGTTCCACCACCTATGTATACAGTGTTTAATTCCCTGTCCGAAAATGCTTTCGACACATAATCTATTTCTTTAATAAGTGCGTCGAGATACTTATCCACCTTATCGGTATATCTTGCAAGCGGATATGACGAAAACGAACAGTATGAACATATGCTTGGACAAAATGGAATACCTATGTATACACTATGCCCGTTTTTATAATTAATATTATTAAGAAGATTAAGTTCATATTCCGATATATCAATACTAAGTCCTGTCTTTTTATCAGAAACATAATATTCACTCTTCATATGTTTCCTCAGCCATTCCTTATCATTTCCTTCTGCAAGAAGTGCTGACGTAATCTTTGTAGGTCTTATGCCTGAAAGTGTTCCCCATGGAAGCTTTTTATCAGTATATCCCGATAATGTATTATATACGACTCTCTTTAAAACATTTTTAGTCTGCTTTCTGTCACTGTAATCAATTACATCTTCACATTCTGTCACCGGCTCCGGCTTATCCTTTACATATAACTTCGTACTTACACTTTCACTTTGTATATCCGTAACTAATGTATAATCTGCTGCGACATCTTTATCTGTTGCCATATCTTCGCCCGGAAAGAATTGTCTTATAAGTCCCTGGATATCATACTCAAAATCATTAATGTTTTTATATTTAATAAGTATCATACATTGACCTCTCGTAGCCTATCTTCGTCTCTTCATTATGCCCCGGATACACAATAACGTCATCATCAAGCTTTAATAACTTCTGTGTAATAGAATTAATAAGCTCAGAATAACTTCCTGTAGGAAAATCCGTTCTTCCGTATGACTGGCAGAACATTGTATCACCACTAAAAAGTACTTTGTCTGAAGCCACATAATAACAACATCCACCTTTTGTATGTCCGGGTGTATGAATTACTTCATATTTTACTCCACCGAATAAAAGTGTCTGTCTATCACGTACATACTCATCTGCGTCTACACTTAATCTCATTCCCATCATCGATGCTACATTTGCATCTGATGTAAGCACATCTTTTTCATCTTCGTGTGCATATATTTTTATTCCATATTCTGCCTTTATATCAAGTGCTGCACCTATATGGTCAAAATGTCCATGTGTAAGCAGTATTGCCACCGGTTTTACCCCGAGTTCCGTAATTTTTCTTTTAATTATATCTGCCGAATCTGCCGGGTCAATTATTACAGCCTCTTTTATATCCCCGTCATATGCTATATAACAATTAGTCATAATAGGTCCAAGCACCATGTGCTTCACTACTAATGCCATAATTCCTCCATTTCATATTCATAAGCCGTATTATCAGCCTGTTGTTCTCTCTATATCTATAATACTTTCTACATTTCTCATCTTATCGATAAGACGGTTAAGTTCATCAACACTTCCAATCTCGAATGACATAGATATAGTTGCAAGTCCCTGTTTACTCGTTCTCACATTCATACTTGTAACATCAATCTCACGCTCTGTAGTAATCTTAGATAAATCCGCAAGAATTCCGGTACGGTTATTGGCAAAAATATTAATCTCTGCCGTATATTTCTCTTTAGGATTCTCTTTCGCACCGGTCTGCCACTCTGCTTCAATAAGTCTTACCCTGTCTATCTCCGGCATATTTAATACATTTATACAATCTGTTCTGTGAATTGATATGCCTCTGCCTCTTGTCACAAATCCTAATATCTCGTCTCCCGGAACCGGATTGCAGCACTTTGAAAATCTTACCGCAACGTCATGTATTCCCTTTACAACAATTCCTCCACCGGATTTTGCAACTTTAGGCTTCTCTGGGCTGTTGGTAACCGCCTCAAGTATTTCTTCATCTGACACTTCTTTTCTATGCTCGCGCTCATATTCCTCTATGAGTCTGTTCATGACCTGCCCCTCTTTAAGTCCGCCATGTCCTACTGCAGCAAGAACAGAATTCCAGTCTCTGAAACCATACTTTGCAATTACTTTCTCAATATATTCAGGTTTTGTATAATCACTTAATATAATACTCTTACTCTTACAGTACTTATCTATAAGTTCTTTGCCTCTTGCAATATTGTCTTCCTTGAGTTCTGACTTGAACCACTGGTTAATCTTATTCTTCGCCTGGGTGCTTCTTACAATCTTGAGCCAGTCACGGCTTGGTCCTTTGGAATTCTGTGACGTGATAACTTCTATTCTGTCACCATTCTGGATAACATAATCTATGTTTACCATCTTACCGTTAACCCTTGCTCCTACCATCTTATTACCAACTGCACTGTGTATTGCATATGCAAAATCTATTGGTGTTGAACCATTAGGAAGATTCAATACGTCTCCGGATGGCGTGAAGCAATATATATTTTCAGAATAAAGATTAAGATCACTTTTAAGAAGACTCATAAACTCTTTATTATCAGACATATCTCTCTGCCATTCAAGAATCTGTCTTAGCCATGTAAGCTTAGCCTCTTCTGTATCTGCTGAATTATGTCCGTCAGCATTTTCCTTATATTTCCAATGTGCAGCAATACCATACTCTGCTGTCTTATGCATCTCAAATGTTCTTATCTGTATCTCGAAAGGCAGTCCTCCCGGACCTATAAGCGTAGTATGAAGTGACTGATACATATTTGGTTTGGGCATGGCAATATAATCTTTGAATCTTCCAGGGATAGGTTTATACATCTCATGAATAATTCCAAGTGCCGCATAACAGTCCTTGACAGTATCAACGATAATTCTTACTGCAAATAAATCATATATCTGGTCAAGTGTTTTATTCTGATTAACCATTTTACGATATATGCTAAAGAAATGTTTTACCCTTCCATCTATCTTAGCTTCAATGCCGGCACTCTCGATATGCTGCTTTACTTCAGCAACAATATCTTCGATAAACTTATCCCTTGAAGTCTTTTTCTGCTCTATCTGGGTAACAAGGTCATTATATACGTCCGGTTTAAGATACTTAAGCGATAAGTCATCAAGTTCTATCTTGACTTTGGATATACCAAGCCTCTGTGCAATAGGCGCATATATGTCCATCGTCTCCCTTGCCTTCTCTATCTGCTTCTCAGGTTTCATATACTGTAATGTTCTGAGATTATGAAGTCTGTCTGCCAGTTTTATAAGAATTACTCTTATATCCTTTGCCATTGCCAGAAACATCTTACGGAGATTTTCTGCCTGAAGTTCTATTTTATCTGTCGAATAATTAAGCTGTGTCAGCTTTGTAACTCCATCTACTAAAAGTGCAATCTCTGCGTTGAACTCACGTTCTATGTCCTCCAGTGTCATAGTTGTATCTTCTACAACATCATGAAGAAGTCCCGCAACTATCGTCTCCTTATCGAGCTCTAATTCAGCAAGAATAATAGCAACCGATACCGGATGAATAATATATGGTTCTCCTGACTTTCTCTTCTGATCCTTATGTGCTTCATATGCAACCCTATATGCTTTCTCAACCATACTTATATCTGTAGAAGGATGATACTTAGCAATTGCTTTTTTTAACTTTTCATATAACTCTGCCGGATTCTCAAATTCATTCTCCGGCTTTATTACCTGTACATTTTTGATTTCTTCTTTTTTCTCTTCCAAATGATCGCCCCAGTTCTATGATGATATACCACGTTTTTATTTTACCTATTATAAATAGTTTCATGCAAAAATGCAATAATGTGTTGACATATAAATATATTGATGCTATATTAACTGTACTAGTTAAGCTAATACACCTAGTTTTCAAATAACATATTATTACGAATGGAGGTATACATGTTGTTTCAGATTGATATTATGTCAAGAAAACCTGTTTATGAACAGCTTATCGAGCAGATTGAATCCTTCGTTTTAACCGGTGTTCTTAACCCCGGTGATAAAATACCTTCCGTAAGAAATCTTTCTGTAGAGTTATCGGTTAATCCGAACACTATCCAGAAATCATACACGGAATTAGACAGACGTGGTCTTATCTATTCTGTGCCCGGAAGAGGATGTTTTATATCTGATGATGCTCTTTCAATATTAAGTTCATATAAGAAAAAGCATATTGCAGAACTAGAAGACATGATGCTGGAGCTTGCCTATGCAGGTATCACAAAAAAACAGATGTATGAATGTGTAGATAATGCATTCAGAAAGAAGGGGGACCAGGAAAATGATAAAAACTGAAAATGTTGTTAAAACTTTTGACGACTTTACTGCATTAAATGGCGTAACCTGCCAGATTCCAAAAGGATGCATATATGGCATGGTTGGTTCAAACGGTGCAGGTAAATCAACTTTTTTAAGACTATTAACCGGAATATACAAACCGGACTCCGGCAGTATAATGATTGATGACCTTCCTATATGGGAAAATCCTGCTGCCAAAGAAAAATACAGCTTTGTTCCTGATGAGTTATATTTTTTGCCGGGAACAAACATGAACCGTATGGCAGATTTCTATTCAGCCATATACGACAGATTCGATTTAGAGCGTTTCAGATACCTTACTGAATCATTCAAATTAAATCCAAAAAAATCTGTCAATACATTTTCAAAAGGTATGAAAAGACAGGTTGCTATCATCCTTGCACTTTCATGTCACTCAGAATACATGTTTTTTGATGAAACATTTGACGGACTTGACCCTGTCATGAGAAATCTTGTTAAAGGACTTATCTGCGAAGATGTTATTGAAAATAAAGCTACTGCCATTATTACTTCTCATTCATTAAGAGAACTTGAAGATTTGTGCGACCAGCTTTCACTTCTTCATAAAGGCGGACTTGTATTTGAAAGTGATATTGCCAACCTTAAAACAACTCTTTTTAAGGTACAGATAGCATTTACACATGAATTCTCAAAAGAATCCTTTAATAGTATAGAAATGCTTCATTTTACAAAGAATGGTTCCGTCGCAAATATAATTATTAAAGGTGACAAACCCGTAACGATTGCACAGTTAAAATCCATGAACCCGGTCTTATTAGACGTATTGCCACTTACACTTGAAGAAGTATTCACATATGAAATGGCTGCACTGGGATATTCATTTGAAGATGTATTAGAAGGAGGTAAAGATAATGCATAAAAAGTTTTTCAATTTCCGTCTGTTCAAAGAAGGTTTTAAACAGCTTAAATTATTCGGAATAATCTCACTTATACTATATCTGTTAAGTGTTGTATTATTATTTATAAATCAGATCGGTGGAAGAAATATCGTTACAATATATAACTGCAATCCTCTTGTATTACTTTCATATACAGTTATTGCACCCTTGTTTACTCTTTTTCTTTTTAACTTTCTTACTTCCAGGAATTCAAGTGATTTTTATCATTCAGTTCCTTACACAAGGCCATGCATATTTATCAGCTTTTTTACATCAATTGTTGCATGGATTGCTTTAATACATTTTTCATCAACAATATTAAGTGTAGTTATGCGTCTGTGCATGCCTGACACATTTTCAATACAATGGACTTCCACAATAAAAACCTCTTTCGGTATTTTTATCTGTTCCATTGCAGTAGTATGCGGAGTATTGTTCTCGCAGTCAATAACCGGAACTATATTTACTAATATTCTTGTGACAGGATTAATATTATTTCTCCCAAGATTATTTACAACTATTTTTATTTCAATGATAAATAACAGAACATTCGGCATTATTTCTACTAACTATTTTTCAACCTTTTTAACAGGTTCAAAAAATATGGTTGTTTACCCTATAATGTCCCTGTTTCTTGATTCCGGTTTCAAGACAGCTTTCGAAAGCTATGGAGAATGGTTTTACACCCTGATTCTGGCAATTGTCTACTTTGCACTGGCTCTTACATTTTTCAAAAAGAGACAAAGCGAAGTTGCAGGCAATGCAGCCGTTTCAAACACATTACAGGCTATATACAGAATTGCCGTAACTATGTTTGTCTGCATGATTCCTATTACAATATTATGTGACAAAGAAACTGCATTCTCTGCATCAGATCTGCCTATGTATATAACAATGTATGTAATCGCAATAGCGACATACTTTTTATATGAAATCATTACAACACGTACAGTTAAAAGACTTTTAAAAATCGCACCGGGACTCATAATTGTAGTTGTGCTCAATGTTGTGGCTGTATTTGGAGTTTCAACTATATCAGACTATGAACTTTCAAATATACCAAAAAAAGAGGATATTGAATCTGTAACCGTTTTATCATCTGAAGATTCAGACCTTTCTTACATTGATTCACTCATGTCCGGTCTGCAGATAAAAGATAAAAAAATAATATCTTCAACAATAAATCATTTTGAAGATTACATTAATTCGAGTAAAAAAGTGAAACATTCATACTATACTGATGACAGCAATATATATTCCGTAAAATTCACAGCTAAAAATGGTGCTACTTTATACAGAAATATCCCACTTAGCAGTTCAACTGTTAAAAAGATATATACTTATGCTTCCGAGGATTCAACATTTTTAAAATCTCTTGAAAGTCTTCCGGATTATTCTGATGTAACAGTGCACATATCATGTAATTTTCCTGCAAATTATACAGTTAAGGAAAACAAGGATATATATACTTCTTTCTATAATGAATACAAAAAACTTTCAACAAAACAAAAATTATATTTACAGCTTAACGATTATGTAAGTCTTGCTGATATATCGGATGATTATAATAATATGTCCGCAATATGTTATCTTAATATATACACTCAGGATTCTTCATTGTACATTCCTGTATTTGATGAATTCTTCCCTGAAACCGCACAGAAGTGTATTAAATTATTCATGGGTTCTAAAAAAGAAATAAAAGATAACAAGAAAAATATTAATTCTCTTGAAAACAGTACACTTTTATCCGATGGAGATTCGTTCACGATAAGCATCTGGACAAATAATAATGATGGAAATGATATATATTACTCTGCCGAAAGATATGATAATTCAGTGAGTGTTTCTCTGAGTTCAAACAGTGTGAACACAGATTCTTCGGTAAATGCAAATAATTACAAATTCCCATCTGAATTTATAAAGAAAATAACTTCTTTAGCACCTGATTCATACGAGGAATTATCACAATCAGATGAAACAGGACTTATAAGTATAACGTTTGACAATTCAGTCAGCTCATATACATTATATATGGTGCCAACAGATAAGGTAATGGAATGTATTAATAATTTTACTAAAAGTGTTTCTGATAACTTCTAAATTTTAAATGGCTATTGCAGTTTTGCAATAGCCATTTAAGTTTATGCTGTTAAATCTTATTTGTTGTCTGATTCAACCTCTATTTTTCTTATAGCCTTTGTTCTTATTTCTTCACATATATCATTAATAAATGTGCTTAATTCTTTCTGTCCTTCATCACCAAGGTAACGGCTTCTTACAGACACTTTCTTATCGTCCTGCTCCTTCTGTCCTACGACTAACATATATGGAACTTTGGCAAGTCTTGCTTCCCTTATCTTGTAACCAATCTTCTCTGAGCGGTTATCAACCGTTGCATCAATTCCATTCTTTTTAAGCTCTGCTAAAACACCATTAGCATAATCGCTGAATTTCTCTGATATAGGAAGAACTCTTACCTGCTCAGGACATAACCATGTTGGGAATAAACCTGCATATTTCTCAATTAACCACGCAAGAGTACGCTCGTAACATCCCATAGATGTTCTGTGTATGATACATGGACGTTTCTTATCACCATTCTGGTCGATATAATACATATCAAACTGTTCTGCCAGCAATGCATCCCACTGAATTGTTATCATTGTATCTTCTTTGCCATATACATTCTTAGCCTGAATATCTACTTTTGGTCCATAGAATGCAGCTTCTCCATCAGCCTCTACAAATGGTATGTTAAGTTCCTGCAAAGCACTTCTTATATGTCCCTGTGTCTCTTCCCATACTTCTTCTGTACCAATATATTTCTCTTTATTATTTGGATCCCATTTTGAAAGTCTGTAAGTTACATCTTCCTCTACACCTAACGTTCTAAGACAATAGCTTGCAAGTGCAAGACAGTTCTTAAATTCTTCTGCCATCTGATCCGGTCTTACGATAAGATGACCCTCTGAAATAGTAAACTGACGAACCCTTGTAAGACCATGCATTTCACCCGAATCTTCATTTCTGAACAATGTTGAAGTCTCACCATATCTGAGTGGAAGTTCCTTATACGAATGCTGTGTAGCTTTATATACATAATACTGGAAAGGACATGTCATAGGTCTTAATGCAAATACTTCTTTATCCTTTTCCTCATCTCCCATTATAAACATTCCATCTGTATAATGATCCCAATGTCCTGAAATCTTATAAAGGTCACTCTTAGCCATAAGTGGTGTTTTTGTACGGACATAACCCCACTCATTATCCTCAAGGTCCTCAATCCATCTCTGCATCTTCTGAATCATCTTTGCACCCTTTGGCATAAGAAGTGGCAATCCCTGTCCTATAACATCTACGGTTGTAAATAGTTCCATTTCACGTCCAAGTCTGTTATGGTCTCTTCTCTTGATATCCTCAAGATGTTCAAGATATGCATTAAGGTCGTCTTTTTTATCAAATGCAGTACCATATATTCTTTGTAACTGTGCTTTGTTCGAATCTCCTCTCCAATATGCCATTGATGAAGATGTAAGCTTAAATGCTTTAATCTTACCTGTTGACATAAGATGTGGTCCTGCACAGAGGTCTACAAAATCACCCTGTCTATAGAAAGATATTACAGCATCCTCAGGCAAATCTTTAATAAGTTCTACCTTATATGGCTCTTCTCTCTCTTCCATGAATTTTATAGCTTCCTCTCTTGGAAGTGTGAACTTCTCAAGCTTAGCATTTTTCTTTATAATCTTCTTCATTGCAGCTTCTATTTTATCAAGGTCTTCTCTTGAAAATGGTTCTGCATCGAAATCATAGTAAAATCCTTCATCTATTGAAGGTCCGATAGTAAGCTTTGCATTAGGAAATACTGTTTTAACTGCCTCTGCAAGCACATGGGATGCAGTATGTCTGTATGCTGCCTTTCCCTTTTCATCTTTGAATGTAAGAATATTTAATGTGGCATCATCCTCAACTATAGTTCTTAAATCAACTACTTCTCCATTAACTTCACCTGCACATGCATTTCTTGCAAGCCCCTCACTTATATCCATTGCAATGTCATATACTGATTTTGCTTCTGAATATTCTTTTACTGAGCCATCTTTCAATGTAATCTTCATTTTCTCATATCCTTTCCTATAATTATTGCACATTTTATAAATATAAAAAGTCCCTTATAAGAATTATCTAATCAATTCTTATAAGGGACGAATTTATCGCGGTTCCACCCAAATTGCACATACTCTTACATAAGCATGTACCACTCTAAAATGATTATAACGGAATCACCGGACCGGATTGGGGTCACTCCGAGGTAGTCTTCATTATAACTCCGGTAGGACAATCACAGCATATCTTATCCCTCTCTGAACCATCTGTCATAATTACTCGTCTCATCAACGTGTTATTCTATATATTTGTTCTCATATACTTATTCAAGTATAGCATTACAAATCAAAATGTCAAACACTTTTATCTGAAAATCTCCATCCGTCTTTTTGCTGATTGTTTCCGGCATTATTCTTAGTATTATTGGTAACCGCCGTATCAGTCTGTTCTATTGTTCCCGTTGTATCTCCCGCAGTTATCGTATATGTTTCACCTTTCTTTAATTTATCACTGCTATATTGAATACAGTCGCATCCATTTTTTGTAGTAAATGTTGCAATAACATTTCCGGAAGAATCACTAATGCTGATTTCTGTTCCTGCACTAATCTGCGAATCCATTGCATAAGTAAAACTGCATTGTTTAGAACTGTCACCATCAAATTCTTCTGCCATTGCAGATGTACCGAGTCCTATTACTGTTCCCGAATTAATAACCGCCTTTCCACCATTTTCAATGCCATAATCTATAGCACTGTCTGCTCCTCTTACAGGTGCGTCAATAGTCACCTCTCCGTCATTAATGTATATATCACCATTTGAATCAATGCCATCGCCACCTGACTGAATATATATTTTTCCACCATTCATGGTAAATACAGGGGACTCATCTGAATCTTCTGATTTGTCTGATTCATTTCCTTTATCAGCTTCGGCTATAGTTTCGTCCTCTGATTTATCAGGCATAGTCTCACCTTCCGGCAGTGCCGGTCTTTCTCCATCCGGCATATTTCCGTCTTCTGGCAGCTCCGGTCTCTCTCCATCCGGTCTTTCCGGCATCGTTTCACCTTCTGATAATTCCGGCATAGTCCCATCTTCTGGCAGCTCCGGTCTCTCTCCATCCGACATATTTCCGGGTGTCATAACACCACCTGCATTTTTTTCATTATTGCCCGGATTACCACCTGCTTTATCGTCCTGACCAAATGCATTTTTTCCACCACAGGCATTTATTCCATCATCCTCTGCTATAATATTTATATCTCCGCTATTAACCGTAATGTCAACAGCTTCAAGTCCTTCATAGCATTTCTGTATGTCAATTGTACCCTTTTCAATAACAAGTGTATTATCTGCATGAATTCCGTCATCATTTGCATTTATGACAAATTCTCCGTCATTTATTGTAATTTCGTCATTTGAATGTATTCCGTCCTGTGCACACGTTATTGTGATATTTCCTGAATTAACAATAACATTTTTCTTAGATTTCAATCCATGATTAGATGACTTTATATTCAATTTGCCAACATCCACTGTCAGTTTCCCTTTGGCTTGTATGCCATTATTAATATATCCGTTAACATTAAGTGTTCCCGAACCTGTAATCTTTAGTTTGTCTTTCGAATATATTGCTGCATGTGCAGCCTTTTCATCATCACTATCTTTATCATCATCACTATCTTTATCATCATTACTATTTTTATTATCTTTATTATCCTTGCTGCTATCACTTATAATTTTGTCGTATGTATCTTTGTCTCCATTTGTAATGCTGTTCTCATCTTTAACATCAATTGTTACATTTCCATTTTTAACAAATATTACTTCTTCACTTTCATTCGTAATATCTGCACCTTCTAATACAAGTTTAACATCTTTATCAGAATTAACTACAATTTGTCCGTCACTAATGCTTCCACTCACATTATATGTTCCGCCTTTGTTTATAGTGATTTTCGATTTTTTAACCGTTGCTCCACTTCCACTAAATGTAATTCCGTCATCTGATAAAGTGATGCTGCCACCTCCTTTACTCTCTTTGCCACACGCAGCAAATATCATCCCTGCTGCAACCATTCCAAGCATAATTAAAAATACTTTACCACAATGTTTTCTGTTCATATTATTTTTCGTATTTTTCATATTCACCATCCTTTATATCTTCGCTATAAACATTTGATTCAATAATATGTTAAAAAAATAATATGTTGATATTGTGATAAAGTATTGAACAATTACTGTATTTTATTGCAGGAACATTTTCACTATTGCAAATGCTTCCCTCACCATGTAATTTACTATCAGATGATTGTCTGATTTTCCTGCCAGCCCGTCCACGCTTGCAAATCCGCCTTCGGCTTCTGCTATTTTCATAGCTCTGTACACATGGAAATTATTAGTAACCACTGCTATACGCGGTTTCTTTATAGTCATTTTTTCTTTGCTGAATTTTATATTTTCTCTTGTTGATGTTGACTTATCTTCTTTAATAATTTTGTTTTTATTAATTCCTTTATCTATAAGGTAGCCTTCCATCGCCTGTGCTTCTGAAATGTTTTCTCCCTTCCCCTGACCACCTGATACAATTATTGTGACATCTTCATGTTGTGACACATAATCATATGCTGCATCCAGTCTCTTTGCAAGTGACTTTGTAATTCTTTCGCCTCTTACCTGTGCTCCAAGCACTATGATATAATCTACATTTCCTTCAGGAACTGACCACATTTTGCTCACGACAAGTCCTTCTAAAACTATAAAAAATATTACCCCGGCTGCAAATAACACTATAACACCACATTTAACACCATGTGGTATCTTATCAAGTACATGTTTTCTTCCTATATTTGAAAACAGTATTGCTATTACTGCAAACATCAATCCTGCCATTATCCAGAATCCCAAAAACGAAGAATGTATTCCGGCATAAGATGCGGCATATATAAAATATCCAAAACATAACACTGCCATTATTGTAAATATAACACTTATCATTATTTATCACTGAAGGTGCTCCATCGGCTGAAATCCTTTAACCTTCTTCTCCTTTTCCTCTTCTTTTGTTCTCTTTTTTGCTTCTTCACAAAAATATTCCTGAGAAGAAAAACGCACTTTTCCTCTCCTGTTTATTCTTGAATACTTATTATCTGCTCCCAGAATCTGTGCTTTTACATTGTCCCTTAACTGCACATCTAAAATATGAATAACTTCTTTTTTTAGATTTGCCTCTTCCACAGGAAACAATATTTCAACTCTTTTGTCCAGATTTCGCGGCATCCAGTCAGCACTTCCCATATACACTTCCTCATCACCGTCATTATGAAAATAAAATATTCTGCTATGTTCAAGAAACATTCCGACTATCGACCTTACTGTAATGTTTTCACTCACTCCCGGTATTCCGGTTTTAAGACAGCATATTCCCCTTACAATAAGTTCTATCTTAACTCCTGCTGCCGATGCCCTATATAATGCTGCTATTACTTTTTTATCACACAGCGAATTCATTTTTGCCACGATTCTGGCTTCCTTACCCGCTCTCGCATATTCTTCTTCTCTCTTTATCAGAAATAAGAATTTATCCCTGAGCCATAAAGGTGCAAGACATAGTTTATTCCATGACAATGGTTCTGAATAACCTGATATCATATTAAACACTGCCGTAGCATCCTCACCGATTGCCTCATTGCATGTAAGAATCCCCATATCTGTATAAAGTTTTGCCGTAGCATCATTGTAATTACCCGTTCCAAGATGTACATATCTTTTTATCCCGCCCTGCTCCCTCCTCACAACAAGCGTAATCTTACTATGGGTTTTAAGTCCAAGCAGTCCGTATATTACATGACACCCTGCCTTTTCAAGTTTTTGCGCCCAGATTATATTATTTTCCTCATCAAACCTTGCCTTAAGTTCAACCAGTACTGTTACCTGCTTCCCATTCTCTGCCGCCTCTGCAAGTGATGCAATAATAGGCGAATTTCCACTCACTCTGTATAGTGTCTGTTTGATTGCAAGAACATTTTCATCTCTTGCAGCCTGTTTTATAAACTCAACGACAGGTTCAAATGTCATGTATGGATGATGTAACAGTATATCTCTTCCGGCAATCTGGGAAAATATATTTTCATCTGTGCTAAGTCCGGGTACAGGCTGTGGAATATATTTCTCATCCTTGAGATGTTCAAATCCGTCAACCCCATATAATTTCATAAGAAATGTGAGGTCAACCGGTCCGTTTATTCTGAATATATCCTGTTCTTTAATGTCCAATTCTTTTTTTAATATTTTCACAAGTCTCTTATCCATCTTATCATCTATTTCAAGTCGGATAACCTCGCCCCACTGTCTTTTCTTAAGCTGCTTTTTTATCTCCTTTAAAAGGTCAGCAGCTTCCTCTTCCTCTATAGACAAGTCGGCATTTCTCATAATTCTGTAAGGATATGAACATAATACATCATGATTAAGGAAAAGCTTATCTATATTTTTCTGAATTATTTTTTCAAGCAGGACTACCGTTTTTTTGCCTGATTTATCCGGAATCTCTACGAATCTTGGCAAAACAGAAGGTACCTGCACCGTTGCAAATTCATTTTCACCCTTTTTGCCTTTCTTCTTCATAAGTGCTGCTATATTAAGTGTCTTATTTCTAATAAGCGGAAACGGTCTCGAAGAATCCACCGCCATGGGTGTCAATACCGGATATACCTCATGGTCAAAAAATTTATCAACATATTTAGATTGTTCTTTATCCAGCTTTGTCATGTCGTTAATAATGTTAAGTCCATTCTTTTTCAATTGGGTAATTAATGACCTGTTATATGTTGAATACTGCAAATTAACAAACTCATGCATCCTTTCATTAATTTTCTTAAGCTGTTCCACGGCAGTCATCCCCGAAATATCTTTCTTGTTGCATGACACATTTACCATATCTTTAAGAGATGCCACCCTGACCATAACGAATTCATCCAGATTCGATGCCGTTATGCTAAGGAACTTTATTCTTTCGAATAATTTGTTATTCTTGTCTCTGGCTTCACCTAATATTCTGCTGTTAAAATCAAGCCAACTTAATTCCCGGTTATAAAAATATTCCTTTTTCATAAATTCATTTGAACCCGACATATCCACCACGCCCCATTTCAATTAAAATAAAATATATAACTTCGTTTTCTCGTTTCGGTCATCTCTACCTCAAACTTTTAGTCTCGTTCAGCACCGCACCTCGAAAACTTCGTTTTCTCGTTTCGGCGTTTCCGCCAAATATGCCATGAAAGAATGACACACCCTTATGCAAGCATACGGTGCGTCTTTCTTTCATGGCATGCTTGGCTCTGAACGAGACTAAAAGTTTCCGATTATTTTGAGGTAATTTGCTTCTGCTTTTATTCCACTTAATGCGTTTTTTACTGCTGCGTCCTCAAGTCTTCCCTCAAATTCAACATAAAACCTGTATTCCCAGCTCTTATCAACTATCGGTCTTGATTCTATCTTTGTCATGTTTAATCCATTATATATGAAGTTCGACAGCATATTGTATAGCGTTCCACTCTCATGTGGAACCTCAAAACATATACATATCCTTCCTGCATCTTTTCTGTATACTTTCTTTTTTCCTACTATTATAAATCTGGTAGTATTATCTGAATTGAAATTAATATTGCTTTTTAGAACTTTTAAACCATATATTTTTGCAGCCGTTTCACTTGCTATAGCCGCCTGTGTTATATCGTTTTCCTCCAGAACTTTTTTTGCACTTCCTGCTGTATTTGGCTGTGCTATCTGTTTCCAGTCTTTATGTTCATCTAAAAACTTTGAACACTGCATAAGTCCCTGTGGATGAGAATATACTACTTTTATATCCGACATTTCTGCATCTTTTAATCCCAAAAGAGCATGTTCAACTTTAACATCTATCATGTCTACTACATAATTGTCATATTCCATTAATAAATCATATGTATCAGACACAATTCCTGCTGTTGAATTTTCCACCGGAAGTACCGCATAATCGGCTTCACCTTTATGAATTACTTCCATAGCATCCCTGAATGTAGGTACTCTCATATTATCAACATTTTCACCGAAATAATTCATCATTGCCTGATTGCTGTATGCTCCGGGTACGCCCTGATACACTACTTTCACATTCTTTTTCTCTATGTAATCAACTTTTGTAAATTCAGGCAGATCAACAATCCCATTCTCTGCAAGAAGCTGATATTGCCTCTTCCTGCTTATTGCCATTATCTGTGCAAAAAGCTCCTCAACTCCATGTGAATTAAATTCTCCATGTGCAAATGATTTAAGCTTTTTAATCTTTGAGGCCTCACGTTCCTTATCAAGCACTTCCCTGCCTGCACCTATCTTATATCTTGCAACGTCCTCGCACAGGTTCATTCTGCTCTCAAAAAGTTCTACAATATTTTTATCTATCTTGTCTATATCTTCACGAATAACATTCAAATCAAGTCCCACTTCTATTCCTCCTATGTTTTAGCATCTTATTCTAAAGTGTATCATAATTGTAGTTTTATAACAAGCATATAGATTTCCAAATTGTAATATAGTATTCTTGATATTTCTTATAATTTCGAGTATATTAAATATAAAAGTTTGAGTAAATATTTGCAAATATATTGGGAGGTTCTGTAAATGGATAAAATAAACATTAAAAATCTTGAGATATTCTGTAACCACGGATTATATGAAGAAGAAAATGCACTTGGTCAGAAGTTTCTTGTATCAGCTTCTCTTATTCTCGATACAAGAAAGGCAGGGATAACGGATTCCATTGATGTGTCAGTCAACTATGCTTCTGTATGTAATTTTATTAATACATATATGAAAGCACACACATTTCGTCTCCTTGAAGCAGCCGCTGAACATCTTGCACTTGCATTATTTGCACACTTCACACCACTCGAAGAGATTACACTTGAAATAAAAAAGCCATGGGCTCCTATCGGTCTTTCTTTAGACTATGTATCTGTTGAAATAACAAGAAAATGGCACACCGCCTATATCGCCCTTGGCTCAAATATGGGTGATAAATTAAGTTACCTTGAAAATGCTGTCGAAGCCATTAAAACAGATGTAAATTGCAGACTTGTTAAAATATCGGATTTTGTAATAACAGAACCATACGGTCCTGTTGAACAGGATGAATTTCTTAATGGTTGTCTTATGATAAGAACCCTGTATTCACCAAATGAACTGCTTGCCTTTTTACAGAGTCTTGAAGCCAAAGCAAACCGAACAAGAGAAATCCACTGGGGACCTAGAACACTCGACCTTGACATTCTTTTATTTGATGACCTTGTAATGGATTCTGATACACTTGTCATACCTCATCCTGAAATGCATAAGAGAAGTTTTGTTCTTACACCTCTTTCACAGATAGCTCCAAATGCAATACATCCATTATATAATGTAAGAATAAAGGACATAGTTCCTGAAGATTAAAACACTACTATTCATAAACCATACTATCTTAATTCCAAAAAGGTGCCTTAAAAATCATAACGATTTTTAAGACACCTTTTTGAATCTTTATACACATTACTGTAATTTTTAACACTAATTTCTTCTAAGAGCCTCTATAGGACTTAATTTCGCCGCCTTTTTAGCCGGATATATTCCAAAGAATATTCCTACAATACTTGAAAAAGCTGCCGCTACAAATATTGCTCCAACTCCTACATCCGGTGTGAATGCCAATGACGGATTAATTGCAGATACGATTGATGCTATTCCCGTTGCACAGGCAATTCCAAGAATAATTCCAATAATACCGCCAAGAAGTGTAATAATAACAGACTCTGCAAGAAACTGTAACATAATAGACTTTGTCTTTGCTCCGAGTGATTTCCTTATACCTATCTCTCTTGTTCTCTCTGTAACGGATACAAGCATTATATTCATAACACCAATGCCTCCTACAAAAAGTGATATTGCAGCTATAAGTGATATTATAAGAGTAACTATATTTATTACTGTATTAACAATACTCATGTAATCACTGAAGTTTTCAACCATATAGATGTCCTCATCTGCCTTTACTTTATGATTGTTGTTTAACATTTTAGTAACACTATTTGCAACTTCATAAGTATCGGCATCTTTTTGTGCAAGAATGTACACGGCATAAAAATTATCGATTTCCACACCATATACTTTTCTTATCATCGTTTCCGGAACAACTATACTAACAGATTTCTCACCATAATCAAATGAAATAAATGAGTCTGACTTTGCCTTTTCTACCCCGACGATTTTAAAATTGATATTTGTTCCATATACATCTACCGGTATCTTCATTCCAACTACATTAGTAGTTCCGAATAAACTTATAGCATCTTTTTCACCTATAGTACATACCGGCATACCGGCATTGTATTCAGATTCATTAAAAAATCTGCCCTCTTTAATTCCTGTATTGGAAAAATATTTATAATCCGGCATAACACATGTAATATTAACATCAAAATCACCTTTCAATGCCTGAACTTTTCCCTGCATTCCATCCTGTACGCTAACAGCCTTTATACCATCTAATTTCTTTATTTTCTCAATATCTTTATTCGTAATGTAGTAAGTATCTGTGCTGTCTCCTGAATAAACACATATCTGTCCTTCGCCAATGTCTGACATCTGGGATGTAATAACATTTTTAGCACCATTTCCAATTCCAACTATAAGGATTACAGAAGATATTCCAATTATAATACCAAGCATTGTAAGGAATGAACGAACTTTATTATGTTTTATATTGGAAAATGCCATTTTGACATATTCATATATCTGCACCATAATACACCTTTACCCCTTCCTTACTCTTCTTTGCTGTTATCTTCTTTGCTATCATCTTCTTTACTGTCATTGTTATTTTCACTTTTAGATTCAGTTTTATTGTTCATCTGAACTTCATTTGCTTCTGCCTTCATTCCCTCTGTCACAGATGAATCGATGTTAGAAAGAACAAGTTCTCCTTCTTTTACACCACTCTTAATCTCTGCGCTTTCATCCGACATAAGACCTACTTCAACTGATTT
Source organism: Lachnospira sp. UBA2821 (assembly GCA_002351535.1). GTDB lineage: Bacteria > Bacillota > Clostridia > Lachnospirales > Lachnospiraceae > UBA2821. The sequence continues at coordinate 194,472 of DEGR01000064.1, forward strand.
TCTTACTACTTTATTATTCTTTAATACATATACAAATGTACCGTCCACATCCTCATTTATTGCCGACGCAGATACTACAACTACATCCTTCACTTCACCTGTGTTTATTGACAAATCTGCATCTATTCCAATAACAAGATTATCATCCGGATTATCTATATGCATTTCAGCAGCAACCATCGAAGAACTTCCTGATACTCCCGTTCTTGATGCATCTTCATTTCCTGCAGCACTTGCCGCAACTTTGCTCATTCTGGTTATCTTTCCGGTATATTTGTTACCGAGTACTTCTATTGTCGCCGTCTGACCCTCTGCAACTTCTGAAAGATTATATTTTGAAATTGTAAAATCTACTTTCATGTCACTTGTCTTTGCAATTGTTACAAGTGTCTGACCTTCTGTAGCCATAGAGCCATTAGTAACAGTGACATTAGTAACTATTCCGTCAAATTCAGATACAAGCCCGGCCTGTGCTGTAGATAAATCATTCTGTGCATTTGTAACACTAAGTTTTGACACCTGCATATTATAATCAAGACTCTTTTTCTGCTGCTCAGACAATACTCCCGACTGCGCTGCCTCTTTTTCAGAATTTGCAACTTCAAGCTGTGCCTGTAAATCCTGAAGTTCAGTAGTTTTCTCCTCCAAATCCGCTCTTTTTGTCATCGCTTCTTCCTCTGAAAGAGCAGGATTAGATAACTGCTTATTAAGGTCTGCTATCTCATTCTTCTTTGCGTCAATTTTAGGATTCAGGTCATTTATCTTCGCCTCTGCATCTGCTGCTTTTTTAGCATTATTATTACTTACATTCAGACTGTCATCTGCTGTTGCCTGCTGCGATTTATCCTGCAGGTCGGCAAGATCATATGCTGACTGAAGTTCTGATGTATTATAACTCAAAAGATAATCCCCGGCTTTTACCGTCTGACCGACTACCACATTCACTTTGTCAACACTTGCATTAACCGGTGATATGTAATCAACATTCACTTCACTTGCCACTGTTCCACTTGTACTCAGCGTAGAAGTAACTTCGCCTTTTTCTGCTTTTACAACATCAACAACCGGAATATCTTCTTTCCCGCTTGGAAGCATTCTTATAACAAAGAATCCTAATATAACAACAATTATGACTATCGATATTATCATATTTTTCTTTTTATTTTTTTTATTCATTTTGTCCTCCCATTCTCATATCTGACTCTGTTTTTTCACCAGCTTTTGTATCTGATTCTATTTTTCCATCCATAATCCTGATAATTCTTTCAGCCGTTGCCGCAATTCCATCATCATGTGTGATAAGAATAACGGTTCTCCCTTCGCTATGAAGTTCCCTTAATATATCCATTATTTCTTTGCTTGACTTAGAGTCAAGATTACCTGTAGGCTCATCAGCCAGAATAACCGGAGGTGCTGCTGCTAATGCTCTCGCTATAGCAACTCTCTGCTGCTGTCCTCCCGACATCTGATTAGGTCTGTGGTCCATTCTATGTTCCAGTCCTACTTTTATCAGTGCCGCTGTCGATAGTTCACTCCTTTTCGCCGCAGGTACTCTTCTGTATATAAGTGGTAACTCTACGTTCTCAATTGCCGTAAGATTACTTATGAGATTAAATCCCTGAAATATAAATCCTATCTCTTCATTTCTTATCTCTGACAACTGGTCATCCTTAAGCTTTTCTACATTTTTTCCATCAAGATAATATGTGCCTGATGTAGGAATATCCAGACATCCTATCATATTCATAAGTGTAGACTTGCCTGAACCTGACTGACCAACAATGGCAACAAATTCTCCATGTTCAACAGTAAGATTTATTCCATCCAATGCCCTTACTTCATTCTCTCCGGGATTATAAATCTTCATCATATCCCTTATCTCAATAAGATTACTCACATTTCCACCTCTCTTTGTCTGTATTATTCGTTTAATACAGTAATGCATTTTTATATATTTGTCAAGTATAATCTATAAACTCAGTATATCCTAAAATAAAAAAAGTTGAAATATTACACCACAGGCATTCCCAAAATGTCTGCTTATGTAATATTTCAACTTTCCATTTATAATTTGTATGTAGGGAATCTATAACTTAAATCTTCCTATAATTGTATCTATATCATCTGCTAACTTAGCATTCTTTTCTGCCAGTTCCCCTGTATCTGAAGCATATCCGACTACGTCAGATGCCTTTTCGGCAATATCGTTAATACTGTTAGCTGCCTCTCCAACTGTAGAATTAATACCTTGAATTGCTGATGCTATTGTTTCTATATTGCTTCTCAAATCAACTATTGAACCGTTGATTGTCTGCATACTGCCCAGAAACTGTTTTGCATCATAACTATATTCTTCACTTACACTAATAAAGTTCTGATAATCACATATAACTGTGTTCTCCATAAACTCTATCATCTGTCTGATACATTTTTCCATTCTTTCGGCAGCATCTTTAACACTTATGACTATGTCTGCAATACCACTTGCAGTCTCTGTAGACTGTGATGCAAGTGTACTTATCTCACTTGCCACAACCGCAAATCCTTTTCCCTGTTCACCTGCCCTGGCAGCTTCTATAGAAGCATTGAGTGAAAGAAGTTCTGTCTGGCTTGCTATATCAGATATGGCTTCTGCGAGTTCATTAATTCTGTTAATATCTCTCGCTTTTGCTATAGCTGTCTCTGATTCCGACTTAACCTTTGAATAAATGTCTTTAGCCTTTGCATTGGCTTCCTCCGAATTTCGTCGTAACTCATCAGCTTTATCAATAATCTTATCCGCAGCTTCCTCTCCCTCAACAGTAAGATTTCCAATCATCTTTGTGCTCTCTTCTATATCCATCATCTTATCATCTATTCTGTTGGTTGATGCCGATGTCTCCTGCATACTTGCAGCAAGTTCTTCACTTGAAGCCGAATTATCACATGAGTTACCATTAAGTTCCTGCACTATAACTTTAAGCCCACTTGCACTCTTTTTCATATTTTCAGACTGTTCGCTAAGACCGGACATTATATCCCGTATATTTTCCCTTAGTAATTCAAGTGACTGACTCATTACGGCAGTTTCACCTTTTCCTTTAGATAACATTGTACTTTCTTTACTTGCAGTAAAATCAAGATTTGCATTTTTATCAATAACACTTGTAAGAAGTCTTATCGGCTTTGCAATACTTTTAGACACGAACCATGCAACTATCCCGATTAGCACAAGAATTATAAGCGATACACCGACATTTCTGATAATAAAATCATTAACAAGTGCCTTTGCAGCTTCCATCTGCTCAGGTGTCTTCGCATCAGCATTGACCGCCTGTCTGTACATAGGAATTCCCATCCATAATAACATTACTATACTTATAACTACCGAAGCAAATACAAGTGTCATAATTCTAGTCTGTATTCCCTTAAACATACCTACTTTCAGTTTTGAATCGGCACCTATCTCTAATACTTTGTCTTCCACCTTACCTGCCGTTTCTTTAATTTTTTCAGTCCCCTGTTCTATCTTCCCGTCCAAAACAATTTTCTTATTCTCTTCCATAAGCAGTCTCATCCTTTCGCAATAATTTGTATGTATTATACCATATAATGAACTATATTAATATATTTTTGTAACTGTTCAGAACCC
>DEGR01000057.1 GCA_002351535.1 Lachnospira sp. UBA2821
ACGCTATGTTTTGAAGCACTTACGGAAAAAGAAGGGGTATTATGAAAAGAAGAAATAATCTTTTGTGGTGTGGATTATACGGTTTAATTAGTTTTTGTATAGCTTTTTTTGTGTGCTTTATATTTTTATATAAACAAACTGTGGATTATGCAAATATTAATGAATATGCGGGACAGCATATTAATGAAAGTATTATGCATGACATAATACTGGCTTCAGTGTATAGCATTTTGGCTTTAGTCATTGCTTTGATTGTTGGAAGCATATTTGAGATACTAAGTAAAGAGAAAAAATATCAAAAGTTGGGAATATTAATAGTGCCGGTAATTACGGTTGTGATTTCATGTATAGCATATTTAATAATATTTATTTTATTCTTTCATTTGTAATATATGTGCTTTGTATTACAATTAAAAAGAAATAAAAATCTTTAAAAAAATAATGTTAGGTTGTATAATATCGTGGAGTGAAGTGAAAATATATTTCAAAGGAAGTTGGAGGAAAATACGACATGGATAAAATTATACAGGATTATTTGACGGGTGAAAGAGCATTGTTTCAGGGAAACAATTTAGAGATTTATAATACAATATTTGCTGATGGTGAGTCTCCACTTAAACATAGCAGTGACATAGAATTATATAACAGTATGTTTAAGTGGAAATACCCACTGTGGTACAGCAGAAATATCAGCATGAAAGACTGTACATTGTTTGAAATGGCAAGGGCAGGTATATGGTATACTTACAATGTAAGTGCCGAGGATACAGTTATAGAAGCACCTAAAAATTTCAGACGTGCAGATAAAATACGACTTAAAAATGTTTCATTTCCTAATGCTGAGGAGACATTATGGTGGTGTAATGATATAGAACTTAATAATGTGACGGCAAAGGGGAATTATTTTGCCATGAACAGCAGTAACATCAAGGCGGACAATTTCACACTTGTAGGAAATTATTCATTTGATGGTTGTAAAAATATAGAGGTGACAAATTCTAAGCTTATATCTAAAGATGCCTTTTGGAATACAGATAATGTAACTGTAAGAAATTCATTTATATCAGGAGAATATCTGGGCTGGAATGCCAGAAATCTTACGTTGATTGACTGTACGATAGAGAGTCTGCAGGGAATGTGTTATATAGACAATCTGGTGATGAAGAATTGTACACTTATAAATACTACCCTTGCATTTGAGTATTCTTCAGTCGATGCAGATATTAAGGGAAAGGTTGACAGTGTATTTAATCCGGCATCAGGAACGATAAAGGCAGAGCATATCGGAGAACTTATAATCCAAAAAGATAAGATAGACGCATCAAAGACTAATATTGTATGTAATAATATAGACAAAGAGACAGAATAAATGGTAAGAGGTATGGAAAAAGATACATCTGCAAATATAAAGAAAGAGATAGCGAGGACACTCATCGTGTTGTCAATTCCGACAATGCTTGAGGAAATATTGTCAACACTGTTTCAATATGTGGATACGGCTATGGTTGGGCATCTGGGAGAGGCGGCCACGGCATCAGTAAGTGTTACGACAACGATAACATGGCTTGTCAACAGTATACCACATGCTATTTCCATAGCAATTCTTGCAATGGTTGCAAAGGCATTCGGAGCGAAAGATGAGAACAGAATAAGGAAAATTTCCATGCAGGCACTTATGCTGGCAGTAGTGTGTGGAATAATAACAGGTGCTATATCATTAATATGCAGTCCGTATATTCCTGTGTGGATGGGGGCTGACAAATCTATTAGACATGATGCATCAGAATATTTTTTCATAATCAGCATTCCGATGATATTCAGAACAGCTTCAATAATACTTGGAGCAGCCATAAGGGCAACGAAGAATACAAAGACACCGATGCTTATCAGTCTGTTTTCAAACATTTTAAATATAATAATGAATACACTGCTTATCTATATACTTGATATGGGAGTTGCCGGAGCAGCAATAGCTTCTGCAACATCATATATATTCTCAGGGACACTTATGTTCATAGTATATAGAAGAAATAAATATCTGAACTGGAAGTTTAAAGACTTTATGATAGATGGACATTGTATGGAAGAATGTGCAAAGATAGGGATACCTGTCCTTGCGTCAAGTCTTACGTCATGTTTTGGCTATGTAGTATTTGCCGGCATGGTTTCAGGAATGGGAACAACCATATTTGCTGCGCATTCTCTTGCGGTAACTGCAGAAACTATATTCTATATTCCGGGGTATGGTTTGAGAACTGCTACTTCCACACTGGTAGGCATATCTCTCGGTGAAAATGATATTGAGAAGTTCCATCTGGTAAGTAAGATGAGCATAATATTTACGGTAGGAATGATGGTATTCAGCGGAGTAGTGTTATACTTTGTGGCATATCCGCTTATGTGTCTGCTTACAAGCAGCAGGCCTGCGGCAATGCTTGGTGCACAGATGCTTAAAATGGTCTCGTTTACAGAACCGTTTTTTGGCATAATGATAGTTATGGAAGGAATATTTTACGGACTTGGGCGTACAAAATATGCATTCTTTGTCGAGACGTTCAGTATGTGGGGAATCCGTATATTATTTACATTTATATGTGTGAAAGTATTTGCACTTGATTTGAGAGCAGTATGGTATTGTATGATAGCGGATAATGTGGTAAAGGCAGTATTACTTGCTATACCGGCGATAGCAAAACGTAATAAGATAGAATTCGAATAAGGGTGGCAGAAAAGTATATAAGGAGTAAAACAGGATGGAAGATATCAAAAGCAAAAAATTCTGGGAGCATATTGGTGTTGCAGTAGTTGGAATGCTATTGTTCGCGACAGGCATCAATCTGTTTATTGTGCCTGCAGAATTATATAATGGAGGAGTTCTTGGTATAAGTCAGATTTTGCGTACTATACTTGTGCATTATCTGAATTGGTTTTCGGGAACAACTGATATTGCAGGTATTATTAACCTGGTATTGAATGTGCCGCTTTTTATATTGGCATATATGTCTATTAGCAAGAGTTTTTTTGCAAGGACAATGTTCTGTGTAATCAGTCAGACAATATTTTTTAGCCTTATTCCTATTCCTGCAAAACCAATTGTATCAGATTCTTTAACCGCAAGCATAATAGGAGGTATTATGGCAGGAGCCGGTATTGGAATTGCATTGCGGTCCGGTGGCTCAAGTGGTGGTATGGATATTGTTGGTATGTATTTTGCAAAGAAATACAAGAGTTTTAGTGTAGGCAAGGTATCGCTTGCCGTAAATTGCGTGGTATATGGCATTTGTGCATTTTTATTTGGTCTGCCAACTGCAATTTACAGTATTATTTATTCGGCAGTAAGTACATTAATGACAGATAAGGCACATATTCAGAACATTAATGTAGAGGTTATGATTTTCACCAAAGAAAAACCGGAGCAGATTGTTGAATGTATTGTTCATGAATTTCATCGTGATGCTACATGGTGGGAAGCAAAAGGTGGATATACAGAAGGTAAAACTTATATGGTAATGACGATTCTGTCTAAATATGAGTGTGAGCATTTAAGACCAAAGCTTAAGAAGATAGATGAACATGCATTTGTTGTTGTAAAGGAAGGAATGCGGATAGCAGGAAAATATGAGAAACATTTATAAATTATAAGGGAAATAATTTATAATAAGCATTTGTGGATATACTGTATATAGAAACAACTAACAATCCGAAACATAACGGAGTATAAAAAGGAGAGTGTTTTTATGTACTATTCAGCAGGAAATTATGAAGCATTTGCAAAGCCTGAGAAACCTAAAGGAGCTGATAAAAAAACAGCATACATTATAGGAACAGGTCTTGCCGGACTGTCAGCAGCATTTTATCTTGTAAGAGACGGACAGATAAAGGGAGAGAAGATTCATCTTCTTGAAAAACTGGAACTTGCAGGTGGCAGTTGTGATGGAAGAAAAGACATAAGAAAAGGCTTTTATATGAGGGGTGGAAGAGAGATGGATAACCACTTTGAATGTATGTGGGATATGTTCAGGGATGTTCCGTCTGTTGAAACACCCGGGATTTCTGTACTTGATGAGTATTATTGGCTAAATAAGCATGATCCAAACTATTCCCTTTGCAGAGCTACAGAAAAATGTGGACAGGATGCACACACAGATAAGAAGTTTGAACTTGATAAGGAATCGGCGATGGCACTTTCAAAGCTGTTTATGACTCCGGAAAAGAATCTTGAGGATAAGAAAATAAGTGAAGTGCTGCCTGATTCTTTCTGGAATACGAACTTCTGGCTTTACTGGCAGACAATGTTTGCATTTCAGAGATGGTCATCAGCCCTTGAAATGAAAAGATATCTTTGCAGGTATTGCCATCATATCGATGGTTTACCGGATTTTACGGCACTTAGATTTACAAAATATAATCAGTACGAAAGTATGATTTTGCCTCTTGTAAAATATCTTGAAAGTCATGGTGTAACTGTGGAATATGGAATGGATATAAAAAATGTTGTCATCAGGGAACAAAATGAAAAAAAGCTTGCTACACAGATTGTATATAAGAAAGATGGAAAGACAGATACTATTGAACTTGGTGAAGATGATTTGGTGTTTATTACAAATGGCTGCTGTACTGACACATCATGTTATGGAGACCAGAATACGGCACCTGACTTAAGCAATATAAAGAACGGTGCGGGTGAATCATGGGATTTGTGGAAGAATATAGCCGCACAGGCTGTGGATGAAGAATATGGTAATCCCGATAAATTCTGTGATGATTTTGAAGCAACTAACTGGATGAGCGCAACAGTTGAAACTTCTGATGAAGAAATTATTCAGAAGATTATCGAGGTATGTAAAAGAGATCCGAGAGACGGAAAGGTTACAACAGGTGGTATTGTAACTGTAAAGGACAGTATGGATAACTGGTATCTTTCATGGACAATTAACCGTCAGCCACAGTTTAAGGCACAGGATAAAAATACAGTTCTTATCTGGGTATATGCACTTACAACCAATAAAGAAGGAAATTATGTGAAGAAAGCAATGAGAGATTGTACCGGTGAAGAGGTGTGCAGGGAATGGCTCTATCATATAGGTGCTCCAAAAGATAAGATTGATGATTGGGCAAAGAACCGTTGTAATACGACTACCTGTTTTATGCCATATATTAACGCATTCTTTCAGCCTAGAAAAGAAAAGGACAGACCACTTGTTGTACCTGATGGGGCTGTTAATTTTGCTTTTATCGGACAGTTTGCCGAAACTCCAAGAGACACGATTTTTACCACTGAGTATTCTATTCGGACCGGTATGGAAGCAGTATATACTCTTCTTAATATCGACAGAGGTGTTCCGGAGGTATGGGGTTCTAAATATGATGTAAGAGAGCTGCTTAAGGCAGTATATTATGCAGTTGACAGAAAATCTATTAATAAACTTCCATTATCATTTAAGGAAAAGATTGTTTTAAAGAAACTTCTTGAAATGGTTAAAGAAACAGATTTGGAACTTCTGCTTAGGGAAAGTGGATTAATAAAATAGCAATATCATTATTATGGCATATACAGATAATGACTGTATATGCTATAATAATATGCAATGAAAAGACGTGAGGATATAATAGAAAATGGCAGGTGAACAGTATGGGAACATATTTTAATCCGGATAATGAAAGTTTCCGACAGGCAGTCAGAAGTAAGATATATGTTGACAAAACAGGACTCTTGGAAGAATTAAACCAGATGATAGGAACGGAAGGCAAATGCGTTGCGATAAGCCATGCACGACGTTTTGGTAAATCCCAGGCAGCAGGTATGATAGATGCTTATTACAGCATGGGAAGTGAATCAAAAGAACTTTTTTCACCGTTCGAGATTGCGGGAGAAGCTGATTTTGAAGAACATCTTAATAAATATAATGTGATACATCTTGACATATCTTCTTTTACGGATTTTCACAAAGAAGATTTGATTATGGAGATAAAGAAACGTTTGTATGGAGATTTTGAAGAAGAAGGCTATGATGGGATTGATGGTACAACAGATTTTAATGTAGTGATTAATAATGTTTACAAAAAATCAGGAAAACCATTTGTAATCATTATAGATGAATGGGACTGTGTTGTAAGAAATCATGCAGACAGACCTGACCTTGTACATGAGTATCTGCAGTTTTTACACTCGTTATTCAAAAGTGAGGAATCAAAGCATTATCTTGCCCTTGGTTATATTACAGGAATACTGCCAATCAAGAAGATAAAAGATGAATCGGCACTTAATAATTTTGATGAATATACAATGCTTGCAAGTGAACCGCTTACCAGATATTTTGGATTTACGGAAGATGAAGTTAAGACACTTTGTGGGAGATATGGTATGGATTATGATTCTGTAAAAGAATGGTATAACGGTTATCTTATTGACGGTATTCATATGTATAATCCAAATTCTGTATATCGGGCTATGAGTCGGAAAAAATTGGATTCATATTGGAAGAATACATCAGCATTTGACACTATTAATACATTTATAACGATGAATTACGAAGGACTTAAAGATGACATTATGGAAATGCTATCAGGTGGAAAAGTATATGTGAATGTTAACACATTCAGAAATGATTTTACTACCATAAACTCTAAAGATGAGGCACTTACGGCATTGATACATCTTGGTTATCTGGGATATGATGCTGAAAGCTGTGAGACATATATTCCTAACTTTGAGGTTTCGCTTGCGTATCAGGCTGCATTGGCAACAGGGGAGTGGAAAGAGATAGCGGAATCTATATCAAGATGTCAGGAACTTCTTAACATGACAATCAGAGGAAATGAAGAACGTGTAGCGAAGCTTATTGAGCTGGCACATGAAACGTATACATCGGTTTTGAAATATAATGATGAGAATTCATTAAGCTGCGTTCTTACGATGGCATACTTCACAGCACCGGCCTATTATAATATAATTCGTGAATGCCCTGCGGGTAAAGGATATGCGGATTTTGTATTTATACCGAGAAAGAATGCAGGAATGAGACCGGCCATGGTAGTGGAACTTAAGTGTGATGAAAGTGTGGATACTGCAATTAGCCAGATTAAAACAAAGGGCTATGCAGGTGTATTAAAGGATTACGAAGAAGAGATTCTGCTGGTTGGCATAAGTTATAACAGGGAGACAAAGAAGCATGTCTGTAAGATTGAGAAATCTACAGATGTATTGCATCTATAATGAAAGTATAGAAATATGAAAAAGATAATTACGAAGGAAGTAATATAGAAATGATAAAAAATATTGTATTTGATATTGGAGATGTACTTGTGAAGTTCATGCCTGAAGCATCTGTAAGATATGCCGGTGTTGACGAGAAAGAAGTTGATAATGTGCTGGCAGCCACTGTAGGCAGCAGATGGTGGACGGAACTTGACCGTGGAATAATGGACGAGGATGAAGTCATAACGAAGATGATAGAGGAAAGTCCAAAGTATAAAGAAGCAATAAGGAGATTCTTTGATGATGGAAAAGAACTTCTGGTTGAAGCATTTGACTATTCGGAAAAATGGATTGCTGATATGAAATCAAAAGGATATAAGGTATATCTTTTATCCAATTATCCGCGAAGTTATTTTTTGCTGCATAGTGAAATAAGGATGCCATTTGTAAAAAATGTTGATGGCAAAGTTGTGTCGGCATTTGTAAAACATGTTAAGCCCGAGCCGGAGATATATAGAATCCTGCTTGACACATACAGACTTGTTCCATCTGAATGTGTATTTATAGATGACAGGGAAGAGAATGTAGAGGGTGCCGTGAAGGCCGGAATGCATGGCATAGTATTTAAGAATTATGTTGATGCAAACAGAAAGTTAGATGCCATTTTAGAGGATGGGAATATTGATGAGGAATAGTTACTCTACTGTTTATTAACTGAGTGATAGTTGTAAACAGGCTTTATTATTTTATCTATTGTTATTGTATCTGTAAGTATATTTCTTATTGATTCGATATCACGATAAGCAAACGGAGCTTCATCTAGTATGATATGTTTTAAATAACTAGACTTTATTT
>DEGR01000043.1 GCA_002351535.1 Lachnospira sp. UBA2821
ACAAGGTGATGATGAGCCAAATAATTACATGTTATCGTCTCTGTTCTCCCCAAATTTTTCTCCCTTTAATTATCATACTTCTATCTGTGCAATTATCTTATTTACTTCTCCTACCGTAATGTGAAGTTTACCGGCTATCTCCTCTACACTTACTCCCATATCAATATATGCCGTTACCATTCCTATCTGTTCACCTTCCTGTCTGCCTTGGCTTTCGCCTTTTATTCTTTCTTCTTCTCTTATCTCTTCCATTGCTTTACACACATCTATCAACTCCTCTCGTTTTTTGCTTTTTGTATATGCATTGTATCATATTGTATATGATGAGTCAATTTGCTTTTTCATTCTAAAACAGTGCTTATTCTAATTTCTTAATTTCTCCCCTTTGTTCCCGGCTTTGATTTCATATCATAAATGTAAAAATCTTTTGGATTTTTATTTGTATTTTTATCTATATGCATTTTTCTTACCTCTGTTTTAGTAAATATACATCTGTTTCTAAATGATTTGTCCATTACCCTTTTATAACTATCATAATCATACTCATTACTGCCTTTGTTTCTGTAAGTTAATCTATCTAAAAATTCTGCTTCCCAACATTTTGTTTTTTGGTTATAAGAAAAGCATGTATAACCCTTCCATACACCAGTCACTTTATTATAAATTTTATTAAATCTCTCCTTAGAACCTCCATAATAGTAAATTCTACCATTGTCAGGTAGTTTAGCAACAAAATCTTTAATTATTATATCTGAAGTCGGATGTTTGCTATACTTTGCTCCTTTTTCAAAAAATTCCCACTTATTAAAGTATCTGCCATCATACCAACAGTCATACATATAGTCAAATCCTCTATATGTATTATCATCTTTATAAAGATATGAGTATCCCTTAGAACTGCCTCCAAACACCGAAGTTAAAACAACCAGTCGCACATAACTTCCTTTTCCCACCTTTTTTGCAACTTTTGACCATGTTAACTCATTTTTTTTCGGAATGCCATCTTCTACTTTCTTATTACCGTAATAGCTTATCTGCTTTCTTATACTGCTCCATGATGTATTTTTTGAAAAATCATCTTTAGAACCGTCAAATTTGTATTTATGCTTTAGCATATTTGAGTCAATACCCTGACCTCCACCACTGCCCGAGCCACCATAAGTCTGTTTCTTACCATTATATGTGACATCAACCAGATAATGTGCATATGAACTCCATTCCCACTCTGCCTTTGGACTTAAAGTTTTTGCCACTGAGGCCATCTCAGACGGAAAGCCTAAAGAATCTAATATATATGGATATAATCTACTCACCAATAATCCTTTTGAATCCGTTCTGTAAAAAGGATTCTGTATATAAAAATCCTGATCAACATGTGGCGAAGTCGAAAGTCCATAATATGGCGATATCTTACTCTTTTTCAACTCACCACGTACATAGGCACCCGAATATAAACAAATACTATTAAGTCCCTTTTGAACAGCATCCATTTTTTCAAAGAACGACATAGATTTATCTGTATATTTTTCAATCAAATATCGTTCCATTGACGTTAATTTCGGACAATTTATCTTTTTACCAGCATACGTATACTTTGTTTCAAAATTACCATTTGAATAATATTCAGTCCTTGTCATTACCTTTAAATTTCCACCATCAACATTATATCCCTCGAAAATATATCCACCATTAACACGGTATTTTTTCTTATCTGTATACTTCACATCTGCAAATATATCCTCACATTTTGAAATCACTGCTGCTCCATTCTTTAATTTTGTATTATCATCGACAATAACAAAACTATCCGGATCTGGATTATTAGTCTTAACATAAAAATAATGGCACACATTCTTACTCAATGGTTTTATTGAATATTTATAACTCCCAACAGTCTTTTCTTTACTACTTTTCTTCGATTGCACCAGTTTCATGCTATTTTTCCATCCAACTTTTTTATTCATAATTAACTTTTTCATAGAATATACATAACCATATGGTACAGTAAACGTTGCATGTTTATTAATTCCACTAAATGCATTTTCCTCTATTTCATTAATTGAAGATGGCAAAATAACGCTCTTAACCTTACTTCTATTTCTAAATGCATTTTTGGCTATTTTATTTACCTCAAAATCTCCATAATCCACATTACCACATACCATAAGTATACTACTCTTTATCTCCACAACATCCACATTATTACTCACAGAAACAACTTCAGCAGTGTAACCTCTTTCATTTAAAACTCTATACACTACACCACCATAAGTTACTGTTAAATCTTTTGCATATGTCTTTTCACTTTTTAAAAATAGCAATGCTATTATCATAACCACAATAAAAGACACTTCTAATCCGAATTTCTTTGTATTATGCTTCATAATCATTCCCCTTTCTCAGCATTTAAATTCTCTTTTCAACAGCATACATCTTTCCATCTTTTTCAGTTATTACAATTGCCTTCGTCTCCCCTTTCTTATATATTGATTGAGGTATATATATTCCATAACCATAATCTCTTTTTTGAGTGTTTTCCCTCACATCATTTAACGCAGGAAACGCCTCAAACGTATATATTTTTCCTTCACTAACTATCTGAATATAAATGTTAGAAGATTCACTGGTAAAATCAGAATCTGTGTATCCATACAACTCCACCAATCCCAGATTATTTTTTTCATCAACATTTAACTTCACATTGTCTGCACTATCCATTGTATACTCAGGTAAATAATCCGTTTCCTGTGCCGGAACAATTGGAATGCTCTCCTGCAACTGTTTCAAATGTCTTTCAGCCAATTCTATAACTACATAGTCATATGGTTGCGTTTCCATTACAGATAAATTATATGGTACGGCCTTTGTAAAACTACAATGTGCAAACTCCTCTGACATAAACGGAGTAAGAGCATTTCCAAATGAATCTCTGAACATAAGTAATGACCCTTTAGCATTTTCATTCCATGAATCAAATTTCATCATATCCGTAGTAACCTTCTTACCTTTATAATTATAATGAAAATAATAGTCATACATAATATTAACATCTCTTGCATTACCATTTGGATATAACATCTGATACAAATCCCCTGTAAAATTTTTTATACCATAATAATGTACTTTATCAAAATCAATTCCCTCTAATCCAAATGATTTTAATATAGCCTTATGTGCTAAAGCTGCTCCCTGATTATTCCAATGTGTATCCATCTTATGATATAATACTCTATCATCATTATTAAATACATATTTAAGATTAACATTATTAACATTATCATCGGACAAATACTTGCATAACACATCATAATCAGATTCTTCCTCCCCTTTTCTGTAATAATAAGGCATATTCTCATTATACAATGTGTTTTTATTAGGTGCTATCGTAAAAACAAATTTTGCCCCCTTACTTTGCACATATTGCTGTATTAAATATAAGACTCTTGAACAATTATGCAACTGCCTTTTGTTCATCCTGTTTAGTCCGCAATAATCATCTATAGTGTCACTGTAATAAAGCCATCCATTACTACCAACAACTACATTTTTCTCACTAGAAGTAAAAAATACATTTCTTAATATACATGCATTCAAACCCGCCATGTCCTGACGAAATCCAAAATTATCATTAAAATAATCTGTATACTGTGAAAAATAATTCTTATTCCATTTCCCATACTGTTTTATTAAAGGTTTCTTATGTAATTCCCTTTTTTCTATTGATTCATTATTAGAATAAAATGACATACTACATAATGGAAAAATACAAATTACAACAAATAAAATAACATATATTATGTAACTTCTTTTTTTCATGTTCAAACTCATTCCTTCCATACATATTAAAATTGAAAATATATAAATGGATTATAATTAGCTGAAGACAAGTTAAGCACGCATAAAAAAAGCAGAATAATACTTATAACATAAGAACACCATTCCAGTCTGCTTAACTTTTTCCTTGCAATTTGCGTAATTGGAATAGAAAATATAATCGACATTATAGCCATTGTAATAAAATATGGGGTCAGTCTTCCCAAAATCCATGTAACAGATACATATGACAAATGTATTCCAGTAAACATTTTATTAATAATAAATAGTCCCTGTGACAATGTATCAGCCCTAAAAATAACAAATGCCAGCACCACAACTACCATTGTATATACATGTCCTATTATTCTTCCTATTATATTCTTTTGCAATTTTTCCTGTGGTATAATTCCATATGATTCAAGCATACTTACACTTCCATGAATTAAGCCCCACACAACAAAAGTCCAATTTGCCCCATGCCATAATCCCGTTACAAAAAAAACAATAAACTTATTCATACATGTTCTAAGTTCTGATTTTCTATTACCTCCCAATGGAATATACAGATAATCCTTAAACCATGTCGATAACGATATATGCCATCTTCTCCAGAATTCCTTAACAGATCCTGCTATATACGGATAATTAAAATTCTCCTTTATTGAGAATCCAAACATATTGCCTAACCCTATTGCCATATCCGAATATCCTGAAAAATCATAATATATCTGAAATAAATATGATAATGCCGCCATCCACGCAATCAATATATTATAATCAGAATGGCTATATGTAAAACAACTGTCTGCCATTTCACCCATAGTATTTGAAATCAAAATTTTTTTGGTCAGTCCAAATATGAATCTTCTAATTCCCTGTGCAACATTATTTATCCTAAACTCTCTTTTCTTAAACTGAATATATATATCTTCATATCTTACAATAGGTCCGGCTACAAGCTGTGGAAAAAAAGATATATATAAAAGAACATAAAAATAATTCTTCTGACATAATTCCTTTTTTCTATATACATCAATTACATATGATAATGCCTGAAATGTAAAAAAAGATATTCCTACCGGTAATGTTACGACAGGCACTCGTATATGAGTGCCTGCAATAATGTTTATATTATTTATAATAAATCCACTATATTTATAAATAATCAGAACGGATATATTAGATACAACAGCTAGTATTAATCCGATTTTTTTAATTTCTGTTCTCTCAATAGTCACAATCAGTCCGAACAAATAGTTTACAATTGTCGACATTATCATAAGTAATATATACACCGGCTCACCAAATGCATAAAATATAAGACTTGCTATTATAAGCAATGCATTTTTCAACTTTATTCCAGGTACTATATAATACAGTATTAGTGTAATCGGTAAAAAAGCAAACAAAAATATACCTGAGCTAAAAACCATTTCATTCTCCAATCATATTAATACACATTATTTTTTATGTACTGACTTGAATACCCGACACCATAATAATTATGTCCTCCCTGGAACTGTAATTCAGGGTCGTATACCCTTCCATTTATTTCTGTCCATCCATGAGGTGTATATCCTCCACGTATAGCTGTAACCTGACCAACAACAACGTGACAATCATATCCTATAGTCCTTGCCATTAAAGCAAATGCTGCCGCAAAGCTATAACAATTACCCCTTCTTGTTGCAAGCATATCTGCTGCCCAATCATATACCCAATCATTATATCCGACAAAAGCTCCCTTTGTTAAATACCTGAAATTGGCTTTATTTGCCATAAAATAATAGCACGCAGCTAATTTCTGCTCACTCGTCATATTATTAGTAGTAATTGCATTAACAACTGAAAGTACCTGATCATATGCCGCTTTTCTCTTCTCCGTAATATGACCATCTTCCAAAGGATAACCTCCTACATTATTACTTAAGGTTTTAGCACCATCCGGCTCAAAATAATACCAAATATGATCAAGATTTATCCAACCTGTAAGTGCATTACCTAAGCCTCCAAAGTAATATTGTCTTCCGTCTATCTCTCTCCATTCATCCTGTAGCATCCTAGCCCGTTCGTCAAAATAATATTTAGTACCATTCATCGAAACAAGTCCATTTTTCTTAGCCTTTGCATTTTTTCCAAAATAATATCTATGTCCTTTATAATCTCTCCATGTCGAAATCTGTAATTTTCCAGAATTATCAAATGAAAAATATTCCCCCTCTATTAACTTTACAGTATCAACATATGCATGTCCCTTTTTATTGAAATAATATTTATTATGTTCGAATTTTCTCCAGCAGTTTTCCTGCTTCCTTGCCTTGCTACTAAAACCATAATAGTAATTATCTATCTTCTTAACAGTATTTTTATAAGCTTCTCCTCTTTCTCCAAAATAATACTTATTCCCTTTATAACTCTTCCAGCATAATTTAATCATTCTGCCTTTTTGAGTAAATCCATAATATTCTCCATTTATATTCTTAACAGTATTTTTATAAGCTTTTCCTCTTTTTCCAAAATAGTACTTGTTATCCTTATTACTTTTCCAACAATTTCTAGCCATTCTGCCTTTTTCGTTAAAATAATAATAATCACCATCTATTAACTGTATTGTATTCTTATATGCCTTTCCATTCTTTCCAAGATAATACTTATTTTCTTTATTCGTTCTCCAGGAATTTTTAACCATTCTGCCTTTTTCATTAAAATAATAATAATCACCATCTATTAAAGCAACTGATTTTGTATATGCCTTTCCAAAATCGTTAAAATAATATCTATTTCCTTTATACTTTCTCCAGCAATTCTTAAGTTTTCTTCCCTTTTTGCTAAAATTATAATAAAAGCCATTAATTTTTTTCACTGTATTCTTATAGGCCCTTCCTTTTTCACCAAAATAATAGTTCTCTCCTCTATATTCCTTCCATCCATTTGTAAAAATACTTCCATCCTTATTGAAATAATAATACTCTCCGTTTATTTTTTTCAATGTATTGTGTAACATTTTATTCTTTACATAATATCTTACTTCCCCATCTTTATCCCTTACCCATCCATTTTTCTTAGGCTCTACCTGTGTTGGGGTCTGTATTGGTATTGAGGTCGATTCCTCTGTTGACTCTTTTGTCATTGTTTCTTCTGGTGTAAATTTCTCTGTTGTTACTTCTTCCGGCGTCGATTTTTCTGTTGTTACTCCTTCTGGGTTGATTTTTTCTGTTTTACTTTCTTTTGTTATAACTTCTTTTGTAGTTATTTCTTTTATTGTCGTCTCTTGTGTTACTGATTCACTTATCAGCTTACCATTAATACTATTATTATTTATATCTGCACCTTGTACACTTTTGTAAGATACAGCTATTAACACCAATGACATAACAACTCCATATACTATAACCCTTATTCTGTCTTTCATCCTTTTGTTCCTCCAATTTTATTCAATATAATCTATATAATCTATTCCTTTTACAGTATGTGTGTACACTGTAAAAGTTGGATAATAAAAAATTCCATCCTGTTCTCCTTCGTAATAACAACTTGATGCATGCAATGAATCAGATGGTTTTCCTATTGCATTTATCAAAGAATCTATATCAGATCCTACATACTGCTGCGCCTTCTCTTTTTGCTCCTCAGGTGAAAGTTCAGGCTGCTGTTCGGGCTGTTGTTGTGCGTCTGTCTGTGGCTGCACTTCTGTTTGCGGCTGTGCATCCGTTTGTGGTTGTGTTTCAGGTTGTGTTTCAACTATTATCATTGAAGTTTCCTGCACCGTCTCTGTAACCATTTCTGTTGGTTTTTCAGACGTTATATAAGAACTGTTAACATAACATTCTTCGTTACCATTTATACTTATCTTAGACCACCCGTTTTCCAATGTGCCAAGTCGTTTTACCTCTTCTCCTGCATTCAACACTGTAACTATTTCACCTTCTGTATCAGGTTTATTCCTTACATTTATAGCCGATACAGCATACATTGTATCATTGGTAACTGTCAGTCCCGTTGTTGTCTCCTGTATACTTTGCTGTGTTGTTGTTTCTTCTGTTTCTTTTGTTTTTTCTGTGTTTTTTTTCTCCGATGTTGTCTCTTTCTTAATCTGCGATACTGTTGTCTTATCCGTTTGTTTGCTTCCACAACTGCAAAGTGTTAACACACTCATGACAGCCAATACTATTATCAAATGCTTTCTCATTTTGTTTCCTCTTTCTATGTATTATTATTTTCGTTCTATAAGACCATTGTCAGCACATAAATTTATTCAATTAAAGTTACTGCCTTAGTTCCAACACTATACTCGGTTGCCTCTATTTCAACTCTTAAATAAACAATCATATTTCCTATGCCTGTTTTACTAGCACCACATACAAAATAATCCCTGTCATTTTTTAATACCCTTTTACCATACATTACAACCAGATCTTTCTCCTCATCAAAAGAATCATATGTTATTTTTTTGCCTTCACGTAATGTTATTTTTACTTTATTAAGTGGTATTTTTTTTACATTCAATACAATACTTTTATTAACCGGATTATAATTATCAGTACCCGCAATTTTAATATTAATTTTCGTTGTACCGATACCCTTTATCTTTACTATTCCCTTATTAGAAACCCTGGCAATATCCGTATTACCGATTGAATATGTAACCTTTGCTCCATCCTTTACTTTTATATTCAACGAAAAATCCCTATCACCATATATTTTTGTAATTACATTGCCGCAATTTATCTTTTGCTCTTTTAACTCTATTACTTTAACTTTTACCGTAGTTTTCTTTGATATGTAATTCTGTCCTCCACATGCAATAACAGTTATCCTGCATATGCCTGATTTCTTTGGTGTAATTACACCATAAGAATCAACCTTTGCTATTGACGAATTACTTGTTTTGTATATTATTTTTCCATCTGTATTACTTCGTACTTTAATCCTGGTTTTTAAGTTATTCTTATTCAATTCTATTAGCTTATTACTCACTTTCAGAAAAGGTGACGCTTTTCTAATAGTGAACTGTTTAGTCACTTTGCCTTTATACTTACTATTTTGAATAGCCTTTATTACAATTTTGCCTTTTCCTGAATTTTTATTATCAGAATAGCTGACTGTATAATCTTTTCCATTTTTTAATACTTCTGTGCCATATTTTACTTCAATAACCGGTTTTTTGATTTTCCCATCGTATGTATAGTTTGTTTGTAATAATGATATGTCACACTTCGAAATTTCAACTTGTCTTTCAACAATACTGGCTGTTGTAGTCTCTTCATCATTGCCTGTTGTATTTTCCTCAGTTTCCGGCGTTATTTCTTCAGTATTCAATGTAATTTTTCCAGTCTCTGATGTACTTTCTTGTGCCTGTACTTTTTCAGTTTGAAATACTGTAAATATAAAAAATGCTAAAATAGATGCTGCCATCATTAAAGTGACCATCAATCTACACCTGTAATGTATTGAGGTCTTTTCTTGTATCATACATTCCACTCCTCTGTAAATTATTTTTTTATATTAACATATTATCATATCAAATCAGCAATTTCAACATTTTGCATATCATAAAAGCATTTTTGTACAAACTAACTATCTTACAACCTTTTAATCAATCAAAAACAGCAATATTTTGAAGAATGCTTAAATATACATAACTTCTTAATATTGCTGTTTTATGCTCTGATTTATATTTATTTTATCTTTCCACTCACATTAAATGAATTACACAAACCACATAAGTTCATATACTTTCATATTTTATTTCTCGTTTCAAATTTTCCCTTGTTTGATTAACACCTGATTTAAATTAAAGTCACACTTTTTATTCCTGTATAATTACCTACCCCTTCTATCTCAACCCTTAATGTTCCTAATTCTCCATTCATTATTCCTGTACGATATACCGCAGAAAAATAATAGTCTTTATCATATTTTAGCAACTTGTTTCCATACATTACCTTTATGTCCTTTTCCTTATCAAAAGTATTAAATCCTATGTTTCCTTTTCGAAGTATTACTCTTACTTTTTTGATTGAGGTTTTTTTTATATTAACAGTAATATGTTTATTGGTCTGCTTATAGACAGATGTTCCTGAAACTCTTACATTAATGATTGCTTCTCCTGAATTATTTATATTTACAACTCCATCCTTCGAAACAGTAACAACACTAGTATTACTACTTGTATATGTAACCTTTGCTCCATCCTTTACTTTAATATTCAAAGAGAATTTACCATCACCATAAGTCTTTGTAATTTTTTTTTCACATTTAATATTTTGTTTTTTTAGCTGATTTACTTTTACTTTGACTGTAGCTTTTTTTGAAATATAATTCTTACTCTCTGATACCATAACAGTTATTGTACAACTTCCTGCTCTTTTAGGTATTATTTTTCCCTTTTTGTCAACAATTGCAACTCTTGATTTACTGCTTTTGTATGATAGTTTTCCCTCAGAGTTTGTACGTGACTTAATATAGACATCAGATTCCCCCTCTTTTAATTTAATGTATTTGTCTGACACAATTAACATTGGTTCAGCTTTATTAATATTAAATTCTTTAGTAACTTTTCCCTTACAACTTCCACCTTCTAATGCCTTTATTATTACCTTGGCATTACCTGCATTCTTATTATTTTTATAATAAATCGTATAATCCTTACCTGCTTTTAATGTTCTTGTTCTATAACGTACTTTAACCGCCGGTTTCTTTATTTTTCCATCGTATACATAACTTGTTTTTGAAAGCGATATATCACATTTGTTAAGTGATATGGTTTTATTTTCAGAATCACCTGACGTCATTTCTTCTGTAGATTTTGTCGTTTCTTCACCGGCATCAGTCGTTGTTTCTTCTGTTTCTGTCTCTTTCTCTGAAGTTATATCTTCTTTCTCTCCACCATTCACACAAAGTTCAAATTCAAGTTCTTCGCCACTGCAATAATCCCCCTCCGGCAAAATAATACTTACCTTTGTTTTTCCATTTTTATTTGCTTTTAAAATACACTCTTCCTTTGTAACTGTTGCTTTTGCAATGTCATTATCTTCAATTGCCACTTCCGGCATTTTTTCATTATAATAAAAGTTAATTTTGAGTTCCTTTCCAACTTTAACATTTCGTTCGTCGTCCCCCTCTCCATTCATCCAAATTTCCGGCTGATATTTAAACTTATTAATTGTTCTATTGTAATCTGCCATTGTAATTGGCATACCTTCATTTATTCCTTCCACATCATCTTTCCATGCACTTAGCATTGTACGCTTTCTTCTGTCTAACCTCCTTATCATATAATTTGAAGTAATCATTCCAAGGCTTACCGTTGTAGAATTATCTGCATCATACAAATACGAATAACAATTATAAAGAGACTCATCTTTTTGCTTCGTTATCGGTCCTTTCCCATACCAGCAATCTTCTGTATATGATAAAGTACCGGCGAAATAACAATTCTCTACATGATTAAATTGCCCTATACTACCTACAATTCCTTCTACTTCTTTTGCAGCATTTATAAACACAAGCGGAGGAACACACACATGACCACCAATAAAAGTATTGGACACAACTCCGGTATTATAACAGTTATATATCCATGCATGATTCATGTAAGCAATTCCATATGCATCACCAGTTGCTGCAACGTTACCTTTATTACTGCATTGACTTACAACCGCCATATTATCCAGATTTTTACCTGTAATTCCTGCTGTAGTACGCCCCACAACAATACCATAATTTGTACAGCCATATACATAATTATAATTCTTATTACATATACCTCCTATTGCCGAAGTTTCGCCAATATCACATATATATGAATAATTATCGCAATATGCTATAATGCCATAATTTGTATCTGCAAATGCCCCTCCGGAACATAGTTTTCCCTGCTTAATATCAATATTTATCAGCATTCCGTTTTCGCCTACTTTGCCAAAAAGTCCTCCCAAAACACTTCCATCTTCATATATATTATAAATTGCATTGCCATTTCCATCAAAAATGCCATTAAATTGTATGTCCAAATTGCTGTTATTATTTAGTCCAATAGGAATCCAAATATTAGAATAATTAGCTGAATTCATAAAAATGTCATTAACAAGAACTATTCTTTTTCCACTAAAATCATTCCCATTATTAACCATTTGAGCCAAACCTGCTAACTTTTCTGGTGTATCAATCTCAAACTCACTTTTATCACTTTCATACCAACTTACATCTGTTGTACCATCCCAATACTCATCACTGTACACCGGTTGCTCTTGAGAACTAATTTCTTTATCCTCACTAAAATCATCTATCTTCTCTATGCTTAATTTACCATCTTCCACATAATTCCATGCTACTGCGTTATCATAATAAATCGGCTGACAATCTGATAATCCTTTAACATTGACCACCTTGTTATTACTCAATCGATTTCCCATATTATCAACAATACAGTATGTAACTTTTCTTCTCCCACTCTGCCACATCACTACAAATTTGTTCTCTGATAGCTGTACCATTTTAAGACCTGCAACAGCTTCGTATTTTAAACAGGATGAATTCGTCAACCAATTAATATCTGCTTTATTAGTTTCTTTATTTACTGATACCAAATACGCATTATTTGCATTATTTTTTTGGGTCATTCCCGTAAATAAATAATATTTATCCGTAACACCAATACCATTAAGCTCTGTATATGTTAAACCAGCTCCATACTCTCCAGGAATAGCTAATGCTGCTCCGGATATTTTTAAATTATTATAATAAACCGAACGTATTGGAACACCATCCGAAACATCAGCATACAAAACATCATCTTTATCAAACGCAATCTTCTGCCCCAGTGAATGGCTTACATGAATAACCGGAAATTGAGACATTCCATTTTGGTTAATAATTTTCATATCTTTTGTATCTATCTTAAAACATATATTTGATTGATGGCCATCCAATCTTTTTCTACACGTATATACCAGCAGAATGTTATCCTGTAATGCCATTGAGACATTTCCATTATCAAAAGGGATAGACGTATAACTCTCTTCACTGTAAACAGATAATCTGTCTACCTCATTAAACATCTTGTCATATTTCGTAATACGATATGTTTCTCCACCATGTTCACTTTTATTATCCTTATTTTTTCCCATTACAACATAATTATACTCATCACCAAAATACATTCCGCCCCACTTAGGCAATTCCAAATTTACTTCTGTACTATTTAATAGATTATATTCTTTATCCAAATACTGCACATAAAGTTTACCATCATAGTACTCTGCTGTTTCCATTCCATCTTCCGTTTCATGAATAAATGATGTTGCACAATATCCTTTAACACGTGTCTCATAGCAATTAATGCCATTATTGTACTCCTTGTCTATTACCTTATTTACTTTATTCACTGAATTATCAGAAGCAGCAGACAAACTGTCTGCTGCTTTTATATATTCAATAGGTGACATTAACATAGATATACATAAAAATATGCTTGTAACTTTTAATAATTTTCTTTTTCTCATATACTTCACCTGACCTTCCATCATTCTCTCCTATATCTGTATTTCTAACAAAGTGTTTATTACATAACTTATATATCCTCTTGTAATTTACACCCCCTTAATTTTAATTTTCTTATTTAGTCCTCTTTTTACAAACAAACTCTTATATACTTTTAATTTACTCTTTGGAACACTTATTACTGTCGAAGTACCTACTCCTTTAAAAGCATCTTTTGAAACATTTTTTGAATTTAAAAGTTTTGTCTTTATTGTAATATTTTTAATCTTTTTACAATTGCTAAAAATATCACGTCCAACTTTCTTTACCTTCAACGGAATGGTAATGCTCTTTATACAATTGCAGCCCGTAAATGCACTGTCACCAATGGTTGTAAGTTTGCCAGGCAATATTAATTTCGTAATACCTGTACACTTATAAAAGGCTTTTGAATCAATGATTAACACATTTTTACCCATAGTTACAGTTTTAAGTCTGCTACATCCATAGAATGCGTTTTTACCTATAATTTTTGTATTCGCACCTATAGTAACCTTTGTAACCACTTTATTATTTTTTAGAGCATTATCCGCTATAGCTGTAACGTTATAAGTTATTCCTTCTACTTTAATCGACGAAGGAACTGTAATAGTCTTATCTTTTTTATCAGATGATTTATAATAACTTACTGAAGGGTTTTTAATATTTGAAGATGTTACTTTATATTTTCCCTTAGTCTTACTATCTGACAATACCGTTCCAACTTTAGCCGGTTTAATTACATTATCTTCATGTACCGTAATCTCACATTTTCCAACAGTACCACTACCATCCTTTGCAGTAGCTGAGATAACAGCTGTTCCTGTATTCATTGCAGTCACAACACCTGTAGAATCCACAAATGCTACCTTTTCATCTGAACTGCTAAAACTTAATTCTTTATCTGTAGCATTGTCAGGTGTTACCGTTGCCGTCAGTACTAAAGTCTCTCCCACCTTCATTTCTGCATTTGTTTTGCTCATTTCAATCTTTTCTACATATATCTTTCCTTCCGGCTTCTTTTTGAAACTTGCATATATGTTATGTGCCTGTTCCACATTTTCAAATGTATACTCTGATACAGGACCAATGCTCTCATTATCAACCTCAACGTCCTCTATCTCATATCCATCCTCCGGTATAATACTAAATGTCTGATTTTTTCCACCTTCTACTTTTATTTCTCCTGAAGGTGATATTGCTCCATTTTTGCCGGCTGTTGCATTAATACTGTATTCTATCTTTCCTTCCTCATTCCACTTTGCCTCTAATGTCACATCATGGTAAGGAATACGATATGAGCTGCCTTCTTCGTAAGTATTTGTTCCATCACTCCATCCGGCAAATTTCATTCCCGTTTTAGTATATGGATTGTCCGGTAACTTAACTACAGTTCCTGCAACTCCGGTAACAGGTGACGGGGTACGTCCGGATGTTCCTTCTCCACCTGTAAATGATATTGTATATGTCTGATTCTCATCCTGTGACACAATAACATTACATGTTGCAAAATGATAACCATCCTCAGCTACAGCTTTTATTGTCGTTTCACCTACACTTACTCCTGTAACTTTACCTGATTCTGAAACTGTTGCCACCGTGTCATCCTCTGAACTCCATGTGAATTTGCTATTCTGTGCTGATGCCGGAAATACACTTGCCGTCAGATTTTGACTTTCACCTACCATTATATTGGCAGATGCCACATTTATCATAACCGCCTGAACAGCCGTTATCTCATTATCCGTAACCGAAATCTCACATTTTGCACTTACTCCATTAACAGTCGCTGTAATAACTGCAACACCCTGTCCTATAGCATTAACCTTACCCTCTATTACTGTTGCCACCTTTTCATCACTGCTTGTCCATATAATTGTCTTATCGGTAATATCATTATCACAGTATGCCACTTTAAGATTAATCTCATCACCTGTTTTCAAATCAAGTGAAGTAGCATTTAATGCCATTTTTATATCATCTGCCAAAATCAGAAACTGATTTTCATTATTGTCATACCTTAACTCCTCCGTATCCGATACAACTTCTACACGAATCAGATTTCCGTTTGCCAAAGGATTTACCACCATATACTCCTCCGGAACAGATGTTTTCCATTCACTTGTTTTTCCTGCCTTTATATCATTCAGCTCAAGTGTCTGAAATGCCGTGTCTGAATCTCCATAATACAAATTAATCTTTACATTCTTTGCATCTGCATATCCACTATTTGAAACAACACCCTCAAGATATGACTCAGCTCTTTTACCTGAAATATATATATTATCTAATGCCAAATCTGCATATCCTATAGAAATATCTTTGGCATTATCTGACATATTACTTTCTCCATCAGCCTGTATCTTTAATGTCACCTTATGAAATGCAATATTATCCGGAAGTTCATATACTATCTGCGCTGCAGATATAGCTCCCGATGCTATAGTACACCTTACCGTCTGTGAAGTAAGCGTATTTCCTGATTCATCAAGTATACATGCATTAAACTTCTCAATGGTCTTACTTCCATTATTCTTCACTTCAAATGATATAGGAAGTTTTTCACCCGGTTTGACCAGATTCTCCTCATAACTGATATTATCAGTCAGTGCTAAATCCGTATAATCACTCTGGTCAATTACAACAAGTCTGCTGTCTCCATAAATCTGTTCTCCATTATCGTTTACAGTTACAAGATTTAATGCAACTGTTGTATTTCCGTCTGAATCCATGGCTACAGAATAACTTCTTATATATTTTCCATAATCTGTTAATGTAACCATGTCTCCCCATTTTCCCGTAGATGAATCAAATTTGTACATTGCCAGTTCACTTGTATAACCATTATAAACTGTTGTAAAAAGCTCTTTTGTCTTTAGATTATCTATCATTATAAAATCACTAGTTGCCGGAAGTCCCAAATCATCTTCATATCCTGTAAGAATATCATAACTCTTAACAGATTCATTATCCGAATAGTATAATATTCCATTTTCAATCTGTGCTCCCTGACCGTTATATGTTTTTTTAACATTTCCTTTTTCAAAATGAACTGTACATTCATCATCTGACTTTGTCTCATATACCAGAGTTAATTCTCCTGATACATAAGCAATGTTTATATTATTTATAGTGTCTGTGGCTGTTACAACTGTTTTCTCAGTCCATTTACCATCTTCTCTTATGGCAACCTTAACCGTATTGTTTCCTGATGCCTGGAAAGGATTATTCTCTGAATTTTCAACCCACGCAACAGCCATCTTATCTCCATCAACCGCTACTGTCTGCATCATCTCATACACTGTATTATCTTTAGTAATCTGCTCAACCTGTCCCAACTTTCCTGCTTCATATGTAACAGCATATAAATCAACAGAATTTAATACATCTGTTAACGAAGAATTGTCACTCAGCTTTCCTGCTTTCTGCCATACGACTACAGCTCTTTTACCATCACTATACACATTCGGATAATCATTTGCTCCACCTGTTTCTGCAATGCCCATAGCATCACTCCATGCTTTACCGTCATATACAGAGTACATCAATGTAGTTCTGTTTATATCAGATTTCTCACCATTATCATCAATCCAGAACATTACTTTTGTTCCGTCATCCATGCTTACAATCTTTGCATCGTTATAAGGATAAAGATTCTGTTTAACAAATATCTCATCATCAGAGGCTGCTCCACTCAATGTATCATCTGCCTTCAGATAATTTCTGTCCATCTTTTCCGCATTTTGTAAGTTTTCTGTACTAAAATCGTCATCATCTCCTATCGATGCACTACTCAAATCATTAGGAGGATATATCTGTACACTTGCAAACTCCTCCGGACCATAGCTCGGTCCATTAAATCCAAATACTTTACTGTCTAAATACGTTGATGCCGTTAATTTGGCTGTTAATGATTCTGACAATGATGATGCCGGAAGTTTAACACCCATTTTAACACTTCCCTTTAAGCCTATCTCAGCATATGTATTCAGTTTCTTAGAGCCTGCACCTGCACCTAATGTAGCTGTAAGGTCAATATTTGCATTCATTGCCGGAGTGTATTGCATCTCTTTGGTCCTTTGCAGACTCAGCTTTCCATTAAAATCTGCATTCAGTCCAAATACTACATATACTGCCGGACAAGGCGGTAAATGTTGTGTCTCTTCATACCCTACAGATGCCTTAAGCATGATACCACCTGATGTATAAGAGACTTCTCCTGATGCAAAACTGAATTCTGCATATCCTGCCACCTCGGCGGAAGCTTTTACACCTATGGCACAATCCGTCTGTCTCAACTTTCCCCTAAGCTTTTGGAAACCATGATATAACTTATCCGTGGATGCATTGGCTCCTGCCACTCCTTTATATAATGACTTGACCTGTGCATAAGACTCTTTCCAATAATTACTGCTATTTGTATCTTTATCCAACTTTGCTGAACCATTAAACTTATCAAATCCAATTAAAACCTGAATAGTCTTTTTCTCCATGTCTACTTTTGCCTGGACCTTATCATTTAACTTTAGAGTTGCAGCCGCATTAAAAGAAAACAATGAAAAAGTCTTTCCTCCGATTGTAACTGTAGGTCCATTGATAGTAGTATTACCTAAAGAAATATTACTTATAAGATTATTTAAATCTATATGCGATAAAACATCTGACACTGTCGCATTCTTAGCTATTGCTACAGACACAAACGGTATATCATTCTCATTTGCATACTGCTGTGCATAAGAATTTGTATATCCGTATATAGTCATATTCTCGCACTTATAGAATGCATAACTGCCTATTTCTTCTACACTTGCCGGAATAATTACTTTTGTTACATAACTTGTATAATCATCACTTGCAAGTATGTCTCCCGGTATTGATGTCATTCCTTCTTCAAATGTTACTGTCTTTAATGTCTTACAGTTTGCCAGCGGACCATTGATCGATGGCGCATTACATGTTTTTACATTCTTCGGTATCGTTATACTGCTTATCGCTGTACTTTTTATCATCTCATATCCCATAGTTGTAAGACTTTCCGGCAATATAAGTGTTTCCAGTGCTGTACACCCACTGAATGCCTGATATCCTATACTTGTTACATTCTCTGACAGGTTAACATTCTTAAGGCTTGTACATCCACTGAATGTCCAATCTCCTATACTCGCTTCATACTCCACCGTACTGTTATAGCTCATATTTACTGTTTCAAGTGATGTACAGCTTGAAAAAGCTCCAAAACCTATACTGGTTATTGTATTTGGTATGCTTATTTCTGTTATTTTTGTACATCCTCTAAATGCATATCCACCTATTGTTTTCAACTTCGACGGCAGCACACTCACATCTATATTCACACAATTATAAAATGCACATCCTCCTATACTTTCTACACTTTCCGGTATATTTACTTTTGTTACATAACTTGCATAATCATCACTTGCAAGTATGTATCCCGGTATCGATGTCATTCCTTCTTCAAATGTTACCGTCTTTAATGTCTTACAGTTTGCCAGCGGACCATTGTGCAATAATGACTCATCACATGTTTTTACATTCTTCGGTATCGTTATACTGCTTATCGCTGTACTTTCTATCATCTCATAGCCCATATATGTAAGACTTTCCGGCAATATAAGTGTTTCTAAAGCTGTACACCCACTGAATGCCTGATTTCCTATACTTGTTACGTTCTCTGACAGGTTAACATTCTTAAGGCTTGTACATTCACCGAATGCCAAACCTTCTATACTTGCTTTATATTCCACCGTGCTGTTATAACTCATATTTACTGTTTCAAGTGATGTACAGCTTGAAAAAGCTCCATAACCTATACTGGTTATTGTATTTGGTATGCTTATTTCTGTTATTTTTGTACATCCTCTAAATGCATAGCTACCTATTGTTTTCAACTTCGACGGCAGCACACTCATATCTATATTCACACAATCACAAAATGCAAAGCTACCTATTTCTTCTACACTTTCCGGTATATTTACTTTTGTCACATAACTTGTATAATCATCACTTGCAAGTATGTCTCCCGGTATTGATGTCATTCCTTCTTCAAATGTTACCGTCTTTAATGTCTTACAGTTTGCCAGTGGACCATTGTGCCCCCACGCATTATATGTTTTTACATTCTTCGGTATTGTTATACTGCTTATCGCTGTGCTTTCTATCATCCTCCCTCCCATAATATATACACTCTCGGATTCTCCAGT
>DEGR01000040.1:0-661 GCA_002351535.1 Lachnospira sp. UBA2821
GAACTGCTCCAGTATATCAGTCTTTATAAGAACCTTTCGTCCTACCTGAAGTACCGGGAGCTTCTTCCACTTTACCAGGTCACGGAGTGTATTTCTTCCGATACCGGTATAGTCGGCTGCTTCCTCAATGGATAAGGCAATTTTCATTTCTGTCATTAAATCACCTCCTTGTAACTTGCATTATGCAATCTTTGAACTAAGCCTACTATAAATCTTTTATATCTTCTTGTCAAGCATTACGAAATTTTAAAAATAAATATTAACTTGCATATTGCAATAATAAAAGATGTATGTTATAGTAGTACCATACCGAAAAAGGGAGGCAACGCCTCCTAAAGAACAGGAGGCGTATGAAGATGAAAGATAAAGAATTACGCAAGCTAATCGGTAGCAGGGCAAAACAGCGAAGATTGGAATTAGGATTGAAACAGCCTTATGTTGCTGAAAAGATGGGAGTGACAGCTTCCACCATTCAGAGATATGAAGCCGGAACAATCGACAACACCAAGAAGATGGTGCTGGATGGACTTTCAGAAGCACTTCATGTATCTGTGGAATGGCTCAAGGGAGAGGCAGAGGAATACGAAACAGACATTACGGATAAAAGGGAATTACAGATTCGTGATGCGATGAGCAGTATCCTAAACCGTTTACCCTTTGA
>DEGR01000040.1:695-935 GCA_002351535.1 Lachnospira sp. UBA2821
TGTTTATGGATTCCTTCCAGTTTGCCTGCAAGAACTTTAAGGGCAACACAGAGAATGCGGACATAGCAGCCACCATAGGTTTTGAATCGAATAAGGAATACAACGAAATCATGTTTCTTAGGGAGATTACCCACACAGTCAATGCCTTTAATGACATGGCAGATGTGATAAGGCTCTATTCCAAGAAACCGGAGACAGCCACACAGAGGCTTGCAAATCTTTTATCGGAAGATTCCGAAT
>DEGR01000040.1:1014-11099 GCA_002351535.1 Lachnospira sp. UBA2821
TACACGCAAGAAGCATTTCATCAGTTCCGATTGTCGATATCGAAAGGAGAAACGATTATGGCAAAAGGTTCTGTAAGGAAAAAAGGCAAGAAATGGTATTACCGCTATTATGTGGAGGATGCCAGTGGTAACTTGGTTCAGAAGGAATGCGTAGGAACAGAAAGTAAGTCGGAAACAGAAAAACTGCTCCGTAAGGCTATGGAAGAATACGAAAGTAAGAAAATCGTAGCAAAAACGGAGAACATCACACTGGGAGAGCTTCTGGATGTGTGGGTGGATGAGGAACTGAAAGTCAGTTGCCTTAGCAATAACATTGTAACCCTTTATCTCGGGGTAGTGAAGATTATGAAAAGACACCCTTTAAGCAAAAGGAAGCTTCGTACAGTCACAAGTGAACACATGCAGGAATATATGGATTATTTAAGCTTCGGTGGAACGGCTCCCGATGGTACGGAAGCAAAGCCGTTAAGCATAGACCGTATCCATTCTTTTTCAGCAGTGTTACAGAGGGCTTTCCGGTATGCGGTGTTTCCAAAGCAGTATATCAGTTTCAACCCTATGCAGTATGTAGTAATCAGAAGACCGACGCAGGAAGTGGATTTGTTTGCTACGGAAGATGAAGATTTTTCGCAGGAAAAGACCATTACCCACCAGCAGTACAATGAAATCGTAGATTATCTTACCAAGAAGAAAAGCTCCTCATTGTTGGCAGTACAGATAGCATATTATGCAGGTCTGCGAATTGGTGAAGTGACCGGATTATCGTGGGATGACATCAACTTAGAGGAACAGTATCTGACGGTGCGTAGGAGCTTGAGCCGGAACAATGCAAGGCATAAGCTGGAGCTTGGACCTACCAAGCGTAAAAAGGTCAGAATCGTGGATTTTGGCGATACCCTTGCTGAAATCTTACGAAAGGCAAAAAAAGAACAACACAAGCAACGCTTTCAGTACGGACAGCTTTATCAGCGGAATTACTACAAGGAAGTCAGAGAAAAGAACAGAGTTTACTACGAACTGTATTCATTGGACGGAACACAGGAAGTGCCGGAGGACTACACAGAGATTTCTCTGGTGTGTGTCAGACAGGACGGAATGTACGTAGGAAGGGAAGCACTGGACTGGATGTGCAGGTCAATCAGGAAGCACCTGAAAGGATTTGAAAACTTCCACTTCCACTCATTACGACACACTTACACAAGCAATCTGTTGGCAAATGGAGCACCACCGAAGGATGTGCAGGAGCTCTTGGGACATTCCGCAGTAAGTACCACAATGAATATCTACGCCCACGCTACAAGGGAAGCCAAGAAAAATTCAGCAAGGCTTCTTGATAAGGTAGTAGGGAACGATTAAAACGAAAACAACACTTTTTCCCTTATAGATTCCCAGCAAGGGAAAAAATAAGGGAAAAGTGCAAATTACATAGATGTTGATGGGCGGGAAAGCCCGTAAATTCTGGAAAGTTGAGAAAATACACGAGAAATTTTGAAGTTTCAGGAGGAGAAGAAATCATGAGAGAAACGATCAGAAAAGTGGCTGGACCTATATGTCTTATAATAATGATTATAGAAATAGTATGTGGAATAATGGACAGTTCAATGCAAGCCTTTATTGTTGCTTTTTTAGCAGGACTTATGGGAGTGCTTTATATAACAGATACCAAAAAAGAAAAATAGTTCTGCAACTTTCAGTTTGGTTAAGAGAAGTATCTGGTGCCAAAACGGTGCCAAAAAAACATGCAAATATAAATAAGACTGGGAAATCCAACGAAAATATGCCGATTTCAGCCATAGAAAGCATAGGAAATATATCGAAAAATGGTATTCAAATAACGTGAAGGTGGTAGAACAGTAGGTTCTGGTAAGGTTGCTACAGTTATCGAATAATTTTCGTAACACTACGAGAGCAATAAATAAGTAAAATGAGTCCGTTTGAATGCTTGCATTCAGACGGACTTTTTTTGCTTATTTATGGGACAACAGTCCAGACCGAGATGAAGCGTAAGCGAAATCGGGGTGTTCTCGTAGATAGAGTGCTGTCTTACAGTGCATATCACTAATGGATGAAATTCTCTAATCTGACCTAATAGCCTGCAAATAAAAAGTCAAGGCTAAATTGAAGAACATTGAAAATTTTATATAGGTTGAAAATTAGGTATCAAAATAAGACCACCACACCAGTGCTGGTCTGAAAATTATAATGATGATTAGGATTCTGGAAGAGATGAAAGATATTCTTTCACTCGTCCGTAATAGATTCTTAGAAACTTGTTGGCACCTGCAGTCATATAGACATAATAAGGCTTGCCTTGTGCCCGCTTCTTATCTATGAACTGATACACAGGATCATCCTGTGGGTGTGTTTTTATTAAGACATCCATTACCTGAAATAAAGTCTTTCTAAGATCAGATGAGCCTCGTTTTGAAGTTGGAACACTTTTTTGTTCATAACTTCCCGATTCATTAACACCGGGATCTACACCGGCAAAAGCAGTAATAGCACCTTTATGGGTAAAACGGGAAACATCACCAATCTCAGCCATCAATTGAGGACCAAGCGAAGCACCAACCCCTTTCATCGCCATAACAATAGGATACTCTGGGAGTTTGGATGCAGTTTCATTCATAAGTGTGCGTAGTGATTCAACGGTTGTAGAAGCACTGTTAAGCTGGTTTACAGCCTGCTTGATAATAAGCTTTGTAATATCATCCTTAGGAAGTGCAGGAACAAGTTCCTTTGCTTTTCCATAGATTTCCTCAGCTTTGGATTGGCTGAAGTTGTACTTCTTACGTTTGCACCAGTTTTGATAATGGACGATAAAGGCATTCAGAGACATTTTACGGACACAGTCCACATGCCAGTATGTAGATGCAAAATCACCCCATTTCTGGCTGCCGTCACTGCGTGCAGGACTGTCAAAGTAAGTATTAACACCAGAATAGGTTTGGTCAAGGATGCCGATAAGATTATTTTTCATAGCCGTCTTGTGCTTCATGTAAAAGCCGAACTGACGGTTCATGGTTTTGAGCTGATTGCGTAATTCATCCATAACATTATACTGTTTAAGATTTTGCCATTTGTCAAGAGCATATCGGGCAATCTTAACAGCATCCGCTTTATCAGATTTCACTTTACGAAGAGAATTATTATCAAAGTCTTTGATAAGTTTTGGGTTAATGGCACTGACGAAAAGATTTGCCTCTGAAAGCTGATGGGCGAGGACTTCATAGTAACGTCCAGTGTGCTCCATCACGATTCGGGACTCACCTTCAACAGAGTTGATGAGTTCTACAAGTGAATGGATATCACTGGCTGTGTGTTTGATTTCGAAAGGTGCGGAAACAATTTCACCGAAAGGTCGCATGATAGCAACCATACTCTTACCTTTTGAAACATCGATACCTACTGCGTTCATAAATTGTCACTCCTTAAGATTATTGCAATGGATAAATACCAGTTTTACTCATTGCCTATTCAATCTACTGTGGTGTGACGCGAATGCACCTATGGCGATTCAACCTGCATAAAACGAACGCTGCGAATGAGGAGCTGGTTATCAGTCTATTTAACGGACGCAAAGTCCAAGAAGGGAAGACGATATACCAATTGCTCCATCATTATACAGCTTAAGCAACAAGATGGATAATTCCTTACTGGCTGTAAGGGATATTAACCATAAACATATTGTAGTAGAAGGAAGAATTGTTTAATCAATTTATCTCAGACGATATATAAGGGCATTTCGTCCAAAAAAATATAAAACTAATATTTCAGTAATTCCGATAGCTATAAATTCGAAATGATATGTGCTTTGTTTTAATATTAATGATGAGTTCATTTTTTGTTCCGTACTCTCAAATAATATAAATTTCTCATATTGAACTTGAGCATATGGTGAAATTAACAATTCGAGATTATATAAGTTTCTTTTTGTGCCCTTAACATAGAGAGGATTATCTAATGCTTGTTCATTTTCATGTTCATTGAATAAAATGGTTTTAGCAGGCTGGAATAAATTTATGGATAGATCTTCGCCTTTTTGAAATAGAACCAGACTGATTCCTACTATAATAAAAAGGGATAATATTCTATATGGGATGAATATAGCAAATGTTGTTAAAAAAACAGATATTACAGTAATTGATATGATGATAATAATTAAGTTTATAATAAAATTGGAAATGCTAATATCCATAGTAAAATTGTTAATTAATGAAAAAATAATTATTGACGCGGTATCAATTAAAAATAGGCTTAGAGCTTCCACAATTCCAGCAATAATTTGTGTATTATAAATATCTGTTACGTTATAACCTAGTAAAATCTTGTTATTTACAGTTTTTCCACATATATCCTGACTAATGGTGAGTGAAGCATTGATTGCCACAACTACAAGTAGTAAAGAGGTCTTCTGAAATAAGAAAAAAGACCATCCAACTTCAAAGTCATAATCAGTTAATATTAAATCAAAAATGTTATATATGAGCAGGCAGGTTATTCCCAAAATAAAAATAATTGAGTGACATCTTTTGTGTAATTCAGTTTTTAATAATAGATTCATATGTTTTTCCTCCAAATTCATTAAAATAATAGTTTTCCAATGATGTATCTGTTATTTTTTCAAGTT
The DNA here is from genome assembly GCA_002351535.1 of Lachnospira sp. UBA2821. Classification (GTDB taxonomy): domain Bacteria; phylum Bacillota; class Clostridia; order Lachnospirales; family Lachnospiraceae; genus UBA2821. The sequence continues at coordinate 5,645 of DEGR01000040.1, forward strand.
CACATTCTTTGATTAATTGTCCGTTTTGAAGGAATCCAACATGTGTTACTATTTTTTGCAATTCGTCTAAAATGTGACTTGATATAATAATAGTTGTACCGTCGTTACTGAGTTCTTTTATTAAGGAACGGATATCGCGAATTCCCTGAGGATCAAGTCCGTTAAGGGGTTCATCTAAGAATAATAGTTTTGGCTTATTGGCAAGAGCAAGAGCAAGAGCGAGTCTTTGTTTCATACCGTAAGAGTATTGAAAGACAGGCTTTTTTGTATCTTTAAGATTTACGATTTCAAGAAGCTCATTTATGCTTAATTTTGGATTTTGTATTAATGACAACTGATATTTTAAATTTTTTCTGGCAGACCATAGAGGAAAAAGAGCAGGATAATCTAGAATAGCTCCAGTTGTAATGGTTTTATCTTTTTTGACAGTTCCACTAGTAGGGGCTTGCAGCCCAAGTAAGACTTTCATAAGAGTTGTTTTCCCAGCACCGTTATTTCCTATAAGCCCATAAATCGAGGCTGTAGGTATGTGAACAGATATATCTGATAATACTGTGGTATCTTTATATTTTTTTGTTAAGTGTTCAGTTGAGATTATGTATTCCATATTAAATTCCTCCTATATATTTTGATGCTTAAATATATTTGCACCTATTATAATTGTCAAAATTGATATAATGATATTTGATAATAAAAAATCCAAATGATATGGATTTTTTTTAAATAATAAAGACAAGTTTGGTTTATCTTCCGGACGTTCAATATTAAGATATGCAGAGTAGTTGCATTGAGCAAAAGGGGATAGCATAACATGAGCATTAAGCCTATTACGAACTTTGCTGTTTACGCGTAGATTGTTTGCAATTAAATCTTTTCCCTCGTCTGTTTCATTTTCGTCTTGAATAGCCAGAGTACTTTCTGAAAAAGTAAGTAAAGAAATATCTTCTGTTCCATGTTGTATCATAAATACAGTGAAACATACTAAAATAATAGGTGAAATCAGATTCTTTTTCAAAATGAGAGAAAAAGAACATATTATTATTGCTATGCAGGCAATAGAAGTCATAAAAATAACAGTATTTATAAGAATAGAAATTAGTGGAAATATTAATTCTTCATTATAGAATGTTCTTTTTATGATATAAATCATGCTTCCGATAGAAACAAGCAGTCCTGAGCCAAAGCCACAAGAGATTGTTTCTGCAATAAAAATCTGACTTTTGTTATAGCCGAGTATAAACCTTGTATGAAAGGTGTGTTTAAGAAAATCTTCAAAAAAGTATGTAGTAATAATAATAGGTAGTAATACAGCCAAAATAGAATTGTTATACATAAACTGTTCTCCCCAAAAAAAAAGGTTACTTAATATTGGAATCCATCCGGTTGACCTAATTGAATTAAGAAAAAATAGTATAAATACAGTTACAATATAGTAGGGGGAGATAAGATATCTTTTTAGCTCAGCCCATATTAATTTTGTCATAATAGTCTCCTTTCAAATCAAATGAACGTAATATATATTACTCGAATATCGTACAAAAGTATTATTAGTTCAAATGTGTATTGTGTATAGCAAATATGCCTTTACACTTTGATTTTATTGGATGTAAAGACTAATTGACATTATGTAAAAGCTGAATCTCTTGTCCTATTTTTAGAAAAAACATATGATTTTGTTGTGGTGGTTTAAGTATCGCGATAAAACAATTGACTTACACTACGATGAAGAAGCAAATAAACAAGATACAACACAATTGAAAAGGAGTTATTAGTATGAAAGTATTAGACTTAGATGAAACGAGAAAGATTAAAGCAGGAAGGGGCTATTATCATTGGAAGTGTTCTGTGAACGGATTCGTAAGTAAGGTATACAATTCGTGGACATCAGCAGCAAGAGGAGCCGAAAAACATTCCAACAATTATTATTCACATGCTACAAAGACAACAGTGTATTATTGTGAGAAGTCCTGCAAATAATAATGGGCAAATAAATTCCTACCAATGGGGATATTTTTATATCTCCATTGGATGTAGGAATAGGCAAGTATTTACGACATGAAAGGAAGAAATAATGAGAAAACTATCATCGGAAGATTCTAAGAAAATTAAAGCAACTGCTGCGCATTATCATTGGAGCTGTCTGGACTTTGGAATTGGAAAAAAAAGGTATGTATCTAAACCTTATTATTATAATGTTTTCATACAATCAGGTAAAGACATTGAAAATCATAATAGTAAATATGGACATCAAAAATACCTAAAACTTCAAATATGTTATAAAAACTGTAAGTAGGATTAGATTGGGAGATGTTTATGAGAGGTGTTTATCAACACGATGATAATGATTGCGGACTTGCATGTATTTTGACGGTTTGTAAAAATTTTAATATCAAAGTAGATGAAAGAATTTTAAGAAAAGAAATATACATGGGAAAGGATGGACTAAGTCTTTATGGAATAACTAAGGTGCTGTGTGAAAAAGGGGTAAATTCATATGCGTTAGAATGTGATATTGATGAATTATGCCAATTATATTATGCTGATAAGAAACCAATAATTATAATGATTGGTGAAGAAGACGAATTTCACTATGTAGTACTATATAAAATGAATTCAAAAAAGTTGTGTATGTGGGATCCGAACAAGGGAAAAAGAATTATGAGAAGGGAAAAGTTTGAATTTGTTTGGAGTGGTTATGGGGTAAAAATTACGGATGTTTCCTATGATAAACAGGATTTAGTCAATAAAAAGTTAATATGTTTTAAGATTTTAAAAGAACAAAATAAAGCGATGTTTATAATATTGTTATTTGCTATATTTCTTATGGTTGTAAGTATTATAGTGACATTTACATACAGAGAAATTATTGATGGTATAAAATATGGTGAACAGAATTTAAAAAAAATAACATTTTATTTTATAATGATGGGAATCGGTTATGTTATAATGATGATGGTAATGGTTATAAAAGAAAGAATTGTTATTTTTGCAAGTAAAGAGATGGAGATAGCTTTAAACAGTCATTTTTTAGAGGCACTTCTTAATATGCCTATTCAAAAAAGAGAAGACTACTCAAGTGGAGGAGTATTGGATAGGTACTACAGATTACCAATGGTAGTGAATACATTCTCTTCTGTCTATTCATCAGTTATACTTGAGATTTTGTCATTAGTATCTGGCGTGTATATAATGGTAAACATTGACCCAGTTATGTTTGCAATGGTGAATATTATTGTTATATCATATATTGTCTGTTTTTACATAGCTAAGGGTAAGCTATTTGTTTTAAGCAAATTTGTGATAGATAGGCAGTCAATCCTTACTACTCATATAAAGGAAACAGTTCAAAATTTAATTTCTTTAAAATCATTTGATTGTGCTAAATATATATCAAAAATTAAAGGTGAAATATTAAGATTAAAAGTAAATGAATCCAAGTTAAAGTATTTTGATAGTCTTATGGGAACAGTATTGCAGGCAGTTGAGAATATTACCATGCTTTTGATAATTGCATATGGAATTTATTCAATAAATGATGGAGAAATGTCATTGGGGACTTTACTTGCTTTTGAAACATTTGTTGGATTCTTTCTTTCTCCGGTGAAAAATTTACTTGGCATTTTACCTTCAGTACAGGAAACTATACTTACATTTAATAAAATAGAAGATATATTGATTTTTTTTGATGAGCGTAACAATGAATATGTACATACAGAGGCAGATGGGGAAATATTGCTAGAACATGTTGATATTGCATATGGATTTGATGAGCCGGTTCTTAGAGATGTATCTTTTAAAATAGGCAATCAGGAGAAAATATTTTTGATGGGAACAAGTGGAACCGGAAAGTCCACACTTGCAAAAACAATGGCAGGATTGGTAAGTTATACTAAAGGAAGAATATTATATAATGGGAAGCAGTATATTGATATATCAAAAAGAGTTCTGTACTTATCACAGGATACAGAGATTTTTTCGGGAACAATACGGGAAAATATTCTTATGTGGCAGGAATGTGTTGATACAGAGCTTTTCGAAGAAATACTTTTTAATATTGGAATAAATAAATTCATGAAGTTGAGAGGTTTTACGTCAGAGAGTTATTTACAGGAAAATGGGATGAATTTGTCTGGCGGTGAAAGACAGAGGATTGCAATTGCCAGAGCATTGATGTGCGATGTGCCAATTTATATTTTTGATGAGGCAACAAGTCATTTGGATGTGGAGAGTGAGAGAAATATACTAAAATATATAAGGGAAAAGTTGCACGATAAAGTATGTATTTTTATAACGCATAATGCACAATTACCTGAAGAAAATGATAAAATAATTTTTATTGATAATAATAGAAAAGTTCATTGTAAAAAGCATAATGAACTTTTGCAAAATTTGGAATATAAAAAGATGTTAAATAAATGATAGGAGAGACAAATGACAGTAGCGGAAATGATAAAAAAAACCAGAATGGATAATAATATGACGCAGGAAGAATATGCAAATAAATTTTATATATCAAGGCAGACTGTTTCAAGTTGGGAAAATGGAAGAAGTATGCCTGAATTACAGACATTAATTGATATATGTAATACATATAAAATGTCTCTTGATGTGTTGTTAAATGATGATAGCAGATATGTAAAAAGGATATCAATGATTCAAAGAGTAGTAAAAAGGATGAAATATATACTTACAGTTATCATAGTTTTATTATGTGCTTTTTTGATATACTATGGGGTCTGGAATGTAAGAAACAGTAAAATGATTGATGAATATAATGAAAAGGTGTTAAGTCTAGGTTATGTGAGGGATGGCAAAACATATGAACTGCATGATAAAAATATAACATACCATGCAGGAAAACAGGAGCTGCCTAAGTTAAAGTGGGATTTTATTAATAAAAGTCTGTCAGCATATTATAATGATGGTGAAATGATATGGGATATATCACTTAGAAGTGAAAAGGGTGTAGGATATTTCTATTTTCAAGTAAATGTAGACTCGTCAATAGCCGGAACAATTTCGAGTGATGGCGTAATTGAATATACAGAAGTATCCGGGTTGGCACAGAAGGTGTTGGAAGATAATAAAGTACAGATAGAAAAAATTATTAAGACTATGAACCATCAATGGGAAGTTATATATAATTAAGAATTTTAATTGACATATGGTAATCATAAATCACAGAATAATTATGAAAAATCAACAACACATTAGAAAATATATTGCAACATAGGCAAGTTAAAATATATTTTACACGGCTATTTGTTTCTGAGCAAAAACAAATAGCTATTTATAGCAGAACTGAAACTGTATGTGCAGATATCAGGTCGTATCTTCGCAATAAATTGCTCAGAAATGAGGATTAGTGTGAAAAATCACATTAATATGCTGTTTTTTCACACAGCTGATTGTGTTGCAGGCGTCACAATTAGCTTTCTATCGCAGAGCAAAACCA
>DEGR01000040.1:11129-72022 GCA_002351535.1 Lachnospira sp. UBA2821
GCGGAATGGAGATTAGTATGAGAGATGTAGTTATTATAGGAAGTGGTCCTGCAGGACTATCGGCAGCAGTATATGGAAAAAGGGCAATGCTTGATGAAGTAGTTATAGAAAAAGAGGCATATAGCGGTGGACAGATTGTTATTACTGAAAGGATAGATAATTACCTTGGAGAGTTTGGCGTAAATGGATTTGATCTGGCGGTTAAATTCAGACAACATGCTGATGAACTTGGAGTGGAGTTTGTCGATGGAGCAGTCGTGAAGGTTATTGATAAAACAGATTATAAAATAGTCATACTTGATAATGGTGAGGAGATACAGACAAGAAATATTATAATTGCAACAGGTTCTAACCATAGAAAATTAAAAGTAGAGGGTGAAGAGCAATTTAAAGGATTTGGAGTATCATATTGTGCAACATGTGACGGAGCATTTTTCAAAGACAGGATAGTAGCCGTTGCCGGAGGCGGAGATGTAGCATTAAGTGATGCAATATATTTATCAAATATCTGCAGCAAAGTATATCTGATTCACAGAAGGGATGAATTAAGGGCATCAGAGGCTCTTCAGCATAAAATGTCCGGGATAAAAAATATAGAATTTATACCGTTTTCGGAGATTAAGAAGATAGCCGGAAATGAATTCGTAGAAAATATAGTTGTTAAGGATAACAGAACATCAGAGGAAAAAGTTATAAATGTTGATGGAGTATTTGTAGCAGTAGGGATGGAGCCACAATCGGATGCATTTAAAGACATTGTCGAGACTGACGATGCAGGATATATAGTGGCAGACGAGACATGCAGAACTAAAACATCCGGAATATATGTTGCCGGTGATATAAGGACAAAGCAGGTAAGACAGATAGCCACAGCAGTTGCCGATGGAGCGGTTGCAATAAAAATGCTTTCAAGAGAGATGAAGAGCAATGGATAAATTTCATTATTATATGTTTAATAAACCCTGCGGTTGTGTAACTGCAAGGAAAGATGATAAGCACACGACAGTTATGGATTATTTTAAAGAACTTGATAATGATAAATTGTCGCCTGTGGGCAGACTTGATAAAGAGACAGAGGGACTTCTTATAATAACAGATGACGGGCAGTTTAACCAGAGAATGACTAATCCGGAATATAAGAAGAATAAAATATATGAATTTATAGTATTTGGGAATGTAGATGACAACACAAAGAACAGGTTAGAGGAGGGGGTTATTCTTAATAATTCGGACATAATGACATCTCCTGCAAAAGTAGAGATTATTTATCGGACGGATTTTGCACATTTGCAATATATAAAGAAAGATATGCCTTCTGTGCTGCTGGAAAAGGTAAAGCATAACCGGCCGGATAATCCGGTTACAATGGGGAAAATAACGATAACAGAGGGAAGAAAGCGGCAGGTCAGAAGAATGTTCAGGACAGTCGGGTGTTATGTTATATATCTCAAAAGGATTCAGATTGATAACATTGTAATAGACGAAAAATTAAAACCCGGTGAGTGGAAAGAGATAACAAATATAGATAAACAAAATGTTTAAATTGTAAAAGGCAATTTAATATAGTAAAATAATAGTATGTTGTTTTAGTTGCAATAAACACACTGAAGAAATGGAGGAATCGCATGAAAAAGCAGACAAAAAGATTGTGGGCAATGTTTTTAGCATTGATGATGCTATTTACTTGTGTGCCTGCAAATGTTTCAGAGGCTAAGGCTGCTCAGAAGAAAGTGGCAGTTAAGTCTTTAAGTATTAATAAGACACAGTATGTGTTGGCAAAGGGACAGAAAGTAAACCTTAAAGCAACGATATTACCTAAGCTTGCGGCAAAGTCTAATAAGATTAAATGGACTACAAGCAATGCTAAGCTTGTAAAAGTAAGCAGCAAAGGAGTTGCACAGGTAGTAGGTAAAAAAGGCAAAGTTGTCATTACTGCAAGGGCGGGCAGTAAAAAAGCAACATGTAAGATAACTATAGGTGCTGCAGTGAAGAAAATTACAGCATCGGATATTTCACTTACAGTAGGAAAGAGTAAGACAATCAAGGCTAAACTTACTCCTTCAAAACCTGTAATTGCAAAGCTTACATTTAAAATCAGCAATACAAAAGTTGCAACTGTAAATAGTAAAGGCAAAGTTACTGCAAAGAAGGCAGGAAGTGCAAAGATTACTATAACAGCGACTGACAGAGGACAAGTTAAAAAGGTTATAAAAGTAACGGTTAAAAAGGCAGAGCCTGAAACACCGCCTGAAGTGCCACCTACATTTGGGATATCCGTGAATGAAACAGAAAAGGCACTTTCACTCGGAGATGTATATAAGATTGATACAACATTTACAAGTAATAATGGAGAAGAAATAGACGATAAGACATTATTTTATGAGAGTTCTGATAAGAGCATCGTTGCCATTAATTCTGTAAATGGTGATATTAAAGCCGTAGGAACAGGTGAGGCTACAGTTACGGTTACGTCAGCAAAGGACAGCAGGGTAAGTGCAACATGTACTTTTAAGATAAGTGAAGATGGAATAACAAATAAAGAAGTTACATCACAGAGTGAACTTGATGAAGCACTCGCACTTAATGGAAAATGTATTCTTACACTCAGGACTGATGCCACTCAGATAAACATACCGGATGGTGATTATTCTGATATTACACTTGTTGTGGATGCACCAAATGCGCATATAGAGAATAAAGGCAGATTTAGCAGTGTTCTTATAAAATCTATAGCTAAAGATACATGGGTTGAAAAGAGTGGAAATGACCTTTACATATATGGAAGCGGTCATTATAAGGTTGATGGAGAAGGAAAGCCAAATGTATTTGTACAGGAGGCATCAGATGCCGTTACCGTAACTAATGATGGAGATTTACAGTCTATATTTATAGCACAGGCAGCAAAAGTTCTTGTTAAAGGAGATTCTGTTGCAAACAGAATACCACTCACTAATCAGTACGGAAAAACTATTGAGACATATGTACCTCTTGACATTTATTCAGTAGAGAAGTATCAGCTTACTGTAGGTCCGGGTGGAGAGCAGACTGCATTAAAAGTTAACAACAGTGAGAATATACCTGATATAAAAGGTATAGGAACACTTACCGTTACCATAGACAGTACCGGAGAAGACCAGACTGTAATAGCTGATAATGATGATACAATGGAACTTCCGGCTACTACTATACAGGGAAAAGTAGTTAACGAAGATGGAACATCAGCACAGGATGTTAAAGTATATCTTGTTAAGTATTCTAAAAAAGTTGATGGAGAAAACATATCTATATATTTAAGTGGCACAGACACTAAGACAACAAAGACTGATGAGAATGGTCAGTATACATTTGAAAATGCTAAAGTAGGAAATTATATAATAGTAGTTGAAGCAGCAGGATATCAGTTAATTACCGTTAATACATATGTGCCTGTATCTTATGCAGATACAATATATGAGCAGGATGATATAACACTTCTTAAAGATGCCGGACAGGCAGGTACAATTAATGGTGTTCTTACAGATGCAGAAGATGGTAATGTTATTAGTGCCGGACTTACTGTTATTCTTAGAAAAGGCATGAATAATATCACTAAGGATACGATAGCAGAAGTTACATCTGATGAGAATGGCGGATATATATTTGAAGATGTTGTTCCGGGACAGTATACAATACAGGTAGTGGACAGAAGAGATGAAGGCGATTATGTATCAGCTTACTATAATATTTCGCTTATGTCTTCAGAGACAAGAACTAAGAATATAGTAGTATCAAGGAATGTTGGAAATACTAATACACGTTTCGTACTTTCATGGGAAGGCGAAAAGGAAGGTGTAAGTCCTGACCTTGATATCCATGCATGTGGAGTGAATAACGCAGATTGTGAGGAATTTGACGTAAAATTCGGAAATAAATATATGTCATTATACGATATATATGACAGGAACGCAGGTTCTGTAGAACTTGATGTTGATGATAAGTCTTATGAGGGACCGGAGACTATAACAATCAGAAATAACAGTCAGGGATATTACAATATATTTGTTCAGGATTATACTAACCTTGGATATGGCGACGGACTTAAAAATTCTAAACCTGTCATCAAGATGTATTCAGGAAATCATCTTATAGATACAATCAAGATGCCTGACAAAGATGGCGGAAACTGGTTTGTAGGTGTATATGATGCCCAAAATAAGAAGTTCAGTATAGCAAATGAGGTGTATGATGGTACAGTTAACAGTACAGTAAGAGCACAGATTACAAAATATCTTAATTATTTTGAACAGTTTATAGTAGAAGATGCACAGGCATTTGCTTCATATCAGTCCGTAATCGATGTAGCCAGGGAAAACTACACTAAAGAGACAGATGTGGCTGTATTGCAGAAATATTGTGACGATTTAGAGAAGGCTTATGAAGAAGTGACTTCACAGATGATTATTGGTCAGATATGTGATTCAGATAATATACTTGCAACATATAAGTCATATGAAAAGCGACATGGCTCAGATATATATCTGAACAATACAAATAATGAACCTTCATTAAATATTAAATCCGTAGAGGGACTTTCTGCAATATTTACACTTAAAACAGAGGAGTCATATGATAAACAGGTAAAATATTATGATATGAAACTGGTTAATTCCAAACTTGGAATATATACACATTATGAAATAAGATATTATGTAGTACAGGCTAAATGGGTTAAATATATAAGAGAACCCGGTAATGCTGACTGGAGTTTTTCTGAGTTAAGCAGTTATTCTAATGCATATGGAAGAAATGCTAATATAGGAAGAGGACTTGATTATGAATTATATGATGATGTTAAGTTAATCTCGACTGAATATAGAGAAGATGTGGCAGAAGATAAATGGACTTATGATAAAGCGGCACTTGTACTGCACCTTGAGAATGAGAAGACGGGTGCAAAGTACGATTATCCGGTGTATTATTATGTGTTAGGTGCTGATCTTATGAATGTGGTTGATGAAAATAATACTTATTATAAGATTACAAATAACAGATTTAATGATTATTCGGAATCAGCAAATCTAGAAATATTTGGTGAAAATGAAACACTTGGCAACACATGGAAACCGGTAGTAGACAGCAATTGTACTTATGAGATTGTTGATATTCCGGAAGAGGAGAATTACCGTTCGGCAGATGCAGCCGTAAGAGTAACCGAAGATAACGGAGCTGTGTGTACATATTATATCAAATACACAGTGGATACTTCAGACGCTGAACTTCTTGGAATAACAGATAATACAAATGTATTTACATATTATAATGTAACAAATAATTATTATTCAGATAAGAATATATATAATATAGAATTGAATGGTGCGAAATCAGAGCTTGGAGAGAATCTTAAAGCCCATGTAAGAAAAGGTGCTACGGCAGAGATTGAGTATGCAACGGGTTCAGTAAGTTTTGATAATACATCAGATGCAAAGATAACTGTAACAGGACAGTCAGGAAGACAGAGAGTATATTACGTTACTTATAATAAGACCAGAGATGATTCGCAGATTAAATCAATATCATCTGAAACAGGCAAAATTAATAAGATATATATGTCAGAAAATTCATACATTTACATGTATGGTTTTGATAAGAATATACCTGAAGATTTGAAGATAGAACCTGTTAACGGATATACAGTTACAATTGATAAAGATGTAAAGAATTATAGTGACTCAATCGAGACGGAAGCTGTATTAAAGAATGATGCAACAGGAGAGGAGAAGACATATACAATTTATTATTATGATGATGAAATTTCTAAAGATATTGTAAATGTTTTCAGTAAAAAAGATAATAATCTTATAAGCAGTATTTACACCTATAGCGATAGCATCAATGTAGATGGCAAATATATAACATTCTATAGATGTAATGTTAAAGGAGACAGTAATGAGATTCCTGATGATATGTCAGTGACAACGCCAAGAGGCACAACGTCGACAGTGGAATATGCAAAAGATAATAAAGACTGGAAGTATGGCGAAAACTATCAGGCAGCAGTAACTGTAAAAGACGAGAATGAGGATGAGGATGAGAAGTTATACCTGATAAGTTATGAAATTGATACAAGCGGAACAAATATTACAAATGTATATGAAGAGAATAACAGACTTATTGACTATGATATATCTACTAATAGTTATATATATTATAGTGATAATACAACTGCAAAGGGTTCGCTTGTAGAGATTATAGGTACAAACCTCACATGTGGAACAAACCTTCAGCTTACCATTCCAAAGAATTCACAGATAATCAAACGTGTAAGAAAGGGTGAAGAGGGATGGAACATAGACGAGTCGAGCTATGCAAACTATAGAAAATCTTATTACACAAATAATAAATATTACTATGGTGTACATGTAGAACCTGTGGAATATGTTGAAGTCAAAGCTTCAAATGGTACAGTTATGCCTTATATTATCATGTATGGTGCAGATAAATCCGGATGTGATATTAATGAGATTACATTAAAAAATGATGAAATAGTTTATTCACGCATTGATGATGATGAATCATGGATATATGATGATGATAATAACAGTGAAAAAATGGGGACTATAACTTTAGTAGGTAACAAGGATAAACTTGACTTAGAGAACGAATTCAAAGTTGCAGATGGAACAAGTGTAAAGGTTGTATCTAAGTATACCGATGAGGATTGGAAATACGCCGGCAAAGAATGGACAATTTATTATAGTGTTAATGACAAAAGCTGTAACTCAGAAGCTAAATATTCTGAAATAATCGAAATTACAGCTCCGAATGGTGTTGTTATGAAATACGCTATAATATATGCACAGGATACATCAGGTGTCACAATTGACAGTATTGTAAATGATGGTGATGAATTTGCATATATAAGTTCATACCTGAGCAATGGTTACTATTATAAAAAATCAGATGATTCATGTGATGAATTTGATTGCATAGATATAGTTGGAAAAGGAACTTTAGACACATTTAAACCTATATTTAATGTTCCGGAAGGAAGTAAAGCTAATATATTGGCAAAATCTACTGATGAGTCATGTGAATATAAATTTAATAAGTCAAATACGATATCATATTCTATGGAAACTGATGAACCTGGAGAGTATAAAAGCATTGTAGCTACTGTTTGTGCAAATATACTTATTGAAGTAGTATCAGACAAAGGTGTATCAAAGAAGTACATGATTAATTATGCTATAGAACCGACAGGCTTAGAGGTATCAGCTATAGATTATGAAGGAAAGATTTATTCTGAAGATTCATATAAGGAATGGTTTTATATTGATGATGTTGATACATACTGTAAAACATTTCTGACCGCAGGAACGGCAGAGACATTACCTGAGAGTGTGAAATATAGCATTCCTGATTCGAGCAGGATAGAGGTGGTATCAAAATCAACAGACAGTGATTGGAAGTATAAGACCGGATATTTGAGAATAATGAGTGGCGAGACAGAGGATGGCAGTGATTTCAATGTAAATGTAAGACCAGCAGAACTTGTGAAGATAACGGATAAATATAATCAGACAGCATATTATATGATATATTATGGACAGTATACGGAAAGTGAATAAAGGATATATGTGAACAGCTTTTAGAGGTTGGACATAATGTGGAAGTAGTGCAGTAAGTTGATACTGCACTACTTTTTTGCTATAATATTCTGCGGCGGTAATTTGTATACGGTGATTTTGTGAGTGTACACATTGCAAAGCAGATGTTATTGTCAGAATGGAGTTAATAAAAGGTATTATGAAAAAGAAAGTAAAGTTATTGGCATTCGTTACATTTATATTAATATTTATTATATTTTCGGGTATTGGATTTGATGATATAGGAAATGTTTATGCGGATGAAGAGAAGGAAACGGATGCAGATGCAGGGAATGGTACATATACAATAGTATTTGACGGAAATGGTGCTACGTCAGGTGTTATGGATAAACAGATTATGCATATAGGTACGGATGCAAGAATAAATCAGACACAGTTCAAAAGAAAAGGATATACTTTTGTTGGCTGGAGTGTGAATAAGAAGGGATTTGGAGACGGTTTTTCCAACAGGCAGAAAGTTATGAATCTGTCGGAAACTGACGGAGATACAATTGTATTATATGCACAGTGGGAAATTAAGGAATATAAGATTAAATATATGTTAAGCGGAGGTAATAATACATCCAAAAATCCTAAGAAATATAATATAGAAACGTCAACCATCAGATTGGCAATTCCGGGAAAATCAGATTATGGCTTTATGGGATGGTATAGGGATAAATATTACAGAAATCAGGTCGAAAGTGTTCCCAAAGGAAGTACGGGAGACATAACGTTATATGCAAAATGGGCGAAATTCTACGCACCTGCAAAAACATCGGGCAGAATAACTAAATGTACAACAGGAGTAAATAAAGTAGTCATTGAGGCAAAAGTACCTAAACTGATTAAAAGCAGTGACGAGTATTATTATCTTGTAAGACTTGAGCCTGATGAAAGATATGTGTTTGGAAAGGTAGCAAAAGCGAAGAAGGGAGCAAGACTGAACTTCAAATTCGATATAACAAAGGATGCGTCAGTACTTTATGGACGGCTTGCACTTGCGGTAAAGAGTGGAGGGCGTTATAACGTCATAAGTAATTCAACATATGTTAATAATATAGAGAATATTGCAGCAAATAAACAGAAGTATCATATAGCAGATACAAAAAAGGGAATACAGTTTACGACACATGATGATTTAAAATCAACAGGGGCAAAAAATACATTTTTTAATCTGCCTGTATCTTATATAGTATCGGGCTCTAAAGATGTGCCATTTACATATAACGGAAAGACATATCATTTCAGTAATCTGAATGCTTATAGATTAACATTTACGGATTTGAACAGATTGGATGTAAATGTTACAATGCAGATTCTTCTTGACTGGGGGAATGGAGCGTGCAGTAATCTTATTGCCAGAGAAGCAAGAGTGCCGGGAAAGCATTATTACACATGGAATACAGTTGATAAAAGTGCGAGGGAGGAGATGGAAGCAATATTTGCTTACATAGCGTCTATATTCGGTAAAGAAAAATGCTATGTATCTAACTGGGTTCTTGGGAATGAAGTAAATGCATGTGATGTCTGGAATTATCGTGGAAGTATGTCAGATACAGAGTTTGTTAAATCTTATGCATTTGCATACACACAGCTATACAGGGCAGTTAAGAGTAACAGAAAATATGCAAAAGTATTTACATGTATAGACCATACATGGGGGATTGCAACAGACGGAATGGGTGGAAAGGAATTTATTACCGGATTCAGTCAGTGCGTAAATAAACTGTATAAAGGAATAAACTGGAATCTTGCATTTCATGCATATCCGGTACCATTATATGAAGCCGATTTCTGGAATAACGGACATACGAGTAATGACGAGAATACAAAATATATAACAATGCAGAATATTGATGTATTAACTAATTATATAAGGAAACATTATGGCTCTAAAACGAGAATAATACTGTCAGAGCAGGGATTTACCGCAAAAAAGGGACAGGATATACAGGCTGCGGCGATAGCACTCTCGTATTATAAAGTAGCATGTAATTCCATGATAGATGCTATTATTATAAGAAGTTATACAGATGCACCAAGTGAGGTTGCCATGGGACTCAGCATGGGAATTAAAGGCAGAAAAGCATTTAAGATATTTAAATATATGGATACGCCGAAATCGTTATATTACACTAAGGGTCTGCTGAGAACAATCGGTGTTAAATCATGGGCGAAAGTAGTTCCACATTATAGTGTAAAACATTTATCGCATATGTACAGGCGTGAATAAACAGGCTTTAGCAACTCCGGACATCCACAGTGATATTATAATAAATGTTTTATAATTTACCGCTGTGGAAGACCGGAGTTATATTTTTTAATTGATTTTACATTCCCAATGTATTATAATCGGCTTTGAATGGATATTTGTAATATCATACAGAATAATAAACGAGCACTTAAAGGAGTAGTATATGAATCCAATTCATAATCAGCAGGAACTTGATGATTCTCTACATGAGGAATGTGGTGTATTCGGAATATATGATTTTGATGGAAATGATGTGGCATCAACTATATATTACGGATTGTTTGCACTTCAGCACAGAGGACAGGAAAGTTGTGGTATTGCGGTAAGTGATACAGATGGACCTAAAGGACAGGTTGTTTCCTATAAAGGAATGGGACTTGTAAATGAGGTGTTTACACCTGAAGAGTTATCAAAATTAAAAGGAAATATTGGAATAGGTCATACTAGATACTCTACTGCGGGAAGCAGCACAAGAGAAAATGCACAGCCACTCGTTCTTAATTATGTAAAAGGAACACTTGGACTTGCACATAACGGTAATCTTATAAATGCACTGGAGCTTAGAAAAGAACTTGAATATACCGGTGCTATTTTCCAGACAACAATAGATTCAGAAGTTATAGCATATCATATAGCAAGAGAAAGAATTAATTCTGTTTCAGTCGAAGAAGCGGTTAATAAGGCTGTAAGAAAAATAAAAGGAGCTTTTTCACTTATTGTAATGAGTCCGAGAAAGCTTATCGGTGCAAGAGACCCATATGGTTTCAAGCCGCTTTGTATAGGAAAAAGAGACAACGCCTATATTCTTGCATCTGAGACATGCGCGCTTGATACGATAGGCGCAGAGTTTGTAAGAGATGTACTTCCCGGAGAAATTGTGACAATTAACGAAGAAGGAATACAGTCTGATACAAGTCTTTGTCTTCCTAAAGAACAGGAAGCAAGATGTATATTTGAATATATTTATTTTGCAAGACCTGACAGCATAATAGATGGAGTGTCTGTATATGCATCAAGAATACAGGCAGGAAGATTCCTTGCCATTGATTCGCCGGTTGAGGCGGATATAGTCGTTGGAGTTCCGGAGTCGGGTAATGCAGCAGCATTGGGATATTCATTACAGTCAGGAATTCCATATGGAACAGCATTTGTGAAGAACAGTTATGTAGGAAGAACATTTATTAAGCCAAAGCAGAGTAACAGAGAGTCAAGCGTAAGGGTTAAATTAAATGTATTAAAAGAGGCTGTTAAAGGTAAGAGAGTTATTATGATTGATGACTCTATTGTTAGAGGAACAACGAGTGACAGAATAGTAGAAATGTTAAAAGAGGCAGGGGCTACAGAGGTTCATGTAAGAATCAGTTCACCACCATTTATAAGTGAATGCTATTTTGGAACAGATGTTCCAAGTAAAGAGCAGCTTATAGCTTATAACAGAACAATAGAGGATATCAGAAAAGTTATTGGAGCTGATACACTCGGCTATCTTAAGATAGAGAGATTAGAGGAGATGTCAGAGGGACTTCCAATCTGTAAAGGATGCTTTACAGGCAATTATCCTATGGAACCGCCAAAGGATGATATAAGAGGAAACTATGATAAATAAACGTAACTTTATGGATTATGCAGTGATGAAATGAGAGGAAATTATGACAGACAGATATCAAAGCCCATTATCGGAGAGATACGCAAGTAAAGAAATGCAGTATATCTTTTCACCTGATAAAAAGTTCAGAACATGGAGAAGATTGTGGATTGCCCTTGCAGAAACTGAAAAGGAGCTTGGCCTTAATATAACAGACGAGCAGATAGAGGAACTAAAGGCGAATGCGGACAACATTAATTATGATGTTGCAAAAGAGAGAGAAGCACTCGTAAGACATGATGTAATGTCACATGTTTATGCATATGGAGTTCAGTGTCCAAAGGCGAAGGGAATAATCCATCTTGGTGCTACTTCATGTTATGTTGGTGATAACACAGATATAATTATTATGACAGAGGGACTTAAGCTTGTCAGAAAAAAAATTATAAATGTTATCAATGAACTTGCGAAGTTCTCTGACAGGTATAAAGCACAGCCTACACTTGCTTTTACACATTTCCAGCCTGCACAGCCTACAACAGTCGGCAAAAGAGCGACACTCTGGACACAGGAGTTATTAATAGATTTAGAAGACCTTAACTACATTATTGATAACATGAAACTTCTCGGTTCTAAAGGAACTACAGGAACACAGGCAAGCTTCCTTGAACTGTTCGAGGGAGACCATGAGAAGGCACGTAAAGTAGATAAGATGATAGCACAGAAGATGGGATTTAAAGCATGTCAGCCTGTATCCGGACAGACATACTCAAGAAAAGTTGATACAAGAGTATTAAATGTTCTTGCAGGAATAGCAGCAAGTGCACATAAATTCTCTAATGACATAAGACTTTTACAGCATCTTAAAGAAGTAGAAGAGCCATTTGAGAAGAATCAGATTGGTTCATCTGCAATGGCATATAAGAGAAATCCAATGAGAAGTGAGCGTATAGCATCACTTGCCAATTATGTTATGGTGGATGCTCTTAATCCTGCAATTACATCAGCAACACAGTGGTTTGAGAGAACTCTGGATGATTCGGCTAACAAGAGAATAAGTGTGCCTGAAGCATTTCTTGCAATTGATGGAATACTTGACCTTTATCTCAATGTAGTTGACGGACTTGTTGTTTATCCTAAAGTTATTGAGAAACATATGATGGCAGAGCTTCCATTTATGGCAACAGAGAACATTATGATGGATGCCGTTAAAGCCGGTGGTGACAGACAGGAGCTTCATGAGAAGATTCGTCAGCTTTCTATGGAAGCCGGGAAGAATGTCAAGCAGGAAGGTAAGGACAACAATCTGTTAGAACTTATTGCAGCAGAGCCTTCATTTAACATGACATTAGATGAACTCAAGAAGTCAATGGACCCAATAAAATATGTTGGACGTTCAAAAGAACAGGTAGAGGAATTCTTAAACGAAGTTGTTAATCCTATTCTTGAAGAAAATAAAGACATTCTTGGAATGACAGCTGAGATTAATGTATAAGGATAAAAAGGAGGATTACGTTCATGGTAAGAGCAATAGTTGGAGCCTGCTGGGGCGACGAAGGAAAAGGTAAGATTACAGACATGCTAGGAGAGACATCCGACATTATCGTAAGATTTCAGGGTGGTTCTAATGCAGGTCATACAATTATAAATGATTATGGTAAGTTTGCACTCCATTTACTTCCATCAGGAGTATTTTATAATCATACAACATCTATTATAGGAAATGGTGTTGCACTTAATATTCCATATCTTGTAAAAGAGGTAAATGATATAGTAAGCAAGGGTGTACCAAAGCCAAAGATTCTTGTATCAAACAGAGCACAGATTCTTATGCCTTATCATATTTTATTTGATGAGTATGAGGAAGAGAGACTGGGTAAGAAGTCATTTGGTTCGACAAAGTCAGGAATTGCACCTTTCTATTCAGATAAATATGCAAAGATTGGTTTTCAGGTATCAGAGCTTTTTGATGATGATGTGTTAAAAGAAAAGGTTGAGAGAATATGTGAGATGAAGAATGTGCTTCTTGAGCATATGTATCATAAACCAAAGATTGACCCACAGGAATTACTTGCAACACTTAGAGAGTACAGAGATATGGTAGAACCATACGCATGTGATACATCAGCATTTTTACATCAGGCAATCAAAGAAGGAAAGAACATTCTTCTTGAGGGACAGTTAGGTTCACTTAAAGACCCTGATTTTGGTATTTATCCAATGGTTACATCTTCATCAACACTTGCAGCATACGGTGCAATCGGTGCAGGTATTCCACCATATGAGATTAAAGAGATAATAACAGTTGTAAAAGCTTACTCAAGTGCTGTAGGAGCGGGAGAATTTGTAAGTGAGATATTCGGAGACGAAGCAGATGAACTCAGAAGACGCGGTGGTGACGGCGGTGAGTTCGGGGCAACAACAGGACGTCCAAGAAGAATGGGATGGTTTGACTGTGTTGCATCAAGATATGGATGTAAGATTCAGGGAGCCACACAGGTAGCACTTACAGTTCTTGATGTACTCGGTTATCTTGATGAAATACCTGTATGTGTAGGATATGAAATTAATGGAAAAGTAAGAAAAGACTTCCCAACAACAGTAGAACTTGCAAAGGCTAAACCGGTATATGAAGTACTTCCGGGATGGAAATCAGAGATAAGAGGAATTAAGAAGTATGAGGACCTTCCTGAAAACTGTAGAAAATATATTGAGTTCATTGAGAAAGAACTTGAAGTTCCGGTTACAATGGTTTCAAACGGACCGGAAAGACATGAGATAATATATAGAAATAATAAATAAAATAATAAAATAATAAGCTGCCGCTTTAACGAATGATTAATCAGAATATAATCAAATCGTTGAGGCGACAGCTTATTTTATTTACTTAAATTATTAATAAGCTTTGCAATAAACAGAATTACATATATCATGATAGGAACGATTATAGTACTTATAATAGCTGCATTAAACATATGGGTTCCATTCTTTCCTCCGAAGAAAGCTAGAACAAATGCGGCTATATATATTCCAAGCAGAATGATGATTCCTGCTATCGCAAGGATACGTTTTACATTTTTCATATGTTACTCCGTATTATATCTTGTTACTTCTCTTCCAGATATGCATCTTCTCAGCATCTTTAATAAGTTCATCCCTGAACTGAGGATGCGCAACTGAGATAATAGCCTCACATTTCTGCCATGTTGAGAGTCCCTTAAGATTAACTTTACCATATTCTGTTACGAGATAGTGGATGTTAGCTCTTGTATCGGTAACAATTGAACCCGGGTCAAGCGTAGGAAGAATACGTGACTTTAATTCGCCTGTCTTTGTAGTAAATGTAGAAGAACAGCAGATGAAACTCTTTCCGCCCTTTGACAAATATGCACCAAGTACGAAATCGAGCTGACCGCCTGCACCACTGATATTTTTAATTCCTGCAGATTCAGCATTAACCTGTCCGAAAAGGTCGAGGTTAACAGCATTGTTGATTGACATAAAGTTATCAAGAGCTGAGATGCTTCTTATGTCGTTAGTATAATCAACCGGAGCACTCATACATTCAGGATTGTTGTCAAGGTAGTCATAAAGCTTTTTAGTACCTGCACCAAATGCATATGTCTGACGGCCCTTATCTATATTTTTCCTGAGACCTGTAATCTTACCGGCTTTAGCAATATCAACAAAAGCATCAACGTACATTTCAGTGTGTACACCGAGGTCCTTAAGGTCAGATTCTGCAATAAGTGAACCAACAGCATTAGGCATACCACCTATACCGAGCTGGAGACATGCACCATCAGGTATTTCTTCAACTATAAGCTTTGCGACAGCATGGTCAACATCAGTAGCTGCGGCACCGCCACCCATTTCAGCTATAGAAGGATTATCACCCTTAACAATCATATCAATTTTAGAAATGTGTATACCCTCTTCAAAACCACCAAGACATCTAGGCATATTTTCATTTACTTCTACGATAATTGTTTTTGCTCTTTCACATACAGCACTAAGATGTGATGCTGAAGGACCGAAGTTAAAGTATCCATGGTCATCCATAGGCGCTACCTGGAAAATAGCAACATCAGGCGGGGTCTGCGATTCTCTGTAATATCTTGGGAGTTCAGAGTATCTTATAGGAGCATAGAAAGAAAATCCTTCAGCGACAGCTTTTCTTTCTATACCGCCCATATGCCATGAGTTCCATGTAATATGATTGGCAGGACTGTCTATTTTGAAAATCTCAGGTACCCACATAAGAATACCACCACGGAAATTAACATCTTCAAGGTTTTCTAAACGTCTGGCAATGGCTGCATCAACTGCAACAGGAGTGTTAACAGCCCAACCGTAATCAACCCAGCTGTGTGAAGTTATTACATTGGCAGCTTCATCAGCACTTACAAGTTTCTGGTTAAATAATTCATTGTAATCCATTATGATTCCTCCATATATAAAATTATGTTAATAACATCTGTGAAACATTTTAACATCATAAAATAATGAGGTCAAGTTGTACAAAGGAATAAAGTATTTACAAAAATTGGCTTATTTGGCAAATGAATATAATGGTGATGAAGTGGAATACATAAACGTATATATGACAGAAAAAGGAAAAACTGTATTAATTACGAAGGTTAATGATTTTGCGTATTAATATCCTATTATATTTATGGGAAGTTTGAGTAAGTGAATAAATGCAAATATACATCTTATAAGAAATCTACTTTTTTCTATTAATGAAAATTGTAGATTTTTTTGTTTTTGCATGGCTCAGTACTGCTACAAAAAAAAGAATAAAAAAGATTGATAAATATTTGACGATTTCAATTATAAATGGTATTATAGTGAGGTAGTGTTATATGAAATTCTTATTGTGTGTCTTTAAGACATAGAAATGAGGTGACTATGACCAGAGCAATATATCCGGGTAGTTTTGATCCCGTCACGTTTGGTCATCTGGATGTTATTAAGAGAGCATCTAAAGTGGTTGATGAACTCATAATCGGGGTTCTGATTAATGAGAATAAGAGACCGACATTTACAATGGAAGAAAGAGTGCAGATGATAGAAGAGGCAGTTAAAGATTTGCCAAATGTATCTGTAAAGACCTTCGAGGGACTTACGGTAGAATTTGCACGACAGAGTGAAGCAAATGTGATAATCAGAGGACTCAGAGCAGTAACGGATTTTGAGAGCGAGATGCAGATTGCCCAGACTAATCACAGTATTGAGCCTGAGGTTGACACGATGTTTTTTACAACAAGTCTTGAATATGCATTTCTTAGTTCCACAATAGTAAAAGAAGTTGCACATTTTGGAGGCGATGTATCAAGTTTTGTTCCTGCAAATGTAGCTCAGAAGCTCAAAGAGAAATTATCGTAACATACATAACCTGTATGTAGTAGTGTAATTGGTATGTAAGCTATTTTAAATAGCATCACATAACATTTTAATGAAGGAGGATTTTTTAAATGTCAAAAAAAGTAGTTTTAGCAGGCGCTTGTCGTACAGCAATCGGTAAAATGGGTGGAGGATTAAGCAAGACTCCAGCTCCAGAACTTGGTTCTATAGTTATTAAGGAAGCTTTAAAGAGAGCAGGAGTTCCGGCTGACCAGGTAGACCATGTATACATGGGATGTGTTATCCAGGCAGGTCTTGGACAGAACGTTGCACGTCAGGCTTCAATTAAAGCTGGTTTACCTGTTGAGACACCAGCAGTTACAGTTAATGTAGTATGTGGTTCAGGTCTTAACTGTGTAAACATGGCAGCTCAGATGATTCAGGCTGGAGATGCTGATATCGTTGTAGCAGGTGGTATGGAAAACATGTCAATGGCTCCATATGCAATGATGCAGGGACGTTTCGGTTACAGAATGAACAATGGTAAGTTAATTGATACAATGGTAAATGATGCTTTATGGGATGCATTTAACCAGTATCATATGATGATTACAGCTGAGAACGTTGCAGATCAGTGGAATCTTACAAGAGAAGAACTTGATGAGTTCGCAGCTAACAGCCAGCAGAAATGCGAAGCAGCTATCGCAGCAGGCAAATTCGATGATGAGATTGTACCTGTACAGACAGGTGTTGACAGAAAGACAAAAGAGCCAATTATCTTCAGCAAAGATGAAGGACCTCGTCCTGGAACAACAGCTGAATCACTTTCAAAATTAAAATGTTGTAGTGGTAAAGAAGGCGGAGTTGTTACAGCAGGTAATGCTTCAGGAATTAATGATGGTGCAGCAGCAATCGTTGTTATGAGCGAAGAGAAAGCTAAAGAGTTAGGTGTAAAACCTATGGCAACATTTGTTACAGGAGCATTAGGCGGTGTAGACCCTTCAATCATGGGTGTAGGACCGGTTGCTTCTACTAAGAAAGCTCTTGCAAAAGCAAATCTTACAATTGATGATATGGACCTTATCGAAGCTAACGAAGCTTTCGCTGCTCAGTCAGTAGCAGTTGGAAAAGACCTCAACTTTGATTTAAGCAAACTTAATGTAAATGGTGGAGCTATTGCATTAGGTCATCCGGTTGGAGCTTCAGGATGCCGTATCCTTGTTACACTTTTACATGAGATGCAGAAGAGAGACTCTAAGAAAGGTCTTGCAACACTCTGTATCGGTGGTGGAATGGGTTGTACAACAATCGTTGAGAGAGATTAATTACAGTTTCTTATAATTGGATAAGCAGGCATGTATGTCTGCTTATCTGTATATACAAGTTTTAGTAATATAAAACCGAAAGGAGACGAACAATGGAATTCGTAACATATGAAGTTGAAGGAATGGTTGGAATTATTACAATCAACCGTCCAAAGGCATTAAATGCATTAAACAGTGCAGTTCTTGACGAACTTAATGAAGCATTTGATGCAGTTGATGTTAACACAATCAGAGCTATCATCCTTACAGGTGCCGGTGAGAAATCATTCGTTGCAGGAGCTGATATAGGAGAGATGAGCACACTTACAAAAGCAGAAGGTGAAGCTTTTGGTAAGAAAGGAAATGATGTTTTCCGTAAGATAGAGACATTCCCAATTCCTGTAATCGCAGCAGTAAACGGATTCGCACTTGGTGGCGGATGTGAGATTTCAATGAGCTGTGATATCAGAATCTGTTCAGAAAATGCAGTTTTCGGACAGCCTGAGGTAGGTCTCGGAATTACACCGGGGTTCGGTGGAACACAGAGACTTGCAAGAACAGTCGGTGTTGGAATGGCTAAACAAATGATTTATACAGCAAGAAATATCAAAGCAGACGAGGCTTTCAGAATCGGTCTTGTAAATGCTGTATATCCACAGGAAGAACTTATGGATGCTGCTAAGAAGCTTGCTTCTACAATAGCTAAGAATGCACCTATCGCAGTTCGTAACTGTAAGAAGGCTATTAACGATGGCTTACAGGTAGATATGGATAAGGCAATTGTTATCGAAGAGAAATTATTCGGTGACTGCTTTGAGACAGAAGACCAGAAAGCTGGAATGGGTAACTTCCTTGAGAAAGATAAAGAGAAGAAACTTAAAGTAGTACCTTTCCAGAATAAATAGTTAGTTAATAATTTTATCAATAAAATATTTTTTATAGGAGGAACAACATGAAAGTAGGTATTATTGGAGCTGGAACAATGGGACAGGGTATCGCTAAAGCATTTGCTCAGGTTGACGGATACGAAGTAGCACTTTGTGACATCAAGCAGGAGTGGGCTGAAGGTGGTAAAGACAAGATTGCTAAAGGATATGCAAGACTTGTAGAAAAAGGCAAAATGACTCAGGATAAGGTAGATGGAATCCTTAACAGCATCACACCTGGTCTTAAAGAAGATCTTTGCAAAGACTGTGATTTAATCGTAGAGGCAGCATTCGAGGATATGAACGTTAAGAAGACAACATTTGCTGAGTTAGACAAGATTGCTAAACCAGAGTGTCTCTTTGCTTCTAATACATCAAGCCTTTCAATTACAGAAATTGGTAACGGTCTTACACGTCCTATGATTGGAATGCATTTCTTTAATCCTGCTGACCGTATGAAGTTAGTAGAAGTTATCGCAGGCGTTAACACACCTGATGAGACAGTTGCTAAGATTGTTAAAATAGCTGAAGAAATCGGTAAAACACCTGTACAGGTAAATGAAGCAGCAGGTTTCGTAGTTAACCGTATCTTAATCCCAATGATTAACGAAGCAGCATTCATCAAAATGGAAGGTGTTTCAGATGTTGCAGGTATCGATGCAGCTATGAAACTTGGAGCTAATCATCCAATGGGACCTCTTGAATTAGGTGATTTTATCGGATTAGATATCTGTCTTGCAATCATGGATGTACTTTACAATGAGACAGGTGACAGCAAGTATCGTGCATGTCCATTGCTTCGTAAGATGGTTCGTGGTGGTAATCTTGGATGTAAGAGCGGCAAAGGATTCTATGTATACAATGCTGATCGTACAAAGACACCAATCGATGCTCAGTAATTAAGGGTATATCAATTTTATAGGAGGAAATTAAAAAATGGATTTCACTTTAAGTAAAAAACATGAAATGGCAAGAACACTCTTTAAAGAGTTTGCCGAGACAGAAGTTAAGCCTTTAGCGCAGGAAACAGATGAAACAGAGCATTTCCCAGCAGAGACTGTTAAGAAAATGCAGAAATATGGTTTCATGGGTATTCCAATTGAGAAAGAATACGGCGGACAGGGTTGTGACCCATTAACATATGTTATGTGCGTAGAGGAACTTTCAAAAGTCTGTGCTACAACAGGTGTTGTAGTTTCAGCTCATACATCACTTTGTGCTGATCCAATTCAGACATTTGGTACACCGGAGCAGAAAGAAAAATACTTAGTTCCACTTGCAAAAGGTGAGAAGCTTGGAGCTTTCGGTCTTACAGAGCCTGGTGCAGGTACAGATGCACAGGGAGTTCAGACAAAAGCTGTACTTGATGAAGAAGCAGGAGAATGGGTATTAAACGGTTCAAAATGTTTCATCACTAACGGTGAAGTTGCTGATGTATATATCATTATCGCATACACAGATATCGTTGAAGACAGAAGAGGAAGAAAGGTTAAGAAGTTCTCAGCATTTATCGTAGAGAAAGGAACACCTGGATTCTCATTCGGAACAAAAGAAAAGAAGATGGGTATTCGTGGTTCATCAACATATGAGTTAATCTTCGAGGATTGCAGAATTCCAAAGGATAACTTATTAGGACAGAGAGGAAAAGGATTCCCAATCGCAATGCACACACTTGATGGTGGACGTATTGGTATCGCAGCTCAGGCACTTGGTATTGCTGAGGGCGCTCTCGAGAGAACAATCGAGTATACAAAGGAAAGAAAGCAGTTCGGACGTTCTATTTCAGCACAGCAGAACACACAGTTCCAGCTTGCAGATATGGCAACAAAAGTTGAGGCTGCTAAGATGTTAGTATACAAAGCTGCTGAGAAGAAAGCACAGTATCAGGCAGATCATAAGACTTCTTATTCAGTAGAAGCTGCTATGGCTAAGCTTTATGCTGCAGAGGTAGCTATGGAAGTTACAACAAAGGCTGTTCAGTTACATGGTGGATACGGATACATCAGAGAGTATGATGTTGAACGTATGATGCGTGATGCTAAGATTACAGAGATTTATGAAGGAACAAGTGAAGTTCAGAGAATGGTAATCTCAGGAAGTCTTTTAAAATAATAAAATATTAAGTTAAGGAGTGAATAGACAGTGAAAATCGTTGTTTGTATTAAACAGGTTCCTGATACTAAGGGTGGAGTTAAGTTCAACCCAGACGGAACATTGGATAGAGGTGCAATGTTAACAATCATGAATCCAGATGATAAAGCTGGACTTGAGGCAGCACTTAGAATTAAAGATGAGTATGGCGCTGAGGTTACTGTATTAACAATGGGTCTTCCAAAAGCAGAAGATGTTCTTCGTGAAGCTATGGCTATGGGAGCAGACAATGGTATCCTTGTAACAGACAGAGTTTTAGGCGGAGCAGATACATGGGCAACATCTACAACTATTGCAGGAGCACTTAGAAACATTGATTATGATTTAATCATTACAGGACGTCAGGCTATCGATGGAGATACAGCACAGGTTGGTCCACAGATATCAGAACATCTTGGAATTCCTGTAATCTCATATGCTCAGGATATTAAGATTGAAGGAGATTCAGTAATCGTTAACCGTCAGTTTGAAGACAGACATCATGTATTAAAAGCAAAAATGCCTTGTCTTGTTACAGCTCTTTCAGAGTTAAATGTTCCACGTTATATGACACCGGGTGGAATCTTTGATGCATTTGATAAAGACATCACAGTATGGGGAAGAAAAGACCTTAAAGATGTTGATGATTCAGATCTTGGTCTTGCAGGTTCACCTACAAAGATTGCAAAAGCATCTGACAAGGTTAGAAAAGGTGCCGGTGAAAAAGTTACACTTGATGCTGATGAAGCAGTTAGCTACATCATGGACAAGTTAGTTGAAAAACACGTAATATAATTTGGAAAGGAAGAGTGGTGACAGAAATGAATTTAGAGGAATATAAAGGAGTATTTGTCTTTGCTCAGCAGGTAGATAACGAAATCAGCAGTATTGCTTTTGAATTACTTGGAAAAGCAACTGAGCTTGCAGGCAAATTAAACGAAAAAGTTACAGCAGTATTAATCGGTTCAGATGTTAAGGGTCTTTGCGACCAGCTTGCAGAGTATGGCGCAGACAGAGTTATCGTAGTAGATGACCCAGAGTTAAAAGAATACAGAACAGAGCCATATGCACATGCACTTTCATCTGTAATCAACGAATATAAACCAGAGATAATGCTCGTAGGTGCTACAGCAATCGGTAGAGATTTAGGTCCTAGAGTATCAGCAAGAGTTAAGACAGGTCTTACAGCAGACTGTACAGTTCTCGAGATTGGTGATTTCCCAATCAATGCTATTCCTGGAAAAGAGCAGAAACATAACCAGTTACTTATGACTCGTCCTGCTTTCGGTGGAAACACAATAGCTACAATCGCATGTCCTGACAACCGTCCTCAGATGGCAACAGTACGTGCAGGTGTTATGCAGAAGATTGAGCCTAAGAAAGGTGCTAAAGCAGAAGTTGTCGAGTATAACCCTGGATTTACACCGGATAACAAGTATGTTGAGATTCTTGACATCGTTAAAGAAGTTACAGATGTTGTTGATATTATGGATGCAAAAATCCTTGTATCAGGTGGTAGAGGTGTAGGAAGTGCAGAGAACTTCAAGCTTCTCGAAGACCTTGCAGATGCACTTGGCGGAACAGTAAGCTGTTCACGTGCAGTAGTTGACAACGGATGGAAACCAAAAGAATTACAGGTTGGACAGACAGGTAAGACAGTTCGTCCTAATGTATACTTTGCAATCGGTATTTCAGGTGCTATCCAGCATACAGCAGGTATGGAAGAGTCTGACATCATTATTGCAATCAATAAAGATGAGACAGCTCCAATCTTTGATGTAGCTGATTATGGTATCGTTGGAGACCTTAACAAGATTGTTCCAAAGTTAACAGAGCAGATTAAAGCACAGACTAAAGCTAAATAAGTTTTAAGTTATATAGGAGAAGCCCATGGATATTTTATCCGTGGGCTTTTTGTTGCTTGCACAAAATGTGAAAAGGATGTATAATACAATTTATGTGATTAACAAACAAAGGAAGGAATTTAGAGATGGCAGATAATCAGGAATTAACATTACTTGAAACATGGCGTGGTATCGCTTATTCAGCAGAGAAGAGCCAGCAGGAAAGCAATCGTTTCTGGGCAAATTATTTTAACATTGAAAAAGGAATATATGAGCAGATTCTTGCAAATCCGGATGAAGTAGTAACCGGAACAGTTAAAGAATTAGCAGAGAAGTATAATACAGAACTTCTTATTATGGTTGGTTTCCTTGATGGAATTAATGACAGTCTTGTAGAGGAGAATCCAATCGAGACAATGACAGAGGATACAGTTGTTAACCTTAAGTTTGACAAGGAATTACTGTATAAGAATATGGTTGAGGCTAAAGCAGAATGGTTATATACACTTGATGCATGGAATGACCTTATTCCTGAAGACAGAAGAAAAGAATTATATAAAGAGCAGAAGAGTTCCCACACAGTTGTTAAAGGTGCCAAAGTCGGAAGAAATGACCCATGTCCTTGCGGCAGCGGTAAGAAATATAAATTCTGCTGTGGTAAATAGTTTAATAAAAATAACAAAAAGCTTTGCCGGATTAATATCATGGCAAAGCTTTTTTTTCTACATCCTGTTATGCATTTTAAGTAATGTTATTTCAGGATATGTAAGTTCGATGTAATCACATACACTTGTTATAGTATCGGAAGAAATATCATGCATATGGTAAGTATGATTATTCCTGCATGTAACATACAGATTATATTTCTTATAATTTTTGTTTTTATATAATTTAGTATAGAAACGATGTACGGAAATATTTTTATATATTTTTGTAATCTTATTAACGGGTAAAATAACAATATTAAAACAACTGTGAAATATAAAATAATTCTCTGTTATTATAATCTTTTTAGTATCAATGATTGAATGGTCAATCTCGTAATTAACATTAGTTAATGTATCCGAAGGGTTGGAAATCTTCTTAAAATAAATACATGCCGGACAGAAAGCCGGAAATATAATATATATAGTATTTATAATAAGATAACTCATAATAAGCACTGTCAGAATAAATGCAAATATCATCAGATATAAATACAAATTGGTGTTATATGCAGTCTCATCGATATAACAGGCCGAGGATACATTCAGCATACCATCCATTGTCCATGAAAGGTCGTTAGAAAATTTTGAAATCATGTTAGTTATCTGTTTATTATTTTTTTTGATAATAGCTTTTGCTGAATATGAAGTAAGAGTATTTGCGGGTTTATCTATTGATTTTGCATCTACAAGAACAAATGTACATATACTGTCTTCAATAGTATAGTAATAATACCCATCTATCTTATTATTGACTATTGAGTTATAACCGGTGTAATAAAGGTTTTTGAGATATACATCAGCTATACGTTTATCTTTAGAATAGTATCTGACTGCCTTTGAGGCGGATGTAATATATACAGGAGACATTATGTCCGAAAAAGATATAATATGATTAAGTCCGATTAAAAACACTGAAAGAACAGTAGGAATAATAAGATTGATTATACTTATTTTACGAACATATTTATTAATATGATTAGTAGAAATATTAATACACTCCTTTCCGTAATTCATTAAGTCACAAAGAATGTCGAATGTGTGCGATGCACAAACCATATAAAAGTATAATGTAATTTATATAAATAATCAACCTTGCTTTTATACAAAAAACTTGTTATAGTGTTTAGAAAAGTGAATAAATCAAACATAAGGACGGAGAAGGTTATGGAAGCATATACTAATTTTGCCACAGTCTATGATATGTTTATGGACAATGTGCCATATGACGAGTGGGGAGAGTATGTTCACAGTCTGTTAAAAGAATATAATATAAATGATGGATTGGTATTGGATCTTGGATGTGGTACAGGTAACATAACGGAGATACTTGCATCGAAGGGATACGATATGATAGGTGTTGATTATTCGGAAGACATGCTCAATGTTGCACAAGAGAAAAAGATTGAATCAGGACATGATATATTGTATCTTAATCAGGATATGAGAGAATTTGAATTATATGGAACAGTGAGAGCTGTAGTAAGCATTTGCGATTCGATTAATTATATAACGGATAAAGAAGATTTGCTTACAGTATTTAAATTAGTCAATAATTATGTTGACCAATACGGAGTGTTTATATTTGATATGAATACGGAATACAAGTATTCAATGATGGGTGAAGATGTAATAGCAGAAAATCGTGAAAATGGAAGTTTTATCTGGGAAAATTATTACGATAGCGAAGAAAAAATAAATGAATATGACCTTACTCTTTATATAGAAGATAATGAGGGAAAATATGACAGATATGAGGAAACTCATGTCCAGAGAGCATATGCAATAGATGAAGTGAAAGAACTGCTTGAACAGGCGGGACTTAAATTTCTTAAATGTTTCGATGCATTTACAAGGAATGAACCGAATGATACAAGCGAAAGAGTATATTTTATAGCAACAAGAGAAGAAGAACATGAAATATATACAGGAAGTGAGGAATAACAATGAGTGATTATATAGTAAGAGCAACAGCCGCAGATGACCAGATAAGGGCTTTTGCAATATCATCAAGAGAGATGGTTGAGAAAGCAAGACAGATTCATAATACAAGTCCGGTTGCAACGGCAGCATTTGGAAGACTTCTTACAGGCGCAGCAATGATGGGAACAATGATGAAGGGTGAGAAGGATATTCTTACAATAAGAATGATGGGGGATGGACCAATTAACGGAATTACCGTTACTGCGGATTCTTCAGCAAATGTAAAGGGATATGTAGGAAATCCAAATGTAGTCATACCGCCTAATTATGCCGGAAAACTGGATGTAGGTGCTGCTATCGGATATGGTACAATGACAGTTACTAAGGATCTGGGGCTTAAAGAACCATATGCAAGTCAGGTAAGTCTTACAACAAGTGAGGTTGCCGAGGATTTAACATATTATTTTGCATCATCCGAACAGGTTCCTTCAGCAGTTGCACTTGGTGTTCTGATGGAGAAGGATAACACAGTAAAGCAGGCAGGTGGATTTATTGTACAGCTTATGCCATTTGCTGAAGAAAAAGTAATAAAGTTTCTCGAGGATAAGATTGCAACGATAACATCTGTAACAGACCTGTTGGAAAAAGGAATGACACCGGAGGATATTCTTGAGCATGTTCTTGGAGAACTCGGACTTAAAATTAACGATAAGATTGATACGCAGTATTATTGTAACTGCAGTAAGCAGAGGGTTCAGAAAGCATTGCTAAGTGTAGGAAGAAAAGAACTTCTGGACATGATTAATGATGGAAAAGATATAACTGTAAATTGTCATTTCTGTAATACGGATTATGTATTTCCTGTAAATGAATTAAAGGAACTTTATAAAAAATTATAGTGATAGAAAACGGAAAATTATAGAAAAAAATAAGGCTGTATCTTAACGACGGAAAATCGTTGAGGTACAGCCTCCTTTTTTAATCATTTCTGTAAAACATAATATAACTTAATTCATAATAGAAAATATGTCGTAAACATCCCTCGTTCAATACCTGAATCCGAACTGCTACCATATATCATAGAAAAAAGGCACATGATGTATCACTATGCTTGATTATAATTTTGTAACGTTTGTAGCCTGTGGGCCTTTTGCACCGTTAACAACTTCAAACTCAACTGCAGCGCCTTCGTCTAATGACTTAAAGCCTTCCATGTTAAGTCCAGAGTAATGAACGAATACGTCGTTTCCCTCTTCGTCAGAGATGAATCCGTATCCTTTCTGGTTGTTAAACCATTTAACTGTACCTTTCATCGTAATACCTCCGAAAATATATTGGCTGAATATACAACCATTTGCTAGAATACCATAAAATAGTATTTATGTCAAACTCCCAAATAACAAATATTTACACTTGTAATATAGTTTTTAATACTATATAATGTGATATGGTGATCATTTAAAATGACTAAAGAATGGAGATAGCATTATGGACATTGAGAAAATTATTGAATCAACTGTTAGTAATCTGGAACTTATTGATTCGGCGGATATTCCTGCAATTGATTTGTATATGGACCAGGTCACAACATTTATGGAGAAACATCTTCAGAAATCAAAAAGATATGAAGATGATAAGATTCTTACGAAGACAATGATAAATAATTATGCCAAGAATAATCTTTTACCACCACCTGAGAAGAAAAGATATTCTAAAGAACATGTCCTTATGCTTGTTTTTATATATTATTTTAAAAATGTAATGTCAATTAATGACATTAAAAAGATGTTAAGCCCGGTTGCAGACAAATATTTTGAAAATAATGGAAGTATTAAACTTGAGGATGTATATAATGAAATAGCAAAGATGTGCAGGGATGAAATGCCAAATATGAAGGAAGAAATTGCACATGAGCTGAAGATAAGTGAAGATACATTTGAGGATGTACCTAAAAAGGACAGAGAATTTTTACGCAACTTTGTTATGGTGTGCATGTTAAGTTATGACATGTATATAAAGAAACAGCTTCTTGAAAGTATTATAGATTCAATGCCTGACCCGGATTCTAAGGCAAAAGATAAGAAAAAGTAGTTAAATAAAATATTTCAATGAAAATGACAAAAGCAGGAGAATTCTCCTGCTTTTGTGCTGTTATTTCTGTAATCGTTCAAATACAAGTTCATAGCCGTCATTACCATAGTTAAGGGAACGGTTAACACGACTTATAGTTGCTGTGGATGCACCGGTTTTTTCGGATATTTCCATATAAGTCTTTTTGTCCTTAAGCATCATTGCAACTTCGTATCGCTGTGATATGGATAAAAGTTCGTTAACAGTGCATACATCCTCAAAGAAAGAATAGCATTCTTCTTTTGATTTAAGTGTTAATATGGCGTCAAATAAATGATCAACCTCATCTGTATGTATTTTTTTTGTCATAGCAAGTCTCCGTTTCTTTTAGGTATTATCATTTTAAATCTTATTGTCTAATATAGTAACATATTAAAGTGCTAAAATCTAGTAGAAAGTGGTTGATTTTTAATATCAATACAAAGTAAAATAGTAAAAACATTTATGAAATGAGGATTAGTGTGAAAAAACACATTGATATGCTGATTTTTCACACTACTAATTGTGCCGCAGACGTCACAATTAGTTTTTTATCGCAGAGCAAAATTTTAAATTTTGCCCGCGATTCCTCCGACGCATAGCGTCTGCGGAATGGAGATTAGTATGATAGAAATTAAAAAATTATCTTATTCAGTACCTGAAAAAGATTTATATAACAATATTTCAATCACAATAGAAGAAAATGTACATTATGCATTTATAGGAGGGAATGGAACAGGAAAGAGCACACTTATGGATATGATTATTCATGGTGACAAATACCTGTATGACGGCAAAATTATATTTGATGAATCAGCTTTAAACACAAGGATAGGATATGTAAGTCAGTTTTCGGGAGTTGATAATAAAGAAGACATGACGGTATATGATTTTATAAGCGATGAATTTATTAAGATTGATAACAGGATAGCACAGTTGTGTGAGAAGATGGCAGCAGAGGAAAATCTTGACGAGATATTTGAGGAATATCAGAGAGTTCTTGATGAGAAAGATGCAATTGACGGTGATAATTATGATGTTAACATTAAGAAACAGTTAAAGTTAGCGGGTATATCCAACCTTGAGACACATACATTGTCATCTTTAAGTGGCGGGGAGTTAAAGCTTGTCCAGGTAATTAAGGAAATGTTACTTAGTCCGAAGATTCTTATGATGGATGAGCCGGATGCATTTCTTGATTTTGAGCATGTAAATGCATTAAGGGATTTAATTAATTATCATAAAGGAACTATAGTTGTTATAACACATAACCGGTATCTTCTGAATCATTGTTTCAACGCAATTATTCATCTTGAAAATTGCGATATTCAACAGTTTGAAGGCAGTTATGAGGATTACAGATATGAACTTCTGGAGACCAAGATAAAGTTTGAGGAGGCAGCACATAAGGATGAAGAAGAGATACTACGCCAGAAAGCAATAGTTGACAGAATGAGAGCGAGGGCTACGGCTATAGATAATGCTTCATTTGGAAGAAATGTGCATGCACGCCAGACGCTTCTTGACAGGCTGGAAAACAGAAAGACAAAACTCCCATTTGTTGATATAAAGAGACCTGATATATCATTTGATGCAGGCGACAGAATTGAAGAAACAGAAAATGTAGTAGAACTTAAGAATTATGAGGCTTCATTTGATGAAGTGCTGCTTGAACATATTGATTTTGAGTTGAAACAGGGAGAGAAAGTTGCAATTGTCGGAAAGAATGGAACAGGTAAGACGACACTTCTAAAGGATATAATAGAGAATAAAAAAGAGTCTGTTTTGGTAAATGAACATATAAATATGTCAATGTTTTCACAAGTTGCAATGAATGCGCATATTGATACAACAAAGACTGCATTAGCAATACTTGAAGAAAAGGGATTCGAAAAAACTTCAGATATATTTGTATATATGGAAAAATACGGATTCGGGGAAGAGTCGCTTTATAAAAAGATAAAGGATATGTCAGGTGGAGAAAAGGATTTGTTCCAACTGGCATTAATGGCACTTGATAAATCGAAGCTTCTTCTTCTTGACGAACCTACAGGACATCTTGATTTGTATGCACAGGCAGCATTGGAGGATGCCATCAGAAAATATGAAGGTGCTGTATTAATGGTGTCACATGATTTTTATATAGTTGCCGGATGTATGGACTATGTATTGCTTGTGGAGGAAGATAAATTAAGAAAGATGAGCATAAGAAAGTTCAGACAGATGATATATAAGAATTATTTTGATAAGGATTATCTTATTCGTGAAGATAAGAAAAAAGAAATGGAAATGCGGATAGAGATACTGTTGCAGAAGAAAGATTTCGAAAAGGCGGATGCACTTTTACAGGAATTAAAAAATTTATAATGCTTTAATACATTTGTTCGTGACATTTTGCGGGGAATATTGTATAATCTGATTGTTGGTATCAGAAAAATTATTGAGATTTGATTGGAGGATAATTATGGGAATAATAGGAAGATTCAAGGACATTATGTCAGCAAATATTAACGCTTTACTTGATAAGGCAGAGGACCCTGAGAAGATGATAGACCAGTATCTCAGAGATTTAGAGAGTGACCTTGGCAAAGTTAAAGCTGAGACAGCAGCAGTTATGGCTGATGAGCAGAGAACGAAGAGAGAGTTAGATGAATGTAATGCTGATATTGCCAAGTTTCAGCAGTATGCGGAGAAAGCAGTTGTTGCAGGAAATGATGAGGATGCGAAGAAGTTTCTTGCAAAGAAGAATCAGTTAGTTGAGAAGCAGACAGCACTTCAGCAGGCATATGATGTCAGTGCGGCAAATTCAGCTAAGATGAAACAGATGCATGACAAACTTGTTAAAGATATTAATGACCTGAATGCAAGAAAAGATTCTATAAAGGCTAAGATTGCAGTTGCAAAGACACAGGAAAAGATTAACAAGATTGGTTCAAGTGTTACAGGAGCACAGAACAGTATGTCTGCATTTGCGAGAATGGAAGCTAAGGCGGATAAGATGTTAGACCAGGCAAATGCTATGGCTGAACTTAACAGCTCGGCAGCAGAAGAAGATATAGATAGTCTTGCAAGTAAGTATGATTCAACATCTGATACTTCAAGTGGTGTGGATGATGAGCTTGCAGCATTAAAGGCACAACTTGGTAAGTAATACATATTTGTATAAAAAGTTAAATACCGGGAAGCGAAAACTGCCTCCTGGTATTTTATGTTATAGTGAGAATTTTAGAATTTAGGAAAGAGAGGAAATAAATGGGTTTTTTTGGAAATCAGTTTTCTAATGTTGTAGAGTGGCAGGAATATAGTGATGATGTGATATTCTGGAAATGGAATAATGATGAGATAAAGAAAGGCAGTAAGCTTATTATCCGTCAGGGTCAGGATGCAATTTTTATGTATAATGGCAAAGTGGAAGGTATATTCAAAGACGAGGGAAGCTTCGATATAGAATCACAGATAATACCTTTCCTTTCAACATTAAAAGGATTTAAATTCGGATTTAACAGTGGAATAAGAGCAGAAGTTCTCTTTATTAACACGAAGGAATTCACAATAAAATGGGGAACTAAAAATGCGATAAATATACCTGCAGAAGGACTTCCGGGTGGAATGCCAATAAGAGCGTTCGGTACATTTAACTGTAAAGTGGATGATTATCTTACTCTTATAGAGAAAATTGCCGGAGTAAAGAAGCAGTATGTAGTTGACGATATTAAGGAAAGAGTTGTGGCAATGCTTGACCAGCTCATTATGAAGTGGATTGCTAAAGAGGGAAAAGATATGTTTAACCTTCAGGCTAATTCATTCGATATATCCAATGGTGTAAAGACAGACCTTGATATGGAAATGCTTAAGATTGGTATAACAATAACAGGATTTAATATCGAGAGCTTCAGTTATCCTGATACTGTAAGAAAGATGCAGGAACAGGCAGCTTCTGAGAGCATGATGGGTAATGTCAATAAACATATGCAGATGCAGATGGCAGAAGGAATGGCTAATGGAAACGCCGGTGGAAATATGGCTAATACTGTTGCCGGAATGCAGATGGGAATGATGATGGGACAGCAGGCCGTTAATATGATGAATGGTAATGCAAATCAGCAGGTAAATATGGCAGGACAGCAGGCAGCAGATGCCGGTACTGCAGGAACAGAAAAACCAAAATTCTGTCCTAACTGTGGTACTCCTACAAATGGCGCAAATTTCTGTGCAAACTGCGGCAAAAAGTTGTAATCGTACAGAGCCATGCATGAAGTGCAGGAAAGTGATTTTGAGTGTTTACATTCAAAATCACCTTTTTTGCACTTCATATGTGGCGGATACGCCACATGAGGAAACCTAAGGTTTACGAATGCATGGCATAAGCTGCATGCAGATATATTTTTGAGAAAGGCATACAAATATGAGCATATATGATACATTGAATGATATGCAGAGAGAAGCGGTTTTTCATACTGAAGGACCGCTCCTTATTTTGGCTGGGGCAGGCTCTGGTAAAACAAGAGTTATTACTCACAGAATAGCATATTTAATTGAAGAAAAATCAGTAAATCCATGGAACATTATGGCGATAACGTTCACAAACAAGGCTGCAGGTGAGATGAGGGAGCGTGTGGATGGTATAGTCGGCTTTGGTTCGGAGAGCATATGGGTAAGTACATTCCATTCAACATGTGTGAGAATACTGAGAAGATACATTGACAGACTTGGATATGGGAACAGCTTTACAATATATGATTCTGATGACCAGAAATCACTTATGAAGTCTGTGTGTAAAAAACTGAATATTGATACAAAGAAATATAAAGAGAAAAACATTCTTTCGCAGATATCCAAGGCGAAGAATGATTTTATTTCTCCGGAGCAGTATGCTCTTAATAATCAGAACGATTTTTCCAAAAAGATAATTGTTCAGGCATATAAATCATATCAGGAACAGCTTAAAAGCAATAATGCACTTGATTTTGATGATCTTCTTGTAAAAACAGTGGAATTGTTTAAAGGAAATCCTGATATTCTTGAACAATATCAGGAAAGATTCAGATACATAATGGTTGATGAGTATCAGGATACTAATACGGTTCAGTTCAGGCTTATAAGCATGCTGGCTTCGAAATATAAGAATCTCTGTGTGGTTGGTGATGATGACCAGTCAATCTACAAATTCAGGGGCGCAAATATTAATAATATACTTGATTTTGAAAAGGTATTTCCGGATGCCAAGGTTATAAAGCTTGAACAGAATTATCGTTCTACGCAGAATATTCTAAATGCTGCTAATGAAGTTATAAAGAATAACAAAGAAAGAAAGTCTAAAAAACTCTGGTCGGATAAAGAGCAGGGTGATAAGATAACGGTTAAAACTCTCGAAAATGGGTTTATGGAAGCGGATTACATTGTCAGTCAGATAAAAAAACTTAAAGAGGAAAAAGGATATAAATATAGTGATTTTGCATGTCTTTACAGGACCAATGCCCAGTCGAGGGCTATTGAGGAAAGACTTGTCAGTGCAAGTATTCCTTACAAGCTTGTCGGCGGTGTTAATTTCTATCAGAGAAAAGAGATAAAGGACATACTTGCATATCTGAAAACTATAGACAATGGTATGGATGACCTTGCAGTAAGAAGAATAATTAATATACCTAAGAGGGGAATCGGTGCTACGACAGTTGAGAAGATACAGTCATACGCAGATACAAAGGGATATAGCTTTTATGATTCGTTAAAGCAGGAGGAATGTATAGAGGCTCTTGGACGCTCGGGTACAAAAGTGAAGAATTTTGCAGGTTTTATACAGATGCTGAGAACTAAGAAAAATTATATGTCCATAAGGGAACTTACAAATGAAATTCTTGAGACAACGGGATATTTAGAAGAACTCAGATTAGAGGGGACAGACGAAGCAAAAGACAGAATAAGCAACATAGAGGAATTAATTTCCAAAATAGCTGATTATGAGGAAAATACAGAGAATCCTGAACTTAGCGGTTTTCTTGAGGAAGTTGCACTTATAGCAGATATAGATTCGCTTGATGAAAACAGCGATTACATGATACTTATGACTGTCCACAGTGCAAAGGGACTTGAGTTTCCGGTAGTATTTATGTGTGGAATGGAAGACGGATTGTTTCCGGGATATATGTCAATTAACTCAGAAGACCCATCTGATATGGAGGAAGAAAGAAGACTGTGTTATGTTGCGATAACTAGAGCAATGGAGAGATTGTTCATATTAAGTGCAAGACAGAGGATGCTGCATGGAGAAACGCAATATAACAGACCTTCAAGATTTCTGGGTGAAATACCATCTGAACTTATAGCTGGCAGCAGGGACAATGTTAAAAGAGGAATGTCCGCAAAAGATATTATGGAGACAATGGGGAGAAAAGAAACAAGAAGAATATCAAAGCCTTCTGACAGGTCGATGGCAAAACCAATCTTTGAATCGAAAGCATTTGAGGCAAGACAGTTTAAAGTTAAAAAAGCAG
Source organism: Lachnospira sp. UBA2821 (assembly GCA_002351535.1). Taxonomy (GTDB): domain Bacteria; phylum Bacillota; class Clostridia; order Lachnospirales; family Lachnospiraceae; genus UBA2821. The sequence continues at coordinate 45,374 of DEGR01000040.1, forward strand.
ATGGACTTGATTATGGACAGGGTGACAGAGTAAAGCATATTAAGTTTGGCACAGGTACGGTTGTTGCAATAAATGATGGTGGCAGAGATTACGAAGTTACAGTCGAGTTTGACTCTGTAGGCGTAAAAAAAATGTTTGCATCGTTTGCTAAATTAAAAAAAGTATAAAATTTTATAAAACAGTAGTAAATAATAAGGCAACGTGGTATAATATTTAGCATAATTGAAACACAGAAAATATATGAAAGGATGTGCGTTATGGATAAGTTTGAGAATATTATTGGAGCATCTAACATGTCCAGAATTAATGATATTATTAATAAACAGAAAAAGGGACAGGTTGTTGAGGAGAAGAAATGCAAAGTCGGATGCATCGTTGGTGTTATTGCGGTAGTTGCAGTTGTTGCGTTAGCAGTGTATGGACTTTATAAGTATTTAAAGCCTGACTATATGGATGACTTTGATGACGACTATGAAGATGAGTTTGATGAGGATTTCTTCGAAGACGAAGATGATGAATAAAAGATAGCGGATGGGTCATACGAATGTATGACCTATTTTTATATAACGGAGGTTTCAGTGAAGAAAGGAAATGAATACGAGGGAACAGTAAGCAGTGTGATGTTTCCGGGCAAAGGCATTATTGAGTATGCAGAGGAAGATAAAATTAATAAAATTGCCATAAAGGGAGCTGTTCCGGGTCAGAGGTTAAGATTTATACTCACAAAGAAGAGAAAAGGCAAATGTGAGGGCAGGGTAGAGGAATTAATAGAAAAGTCTCCATTAGAGAACAGGCAGGCACCATGTCCCCATTTTGAGCAGTGTGGAGGATGTGTATATCAGAATCTGGGATATGAAAACCAATTAAATTTAAAAAGTGATATGGTTAAGAAAATTCTGGATGATGTGTGCAGTGACTACGAATTTCAGGGAATAATAGCAAGTCCGGAAGAATTCGGATATAGAAATAAAATGGAATTTTCATTTGGAGATTCATATAAAGATGGTCCGCTTGCACTCGGTATGCATAAGAAAAACAGCTTTTATGATATTGTCACTACAGATGATTGTAAAATAGTAAATGGTGATTATCTTAAGGTGTTAAAGACGGTACTTGAATATTTTGAAGAGAAGAATGCAACATTTTTTCATAAGATAAGACATACAGGATATCTGAGACATTTGTTAGTACGAAGAGCAGTAACGACAGGTGAGATGACTGTAAATGTTGTGACAACTACAGAAAATGATGATAATCTTTCAGAACTCGTTAACAGATTGTTAGAGCTTGAACTTGAAGGAAAAATATGTGGAATTACACACATATATAATGATGGGGCTGCAGATGTTGTAAAAAGTGACAGGACGGAAGTTCTGTATGGAACGGAGATAGTCAATGAAGTGATTCTGGGACTCAGATTTAAGGTGTCAACATTTTCTTTCTTTCAGACAAATTCAAGAGGTGCTGAAAGATTATATGAAAAAGTAAGGGAATATGTGGGTGATACCACTAATCAGAAGGTGTTTGATTTGTACAGTGGAACAGGTACTATTGCGCAGATAGTTGCACCGGTTGCTGATAAAGTTGTAGGGGTTGAGATAGTTCCTGAAGCGGTGGATGCAGCAAAAGAAAATGCAAAGGAAAATGGACTTACTAATTGTGAATTTATAGCGGGTGATGTTCTGAAAGTTATAGATGATATTAAAGACAAGCCTGATATTATAATTCTTGACCCTCCAAGAGAAGGAATTCATCCAAAGGCTCTTGATAAAATAATTGCCTATGGTGTTGATAAAATAGTATATATTTCATGTAAGCCTACAAGTCTTGCAAGAGATTTGAAGATAATGGAGGAAAAAGGTTACAAGATGATAAAAGCGTGTGCTGTTGACATGTTCCCGCAGACAGCAAATGTCGAAACAGTAGCAATGTTCAGAAAAGTAAATGTTTGTGGCAATAATACACAGAACAGAGAGGATGGAATAGAAAATGTATAGAGTAATGATAGGATATCTGTTTGTTCTGTTTGATATAGTGTTTAAGCTTACAGAAGCAGGAAACAAGGCAGATTTATTTCCGGATTTTATAGGATTTCTGCTAATATTCTGGGGAATGTGGGGATTCAGGAAAGAGTCCGCCGGATGGAAGAGATTCGTAATAGGAATTAGTGTAGCATTTGTCTATACATATGTTGCATATATTCTTGATATGTTTGGCGTGTTGTACAAGCTAAGTGATATTGCAAATATGGCAATAAGTGTTGTATCTGATTTGCTGAAAATGATTTCAATACTTCTTTTTATAAATGTAATAAAGGACATGGAGAAGAAAAGAGGAAATCTTCAGTCGGTTAAGATGACCATGATATGGAGAATAATGTTTGTGTGTTACTTTGCCCAATATTTATTCATTACTGTGCAGCAGGTTGAAATAGCATTTTTCCTGTTCAGTAAATTATGTGTATTTACATTTTTATTCTATATTTTTACAACAGGAAATCTTCTGTCGATGCAGAAGAAAAATCAGATGAATAACAGTAAAAATGGCAATATATCTAAATATGCCGGCAATTTTAATAAGCAGAAAAAGCAAGGTAAATAAATTATAACTTATTGGAGGAATTGAATGTTAAAAAGAAATATGTTTTTAAAAAGAATTACGGCTGTAACACTTGCAATGTCAATGGTAATATCATTTGCAGCATGTGGAGAAAAAAATAGTACAGCAAAAAAACAGACAGAGAAAGAACCTGAGTCAGTAGCGGCAGATATAGCAACAAATCTTAACGTGATTGATGATAATTACAGAAATTATTATGAGATATTCGTGTATTCATTCTGCGACAGTAATGGGGATGGAATAGGTGATATTCCGGGGCTTATTTCAAAACTCGATTACATAAATGACGGAGATGATTCTACAGATACAGACCTTGGGGCGAATGGTATATGGCTTATGCCAATTCATCCGTCTGCATCTTATCATAAGTATGATGTAATGGATTATTATGACATAGATAAGGCTTATGGTACATTGGATGATTATAAGCAGCTTCTTAAAGAGTGTAATGACAGAGGAATAAAGGTTATTCTTGACCTTGTCATGAACCATTCGAGCAACCTGCATCCATGGTTTAAGGAGGCGTGTAAATACCTTAAGACGCTGGCACCGGATCAGGAGCCTGATGCTTCGGTCTGCAAATATGTTAATTACTATACATTTTCAAGAACACAGGAGTCGGGTGCTTATTACCCTGTAGAAGGAGCTGATGGATGGTATTACAATGCCCAGTTCAGTTCTAATATGCCGGACCTTAACCTTAATAATCCGGATGTGAGAAAAGAATTTGAAGATATTGCGAAGTATTGGCTTGATATGGGTGTAGGCGGATTCAGGCTTGACGCGATTAAAGAATATTTTTCAGGAAATACACCTGCGAATGTAGAAGTTCTTAAATGGTTCTCTTCATATGTTAAGAGTGTTAATCCGGATGCATATATTGTTGGTGAAGCATGGAGTGGAGATTATTATGAATATCTTGCAAGCGGCATAGACAGTGTGTTTGATTTTAATTATGCTGACTATAGCGGATTCCTTGCAAGCATAGTTCAGGATAATGTTGAAGAGTACAATGGAAAATATCTTGCGAACAGCCTTGCATATTCACTTAAGATGATAAAAGAAAAGAATCCTAACGGAATTATGGGAACATTTTACAGTAACCATGATATGAACAGACCGGCACATTATCTTGCATTTGATGAAAATAAGATTAAGATGGACATAGGACTTGAAAGTATCCTGAATGGTTCCTGCTTCTATTATTATGGTGATGAGATAGGGCTTGGGGGAGCAGGCGATGATGAGAACAAGAGGTCTCCGATGATATGGTCATCAAAAGATGACACCGGAATTACTAACGGACCGACAAATATGGATCCTAATTATGTAATTAACAGATTTAAGTCCGTTGAGGAACAGCAGAAAGATGAAAAATCTATATGGACATATACAAGGGATGCCATTAAGCTTAGAAATATATTCCCTGAGATAGCGAGAGGGGATGTGACAGTTATTGATGAGGTTAAGGATGATGATATATTTGCGGTTAAGAAGACATATAATGACAGTAGTATTATAATACTCGCTAACACATCATCTGCAGATAAGAAAACAGTGGAGCTGCCTTCTGATAAATATTCATTTGAAAGTATAAGGGGTATGCTTGCAACGGATAAGAAGCCTTATGAAACAAAAGATGGAAAAATAGTGTTACCGCCATTTTCAATAGTGGTCCTTAAATAATATTGTAAATGAGTATATAGTAAAAGCTTCGTACGTTCACAAAATGTACGAAGCTTTATATATATTTATTCTGCGTTTTCGAAAAGGTACTGTATAAATTTAACAGCAGTATCTTTTCTTTTTGTATTAATGGCTATTCCGACAACAGGGTCTTCAATTTCGTTAGAATACTGGTCATAATATTTATATTTTGTGCCCTTAAGACTAAGACCATAAGGATATTCTTTTCCTGAACTGTCTTTTACTTTGTTGGTATAATACACAAGTCTGTCTTTGTATTTTTCGAGAAAATCTTTTGGAAGTACTTCTTCAAGATTAATATAATTGTCATTGTTGGCAAATGATTTGAAACGGTCTTTTGTTGTTATAAATATATCAAATCGTCTTTTTTCGAAGAAATTGTCCACTTCCATTTCTGACAGATAAGAATCTTCATAAGTCTTAAAATATATTTTATCTTTATCAGGATTACCACCAAGATAATCTGCAAAATCATCGCTGAAAGAATCTTCTGAATCTACGTCAAGATACATATTAAATGCGGCTGCAAAAAAAACGTCTTTTTTGGGCGGTTTTACCATAGTGTATATGATGTATGACATTGCAATGAGTACAAGACATGTTATTATAAGAGGCTTCATGTAATAGTCCTTAAAAAATTTTTTCTTTTCCTCACGATTAAGCGATTTCCATCTCTCTGAAGCGGTCGGGTCTTTTCTGTTAGGGTCATATATATCAGCATCTGCGTCAAGTCGTCCATGCTTGACATCATCATCATTTTTTTTACCGGGTTGTAATATTTCCATAAAAATAAACCTCCTTTCACCGGTTATCTGTATTTTAATAATAATTAAAGTGAAAAAACAATATAAATGGTAGTATAACATGGCATATTTGAAAAAACAACAGAGAAAAATGTACAATTAGCCATCTAATGTGAACTTTTTTGTATTTAAATAATCAATTTTGTCATATGATAGAAATTATCAAATGTAAAACTATTATATAAGTTGTTCAAAAAATGTGTAAAAATCATTGCAATATTGTAATAAATATACTATAATACACTCATGCATGTTTTGCAGAAAAAAACAAATATAAAAAAGAAAGGGATGTATTATTTTTATGAAGAAATTATTTAAAAGTACATTGGCAGTGGCAGGTGCATTCGCAATGGCATTTACTACTGTAGCGGCAGTGCCAACAGTTGCAAAAGCTGATTTTAACAGTGCATATGCAGTATTTGATCCATCAATAATGAAAGATGGAGAGGTTCATTACACAATTGCAGGTGGAATGACAGGCTGGTCAACACTTGGTGAAGCATGTGAGATGCAGAAGACAGACATCGACGGAGTGTATTCTTTCAAGATGAATCTTGGGGCATATGATAATGCAGCAGAGTGGAACAACAGATTTAAGATTTGCCAGGTAGATAATACAGTACTTGGAACAGATGCATGGGATCATTCAATACTTCTTGGAACAGGTCTTTATGGAAACAGCGAGACACAGTTCAGAATTGAGAATGCAGAGGCTGGAGAGTTCACAGTATACTTCAAACCTGCATCAGGAGCAGTAGTTATCAAAGATGCTAATGGAACTACAGTAGATTACACAATAAGCTGGGCAGGAAACGAAAAAGATGCTCCAATCATCAAGGCAAACGATGGTGCATTCGTAAAAGTATCAGCAGCAAAAGATACAAAATTAGAGGATTGGGAGATAGATAAAATTCCGGCAGGAGTAACAGCAGTACCTGATTTTGAGAAGATTAACAAAGATTTAGATGAAGAAATAACAAATATAGACCCTTCAACAATGAAAGCCGGAGAAGTTGAGTATACAATCGCAGGCGGAATGACAGGCTGGGCAACACTCGGCAGAGCATGCACAATGAAGAAGACAGATATCGATGGAGTTTACTCTATGGAATTAGAACTTGGTGCATACGACAAAGCAGCAGAGTGGAACAACAGATTTAAGATTTGCCAGGTAGATAATACAGTACTTGGAACAGATGCATGGGATCATTCAATACTTCTTGGAACAGGTCTTTACGGAAACAGTGAGACACAGTTCAGAATTGAGAATGCAGAAGCAGGCAAGTTCACAGTATACTTCAAACCTGCAACAGGAGCAGTAGTAATCAAAGATGCAGCAGGAGCAAATGTAGATTACACAATAAGCTGGGCAGGAAATGAAAAAGATGCTCCAATCATCAAGGCAAATGACGGAGAATTCGTAAAAGTATCAGCAGCAAAAGATACAAAATTAGAGGATTGGGAGACAGATAAACTTCCGGCAGGAGTAACAGCAGTACCTGATTTTGAAAAAATCAACAAAGCTTTAGATGAAGAAGTAACAACCATAGACCCTTCAACAATGAAAGCCGGAGAAGTTGAGTATACAATCGCAGGCGGAATGACAGGCTGGGCAACACTCGGCAGAGCATGCACAATGAAGAAGACAGATATCGATGGAGTTTACTCTATGGAATTAGAACTTGGTGCATACGACAAAGCAGCAGAGTGGAACAACAGATTTAAGATTTGCCAGGTAGATAATACAGTACTTGGAACAGATGCATGGGATCATTCAATACTTCTTGGAACAGGTCTTTACGGAAACAGTGAGACACAGTTCAGAATTGAGAATGCAGAAGCAGGCAAGTTCACAGTATACTTCAAACCTGCAACAGGAGCAGTAGTAATCAAAGATGCAGCAGGAGCAAATGTAGATTACACAATAAGCTGGGCAGGAAATGAAAAAGATGCTCCAATCATCAAGGCAAATGATGGAGAATTCGTAAAAGTATCAGCAGCAAAAGATACAAAATTAGAAGACTGGGAGACAGATAAACTTCCTACAGGAGTAACAGCAGTACCTGACTTTGCAAAGATTAATGCAGCATTAGCAACAGAGCTTACAACAATTGACCCTTCAACAATGAAGGCAGGAGAAGTAGTATACACAGTTGCAGGTGGAATGACAGATTGGGCAACACTCGGCAGGGCAAACGTAATGTCAGCTACAAGATACAAAGGTGTATATGCTATGAAGCTCACACTTGGAGCATATGATAAAGCAGCAGAGTGGAACAACAGATTTAAGATTTGTAAAGTAGATAATACAGTACTTGGAACAGATGCATGGGATCATTCAATACTTCTCGGAACAACTCTTTATGGAAACAGTGAGACACAGTTCAGAATTGAAAACGCAGAAGCCGGAGAATTCGTAGTATTCTATGATGCTAATACAGGAGCGGTAGTAGTTAAAGATGCAGCAGGAGCAGATGTAGATTACACAATAAGCTGGGCAGGAAATGAAAAAGATGCCCCAATCATCAAGGCAAATGATGGAGAATTCGTAAAAGTATCAGCAGCAAAAGATACAAAATTAGAAGATTGGGAGACAGATAAGCTTCCTGCAGGAGTAACAGCAGTACCGGATTTCACTACAATTAACGCAGAACTTTCTGCAAAACTTGCAGTTGTACCTGCAGTAGAAGAAGAAAAGCCTGAAGTTAAAGCTACATTATCATTAAAGGTTTCTACTAAGACAATCTATACAGGTAAAGCATCAAATGCGGCAACGATTAAAGCTACAGTAACAGGCGAGAGCAACAAAGTTACATGGAAGTCATCTAATACAAAAGTTGCAACTGTTAAGAATGGTAAAGTAACAGCTAAAAAAGCCGGAAAAGCTAAGATTATAGCAACAGCTAACGGAATTACAAAGACAGTTACAATTACAGTTAAGAATCCTGTTATAACAGTTAAAGATGGTAAGAAGAAAGTAACAAGTATTTCTATAAAGGGTAAAGAAGCTAAGAAGCTTGTTGTAACAACATCACCATCTAAAGCAGGTGTAAAGGTTACATATGCAAACACAGCTTCTAAGAAAGTAGTTAAACTTTCAACATCAGGAAGCAAATTAACAGTTAAAGCTCTTAAGAAAGGAACTGCTAAGATTAAGATTACAAGCGGTGGAGCTACAAAGACTGTAACAGTTAAAGTTAAATAAAACAAAATAAACAATACATAATTAATAAACCCTTTTGCCAATACGGCGAAGGGGTTTATTTGTGTAAAATATATAAAAAACGTGTGAAAAAGTATTGAAAAAAAAGACATATTGATGTATAATTTTATCATAACTGAATTGGTCAGTGCAAAAAATAGAAAAAAGGAGATATGGAAAATGACAAAATTTAAGAAATTTGCAGCAGCAGGCTTGACAATGGCTATGACAGCAGCTATGTCAGTAGTGGCATTTGCTTCAACAGACATTACAGTTCACTTCAAGAACACATGTAAATGGGATAATGTAGGTGTATGGGCTTACGAAGGAATGTCTTTTACAACACAGGTTATGCCAGCTGATTTGTGTCCGGCATATAACACTAAGACAGACAGAGCTATCTGGCCTGGCGCTAAGATGACGGCTGAGCAGGATTATGACGGATGGTATTCAATCAAGCTTTCATTTGAAGATACATCTTCAGGTGCAGCATTAATTTTCAACAATCTTGTTGCTGATACAAAGGCAGATACAACAACAGGCGGTGACCCAACAGATCAGGAATTCTTAGATGGAGCTAAAGCTAAAGGTCTTATCTGCGATACTGATTTAAAGAAGCAGACACCTAACAGACTTATTGCAAAGAATTTTACATCAGGTGAGTATTGGTGTGATTTTGATGGAAATATTTCTGGCTCGACAGCATTACTTTCTAATACAAAGCCAGCTTCTTATGTTAAGAAAGTATCTACAAAGATTAGTAATATTGAAGCTTCAGGTCTTACAGACAAGTCAATCTCATTAAAGTGGGATAAGTTCAAAGGAGCTGATTCTTATAAGGTGTTAGTAAAAGATTCAAAGACAAAGAAATTTAAGTCAGCTGTAAATGCTAAGAAAAACAAGGCAACAGTCAAGAAAGCATTAGGAGCTAATGTTAAGACTGGAAAAACATATACATTCAAAGTTGTGGCATACAAAGGTGGCAAACAGATTGCAGAATCAACAACTATTAATGCAATTGCACTTAAAGTACCTACAATCTCTAAAGTCGCTAAATCAGGAAAGACTGTAAAAGTAACAATTAAGAAAACAAGTGGTGTTTCAGGATATGTAGTATATCGTGCTGAGAAGAAGAATGGTGAGTATGTAGCAGTTGGTTCTACAACAAAGACATCTTTTGTTGATAAGACAGTAGTTAAAGGTAAGACATATTACTATAAAGTATCTGCTTACAAGAAGAATGGAAAGACTAACCTTAGCGGTGGAATTTCTACAAAACCAGTATCAATTAAGGTAAAATAATTTATATCTGAATTATACATAATTGAATTTAAATTCATTCCCGGAATACTTTTCGGGAATGAATTTTTTTACAAAAATAGTATTGCAAATGCCGATAAAATATACTATAATCACTATTGACAAGTGTATTCATTGTGATACGCTAAAAGCAAATAAAAACAAAAAGATTAAAAGAAGGGACGGATTTTATAATGAGAAAATCTATTAAAGCTTTATCAGCAGTAGCATGTGCAGCAGCAGTAGCTTTCACAGCTATGGCACCAACAGCAGTAAGCGCAGCTGAGATTCCAACAACAAAAGAGACATTAACAGATGCAGACAACACATCATATGATGCAATTGATGTATACTCATTAACTGATGAGAAGTTCTTTACATTAGCAGGTGGTGTATCAGAAGTACAGTGGGCACCTTTAGCAACAACTAATATTATGGAAGCTGATTCTCATGCAGGTGTATACAAAATGACAATCAAATTCCCAGCATTCGATTCTAAGAATGAATCTAATAGTGATTTCAAACTTTGTACAATTGATAACACGGTTCTTTCAGACGGATGGGATCATGCATTAATCGCAGGTACAACATTCTATGGTGATAACATGTCAAGATTCAGAGTTGAGTGCTCAGAAGAGACAGAGGCAACAGTATACTGGGATACAACAACAGGTGCTGTAGTTATTCTTGACAAAGATGGTAATGAGATTGATTACAAGATTAGTTTCTGTGGATACGATAATGAGTTAAAATGGATGTCAGTTGCAGATATGTCTAAATCTTCATTCAGCGATTATGCAGCAGACAAAGCAGCTATTGCACAGGGTGCAGGATGTACAGCAATTCCAGATCTTGAGAGCTTAAACAAAGAACTCGTTAAGAAGTTAAGCGCAGAAGCGGATCCTAATGAGACAACTGCAGCAGCAGAGACAACAGCAGCTTCAGCAGAGACAACAGCAGTAGCTACAGCTACAACAGCAGCTTCAGCTCAGACAACAGCAGCAAACCAGTCAACAAAGACAGGTGATGCAGCACCGGTAGCAGCAGTAGTTATGTTATGTGCGGCAGTAGCAGGAGTATTTGCTACAAAGAAGAAACACGCATAAAGATATTTTACAGCAATATAATTAAAGTTACATAAATAGAAAGAGAGACGTAAAGTCTCTCTTTCTTGCATAATATATACAAAAAAATACGCACAAATTTGTACAATATTACCGAATAAAAGGGTTGCAAAATAAATATTGTTAATATATAATTGACTATAGCTTGAAAGCGTAGGAAAGCGTTTTCGCAACTATAAACAATACATAAAAAGGAGAACAAATATGAGAAATTTAAAGAAACTTGCAGCTGTAGGTTTAACAGCAGCTATGACATTATCAATGTCACTTTCAGCTTTTGCAGCAGATGTAACAATCCACTTTAAGAATGCAGCAGGATGGGATCGTGTTGGTGGATGGATTTACCAGGGTATGGGATTCACAACACAGGTTATGCCAGCAGACAAGTGTCCAGCATATAACACAAATACTAACAGAGCTATCTGGCCTGGTGCAGAGATGGAGAAAGAAGAAGGATATGATGGATGGTATAAGATTACATGTACATTTGATGATCCTTCACAGGGTGCTGTAATGATTTTCAACAACCTTGTAGCAGATACAACAGCAGATACAGCTTCAGGCGGAGATGAGTCAGATAACCAGTTCCTTTCAGCTTCAGGACTTGTACAGGACACAAGCAAGAAACAGCAGACACCTAACCAGATGATTAAGAAGACAGATTTCACAGGTACAGAGTATTGGTGTGATTTTGATGGTAATGTATCTGGTGCAGCATCTTTAATGTTATCTACAGCTCCAGCAAGCTATGTTCAGACAGCAGCTCCAGCAACAGCAGAGACAACAACAGCAGCTTCTAACACAGCAGGAACAGCTACACAGGCTACATCAGCAGCAGTTGTTTCTTCAGTTAAGACTGGTGACAGTGTAACATATGCAATCGTATTCATGGGAATTGCAGCAGCAGGTGTGTTCGTAGCTTCAAGAAGAAAAGTTACAGAATAATATAAGCATTCATACATACTAAAAAGACTGGCATATTGTATGTCAGTCTTTTTGTATATTCATCTTGGATAAGAGAAAAAACGAATTATGTAATCATATGACAGTTGGTAAAATTTAATAATAAAACTACTTATAAAAGTAAAAAAATGTTGCAAATATTATGAAAACATTATATAATATCAATGTGTTATGAGCAGATTAAAAGAGATAAATCTGCATAATGAAAGGAGAAATATAAAATGAGAAAGTTTGTAAAAACACTTGCTATCTGTGCTATGACAGCAGTTATGGCAGTTGGAATGGGATGCGTTGCATTCGCAGATGAAGTTGACGAAGAAATGATGTTCAAAGTAGTTGGAGCAGAAGGTTTAGTTGGAGAAGAGTGGAAAGAAGCTGCTTCTACAGACAGTACAGAGCCTGGTGCACCTGGTGAGATGGGTCTTATGACAGAGACAGAGAACAAAGGTATCTATTCTGTTACTCTTAATGTTACAACACCTGATAATGGTGAAGGTGATACTAAGAATGAAGAACTTACAAAATCAACAGGATATGAGTTCCCAGTTGGATATGAGTTCAAGATTTTAAGAGCTGCTGATACATATGCATGGACATATCAGTGTGGATTAGGAAATCCTTATATGGCATGGGCTGATAACCAGACACAGTTCAAATTACCAGAGGACTTCACTGGTGAGGTTACAATTTATCTTGATATTAACACAGGTGCTGTAGTTTGTGCAGACAAAGATGGAAAAGCTATTGATTACATGGTAAGATGGAAATCAAGAGACGAAGATCCATGGAACTTCACAGCAGTTGACAAGAAAGAAATCGAAGCTTCTAAGAATGAGAGCACAGGTGTTCAGAATGCTAACTGTAATGATGTTGCACAGTTAAATGCTGAATTAGCTGAAAAAGTTGGTGTTACAATGGAATCAACAGGTTCATCTTCAAGTGATGATGCTGAAGAGACAACAGTAGCTAAGGATGATAATAACGAGACAACAGTAGCAGCTAAAGAAGAATCTTCTTCAAACACTGGTGTAATCGTAGTGGTTGTAGTAGTTGTAGTAGTTGTAATTGCTGGTGTAGCAATTGTTTTAACAAAGAAGAAAAACTAATTAAAACAAATTAATACGACTTTAAAGAACCGGTTTAAATACCGGTTCTTTTTTGGTATAATACTATATATATTGAAAGGTAAGGGTCATGTGAATGAAAAAACTATTATTTATTTATAATCCCCATTCAGGAAAAGGAATGATTAATAATTATCTTACAGATATAGTAGATAAGTTTGTGAAGAATGGATATAGAGTTGAATTGTATCCAACGCAGAAGAAGCTTGATGCCAAAGAAAAGGTTATCAGATGGGCAGAAGATTTTGATATGGTAGTATGCAGTGGGGGAGACGGAACTCTCAATGAAGTTATATCCGGAATTATGGAGATGGAAGACCGAATAATGTTAGGATATATTCCGGCAGGTTCTACTAATGATTTTGCTACCAGTATAATGTTACCAAAGAATATGCTGGAGTCAGCAGATGTTGTTATGAAAGGAATGCCTTTATCAGTGGATATAGGAAGTTTTAACAGAAGAACTTTTGTATATATAGCTGCATTTGGAGCATTTACAGATGTCTCTTATATGACACCACAGGAGATGAAAAATGTATTAGGACATCAGGCATACATTATTGAGGCATTTACCAAATTATCATCTCTCAGAAGCTATAGAATGAGAGTTAAGACAAAAGACATAGAAGTAGAGGATGAATTTTTATATGGCATGATAACTAATTCTGTATCTGTTGGTGGTTTTAAAGGTATTACAGGTAAGGGAGTTATATTGAATGACGGACTATTCGAGGTAACGTTAGTTAAAAAACCACAGAAGGTATTTGAGATGCAGCTTATATTTGGTGCACTTTTAGGACTTGATGTTAAGTGTGAGAGTGTGATGACATTTAAGGCGGACAAACTTATAATAGAATCAGTTGAAAAAGTGCCATGGGTACTTGATGGTGAATATGGTGGTTCACCGAAGAAAATTACGATTAGAAATCATAAAAAGGCTATTGATATTAAGACGGGAATTAGTAAATTGTTAAATAAATAATGACAAAAGATGAAGAAATTCGACATGAAAATATATTTATTTACAAAATACGAAATAATTCGAAATAGCTGATTTACACCAGCTGTTTTTTTGTGTATAATGTGTGTTTGAGATAGATATAATTATTGTAAGGTTTCAGAAAGGACAGATATCGTGGAAGCAATCGAATTTAAGAAGAAGTTGGATGAACTTGTAGAGCTGGGAAAGAGCAAAAAAGATGTGTTGTCCATAAAAGAGATAAATGATTATTTTAAGGGAATAGATTTGACAGCAGACCAGATGGATATGGTATATCAGTTTCTGGAGGAAAAAAAGATAGATGTAATGCAGGTAAGTGAAGAGCAGATGGCGGAAGTTCCAGTGTTTGATACACTGGATGATGATTTACAGCCTACTGATGAGGAACTTGAAGAGGAAGAACATGAGAATGTTGACCTGGATGCAATTAATCTCTTAGAAGGAATAGGAACGGAAGACCCTGTCAGAATGTATCTTAAAGAAATAGGAACTGTTCCACTTCTTACAGCGGAAGAAGAGCTCAGATTGGCTAAAAGAAAGTCAGAAGGTGACCAGGTGGCCAAGGACAGGCTTATTGAGGCAAATCTGCGTCTTGTTGTAAGTATTGCGAAGAGATATACGGGAAGAGGAATGAGCTTTCTAGACCTTGTTCAGGAGGGAAATCTTGGATTAATAAAAGGTGTTGAAAAGTTTAACTATGAGAAAGGATACAAGCTCAGTACTTATGCAACATGGTGGATAAGACAATCTGTAACAAGAGCATTGGCAGACCAGGCAAGGACAATCCGTGTACCTGTCCATATGGTAGAGACAATTAACAGAATGTCTAAGATGCAGCGTAAGCTTACGCTTGAGCTTGGTTACGAACCATCATCAGCAGAGCTTGCTAATGCGCTTGATATGCCGGAGAGCAAAGTATTAGAGATTATGCAGATAGCAAGAGAACCGGCATCATTAGAGACACCAATTGGAGAGGAAGATGATTCTAATCTGGGAGATTTTGTTGCGGATAACAACACAGTTACACCGGAAGCAAATGTTGAATCGGTTATGCTCAGAGAGCATATTGATATATTATTGCAGGATTTGAAAGAAAGAGAACGTCAGGTTATTGTATTGAGATTTGGTCTTGAGGATGGACATCCACGTACTCTTGAAGAGGTAGGAAAAGAATTCAGCGTTACTAGAGAGCGAATAAGACAGATTGAGGCTAAGGCATTGCGTAAGCTTCGCAATCCTGTCAGAAGCAAAAAAATTAAAGATTTTTTAATGTAGAATTGTGTATTTGATAAATTATCCGGAGGTATATTCCGGACGATGTGAACACATTAAAAACTGAATTATCAGGCAAAGGTGCCAGATAAGCAGAAACATTGAAGTTTCTGCTTATTTGGCATTTTTTATTTATAAAATATAGTGAAATATTTAAACAAATTTATAGGGGAGAATTTGCAAATGAAAGAGGTGATTGAATATATGAAATTTTATAAATAGTCTGACAATAATGTAATAATAAATTAAAAGTCAAATAATCAGACAAAACATCAAAAAAAACTATTTACAAAAAAATTATCATGTAGTATATTCTAAAACATAAAACAAAAGGATAACTCAGAGGAATAACATACAGAAAGGAATGGCATACAATGAATCAAAAAGAATTACGCCAGAGTGCAGAAGAAAAAGGAATGTATAATTCTAATTTTGAACATGACAACTGTGGTATTGGTGCAGTTGTTAACATCAAAGGTAAGAAATCACATTCGACAGTGGAAAATGCTTTAAAGATTGTTGAGAATCTTGAGCATAGAGCAGGTAAAGATGCAGAAGGAAAAACCGGTGATGGAGTTGGAATCATGTTACAGATTTCACATAAGTTTTTCCAGAAAGCAGTTAAACCGCTCGGAATGGAACTTGGAGGAGAGAGAGATTATGGTGTGGGAATGTTTTTCTTTCCACAGGATGAGCTTAAAAGAAATGAATCCAAGAAAATGTTTGAGATAATTGTAGAAAAAGAAGGTGTTGAGTTTCTTGGATGGAGAGAGGTTCCAACTGATTCTAAAGTTCTTGGAAATACTGCACTTGAATGTATGCCATGTATTATGCAGGCATTCGTAAAAAGACCAGAGGATATAAATAAAGGTCTTGATTTTGACAGAAAGCTTTATGTAATACGAAGAGTATTTGAGCAGAGTAGTGATGAGTCAACATATGTTGTATCGTTATCAAGCCGTACAATAGTATATAAAGGAATGTTTCTTGTAGGTCAGTTAAGATTATTCTTCAATGATCTTCAGAATCAGGACTATGAGTCAGCTATTGCACTTGTTCATTCGCGATTCAGTACTAATACGCAGCCAAGCTGGATGAGAGCACATCCATACAGAATGATGGTACACAATGGTGAGATTAATACAATCAGAGGAAATGCTGATAATATGCTCGCCAGAGAAGAAACCATGGAATCTGAATGTCTTAAGGGTGAGATGCACAAGGTAATGCCTGTTGTCAATGCGGAAGGTTCCGATTCGGCAATGCTTGATAATACACTCGAGTTCCTCGTGATGAGTGGTATGGAACTTCCGCTTGCGGTTATGATTACTATACCTGAGCCTTGGGATAACAATCCTACAATAAGTCAGTCTAAGAGAGATTTTTATCAGTATTATGCAACAATGATGGAGCCATGGGATGGACCGGCATCAATTCTTTTCACAGATGGAGATATAATGGGAGCTGTCCTTGACAGAAACGGATTAAGACCATCCCGTTACTATATTACATCAGATGATAACCTTGTTCTTTCATCAGAAGTCGGAGTGCTTGATGTTGACCCTTCTACAATAGTTGTAAAAGAAAGATTACGTCCCGGTAAAATGCTTCTTGTTGATACAGTTAAGGGAAGACTGATAGATGATGAAGAATTAAAGGAGACATATGCATCAAGAAAACCATATGGTGAGTGGCTTGACAGCAATCTTGTAAAATTAAAAGATTTGAAGATTCCTAACAAGAAAGTTGAGGAATACAATGAGGATGAGAGAAAGAAGATACAGAAAGCTTTTGGATACACATATGAGGATGTGATGACATCAATTCTTCCAATGGCCAAGAATGGTGCAGAACCGATTGCGGCAATGGGTTCAGATAAGCCAATTCCTGTTCTTTCGGACAAACAGGAGCCATTGTTTGATTATTTTAAACAGTTATTTGCACAGGTTACCAATCCACCAATTGATGCTATAAGAGAGGAAGTAGTTACATCTACAACAGTATATATTGGAGAAGATGGTAATATTCTTGAAGAAAAACCTGAGAACTGTCAGGTTCTTAAGATTCATAATCCAATTCTTACAAGCACTGACATGCTTAAGATTAAGAATATGAATGTGCCGGGATTTAAGCCGGTAGTTATACCTATTACTTATTATAAGAATACGTCATTACAAAAGGCAATTGATCATCTTTTCTTAGAGGCTGACAGAGCACATAAAGACGGAGCAAATATTCTTATTCTTTCTGACAGGGGTGTGGATGAAAACCATGTAGCGATACCATCACTTTTAGCAGTATCAGCTCTTCATCAGCATCTTGTAGTAACTAAGAAGAGAACAAGTCTTGCACTTATTCTTGAGAGTGGAGAACCAAGAGAAGTACATCATTTTGCAACACTTTTAGGATATGGTGCATGTGCGATTAATCCATATCTTGCACAGGAATCTATTAAAGAACTTATAGATATGGATATGCTTGATAAAGATTATTATGCGGCAGTTGAGGATTATAATAAGGCAATTATCAGTGGAATAGTTAAGATAGCATCAAAGATGGGTATATCTACTATACAGTCATATCAGGGTTCACAGATATTTGAGGCAATAGGTATAAGTTCAGATGTTATAGAGAAATATTTCACAAATACAGTCAGCAGAGTGGGTGGAATTACACTTAAAGATATAGAAGCAAGAGTAAACGAGCTGCATTCGAAAGCATTTGACAGACTGGGACTCAAGACAGACGATACACTTGAAAGTGTAGGAAGTCACAAGTTCAGAAGTGGAAAAGAAGAACACTTGTATAATCCTCAGACGATTCATATGCTGCAGAGGGCAACACAGACAGGCAATTATGAATTGTTTAAAAAGTATACACATATGATTGATGAAGAGATGAATGCCGTTCATCTGAGAGGACTTCTTGATTTTAAATATGCAAAGAAACCTATTCCAATTGATGAAGTAGAGAGTGTTGAATCTATTGTAAGAAGATTTAAGACAGGTGCCATGTCATATGGTTCTATTTCACAGGAAGCGCATGAGACTATGGCAATTGCCATGAATATGCTTCATGGTAAATCTAACAGCGGTGAAGGTGGAGAGAGTGATGAGCGTCTTGCCACATCAGGACAGGCAATTGACAGATGTTCAGCAATTAAACAGGTTGCATCAGGACGTTTTGGTGTAACATCTAAATATCTTATGAGTGCAAAAGAGATACAGATTAAGATGGCACAGGGAGCAAAACCGGGAGAAGGTGGACATCTGCCGGGTAAAAAAGTGTATCCATGGATTGCAAAGACAAGACATTCAACACCGGGTGTAAGCCTTATATCGCCACCACCACACCATGACATCTATTCAATAGAAGATTTGGCAGAACTTATATATGATTGCAAGAATGCTAACAGAGATGCAAGGATATCCGTAAAACTTGTGTCTGAGGCAGGAGTCGGAACTGTTGCAGCGGGTGTTGCTAAGGCAGGAGCACAGGTAATACTTATATCAGGATATGATGGAGGAACAGGTGCTGCACCAAGAAACTCAATCCATAATGCCGGACTTCCTTGGGAACTTGGACTTGCTGAGGCACAGCAGACTCTTATTATGAACGGACTTCGTAATAAAGTAATTATTGAGACAGATGGTAAGCTTATGAGCGGCAGGGATGTTGCAATAGCCGCATTACTTGGAGCAGAGGAATATGGATTTGCGACAGCGCCACTTGTTACTATGGGTTGTGTTATGATGAGAGTATGTAACCTTGATACGTGTCCTGTAGGTGTTGCAACACAGAATCCTGAGCTTAGGAAACGATTCATGGGAAAACCTGAGTATATAGTGAACTTTATGAAGTTCATCGCACAGGAGCTTAGGGAATACATGGCTAAACTTGGTGTGAGAACAGTTGACGAGATGGTTGGACGAAGCGATTTACTTGTTGCTAAAGAAGGAGTAACATCAGGAAAAGCAAGTGAAGTTGATTTGTCAAGACTTCTTGATTCTGATTTTGCAGGAGTTGAGAAAATCTGTTATAACAAGAAAAATGAATATGATTTCCAGTTGAAAAATACATTGGATGAGAAAGTTCTTCTTAAGAAACTCGGACCTGCACTTGAGAAAAAACAGAAGAGAAGCATTGAGGTTGATGTTAAGAATACAGACAGAGCATTTGGTACAATATTTGGTTCAGAGATAACTAAGAGATATGGTGAAGAGCTTGAAGAAGATACATTTACTGTAAAATGTACAGGAGCAGGTGGACAGAGTTTTGGAGCATTTATTCCTAAGGGACTTACACTTGAACTTGTCGGAGACAGCAATGATTACTTCGGAAAAGGTCTCTCAGGTGGTAAACTTATAGTATATCCTCCTAAAGGAATTAAGTATAAAGCTGAAGATAATATAATTATAGGAAATGTTGCATTATATGGTGCTACAAGCGGAAGTGCGTACATTAATGGTGTAGCAGGTGAGCGTTTCTGCGTTCGTAATTCAGGTGCTACGGCAGTCGTTGAGGGTTGTGGTGAGCACGGATGCGAGTATATGACAGGAGGACGTGCCGTAATTCTCGGACCAACAGGAAAGAACTTTGCTGCAGGAATGAGTGGAGGTATTGCATACGTTCTTGATGAGAATAGAGACCTTTATATGAAACTTAATAAATCAATGGTATCATCACAGGAGATTACTTCAAAATATGATGTAATGGAACTTAAACAGATAATTACTGACCATGTTGCATATACAAATTCTGAAAAGGGTAAAGCTATCCTTGAAAACTTTGGAGAATACTTACCTAAGTTCAAGAAAGTAATACCTCATGATTATAATAAGATGATGATGGCTATTGTACAGATGGAAGAAAAAGGATTAAGCAGTGAACAGGCACAGATAGAGGCATTCTATGCCATGACAGCAAACAATTAAGGAGGAAAATGGAATGGGAAAAGCGACAGGATTTTTAGATTATGAGCGTGAGAATGCAATAGCTGTAGAACCAAAGCAGCGTATTAAGAATTTTAACGAGTTCCATACTCCGCTTTCAAAAGAAAAGCAGCAGCTTCAGGGTGCAAGATGTATGGATTGTGGTGTGCCATTTTGTCAGGCAGGTATGCTTATAGGAGGAATGGCATCAGGATGTCCTCTTAACAACCTTGTTCCGGAGTGGAATGATTTGTTATATAACGGTAACTGGGAGCAGGCTTATTACAGATTAAGAAAGACAAATAATTTTCCGGAGTTTACAGGACGTGTATGTCCTGCACTCTGTGAGAATGCATGTACATGTGGTCTTAATGATGACCCTGTATGTTCAAAGCAGAATGAATATGCAATAATTGAAAATGCATACAAAAAAGGATATGCGAAAGCATGTGTGCCAAAGGTAAGAACCGGCAAAAAAGTTGCGGTAATAGGTTCCGGACCATCAGGTCTTGCTACAGCCGACCAGCTTAATCAGAGAGGTCATTCTGTAACTGTATATGAACGTTCAGACAGACCGGGCGGACTTCTTATGTACGGTATCCCTAATATGAAATTAGAAAAGAAATATATCGAGAGAAGAATCGATATAATGAAAGAAGAAGGCGTCGAATTCGTCACAGGAGTAGATGTGGGCAAGGATATAAAAGCAGCAGAACTGATGAAGAAATATGACAGGATTATTTTATGCTGTGGTGCATCTAATCCAAGAGATATTAAAGTTCCCGGAAGAGAATCAAAAGGGATATATTTTGCTGTTGATTTCCTTAAATCAACTACAAAGAGTCTGCTTGATAATAATTTGAAAGAAGGAACATTTATATCGGCAAAAGGTAAAAATGTTATGGTAATCGGTGGTGGAGATACAGGAAATGACTGTGTAGGAACGTCAATCAGACACGGTGCAAAGTCTGTTCTTCAGTTAGAGATGATGCCTAAAGCACCTGAGAAGAGAACTGCTGACAATCCATGGCCGGAGTGGCCAAAAGTGTGCAAGACAGATTATGGTCAGGAAGAGGCTATAGCTGTATTCGGACATGACCCAAGAGTGTACTGCACTACTGTTAAGAAATTTGTTGCAGACAAAAACGGTAATGTATGTAAAGCACAGCTTGTTAAGCTTGAAAGCAAAAAAGATGAGAAAACCGGCAGAATGAGCATGGTAGAGGTGGCAGGAAGTGAATATGAGGTTGAAGTTGACCTTGTACTTATTGCAGCAGGATTTTTGGGAAGCCAGAAGTATGTAACAGATGCTTTTGGAGTGGAAGTTAATGAGAGAACAAATGTCAAAACATCAGATGGAAGTCATGCAACGAATGTTAAAAATGTGTTTACTGCAGGCGACATGCATAGAGGACAGTCTCTGGTAGTGTGGGGAATACGTGAAGGCAGGGATGTTGCAAGAGAAGTTGATGAGAGTCTTATGGGATATACTAACCTGTAATGGTTATGATTATTTGGTGAATTTTGACTAATAATATATCATTTTTGGTAAATAAATGATATAATTATGTAGTCATTTCGAGAGTGTGCATACTCGTTATGCACACTCTTTATTTTTATGTAGGAGAAGCTTAGGTAATGAAGAATATTAATCTGGATTCTGATGATATTGAGATAATTGACTGGGGAGATGAGAATGAAGATACTATAGATTTATCATCATGTGACAAAGCGAAGGAACGAAAAAAGAAAAAAAAGGAGAAAGAGAAAGAAAAAGAAAAAGAAGAACCTTTTGACTTGAAAAAAGAAATAATAAGCTGGATTAAGGTGTTTGTTTTTGCGATTGTAGCAGCATTTGTTATAGATTATATGCTTATTGTCAATGCAGAGGTTCCAACGGGGTCTATGGAGAATACTATAATGACGGACAGTAATATGATTGGATTCAGATGGAGCTATACATTTTCAAATCCCCAAAGAGGAGACGTTATTATATTCAAATTTCCTGATGATCCTTCACAAAATTATGTGAAAAGAGTTATTGGTGTACCCGGGGACGAGGTAAGGATAACAAAGGGTAAAGTATATATTAACGGCAAAAAGCTTAAAGAGGATTACGTTGTGTTTAAGGATTCTGATGGCAAAAAGTGTGAGCCTTATGAATCAGGGGATTTTCCGGCAACTTACACTGAAGGTGCAATTATGGATAAAGATGGTAACCTTGTGGTTGAAGTTCCTGAGGATTCATATTTTGTTCTTGGTGATAATAGAAATAATTCAGAGGATTCACGTTTTTGGAATACAACGAATTTTGTGCCTGCAAAAAATATATTGGGAAAAGCTATAGTATGTTATTGGCATAAGGGACCAAGATTTGATTTGTTGTAGAAGAATAGGTGTTGGAGGAGTGTTATGGATTTATATGATGCAATTATTCGAAGGCAGTCGATTAGAAAGTTTGAGGAGAGAAGCATACCTCAGGACGTATTGAATACAATACTGGATTATGCGAAAAATGTAGAGAGACTTGACGACAGCATTGAAATTGGAATAGAGATTGTAGAATGTAAGAGAAGATTATTTGGTGCGCCCTATTATCTTGTACTGTTTTCGGAAAAGAAAGACGGATATGAGAGAAATGCAGGTTATATTATGCAACAGATAGCGATATATCTTACGGTTATGGGTGTGGGAACATGTTATCAGGCAAAGCCTTCATCCGTATCAAAGAGAGACCCTAAAGGACGAAAAAGGATTATTTCGCTGGCATTTGGTTATACAAAGGAGGAATTGTTCAGGGATGTATTGACTGCGTCAAGGCTTACCCAGCCGGATATATGTAAATTCAGGGAGGAGCCGGGAGCAAATATATACAAGATTATAGAGGCAGTCAGAATGGCACCGTCTTCGTACAATATACAGCCATGGAGAATGATTGTGTCGAAAGATACTATTCATCTGTTTGTAACTAAAACAAAGATACCATTTCTGGTAAAACAGGAGTACAACGAGATAAATATAGGGGTGGCTCTGGCAAATATTATGATGACCGCAGATAATCAGTGGATAGATATTAAAAAGAAGTATATTCAGGCGTTGGAGGATAAAAAGTATAAGAATCTTAAGTATATTGTATCAATAAAAAGTGTTACGGATAATAACATTTAAGTATATATAAATAAAATATTTATAAAAAAATTGAAAAAAAGTACTTGACAGTTATTCGAATTAGAGTTAAAGTATGACCAACGAAAAGCAAAGGTGCTATGTCGTAACCCTTAAGTGGGTGATGACATGGCATCTTTTTCTTTTTAAAAAAATAGTGATGAGCAGATGAATTACAGATGTGCAGGGAAATCATCACAGAGTGAATGGAGGAAAAAGATATGGATTTAAACGAATTAATGGACACCATTAACGGACAGATGTTTGGCATCTGGTTTCTTATAGGTGCAGCATTGGTATTCTGGATGCAGGCAGGTTTCGCAATGGTAGAGGCAGGTTTTACCAGAGCAAAGAACACAGGTAACATAATTATGAAAAACCTTATGGACTTCTGTATTGGTACAGTAATGTTCATCTTAATTGGTTTTGGATTGTTGTTAGGTGAGGATGTAGTTGGTCTCATCGGTAAACCGGGATTCGATATTTTCACAAGTTATAAAAACTTTGATTGGTCGAACTTCTTATTCAACTTAGTATTCTGTGCAACAACAGCAACAATTGTTTCAGGAGCGATGGCTGAAAGAACTAAATTCTTATCATATTGTGTGTATTCAGCAGTTATCTCAGGTTTCATATATCCAATTGAAGCACATTGGGTATGGGGCGGCGGATTCTTAGCAGACATGGGATTCCACGATTTCGCCGGTTCAGCATGTATTCACATGGTAGGTGGTATATCAGCATTAATCGGAGCGAAGATATTAGGACCTAGAATTGGTAAATTTAAAAAGAGAAAAGATGGAACAATTAAAGTTAATGCATTTCCTGGTCATAACTTAACAATCGGTGCACTTGGTGTATTTATCTTATGGCTTGGCTGGTATGGATTTAACGGTGCAGCAGCAACATCAGTTGAGGAATTAGGTTCAATATTTGTAACAACAACAATTGCTCCTGCAATTGCAACTGTAGTATGTATGATATTTACATGGATTAAATATGGACACCCGGATGTATCAATGTGTCTGAATGCATCGCTTGCAGGTCTTGTAGCAATCACAGCTTCATGTGATGTGACTGATGCGTTAGGTTCAATAATAATCGGAGCTGTAGCCGGTGTACTCGTAGTATTCGGAGTATGGTTACTTGATTACAAATTACATATTGATGACCCTGTAGGAGCTGTAGCAGTACATATGATGAATGGTATCTGGGGTACAATAGCAGTTGGTTTATTTGCAACATCTTCAGCACCTGCTTATGCAAGAGGTTTTGGAGACGGAAGTGCATTTGGTGCAAACCAGATATGTGGTGAAGGTTTATTCTACGGCGGAGGTTTTAAATTATTAGGTACACAGTTATTAGGTATCCTTTGTATCGGTGGATGGACAGTAATAACAATAACGATTACATTCCTTGTAATTAAAGCAATATTCGGATTGAGAGTTTCAGAAGAAGAAGAAATCGTAGGTCTTGATTCATGTGAGCATGGTCTTGATTCAGCATATGCAGGATTCCTTACATCAGGGGATATAGGAGCTCTTACTTCTAATCTTAACAGTGAGGATGCAAAGGTTTCACCGGACGAGGCTATACCTGTTCAGGTGCTGGAAGGCAAGAGTGGAAGTGTTGCATCAGATGTAAAACTTTCGAAAGTATCTATTGTCTGCAAGCAGGCTAAATTTGAGGAACTCAAGGCAGCACTTAACGAGATTGGTGTTATGGGTATTACAGTTACACAGGTACTTGGATGTGGAGTTCAGAAAGGTAACGCAAGATATTATCGTGGAGCTGAGATTGATATGGTTCTTCTTCCTAAGATTAAGGTTGAGGTTATCGTAAGTAAAGTTCCGGTAAAAGATGTTGTAAAAGCAGCTAAGAAAGCACTTTACACAGGAAGCATCGGAGATGGAAAAATCTTTGTATATGATGTTGAGAATGTTATTAAAGTAAGAACCGGAGAAGAAGGATTTGATGCTCTCCAGGGTGATGATGATTTGACAGCCTAGTAACATTAATATAAGTTAATATAAGTTCAGATTAAATATAAAAAGACGGCATTATGAATGAAAGTGATATTCATAATGCTGTTTTTATTTCACAAAGCTGAAAGGCATCATATGTCTGCATGAAATGAAAATTGATATAAAAGAAGCATAATGATATACTTAGTAAGACGGATAATGTGGAAATGATTTGTAAGGAGTAAGGGTGTCTGAGAGGAGATTTTATAAAACCTCGTTACAGAATGTCCGGAAATGAGGAATATTATGGGAAATGCGAAATACAGACGGAGAAGAAAACATTCTTTAGTCAGATTTTTGTCATGTGCTGCAGGAATTTTTGTTATAGTGTATTGTTGTACACATTATGATATAGCCGACAGACTTGGTATTGATAAAGATGATTATAACAGAGTTAAGTCTTTTATAAAGAATGAACTTTCACAGAAAGATATTTATAACGATGAGAGCAATCAGGGAAAAATAGCAGAAAATATACTGACTAACAGGCAGGAATTAAGTGCTTCTATATATGAGCAGATTAAGAATGGCGGAACAGGATTTGAAGTGTCATTTTCGGATGGAGATATTTCGGCAGATGATGTGGGAAATGAGTTTAAGAAACTGCTTAATATTCATCCGGAGATATTCTGGCTGACAGGTGCGGCATCAGGAAGCGGACTTAAAGTGAATGATGTGAATACATATACTTATGAGCTTGAGACGAATTGTGATAAGACAGGCATTGTCAATATGATGGGTGAGTTGGATATTACAGTGAATAATATAGTCACACAGGCCGGAGTATATTCGTCAGAGTATGAAAAGGCAATGTATGTACATGATGAAATAGTAAAAAAATGTGAGTATGATGAGGAAACATATTATGGAGGGACAGCGGATGGACTTGTGTATACGTCTTATGGATGTCTTGTAGGAAACAGGGCAGTGTGTTCAGGATATGCGAAGGCATATCAGTTAATATTGAACAGACTTGGAATAGAGTGTGGATATATAACGGGGGAAGCTACAAGTGATGGTGTTACCGGCGGACATGCATGGAATTATGTAAAGATAGATGGAAAATATTCATTTGTTGACGTGACATGGGATGATCCTATTATAATAGGAAGAAATAAAGATGATAATATATCACATAAATACTTTTGTATATCATATGAAGAAATATGTAAAGACCATACATTTGATAATTCATTCGACACGGAACAGTTTATTCAGTGAGGGATTCAGTGGACGGTTTATAGTAAAATATAAAATTAGTTGACATGGAGATTGTGATATGGTAAAATACCACTTGGTTGAAACAGTTAGCGGTTGTACGCTGACTCATATGCGCGAGTGGCTCAGTTGGTGGAGCACGACCTTGCCAAGGTCGGGGCCGCGGGTTCGAGTCCCGTCTCGCGCTCTACAAGTAAA
>DEGR01000053.1 GCA_002351535.1 Lachnospira sp. UBA2821
AGCCGGAAGGCTGAACTGTTACTTTCACTCACTTCTTACATCTCAAATACTTCATTACAACATTTTATCACATTTTCATCATGCGTTGCAATAATAATAGTTTTCCCCTCATCGTTTATCTCATTTAATGTCATCAATAAATTATCTTTGTTTTTATAATCCAAAGCAGAAGTTGGTTCATCCGCAATAAATATATCCGGTTCTTTTATCAATTCTCTCGCCAAACAAACCCTCTGTCTTTGTCCTCCTGACAATTCATCTCCTTGTTTATATAGAATGTCTTTTATCCTCATCTTTTCTGACATTTCTTCCACTTTAGAATTAATAATTCTTTTTTCTTTTCTTCTTATCATTAATGGAAGTGCAATATTATCATAAACATTTAGTTTAGGTATCAAATAATAATTTTGGTCTACATATCCAAATTTCATGTTTCTATAATATGCTACTCCTTTATCTTTTAATATTTCACTTACTTTTTTTTCACATATTTTGTATTCTCCTGTATAACATTTGTCCATTAGTCCAATTATATTAAGTAACGATGTCTTGCCCGAACCTGATTCTCCGTATATGCCAAACATATCCGCCTCATGTATATCCAAACTCAGCCCATCAAAAACTTCTACTTCTTTTCCCTCAGACACTTTGTATTTTTTACATATATTTTTAAGTTCTATTACATTGTACACTTCTCATTATACTCCTTCATGTAAACAATTAATTCTTTTAAGTAAGTACACCCATACAATTAGTGTAATACCAATATTAATTATTAGAAAAGTCCAAAAATAACATATTGTTCTATCCAAATTAATTTTATTATTACTCCACCATAATACCACTGCCAATAAAAATGCCAATGTATTATTTACAACCGACTTTTCCAATAGCAATATATATATTCTTCCATTATTAATTCCACATCTCTTCAAACAATAAATATTTTCTTTTTCTGTATAAAAGTTCATTATAATCTCAAAAAAGACAGAAACAAAACAATATATAAATAAAGAAATCACAACCGGTAATATTCCCAAATAGATATCTTTAAACATTTTAGTAGTATTTTTCTGTAACTCTTTAAAAGAGATTTTATTATCTATTTCATTTTTATTTTTCAGACATATATAATACGCCATGTTATAACATTGTAAATTATACTTTTTTATTGTTTGTTTATCATTTGTCAAAACTATGTTTTCAAATTCTCCTAAAATATCATAAAAGTTCGCGCCTTGTCCATTAAAATTCAACATATTAAAATAATTTTTCTTTAACTTACCAATAACTTCGTACTTTTCACATCCATAATCACCTTTAACATTTATTTGTTTCCCACAATTATATTTTGCCACGATGTTTCCTCCAATAATAACCTTTTTTTTATTTATATCTTCTTTCCCAAACCATCGCCCCTGATTCAATTTATATTTTATTTTACACGCATAATCACTTACATATACAAATAACACTCCCTCACCATCTATATTTGCATTATTAGTATATAATTCATACCCAACCTTCCTGACACCCTTCTTATTTTTAATCCTTTTAATAACATTTTTATAATTTTGTTTGCTTTCCTCTTTATTACAATTATAATAATATGTTGTTTTTTCCCAACGTTCGAAACAATTCGAAATGCTACAATCATATATGTAATCTATATAAAAAAGCAATGATATATATACAAAAAATAATATAAATACACTTATAACATTCTCCTTTGCATCCTTAACATACCATTTGAAATATATATTATTTTTTATATTAAATCCAAAATACCTAGTAAACATTAGTATACCTCTTATCAATTTTTTATTCCTATCATCAATACCCCTATATATTTAATAAATTCAAATATATATATCGATATAACAGTATTCATTGAGATAAATCCCTTCGTAAATACAATGAATACAAAAAAAATGCCTCCATTGGCAAATACATCATTTATAAAATATTCAAAAAAGCAAAATAATGTCTTCATATATTTAGATATACCACATTTTAAAAGTACTTCATATGTTTTAGAATTTTTTACTAAGAACAGATTATAAACTTTATAAGTAATAATTATAAATCCAATAAAAATAACCAAATAATTAAAACTATCTATTATAATCACCTTAAATATTATTTCAAAATTTATTTTTTGAATATCTTCTGTATCTGTAAATCTGTCTTCTAAAATATACTCACCCCAAATTAATATATACATATTTAATAATATATTGCAGATTGTCATCATTAAATATATTTCTCTATTATTTATTATATTCCCTTTAACCAATTTTCTTATCAATTTTATATTCCTCTATTTATCGTTATATAATATATACAAAAACTGCTGAGTCTTTTATAACTCAGCAGTAACAAACAATCTGTTGATGTGCTTAAGAAATTCAGGATTAAGTTTATCAATAAGTTTCAATATGCACAACATTAAAAATGCTCCTGATACATTTAATATTACATCATCTATATCAACTGCGTGACATGGAAATTCCGTGCATATATTTATTAATGCCTGAATTCCCTCTATAGCAACACTTGTCAAAAAAGATAACGTCATAATTTTTAATGATGAAAAACATTTTTCTGCCATATATTTTAAAAAATATACCAATGGCATTAGTAATATAATATTTCCAAAAAACTGTATCAGGCCACTTGTCGATGAAAAATTCTTCATTACAGTATCAAATGGCTTGATATTTAACCATCTTGCATTTTTATAAATATGTTCACCTGTTGAAGAGTAAATAATAAATACCGGAAAAACTGTCACTTTCACTAATAAAACAAAGTAAAACAGATATGCATAATAACATAATAATTTTTTTCCCGGATTCAGTTTATTCTTTTTAAACAACATATAATACACTAAACATAATACTGCAAATATAATAAAAAATGGTATTGGATGAATATCTAGTATAATCATAATTTCACCTTACTAATCCCTAGAATCCCAAGTAAATGTTACACTGCCAGTCCATCTTTCACCAGAAAAATTACGTAACCATATTTTTCTAGTCTTTGATGTTTTAAATTTTACAGTTCCAGCCGAAACAGAACTTGTAAATTTCATTTTTCCGTCCCAACCAAATAGTTTTTTTGAGCCAAAACCACACCCATGTCACATCCTTCTGTTCCTACCTTTGGTACAACATTAACTTTTATATAAGACTTAGGTTTTATGTATTTTGAAAAAACACCACCAGTCATATCATATGTGCTACTATAACTCTTATCAGATGCAATTACTGTCATAGTCATAATTCCACAGCACAACACTATCCCTAAAGTTTTAAATATTCTTTTCTTCATATTTATCTCCTCTCATTTGTCTTATGTTATATAGTATATATATATATATATTATGTCAAGTATTTTAACTAATTTTTTTTACCAATTACCTTAATCTATAATTCTTCAAACAGTGGTTTAATATTAGCCCTCTTAAAACAATGTCACGTCTACTATAAAGCAATATTTCTTAAATTATACCTATTCAAAAAATCTTAACACTTCACCTATATTTCTCACACCCGTTATCTTCATGCTACTATTACCGTTCTTTTCAATTTTTTCTATATTAGCATATGGTACTATACACTGCGTAAACCCCATCTTTTCTGCTTCCGTTATTCTCTGGGACACCTGACTTATCGCCCTTACCTCTCCTGACAATCCAATTTCTCCAAATGCTATAGTATTTGACGGAATTATTTTATCTTTATAACTTGATATAATTGCTAATATTATTCCTAAATCAAGTGCCGGTTCGTTTACCTTTATTCCTCCGGCTATATTTATATATGCATCACATTCTGACAAATGCAGTCCCAACCTCTTTTCTATAACTGCCATAAGAAGATTAACTCTGTTGTAATCAGTACCAACCGAAGTCCTTCTAGGCATTCCAAAGTTAGTCTTACACATAAGTGCCTGTATTTCCAACAATACCGGTCTTGTTCCCTCTATTGAACATGTAGTAACAGAACCTGATGCATCTTCAGGTCTCCCTTTCAACATGTATTCAGATGGATTTTTGACTTCTACAAGCCCTGTGCCCGCCATCTCAAACACTCCTATTTCATTAGTTGAACCAAATCTGTTTTTTACCGCTCTCAACACTCTGTAGGACGCATGTCTGTCACCTTCAAAATATAAAACCGTATCTACCATATGTTCTAAAACTCTTGGTCCTGCAACAACCCCTTCTTTTGTAACATGTCCAACTATAAATATAGATATATTCATCCCTTTGGCAAGCTGTAATAATGTATTCGTCGATTCTCTTACCTGACTTACACTTCCTGCTGATGATGATATGTTCTCACATATCATTGTCTGAATAGAATCTATTATTACTACATCAGGCTGTAACTCTTTAATAACTTCTGATATTCCATCCAGATTGACATCGCATAGCAGATATAGATTCTCACCACATGTTCCAATTCTTTGTGCACGAAGTTTTACCTGTTTATTTGATTCCTCACCGGATACATATAATACTTTCCTGTCTCCATTATTAACAAGTTGTCTGCACATCTGAAGTAATAAAGTAGATTTACCAATACCCGGGTCACCTCCTACAAGAACGAGCCCCCCTTTCACAATTCCTCCTCCTAACACACGGTCAAGTTCGTCAATTCCTGTTTTAACCCTTTCTTCTTCCTCTAATGATACCTCTGATAATTTGACAGGATGTAATCTCTCGCTGTTTATTCCATTACCACGTCCCTTTCCCGCAGTTTTAACAACCGGTTCCTCTACAAAGCTGTTCCACTCCCCACAGCCCGGACACTGTCCGAGCCATTTAGACGATTCATAACCACACTCTTTGCAAAAGAATGCACTTCCCTTACTTTTTGCCATTATTTTCTTACCTTTCCCACTATAAAACAAGCGACGCACATTTGTCTATGCGTCGCTGTATTACAATGTATTCAACCTAATGATATTATAGATATATTACATTATTACATTAAATATATCATATTTTAACTACCTTAACGTCAACAGGTTTTCCCGGGTCAAGTTCAACACTAAGAACAAGTTTTCCACCAAGATTTGCTTTCATCTTACCAACATTAGTATTGTCTATATACACTTTATACTCTGCTCCATCTTCCGCCTCAACAGTTACCTGGGCATCTCCATAACCCTCAACGGTAAATTCCATCTCGTCTTCTGTCTCATCGAAATTATTAACAGCAGTTCCCGGTACTGACTCATATACGAACATACCATTTCTCTCTAACTTGGTTATCTCTTTAAAAGTCTTTACCTTATACATATCACCTTTATACTCAAAATCAGAAAGTTTTGATTTTGAATCAAGCTCATAATTACCAAAACTTAATTTTCCATTGTCTTCGGCACGTAACAATTCATTTATAACAGACATTTTATTTCCTCCTTGTGTGTTTTATAGATTTGATAATTTTTCATAACACATTTTTATATAATTACATTATATATTATTATTCAAAAATATTCTACATTTTCCTACACTAATTAACAGAAATTTTAAACTTTTTATCTGCAACTGAAACAGTAACTTTGTCGCCCCGTTTTGCATTCTGGTTTAAGATTTCTTCTGATACACCATCTTCTATAACACTCTGTATTTTTCTCCTTAACGGTCTTGCACCATATTTAGAATCGAAGCTTTCATCAATTAGAAGATTTTTTGCACTAGGTGTTACTACAAGCTTAATTCCTAACTGCTCATCTGCACGTTTAACAACATCTTTAAGCATAATTGTAACAATTTTTTTCATATCATCTTTTGTAAGTGAATGGAATACTAACAGTTCATCTATTCGGTTGATGAACTCCGGCTTAAATAACATTTTCACTTCATCCATTACAGCTTTTTTCATTCTGTTATAATCAGCTTTAACATCTTCACCGGCAGAAAATCCAAGCTTTTTGGGTTCAACAATTCTCTGTGCGCCAACATTCGAAGTCATTATAATTATAGTATTTTTGAAGTCTACTTTTTTACCATTATTATCTGTAATATGTCCTTCGTCAAGAACCTGCAGCAATATATTAAATACATCCGGATGTGCTTTCTCTATCTCATCAAATAACACTACAGAATATGGGTTTTTCCTAACACGTTCACTTAACTGTCCGCCTTCTTCATATCCGACATATCCTGGAGGTGAACCAATCATCTTTGATACACTATGCTTTTCCATATACTCAGACATATCAACCCTTATTATTGCTTTTTCACTTCCAAATACACTTTCAGCAAGTGCTTTAGATAACTCCGTCTTTCCGACTCCCGTAGGTCCAAGG
The DNA here is from genome assembly GCA_002351535.1 of Lachnospira sp. UBA2821. Lineage (GTDB taxonomy): Bacteria > Bacillota > Clostridia > Lachnospirales > Lachnospiraceae > UBA2821. The sequence goes on from DEGR01000053.1 coordinate 6,331, forward strand.
AATAAAAACGAACCTATAGGTCTTCTAGGGTCTTTTAACCCTACTCTTCCTCTTTTTACTGCTTTCGCAACAGCCGTAACCGCTTCACTCTGTCCTATTACTCTCTTATGAAGCATATCTTCGAGCTTTCTTAATTTAACCATCTCAGACTCTTCAATCTGCTTTGCAGGAATTTTAGTCCATTCTGATACAACAAGAGCAATGTCATTCCCTGTTACAACAGGTTTATCTTCTCCATTTTCTTCCTGCTTGTTCTTAATCTTTAAAAGTTTATCTTCTTTTTTCTGCTGTTCTTTTTTCAATACTGAAGCTTGTTCAAACTCTCCTGAACATATCGCATCCTCTTTTTCTTTCGCAAGATTCTTTATCTCCAGTTCAAGTTTTGCAATCTGGCTGTTAGCATTAACTGCATTTAACTTAACTTTGGATGCTGCTTCATCCATAAGGTCTATTGCTTTATCCGGAAGATATCTGTCATTAATATATCTTTCTGACATCGTTGCTGCTGCCTCAAGCGCCTCATCAGTAATTACAACGTTATGATGCTCTTCATATTTTTCTTTAAGTCCCTTAAGAATGTCTATTGTTTTCGCTACATCAGGTTCTTCAACCGTTACAGGCTGAAATCTCCTTGCTAATGCGGCATCCTTCTCAAAATATTTCCTATATTCATCTCTCGTTGTTGCACCAATAATCTGCATTTCGCCTCTGGCAAGTGCCGGTTTTAAAATGTTTGCAGCATCAATAGCCCCTTCTGCACCGCCTGCACCAATAATAGTGTGAATTTCATCAATAAACAATATGATGTCTCCATCATTTTTTACCTCAGCAATCAGTCTCTTGATTCTTTCTTCAAATTCACCTCTGTATTTTGAACCAGCTACCATTCCGGCTACATCAAGTGTTAAAATTCTTTTGTTTTTCATTGTCTCAGGAACAAGACCATTTACAATGAGTGAAGCCATTCCCTCAACAACCGCCGTCTTTCCAACTCCGGGTTCACCGACAAGACACGGATTATTCTTCGTTCTTCTGCATAATATCTGTATAATTCTTGTCATCTCTGTCTGCCTGCCAATTACAGGATCTATCTGGTGCTCTTTAGCCAATTCATTCAAATCTGTAGTGAACTGAGCTATCATAGGTGATGAATTCTTAGAATTTCCTGAACCTGATTTAGTCATTTTGTTATTCTGTAAATCCTGCTTATATTGGTTAAAATCTTTTCCCATAGCCGTAATAATATCATAATACATTTTCTGAATATTAAGACCTAATGTATTCATTAACCTTGCAGCAACGCAATCCTGTTCCTTTATCATGGCAATGAGAATATGTTCTGTTCCTACAAGAAATGTATGGAAACGTTTTGCCTCCTGAACACTGCTTTCAAGTATTTCCTTTGCACGTGGTGTAAAACCTTCAGGCTCAGCTACATTAACCGGCTTGATAGGCGAAACAAAATCTTCCATAAGACTATATATTTTTTCCACTGTAACCCCATGTTTTCTAAGGACAACAGACGCTGTACAATCATCAACGTCAACCAAAGCCGCAAGAATATGTTCTGTTCCCACATAACAGTGGTTTAATTCATCTGCTATACTTTCAGCTCTATTTAGAACCTGTTTCGATTTCTTAGTAAATCTATTATCCACCAACTTCTTTTTCCTCCAATTATTTATTCTTTGCTGTCTTCCTCAAGGTCAACAAATACTATATCTATATTGTCTTCCTCTTCATTTTCTCCTGTCTTTTCATCTGACGAAACCTTAGCATCCACTTCGCTCTCCCCCGAAAGTGTATTATTTTCTTCGTTAGTATCAATAACAGATGTTTTCACTGATGTTTCTTCAGGTACCATATTCATAGTGTCAATAAGCTGGTCATCTCCATCAAGTATAGAATTAACATCATTGGCCAGTGTTTCTGTTTTCACTTCATTTGCCTGCATGGCCATATCCAGTTTTAACTCCTTCTCTTCATTCTGAGTTTCATCCTCTTCCGGCTCATCTTTTTCCTGATCATCTTCATCTGATATATCCGGCTTTTTTGCCTTGCGTGCAAATATTACACACATTATTCCAAGAATAATACATATCACACTGAACCCTACAACTATTTCAATAATTACAATATTCATATCAGAAGAATCATTTTTTTCTTTAAGATATTTACTCTTATAATTATCTGAAGAATCTTTGCCCGCAGATGATGCCGCAAAATATCTTATAGCCGAATTTTCTCTGTTATCATAATAGTAAAGTCCCGGCTGTGCATTATTGCATGACGCATAAATTATAACAATGCCCTGGTCGTTACTGTCAGACCATACCGTTGCATCTATGTCGTTAATCTTTATTGTAGATTCTGAAAATCCCTCTGGGATATTTACACTATTATCAGCCGTTAAAAGTATATAACTTTTATCTCCTATTTTCAGTTCATTGAATAATGAAAATGTGTCTTTATCCTTGTTATAAACAAACCATGCTGCATTTGCCCCTGTCTCATCATCTGCAAGCATAAATGCGACCACCGAGCCATTGCATGCAACTGCGACCTGATTATCTCCATACTTATATCCCTGTGCAGTAAATCCTTCCGGAGGTGATATTCCATCGAAGTTCTGAACGATAAATTTTCCTGTTTTTCCATCTTTCTTTGTTGAAAGGTCATCCGGAAGCGGTAATGCCTCAATATTTCCTTTAACTGCAGACTCATTCTGCTGTTCCGAAGAAGAATCATCGCCTTTCTTTGTATATATTTTATACTCTTTTACTTCTCCGTTGGATGCTGTTACTGATATAACAGTCATATTGTCACCTTTTTGAAGTTTCGTGCCGGTAATCTTAGTCGTAGCCGATGCATCCGATGAAGTAACTGCTACTGACAACTTTTTAGTGTCATTTCCCACATTAAGACTATATTCTGTTACATCTTTAGAAAATGCAGGCGTGAGCTGTACTTCAACATTAGAACCGTCTTTCTTTACGGCACTCACACTTATTGATGAAAGACTATTATCCGCAGAGCCTCCCTGTGAATTACCTATAGTAATATTTCCTGTCCCACCTGTAATTTCCATTGGATTTGCATTCATATCAAGCACATTACTGCTTGCTGTCTGTACGTTAACAGTCGCTGTACCTTCACCAAGTGCTTTAAATGTCAGCTCTTTTGTCACAGTATTGCTTTGTGTAAGGTCTGAATTAAGTACCTGTAATACACCGCTTCCACCATTATCAGCGCCACCCACATAATCAAGCAACGTAGTATCATATGTTATTCTTAAATCAAAAGTTCCGATATTCTGGTCTGAATTAACAGTTACTTTAACTTTTACCTCCTGATCTGCAGCAGCATTATCAGCCGATATTTCAATATTAGCTGCAGCAAATACTGTTACAGCATCAGCACATAACACTATAAGCGCTACAAACATAACTGCTGTCAGGTATTTTATTGCTTTATTAAATTTATTGTACATTTTCTCTGACTCCATATTATATTGATTTTTGATAGTAGACTATACTTCCTCTATAGCTTTGCCAATATCATTACGCATATATTTATTAGCAAATTCTATCCATTCTGTGGCTTTATATGCATTTGCCCTTGCTTCTTTAAGATTATTGCCTTTAGCTGTTACACCAAGAACTCTTCCACCATTCGTAACTATTTTACCATCAGCAAACTTACTTCCGGCATGGAATACATAATATCCTTCCTTATCCTTAAATGTATCAAGACCTTTTATCTCAAATCCCTTGTCATATTTTTCAGGATATCCATCCGAGGCAAGTACAACACATACTGCTGCATTATCCTCAAACTCTAATTCAATATTTTCAAGTGTACCATCAATGCATGCCTCGAAAATGTCTATAATATCATTCTTCATCCTAGGTAATACAACCTGTGTTTCAGGGTCACCGAATCTTGCATTATATTCCAATACTTTTGGACCGTCTTTTGTAAGCATCAGTCCAAAGAAAATTACGCCTTTAAACTCTCTTCCCTCAGCACGCATTGCATCAACTGTTTTCTGATATATATTCTCTTTGCAGAATTTGTCAATCTCCTCTGTATAAAAAGGACTTGGCGAAAATGTTCCCATACCACCTGTATTAAGTCCTTCGTCTCCATCTTTTGCTCTCTTGTGATCCTGTGCCGATGTCATAATTTTAATTGTCTTTCCATCCACAAAAGATAAAACAGACACCTCACGACCTGTCATAAATTCCTCTACAACAATTCTGTTTCCTGCTGAGCCAAACTGCTTATCTAACATAAGCGTTTTTACGCCTTCTTTTGCCTCTTCTCTTGTATTACAGATTAATACGCCTTTGCCGAGAGCAAGTCCATCAGCTTTTAATACTATAGGACATTTAGCTGTTTCAAGATACTCAAGTGCCTTTTCAGCCGAATCAAATGTCTCATATGCCGCTGTCGGAATACCATATTTTTTCATAAGGTCCTTCGAAAAAGCTTTCGACCCTTCCAATATAGCCGCATTTTTTCTTGGTCCAAATGCTCTTATTCCTGCCGCCTCAAATGCATCCACTGCACCTGCTGCCAAAGGATCATCAGGAGCTACTACAACAAGGTCTATTTCATTTGTCTTTGCAAATTCAACAAGCTTATCAAACTCCATGACACCTATATCAACACATTCTGCAAGTTCAGCAATACCTGCGTTTCCCGGAGCACAGAATAATTTTTCTACTTTATTACTTTTACGGATTTTCCATGCAAGTGCATGTTCTCTTCCGCCACCACCTACTAATAATACTTTCATTACAAACCTTACCTTTCCATTAATGTATGATTCATTCTGCCCATTGCCTATATACTAAGTAAGAATACCGGTTAATCCAGTATTCTTACAAAACTATTTTCTATTAAAATCTTTCCATTTGCAATAAGATTAATTGCCTGTGGCATAATCTTCCACTCTGCTTCTTCCATTACTCTCTTCTGCAAAATCTCCGGGGTATCACCATATCTGACTTCAACAGCCTTCTGTAAAATTATAGGACCTGTATCTGTTCCCTCATCTACAAAATGCACTGTAGCTCCTGTAAGTTTGACTCCTCTTTCAAGAACTTTTTCATGAACATGAAGTCCATAATATCCTTTTCCACAAAAAGAAGGTATAAGTGCAGGATGTATATTAATTATACGATTCTTATATTTTTCTATAAGTTCTTTTGGCAATACTACCATGCATCCCGCAAGTACAATCAAATCAAGATTATAGGAATCGAGTGTCTTAATAAGTTCATCATTATACATTGCTCTTTCCTCGTAATCTTTAGGTGACACACACACTGCTTCAATGCCATTATTTTTTGCTCTTTCGAGGGCATACGCATTATAATTATTGCTTACAACTACCTCTATGGAAGCATTCGTAATAGTTCCATTATTAATAGAATCTATGATTGCCTGAAGATTAGTTCCTCCACCAGACACCATAACTCCAACTCTTAGCATAATGTAACTCCTTTTTCGCCTGCTTCTACCTGTCCTATAACATATGCTGTCTCGCCTGCTTCTTCAATTGCTTTAACTGCCTTATCAACGTCTGCCGGATCAAGTGCAAGAACCATACCAATTCCCATATTAAATGTGTTGTACATCATCTCTTCAGCAATATCTCCATCCTTTGATAACATTTCAAATATTGCCGGAACTTTATAGCTGTCTTTCTTTACAACAGCTCTCACGCCGTCATGAAGCATTCTTGGAATATTTTCATAGAAACCGCCACCTGTAATATGACTGCATCCCTTTATTGTAACTCCTGACTCTCTTACATTTCTTAATGCCTTAACATATATCTTTGTTGGCTCTATAAGTGCCTCTCCAAGAGTTTTTCCTAATGAATCATAATATGTATTAAGTGCTTCTTCAGTCATGTTAAATACTTTTCTTACAAGTGAAAATCCATTACTATGAACACCTGATGATGCAATACCAACTAACACATCACCCGCTTTAATATCCTTACCTGTAATAAGATTCTTCTCATCAACAACACCTACTGCGAATCCTGCAAGATCATATTCCTCAACAGGATAGAATCCTGGCATTTCAGCAGTCTCTCCACCGATAAGTGCACATCCCGACTGTTTACATCCGTCAGCAACACCACTTACTATAGTAGCAATTTTTTCCGGCTCATTCTTTCCACATGCGATATAATCAAGGAAGAATAAAGGCTCTCCACCTGCACATGCAATATCATTCACACACATTGCAACACAATCAATTCCCACAGTGTCATGCTTATCCAATAAAAATGCAAGCTTAAGCTTAGTTCCAACTCCGTCAGTTCCTGATACAAGGGTTGGCTTTTCCATATCTTTAAATGCACTCATTGAAAATGCACCTGAGAATCCACCGATATTTGTTAATACCTCAGGTCTCATTGTAGATTTTACATGCTCCTTCATTAACTCAACTGACTTGTATCCGGCTTCAATATCAACTCCAGCTTTCTTGTAATCCATCTTACATACCTCTTTCTTATATTTATTATAATAATATTATTTACATCTGTTTCATATATTCTTTGTAACCAATTTTCTCAAGCTTTTCCGCCTTTGCAGATACTTTATCCTTAAGTCCTTCTTTATACACTTTTAACTTGTCAAGAAGTTTATCATCTGATAAGGCAAGCATTTTAGCTGCAAGGATTGCAGCATTGGCTGCTCCATCAATAGCAACAGTTGCAACCGGTATACCGGAAGGCATCTGGACAATTGAATATAAAGAATCAACACCACTTAATGTCTTTGTATGAATAGGTACACCTATTACAGGTAATGGGAATATAGCTGCACACATGCCCGGAAGATGAGCTGCTCCACCTGCACCTGCAATTATTACCTTAATTCCCTTTTCTTCTGCTTTGCTTGCGTAATCATAAAAAATATCCGGCATTCTGTGTGCAGAAATAACTGTCATCTCATAATCGATTCCAAATTCTTCAAGCATCTCTGCTGCCTTACTCATAACCGCAAGATCTGAGTCGCTGCCCATAATAATTCCAACTTTTGCCATTTCCTATCTCTCCTTTATTATTATGTTAATTTTACTAATTATATTTCATCAGGTCAATAACTTATACATTTATGGCCTGAGATTTCCTTTTTCTATATGTTTTTTTATTATATCTTCACAGTAATCCCATAATACTTCAGAACCTTCTGCTGTCCGTTTATTTCTGTTCATGACCTGTTCCTTACATACACCATGTTCTCTCCACGACTTTCCATCTGATGCATCATTCAACAGTAGAGGCTGTACATTATCAAGTGTATGTGCAAATTTTGCTTCCGCTGTATTATACTCTTCAAATTCCTCCCACAGGTCACGCATCTCTAAGGCATAACTTTCCGGAAGTATATTGAAAATTCTGTCAGCAGCTTTTTGTTCTCTTTGTTCTTTGCTCTTATTCGCCTCAACATCATAAGCATATGTATCACCGGCATCTATTTCTATAAGATCATGTACAAGAACCATCTTCATAACTTTAAGGATATCTATCTCCTCATTGGAACAATCCGCAAGCAAAAATGCCATCACTGCCATATGCCATGCATGTTCAGCATCTCCTTCTTTTCTGGAAGCATCTGCAAGATATGTCTGCCTTATTATCTCTTTCGATTTATCTATTTCAATAATAAAATCCAGTCTTTTTTGTAAATCTGTATTCATTACGTTGTACCTCTTTTCTGTTAAAACAATCCAACCGCAATTACTGTACAATTACATATCCACACTATCGCACATATTATTGTACCTACCCACGAAAAGAAATAAAACTTATCTTCTTCTTTAAAACTTGATAGACCAAGAATAAGTCCAAGCGTTGAACATCCAAAACCAAGTGTTGCTATCGTTCCCATCCATGCTCCGGCAGTTCCTCTGCTTCTGAAGGCAGTGTTTACTGACCAGATAATACATGTAACAGCAATTATTCCAAGTAATGTAGCCGCTATTCCACCTTTGGTATTATGTTTATCCGTAAATTTATATTTATGTCTGTCGAAAATCACTTTTTCATTAACACCTTTCCTATACAATAAAATATATAGCCTGCTATTCCACCTAGTGTATTCAGTATCATGTCATCAATATCAAACACTCCTACTTTATAAAACAGTTGCAGGCTTTCTATTGTAAAACTGAATAGCAATGTTAAGACTGTCACTTTAATTAAACCTGTTTTTTTCTTTGAAAGCATCGGCAATATCATTCCAAATGGTATAAATGCCACAACATTTCCGCCAAGATTAAGTATTGCATCAAAAGAAAAGTTATGTTTTAAGACGTAATAAAATCTCTTTATTTCAAGAAATGGGGTAAGATTATATCTATATCCCAATGTTTTATCTACTCTTCCAAGCTTTTCAGAAAAAAACATGAAATATATAACACCACACATGTATATAAAAAATACAATGAAACTTAAAACTCTTTTCCATCCATTATTCTTTGCTTTTCTTCCCATATCAGAACATTATCTCAGCCTTTTCTTTCAAAAGTCTTGCTCCATTTACTATATTCAGTACACCTATTGTAACACCTGATACAATCATAATAACTCCAAGTGCAATACTGAAACCACCAACTTTTTTCATTGACTTATATATTTTTTCATTCATATAATATTCAACCCTTTCTATAACTACTTATTTAACACCATACTTTTCATAATATGCATCAATAGACGCTTTTAATGTATCATCTATTATAACTTTTCCTTTATATTCACGATTATAAAGGTGTTCTACAACCTCTGCCATTGTTACTATTGATGTAGTCTCAAGACCGTATTTTTCATTTATCTCATCAAGAGCACTCTTCTCACCCTGTCCACGTTCCATTCTGTCTACAGATACAACCAGACCTTTAACATTAACATCTCCCTGAGCTTTAATAATTGGAAGTGTTTCGTTAATAGACGTTCCTGCTGTTGTAACATCTTCTATTATTATTACATTATCACCATCTGAAATAGGACTTCCAAGAAGTATTCCCGTATCACCGTGGTCTTTTACTTCTTTTCTATTTGAACAATACTTAATATCTTTATCATAGAGATTACTTATTGCCATAGTTGTTGCAACTGAAAGCGGAATTCCTTTGTATGCCGGTCCGAATAACACATCAAAATCTGTGCCAAACTTGTCATTAATTGCTTTTGCATAGTATTCTCCAAGCCTGTTAAGCTGTGCACCTGTTCTGTAAAATCCTGTATTTACGAAAAATGGTGTCTTTCTGCCACTTTTTGTAACAAAATCTCCAAACTTCAATACGCCACAATCCACCATAAACTCAATAAATTCGCTCTTGTACTGTTCCATGTTTTTGCATCCTCCTTATTTTAGGCCTTCAAGGGCATTAGTATCTGTATTATAAAATTCTACATACACTGAATGATTATAACATTTAGTTATTGTTTTTTCAACTAACAAATCCTATATATAGAAAAGTCACCAACTTAGTATTTCCACTTCTGTTGGTGACTTAATTAAAATCTCTAATCTTGTATCATTTTATTTACATCTGAGTGCTCTCGTCGCATTAAGCACTGCTATTATCATTACTCCTACATCAGCGAATATTGCCCACCACATATTAGCAAGACCAAGTGCACTAAGAAGAAGAAATAAAAATTTAACTCCCAATGCAAACACTATATTCTGGTGAACTATGGATAATGTCTTTCTTGATATTTTCATAGCAAGTGATATCTTTGCCGGGTCATCATCCATAAGCACAATATCTGCTGCCTCTATCGCTGCATCCGAACCCATTGCTCCCATTGCAATTCCTATATCAGCTCTTGATAATACAGGTGCATCATTTATTCCATCACCCACAAATGCAAGCTTCTCCTTCTCGCCTTTTTCATCCATTAATTTTTCAACTTCTGACACTTTATCTGACGGAAGTAATTCGCTTTTTACTATATCTATTCCTAACTGTTTTCCTACTGAATCAGCCACATTTTTCGCATCACCCGTGAGCATAACCACATGTTCTACTCCTGATTGTTTAAGTCCAGCTATTGCCTCTTTTGCGTTCGGCTTAATCACATCAGATATAAGTATATATCCTGCATATTTACCATCAACCGCAACATGAACTTCAGTTCCGGTCTTGTCAGGATTTGAATATCTGATACCATATTTATTCATAAGTTTAACATTTCCGGCATATACATTCTTTCCTTCAACCTTTGCCGATACACCATGACCGCTTATCTCCCGGACATCATCCACTTTTCCGGAATCAATATTTTCCCCGTAAGCATCTTTCAGACTTTTGCTTATCGGATGTGTCGAATAACTCTCTGCATATGCTGCATACTTTAATAGTTCTTTCTCATCAAATCCATTTTCAGCATGAATATCTGTAACTTCAAACACTCCTTTTGTCAATGTTCCGGTTTTGTCACACACAACATACTTTGTTTCCGCAAGCATCTCAAGATAATTAGAGCCTTTAACGAGAACACCTTTTGATGAAGCCCCACCAATACCTCCGAAGAAACTTAACGGAATTGATATTACAAGAGCACACGGACAACTTATTACAAGCGTTGTAAGTGCTCTTTCAAGCCACATCATCCACATTGCCACATTTCCCATTATTATATTTACAACAGGTGGAATAATAGCTAATACCAATGCACCTCCACATACTGCCGGAGTATAATATCTTGCAAACCTTGTTATAAAATTTTCTGACTTTGACTTCTTCATACTCGAATTTTCCACAAGATCGAGTATCTTAGACACAGTTGATTCTCCAAATTCTTTGGTAGTCTTAATTCTTATCAGTCCGGATATATTAACGCATCCGCTAATTACCTCATCACCTTCCTTCACCTCTCTTGGAAGGCTTTCTCCGGTAAGTGCACTGGTATTTAACGTTGTCTTTCCATCAATCACTATTCCATCAATGGGAACCTTCTCACCCGGCTTAACAATTATAACTGTGTCTACTTCAATGTCATCCGGGTCAACCTGTACAATCTCTCCATTTTCTTCTATGTTTGCATAATCAGGTCTGATATCCATAAGTTCTGTAATATTTTTTCTACTTTTCCCAACAGCATAACTCTGAAACAATTCTCCAATCTGATAGAAAAGCATAACTGCCGAGCCTTCTCTATAATCGCCCAGTCCAATTGCTCCGACTGTTGCTATTGCCATAAGAAAATTCTCATCAAATATCTGACCATGTATTATCCCCAGAAAAGCCTTTTTCAATATATCATATCCTATAATTATATACGGAATCATATACATCGCAAATTCTATATAGATATTATTCTTAGGTAAAAATTGAATAATCACGAGAAGTAAAGTTGTAATAATTATTCTCGTCAAAACTTTTTTCTGCTTCTTCGTCATACTAATCTCCATTCCGCAGACGCTATGCGTCGGAGGAATCGCGGGCAAAAGCTCAAATTTTGCTCTGCGATAAAAAGCTAATTGCGACGCCTGCGACACAATTAGCCGTGTGAAAAATCACATTAATATGCTGATTTTTCACACTAATCTCCATTCCTTATAAGAATATTTCGCAATCTGATTCTACCTTTTTGCATGCCTTTGCAACATCTTTCATAACAGATTCCGCATCTGCATCATCTTCAAATTCTACTCTCATTTTCTGTGTCATAAATGCTACTGTTGCATCCTTTATTCCCTGTACTTTCTTTGTTGCATCTTCCATTTTCTGTGCACATGCTGCGCAATCGACCTCAATCTTATAAGTTTTTTTCATATCCATCTACTTCCTTTCTTTTTATCATTGTTTCATATGAGCATTTAATCATATATTATAAATATTGTCAATACATATTTTTAAAAAAACACCATTTCAACATTTTCTATACCTGATTCTGTCAAAATGGTGCTTTAATCCACTATATTTTATTTAACCAATCCTATAAGACTGTTTATATCCTCTACATTATGTCTCTCCATGTAGTCTTCTATTCCGTCAACAATATCCGATGTAACAGATGGATTGATAAAATTAGCTGTACCTACGGACACAGCCGTAGCACCTGCTAATATAAATTCAATTGCATCCTCTGCACATGATATACCACCCATCCCGATAACCGGTATCTTTACGGCATTAGAAGCCTGATATACCATTCTTACTGCTACAGGTTTCACTGCAGGACCTGACATACCACCCGTCTTATTAGCCAAAGCGAAACGTTGTCTTTCAACATCTATCTTCATACCCGTTAATGTATTAATAAGTGATATTGCATCTGCTCCGCCAGCTTCAGCAGCCTTTGCCATAACTGTTATATCTGTAACATTAGGGCTTAATTTCATAATAACAGGCTGCTTTGCAACCTTTTTTATTGCAGCAGTAATAGACTCTACAGATTTTTCATTCTGTCCAAATGCAATTCCACCCTCTTTAACATTAGGGCACGAAATATTAATCTCAAGTAAATCTACTTTTTCATCGGCAAGTCTTTCAACAACTTCAATATAGTCGTTCTCAGAATGTCCACATACATTCACCACAACTTTTGTGTCATATTTCTCCAAAAATGGTAAATCTCTCTTTACAAACAATTCAATTCCCGGATTCTGGAGTCCTATTGCATTAAGCATGCCTCCGTATGTCTCTGCAATTCTTGGAGTAGGATTTCCCTCCCACGGAACATTCGCTACACCCTTTGTGACAACTGCACCCAATTTGTTAAGGTCTGTAAATTCACTAAACTCCATACCCGAGCCGAAAGTTCCCGATGCAGTCATGACCGGATTTTTCAACTCAACTCCTGCTATATTTACCTTTGTATTCATGAAAAATCCACCTCCTTCGAATCAAACACAGGACCATCAACACATATCCTTGCATTATTTACGTTGGAATGGGAATCTTTTTTCTTAGTCTTTGTAATGCATCCAAGACATGCTCCAATTCCGCACGCCATTCTTTCTTCCAGTGAAATCTGTGCCTCAATGCCTTTTTCTTCGGCATATGCTGAAATCGCCTTAAGCATTGGCATCGGTCCACATGAATAAATCACTTTACACTCTAATCCTTCCTGCTTAATCGCATCAATAACATTTCCCTTTGTGCCACATGAACCATCTTCTGTAGCTACATACACTTTACAGTATTTTTCAAGTGTTTCTTTTAAGAACAGCTCATCTCTGTAACCTACTACTGCCGCAATATCTTCCACGCCCAAAGCCTTAAGCTGCTTTGCAAGCTCTACCATCGGAGGAACTCCTATTCCTCCTGCAACTAACAGTGCCTTTTCTTTTCTAAGTGTATATCCATTACCAATTGGTCCCAATATTCTGAGCTTTGCTCCACTCTTAAGTTTGCAGAATTCATCCGTTCCCTTACCTACAACACGATATACTATCTTTATTGCTGTCTTATCATCCTTAACTTCACATATGCTTATCGGTCTTGGGAGTATTCTCGAACCATCATTTGAATAAACAGAAACAAACTGTCCCGGAACTGCAACCTTTGCAATATTCTCCGTACTTAACCACATTGAATAAATATCTGTTCCTATTTCTTCCTGACGAATGATACTGCACACTTCCTGATACTTTTCTATCATTAATCTACCTGTACCTTTCTTAGTCCTATTAACACATTAACCACACAAAATCTATTTAATGGCAGAGTTGATATCTTCAATCATATCAATTACAGCCTGTCTTGATGCATCGGCAAAATTCTCTTCACCAAATGATGCATATTTTTCCTGTTTGTATGCCGCAATTATTCCCCTTGAAGAGTTAACAATGGCACCGAGTCCATCCTCATTAAAGTATGGTTTCAAATCTGCCGCTTTTCCTCCCTGTGCACCATATCCCGGCACAAGAATGTATGATTTAGGCATAACTTTTCTTAATACTTTACCCATCTCAGGATATGTTGCTCCTACTACAGCACCAACATAGCTGTATGAATCTCCCATACAGTCGGCACCCCACTCAGCAACCTTTTCCCCAACTAATTCATACAACGGTCTTCCATCTATAAGTCTGTCCTGAAATTCCCCACTTGATTTATTAGATGTTTTAACAAGAATAAATAAGCCTTTCTTTTCCTCTTTACATACATCTACAAATGGCTTTATTCCATCCGTTCCAAGATAAGGATTAACAGTTACAAAGTCTTCATCAAACAAAGAATACTTTTTACTTCCAACTTCTACTTTACCAATATGACCTGTTGCATATGCTGCAGATGTTGTTCCGATATCTCCTCTTTTGATATCTCCTATTACGATGATTCCTTTAGATTTGGCATAATCTACAGTATCTTTAAACACTTTAAGTCCATCAATTCCAAACTGTTCATACATTGCTATCTGTGGCTTAACAGCAGGAATAAGATCATATGTAGCATCAATGATTGCTTTATTGTATTCCCATATAGCCTTTGCTGCTCCCTCAAGTGTCTTGCCAAATTCAGAGTATGCTTCTTTTTTAAGAAAATCAGGAACATAATTTAACATTGGGTCTAATCCCACTACTATAGGTGCATCTTTTTTCTTAATCTGTTCTACTAGTTTGTTTATCATATTTTATCTCCTTACATTAACATTTATTCTTTATCTTTATACACAATGTTTCCATTGCAAATTGTATACTTAACCTTTCCCTTAACCTTGTATCCGTCAAATGGTGTATTTTTTCCTTTAGATACAAATGTGCTGCTGTCTATAACATAATCTTCATCAGGGTTAATAATGGTAATATCAGCTATTTTTCCTTCATTAAGTGTTCCCTTATCAATTCCAAGAACTTTCGCCGGATTGTAACTCATCTTCTCAGCCATCATAAGCGGAGTGATGATACCTTTGTCTACCAGTTCAGTCATTGTAAGAGAAACAGACGTCTCAAGTCCCACAATTCCAAATGGAGATTCGCTTATACTTTTTTGCTTCTCTTCCCTGCTGTGTGGTGCGTGGTCTGTAGAAATTACATCCATTATATTTTCCCTGAGTCCTGCTTTTAATGCCTCAACATCCTCTCTGGCTCTTAACGGCGGATTCATTTTATAATTAGCATCATCAGCTATTATATCTTCGTCGCATAGTGTAAAATGATGCGGACACACTTCAGCAGTAACTTTCACGCCATCTTCTTTAGCAATCTTTGTCATCTTAACACTATCTTTTGTTGAACAGTGACAAAGATGCAGTGTAGCATTTGTTTCTTTTGCAATAATTATATCTCTTGCAACAATAACATCCTCAACAGCATTTGATATTCCTTTAAAACCAAGCTTTTTAGATATCTGTGATTCATTCATCACCCCGCCTGCTACCATATTTTTGTCTTCACAATGGGCCATGACAGGAATATTACATTCCGCTGCTATTCTCATTGCCTCTCTGTATAACCCGGCATTCATGACAGATTTTCCATCCTCACTTATAGCACATATTCCACTTTCCTTCATTCCCCTTATATCGGTAAGTTCTTCTCCATTCTGTCCTATTGTCACTGCTCCTACAGGCAGAACATTGATAACAGCTTCCTTCTTTGCTCTTTCATCATATAATTTTACTTTCTCAGGTGAATCCATTACGGGTTTTGTATTAGGCATTGTGCATACAGATGTAAATCCACCTTTTGCTGCAGCATCTGCTCCCGTCTTTAATGTTTCTTTATATTCAAATCCCGGATCTCTGAAATGTACATGCAAATCAATAAGTCCCGGCATTACAAAGCAACCCTCTGCTTCTATTATCTCATCAGCAGGTCCGTCTATCTTATCCTTTGTTTTTTTAACAATTACTCCATCATCCACTAATATGTTTCCCACAAAATCTTCGTTTTTATCGGGATTAAGAATTCTTCCTTCTTTAATTAATATTCGCACTTTATATCTCCTTTACATATAGTATTTGTGACAAAATGCTGTCTACATATAAGATTTATACTTATCAAGCAATTTTTTATTTGTTATAGTTCTGTTATCCATAGTTTTCATTATATCTCTAATCTGATAACCATCTTCTTCATCAAGCATGTCAAGGTCGTGTATCTCATTATGTTTAAAATCAAGAGTTCTTGGTCTTAATATGTCTACCGGATTGGCCCTTATTACAAGACCTTTTTCACCATTTAAAAATTCTACACACGTTCCCGGAACAGCTATATTAATACCTGCGATTAATGATTTAACTACTTCCTCACTGTATTTTTCTTTATTGTTCTGAAAATATTTCAAAGCCCATATCTCAGAACATGGCAGTTCGTCCAGTTTTACTGCTGTCATTCTGTCATAAATATCTGCAACAAGTATTATCTCAGTTCCGGTAAATAACCTTTTCTCACCGTCACCTTTTTTCTCATCAATGTCTTTCATATATATTTCACGCTGTACCTGTCCGACAATCCGTTTTACGCCAAGCGGCATTTTATAACTATACTCAAGAAGACTGTTGCCATACTTTATTGCTTCAAGTATCTCTGCTCTCTCATTAGCATCAGGATTTTCTTTTCCCGTAAGTCTCTCATCTTCCAATGATAACTTTCCAATATCATAAATAAGACTGGCATAAACTATCTCTTCCTGTTCCTCTCCATGAATATTCATAACATTTGATATTATCGCTGAAAGAATTGCAACATTTAATGCATGCTTATACACATAATCAGATGTACTTCTGAGATTTTGCATAAAATTCACCCTGTGGTACAAATTACCATAATTCTTTATAATAGAATTAATAAGTTTTTTAATTCCACGTGGTTCTTTCTTCTTAAGCATTGACTGCATATCTGACCTCAGATTAAACACAGACATTGTCTGAAATCTTTCAAATTCAATATCCTCTTCCGACATCGGAGGAACAGGTTCCGCCGGTTCAAGAATATACAAACCTATAAGTTCAAAGTTTTTTACACTTGATATTCCTTTCTCTGTAAGCTTTGTATTACGCTCATATAACATAACACCTTTTTTATTATATATTGGCTTTGCAAGTCTCATACCGACTCTCAAATCTTCTGTTTTTACAAAGATCATTCATTCTGCCTCCATCTTACATATTTTATTCTTTCGTTCACTATCTATGATTAAACATCAATAGACATATTATTATATATTATAACATATAATCAATATTTTGAATACAACAAACTTACCATAATAAAAGGACAGTTACATTTATTTGTAACTGCCCGCCTATAGCTCTATATATTAATATATTTATTTAATTTTAACACTACATGCTACAGCTAATGCCCCCGGTCCTATATGACACGAAACACTAAGCGAAAGTTTGTCAACATATATGTCAAATCCCGGAAATTCTTTCATAAGTTCTTCTTTCAACTGTTCTGCTGCCTCGGAATTCTGTGTGTGTGCAACCTCAAGCCATATATTATCAGCATTAACACCGCCAAATCTCTTTTCCATGTCACTTCGTATAGCTTTTATCATTGTATTCTTTGCCTGCTTAACACTTCTTACTTTTGAAAATGCATCCAGCTTTTCACCCTGAATCGTAAGAACCGGTTTAATCTTAAGAATTTCACCAAAAGCCGCTGCTGCCGGAGTAACACGTCCACCTTTTTTAAGGTACTTTAAAGTATCAACCATTATATATATACTGGAATCAAATTTCACTTTTTCAAGATATTCCTTGATTTCTTTTGCTGTCATACCTTTGTCTGCCATTTCTTTAGCATCAAGCACTGACTGCCTCTGTGTAACTGATATTCTCTGATTATTTACAACCTGTACCCTGCCGTCATATTCATGTGAAAGCATAACTGCAGTCTGGCATGAACCACTGAGACCGCTTGACATAGGAATATATACAATACTGTCATACTCTTCAAGCAATCTGTTCCAAAGACCCATTACCTCCTCAGGTGAAGGCTGTGAAGTCGATATATTACAATTATTCTCAAGTTTTTCAAAAAATTCATCTACAGTAAGATTTATATCTTCAAAATATGTTTCTTCATCAATCATAAATGGCATTGGCAAAACTGAAATTCCCAATTCTTCAGCCTGCTTCTGGGTAATACCACTATTACTATCCGTCACAATTGCTATTTTTTCCAAAAATTTTTCTCCTTTTCACATATTATACTGAGCAAAACTGTAAGCCGGGTTATGTCTTGGATGATCATCTATCTAGTTTCACCGTCGCCGGTGAAATCAAGCGACCTACCCGAAAGCTGACGGGCCGCCATATGCTTTCTATTCGGTCTTGCTTCGAATGGGGTTTACATGTGCCCTGCCTGTTACCAGCCAGGCGGTAGTCTCTTACACTGCCCTTCCACCCTTACCAGATATAATCTAGCGGTATATTTCTGTTGCACTTTCCTTAGAGTCGCCTCCACCGGACGTTATCCGGCATTCTGCCCTATGAAGCCCGGACTTTCCTCACCTGCGTCCTTTCGGCAATAGCAGCTGCGATCATCTGTCCTACTCAGCATGTGTAGACGCATTTGCGTCAATCGTTAGATATTCTACCACTAAACAATAATTTTGTAAATATTTTAATAAATCAGCAGCTTTTATTCTATCAATCTCTATACATTAAAGCAACTTCCGCCGATAAATTCTCTTAAAAGTGAATTATTTGGTATATTCCTGCTGTCAACTCCAAGAAAATAATCTAAAAACTTAAGAAGTCTCTTTGCTTCAAGATATTCAGGTATATCATTCGGTATATCAAATAATAAAGGCTCAGCATATTGCTTAAGAACTGCCAATTCATATATAAGTGCCGAATTAAACATAACATCGGCCTGCTCCTGATATGGGAAAATATTATGTTCTTCACCGTTTCTTACCGACTGCCATCTTGCAATTGTATCTTTCGCAGATGTTCCTCTTGTCCTTGCATCTCTTACAATTCTTCTTATGAGTCTTCCGTCTGTCGTCGGTATTCTATTGTGTTCATCTACATTAAGCTGCGTAAGTGCACTTATGTATATTTTATATTTGCTTTCTTTATCAAGTGCATAAGATAATCTGTCATTTAATCCATGTATTCCCTCTATAACAAGAATATCATCATTGCCAAGCTTTAATGTTTTTCCATTATATTCTCTCTTGCCTGTAATAAAATTATAAGTCGGCATGGCAACTTCCTTACCTTTTTCAAGGTCGGTCATATTTTCGTTAAAAAGTTCTACATCCAATGCCTCAAGCACCTCATAGTTATAATTTCCATCTTCGTCCCTTGGCGTATTTTCTCTTTCTACAAAATAATCATCAACACCAATAGGATGTGGTGTAAGACCATTGGCTCTTAACTGAATCGACAGCCTATGTGAAAATGTAGTTTTTCCGGACGACGAAGGTCCTGCAATCATAACAAATTTCTTTGATTTATTTCTTGCTATTTCTGTTGCTATCTCGGCAATTTTCTTTTCCTGTAAAGCCTCCTGTACAAGAATGATTTCATTCATTTTTCCCTTTGAAATCTGCTCGTTTAATGCTCCGACATTTGCAATATTTAACATTTCACCCCATATGGAAGATTGTTTCAGAACATTAAACAGCTTTTCCTGTGGTTTAAATTCTTCTAATACATCAGGATTTTCTTTTGTCGGAAGCTGCAATACAAATCCTTCATCATAAGAATACAAATCAAAATATTTAATAAAACCTGTGCTTGGCACCATATAGCCATAGTAATAATCTTCAAATCCTTTAAGACTGTATATATTGACCTTAGATGCCCTTCTGAATCTGAAAAGCTTTTCTTTATCGTACATTTTGTGCCTGTTAAATAACGCTTTAGCACTATCAACACCGATTGTTCTTTTGTTAATCGGAGCATCTTCGGCTACGATTTTATCCATCTGTGCCTTAACATCCCTAAGCAGATTTTCAGTTATTTTTGTCTTTCCTTTTAATGTACAATAATATCCTTTACTGATTGAATACTCAACCTTTATCTTATCAATGTTCTCTTCACCTGCAACATCATAAAATGCCTTCATCATTATCAGAGTTGCACTTCTTTTATATGTTTCTATTCCGGGCGACGATTTTGTTGTGATGAATTCTATTTTGCATGGTCCTGTTATACTTTTGAACAGCTCTGTCAGCTTTCCGTCTTTAATTGCCAATACTATCTGTGCATCATACTCATCTTTAAAATTCTTCGCTATCTGTGTCAATGTAGTTCCATCTGCATACTGCCTTTCTACATCTCCAATTAATACATTATATATCTCCATATGCTTCTCCGTTTCTAAGTGTAAAACCCTTTACACTTTCTTATAATATCAAGCTTTTTACTTAAATATGCTGTTTTTTCAGTATTATGTGTTTTTATATTTTTCAAAATATCATTAGTTGTAATTTCTTCTTTGTCGAGAAACTTTTTAAGAACTGCATCTCTCTTATCAAGAAGCCTCTTACCATATACAAAATCTTCATCACTACTATAATCACAGCTTTTATAATTATTTAAAACCTTTATAACATTATAATACTTATTATCATCTATTACCATACTCTCATCACAAATATTATATCCCATTTCACAAAGATATCTTCTCACCATTTCAATATCGGAATGTGGTGAAAGTATAATCTGCCCCGCATTTCTAAATACTTCTTCTCCATCTTCAAGTATCTTAATAATCAGTTGTCCACCCATACCCGCAACTACGATGGCATCTGCCTCTCCTGATTCCAACTCCTTCACTCCATCCGACAGTCTTGTACTGATTTTATCTTCCAGTCCGTTATTTTTAATATTTATCTCTGCCCTTGCTAACGGACCACTATTAATATCCATTGCGATAGCTGCTTGTGCTATTCCTTCTCCCACAAGATATATAGGTATATATCCATGGTCAGTTCCAACATCGGCTACCACCCCGGTTCTGTCAACCATGGATGCGATAAGCGATAATCTGCGTGATAACTGCATTATACTTACTCCTATCTATTCAAGATAATCTTTTAATTTCCTGCTTCGTTTCGGATGTCTGAGTTTTCTTAGTGCCTTTGCCTCTATCTGACGTATTCTCTCTCTTGTAACACCAAATTCTTTTCCGACTTCCTCAAGTGTTCTTGCTCTTCCATCATCAAGTCCGAACCTTAACCTTAATACATTCTGTTCCCTGTCTGTTAACGTTTCAAGTGCTTCTAACAACTGCTCTCTTAACAGCATAAATGTAGCCGCATCAGCCGGCACCGGTATGTTATTATCCTGGATAAAGTCACCAAGATGACTGTCCTCTTCTTCTCCGACAGGTGTTTCCAACGATACCGGTTCCTGAGATATCTTCATGATTTCTCTTACTTTCTCAACAGGCATCTTCATCCTGTCAGCAATTTCTTCCGGTGTTGGCTCTCTGCCTATTTCCTGTAACAATTGTCTCGATACACGAACCAGTTTGTTGATAGTCTCAACCATATGAACCGGAATTCTTATTGTTCTTGCCTGATCCGCAATAGACCTTGTTATTGCCTGACGTATCCACCATGTTGCATATGTGCTGAACTTATATCCTTTACGATAATCAAACTTGTCTACCGCCTTAATCAACCCCAGGTTACCTTCCTGTATAAGATCTAACAACTGCATTCCTCTTCCCACATATCTCTTAGCGATACTGACAACAAGTCTGAGATTTGATACCGTAAGCTTCTGCTTTGCTACCTCGTCTCCCTGTTCAATTCTTTTTGCAAGCTCTATTTCCTCCTCTGATGTAAGAAGCGGTACTTTTCCAATTTCTTTAAGATACATTCGTACAGGATCTTCTATGCTGATACCTTCCGGAACAGACAAATCAATTTTTTCTACATCTACTTCCTCAATTTCATCAATATTTATATCCTCATCTTCTGTATCATCTTCATCAGCAATTTTCAATACATCAACACCGGAATTCTCAAGTGCATCCAAAAGCCTGTCCATCTTTTCAGAATCTTTTTCTCCCGAAAAATATGATTCCACCTCATTATATTCTATAACGTTTTTCTTTTTTGATGCCTCTTTAACAAGCTTATTAAACAACTCATCAATATCAATATTGCTCTTATCCATTTTTGCAACCCCATTCCTTCCTGCTATTCTCTTTTAGAGTAACTTTATATGCATATTTTGCAGTTTAGCTTTCTCCCTGATTATTCTTTGTAATGTATCTGCATCAGTCGCATTTCTGCTCTCATAATCAAGACTATTTTTCTTAACGCACATTATTGTTTCATTTAATGCTTTTTCGCGTTCCTGTACACTTATTTCTCCATTCAATCTTGCATGAAACAGACCTGCAGCTTCTTTTTGTTCTTCTTCTGTCTCAAAATGATTAATTATCATTGCAGGATTGACTTTACCTTCTCTAAGCTGTGTAAACAGCATATGTGCAACTTTATTATATAAAGGCTCTACAAAATCTTCCTCCGATATATAATCTTTTATTTTATCGTATATACTCTCATCTTCAATGAGCCATGTAAGCAATATCTTCTGTGACTGTTTTATTCCGTCGTCTTTGCCCGAGATATCTCTGTCCCTTTTTCGATTATTATCTATATTCTCTTCAACATGGCTATTGTATGTTAATGACCGCTTATATACAAGCTTTTCCATACTCTCTTTTGGAATTATGAATTCCCTGCATACTGAATCAATATATATATTCCTCTCTATCTCGTCTTCGAATACCAGAAGCCGTAATGCCACTTCATTGTAGAATCTCGCTGTTTCGTCAGGATTGTTTAAATCAAACGTCTCCTGAAGTCTTCGTATTTCATATATAAAACTGTTCTCGGCCTCATCTATTCTCTTTTCGAACTCTTCCGCACCAAGATTTTTTATAAATTCATCCGGGTCTTTATACGGTCTCATATTAATAACCTTAACGGATAATCCACCGCTTCTCAACATCGGTATTGCTCTTAATGCTGCTTTAACTCCTGCACCATCACTGTCAAATGTCACAAGAACATTATCTGTATACCGCTTTATAATACTGGCATGTTTAGATGTGAATGCAGTTCCCAGTGCTGCGACGGCATTGTCAAATCCGGCCTGATGTAATGCAATGACATCCATATATCCCTCACATATAATAAACGAATTCTTTCTGGAGGTCCTCGCTATATTTAAACCATAAAGATTCCTGCTCTTATCAAAAATCTTTGTTTCCGGTGAATTTATATATTTGGGTTTTGCATCTCCAAGAACTCTTCCGCCAAATCCTATTACTCTGTTACTGTTATCCATAATCGGATACATAACTCTGTTCCAAAATGCATCATAAACGCCTTTTTCACTATATTTAACCAGCCCTGACTGTTTTAATATCTCATCATTATAGCCTTTGCTTCTCAGATATGTGTACAGTGAATTACTATATTTCAGTGCATACCCAAGACCGAATTTCTTAATTGTCTCATCAGTAAGACCTCTCTTTTTGAAATACTCCATTCCTTCTTTTCCACGTTCACTCATTAACTGATGGTAGAAAAACATGGCCGCTTCTTTATTTATCTGAAGTAAAGTAGCTTTAATGTTATTATTTCTCTTTTCTTCTTCTGTTAATTCGGCTTCCTTAAGTTCAACTCCCGCCCTGTCAGCAAGAATTTTTACAGCCTCCTGAAATGTATCATTTTCATATCTCATAAGAAATGTATATACATTTCCTCCTTCACCACATCCAAAACAATAATACATCTGTTTTCCGGGTGAAACACCGAATGAAGGAGACTTTTCGTTATGAAAAGGACATAATCCGAAATATGTATTTCCTTTTTTCTTTAATTGCACATGTTGGGATATTACATCTACAATATCATTCTTTTCCCTGATTTCTTCAATTATCTCGTCTGAATATCGCATTTTCCCGTTCCTTCCACAACATACTGATAATATTATATCTTCCAGAATGTTGGTACAAATATTTCATTAAACTTTTCTACTGAATACTGGTCTGTCATTCCCGCAATATAATCGCATACAACTCTTCCAACTGAATGACCTGATTCTATCCTGCACTGATATTCTTCCGGCAGTTTTTCTATATGTTCAATATAGTATTCATAAAGGAATGTAAGCATACTCTTTGCTTTAGTTTCCTGCTCCTTTGCCACCGGATTATGATATACATTATCAAACATAAACTTTCTTAGTCCCTGCATTGCAGCCGCAATATCATGAGACATAACTATATCATTCACACCGACACTATTTTTTATTATATCGTGAATCATAGTATTTAACCTGTTATTCTTAGAATTGCCAAGAACATCTGTATACTCTTCCGGCAAATCTTCTTCAGTAATTATTTTTCCTCTTATGGCATCATCTATATCATGGTTTATATATGCCATTTTATCAGAAAGACGCACTATCTTTCCTTCAAGTGTAGAAGGATTTCCCGACGTCCTATGATTAACTATTCCATTCCTGACTTCCCATGTAAGATTAAGTCCCTGACCTTTGTTCTCAAGAAGTTCAACCACTCTTATACTTTGTCTGTAATGTGAAAATCCTTCATCACACACTTCATTAAGTGCTGCTTCCCCCGCATGTCCGAAAGGCGTATGCCCAAGGTCATGGCCAAGCGCAACAGCCTCGGTAAGGTCTTCATTCAGCCGCAATGCCCTCGCAACAGTTCTTGCTATCTGCGATACTTCTAACGTATGAGTGAGTCTTGTTCTGTAATGATCCCCCGCGGGTGCTAAAAACACCTGTGTCTTGTGTTTAAGCCTCCTAAATGCCTTGCAATGTATAATTCTATCCCTGTCTCTCTGATAACACGTCCTTATATCACACTGTTCTTCATATCTTTCTCTTCCCCTTGTGTCAACACTTTTCGATGCAAATCTGCTTAAATGCTCCTCCTCATATTTTTCCATTTCTTCTCTTATAAGCATAAAACCCATTCACCCCCATATAAACAAATTGTATACCTTCCCTAATTGCTCTCCACATTTATCGCCGATTCAAGTGCCAGCTTCATCATTCTTGTAAATGAATTCTGTCTCTCATCCGCAGTCATTGCCTCCGATGAAACAAATGAATCAGAAACCGTAACTATACATGCTGCCTTCTTTTCTGAAACATTGGCATTGTGTAGTAACGCAAAACTCTCCATCTCAACACCGAGACATCCATATTCATTATACATTCTGTCATAATATGGAGTCTTATCTTCCCTGTAAAATACATCCGTAGAATGGATACATCCTTTAATAATGTTCTGCCCTAATCTGTCTGCGGTATTACATATTATACTATTCAGTTCCTCTGACGGATATACTTTACTTTTATCATAACCACTCTGAGTCTTTGCAAACGATGATTCTGAATATGACTCAGTAACAAGTATAATATCTCCAACATTTACTTTATCTGTATATGCTCCGGCAGAACCAATTCTGATTATACTTTCAACATCATACATATTATACAGTTCATATGAATATATTCCTATAGATGGCATTCCCATACCTGAGCCCATTACAGATATTCTTTTGTCATTATATGTTCCTGTGTATCCATACATATTTCTGACACTGTTAAACATGACAACATCTTTCAGATAATTCTCAGCTATTACTTTAGCTCTTAAAGGGTCACCCGGCATAAGAACCACAGGTGCAATCATTCCCTTTTCTGCTTCATTGTGTGGTGTTGGCATAATAATCACCCCGCCTTTCTTTTTTCTTCTTTTCTTTCATTGCTTATACAAAAAAGGATGTTACAACTGCAGCATCCTCTAATCATTCATTACATTATTTAAAACAGGATGCGTGCAAGCACATCCCCGGCTTATTGTCTTAAGTAGTGCAGGAAAAGGGACTTGAACCCTCATGATATTGCTATCACACGGACCTGAACCGTGCGCGTCTGCCAATTCCGCCATTCCTGCAATTTTGCACTCACATATATGATTATATGTTATACACCCGTGTTTTGTCAAGATAATTTCATCTATATACATAATAAAAAAGTTTACAGAACTCTGTAAACTTTTAAGCTCCCCGAGTTGGGCTCGAACCAACAACCCCACGGTTAACAGCCGTGTGCTCTACCATTGAGCTATCGAGGAATATTCAATTATTATCTTCTATATTGTAGAAAATAAAATGCGGAAGATGGGACTTGAACCCACACGATCGCACTGACCACCAGATCCTTAGTCTGGCCTGTCTGCCAATTCCAGCACTTCCGCATGTCTGTCAGTTCTTATTACTTGCTGACCACGAATGATATAATACCATATGTATTTATCTTTGTCAAACACTTTTTTAAACTTTTTTTAAAAAATATAAAATTCCTTTTTCATTACATCTTACAAAAAGGCACATGCAAAATACATGTGCCCAATTTTTCTTAATATATGTCTGTTTATTATGCAATTTTAGATTTTGCAAGGTCTACTAATTTAGCAAATCCTTCAGCATCGTTAATAGCCATGTCTGATAACATTTTTCTGTTCATCTCAACACCTGCTAATTTTAATCCATACATAAATTTGCTGTATGATAAACCATTCATTCTTGAAGCAGCATTGATTCTGGCAATCCATAACTGTCTGAACTGTCTCTTCTTCTGCTTTCTTCCTGCATATGCACTTGTTAAAGCTCTCATTACAGACTGTTTTGCTACTCTGTACTGTTTAGATCTAGCGCCTCTGTAACCTTTAGCTAATTTTAATACTCTTTTATGTTTTTTCTTAGCATTTAATCCGCCTTTAATTCTTGCCATCTCGGTTTTCCTCCTAAACTAATATTTCTTATAAATAAGGTAATATTTTCTTCATGTTCTTTACATTAGTAGCATCTGTCATAGCAGCCTGTCTGAGATTTCTCTTTCTCTTTGTAGACTTCTTTGTTAAGATATGGCTCTTATAAGCTTTCATTCTCTTTAATTTTCCAGTACCTGTTACTTTAAAACGCTTTGCAGCTGCTCTACTTGTTTTCATTTTTGGCATTACTGTTTCCTCCTTAAATTCACTATTTATTTTAACTATTAAAACTAACGTTTTTCAGTTAAAAACATCTGCATACTTCTGCCTTCTAATTTAGCCGGCTTCTCTATTACTGCAACATCAGATAACATCTCTGCAAAATCATCAAGCACATGCTTGCTGCTTGTCATATGTGCCATTTCTCTTCCTCTGAATCTTAATGTGACTTTAACTTTGTCACCTTTCATAAGGAACTTTCTCGCCATATTAGCTTTTGTATTCATATCATTTGCTTCAATGTTTGGTGAAAGTCTAACTTCCTTGATATCAATAACTTTCTGTTTCTTCTTGGCATCACGTTCTTTTCTCGCCTGTTCATAACGATATTTGCCGTAATCGATAATCTTACATACAGGTGGTTTTGCCGATGGTGCTATCTTAACAAGGTCAAGCTGTGCCTCTTTAGCAAGCTTATATGCCTCTTTAGCCGACATAATACCCATCTGCTCTCCATCTTCTCCTATAAGTCTTACCTCTTTGTCTCTAATCTGTTCGTTAATCATTAAATCACTAATGGTAGTGCACCTCCATAAAGAAATTAATAAAGAAATAAAAAAGTGGATAGTCAGACTATCCACATAAAATATCAATCACACATAGTGATATAATAAATCTCTGTATTATTAACCCGGGTCATCTATTATGCCAAGGTGAGAGTGGATACTCCGCTTCTTTAACTTTTCACAACATTGGTATGATAGCACTTTTATCATACGTTGTCAACAGTTTATTTTATTATTTAACTGTTTATTTTGCAAAGCTAGCACAATTTGTTTCATTACTTGTTGTTGCACTAACACCATTAATCTGTACATTTCCTGCTGTACATTTATGACTTGAGTTATATACACATTTTTCAGCCTGACAGTCAATTGCTAATTTATCCTCGGGCTGCATTGAACATCCACAGCTATTAGTATATTTTCCCTGTGCTTTTTCCTCAAAACTTCCGCATGATGTTGCCTCACTCTTCTCCGCAGTATTTCCTTCTACATTAATTTCATCTCTGCAACACATTTTTTCCTTATTGTAATAACATGTCTGAACATTACAATTTAATACTGGCATATTTACCTCCTATACCCATAAATATTAATTAAACATTTTCCACGGAAACTATTTCCCGCACTTTTATAATAACCACATATACTTTTTTTATTCTGAATTGATTTTTTGATGATAATGCTTTATAACATCATAAGGAGGTGTTTTTTTGAAAATAAGCAAAAAGCTATCAATTATTCTATGTATTTCAAGCATAGTTCTCATAGTATTAAACTGTTACATAATCCATAATGTCAGAAAGGAGCAGAATACGATGTCAGAATTAACTCACAATATTAATAATGAGGTCAGACCTCAGACTGATAATGATGATAATACTGATAATACTGATAATGATACAGACAATACTAATACTGCATCTGAAAATTCATTTTACCATGAACCGTTATCTGAAGAACTTATAAATAAAATAAGCGGTGTATCATATACACCTAACGATAATATATCATTATCAGATTTAAGACACGTTGTAGTAAAATATTATGATTTTAATAATAATGAAATGACAGGTGAACTCATTTGCAACAAAAATGTTGCTGATGAGGTGGTTGATATATTCAAAGAACTATATAACTCAGATTATCAGATTGAAAAAATAAAACTTATAGATGAATATAACGGAAACGATGATGCCTCTATGGCAGATAACAATTCTTCATGTTTTAATTATAGAACCATAGACGGAACAGATACATTGTCAGACCATAGTCTGGGACTTGCAATTGATATTAATCCTCTGTTTAATCCTTATGTCAGAACAGGCATGGGCAGCAGAAATGTGCTTCCTGCAAATGGCATTCCATATGCAGACCGCACTTCTGATTTTCCACATAAAATAACAAAAAATGACGTATGTTACAATGCTTTTATATCCCGTGGCTGGCAATGGGGTGGCGAATGGAATTCACCAATTGATTACCAGCATTTTTACAAAGAAATACCAGATTAAATTGGTTTGGTGACATCTTCAAGCCATATTCTCTCTTCCTCGTCAAGGAATGGAGATATGGCTTCTCTTACACTTTCATGATATTCATTAAGAAGCCGTATATCTTCACTGCTCATCTCTGTTTTATCTATCGCATCAATATCAAACGGCACTTTTGTAAGTATATCAAACTTCATAAATGTGCCGTATTCATTTTCTTTATCTTCAACACACAGTATCAGATTCTCAAGTCTTATACCATATTCGCCTTCCAGATATACTCCCGGCTCATCGGATGTTATCATGCCTTCTTCCAATACAGCATCATTCCTGTTAAGTGTCATCGGATTAATCTTCCATCTGAAGCTGTTAGGTGACTCATGCACATTAAGAAGATACCCCACACCATGACCTGTTCCATGCCTGAAGTCAAGTCCATATTTCCACAGTGGTTCTCTTGCTAAAATGTCAAGATTCGTTCCTCTGCATCCATACTGAAACGTTGCATCTGCAAGTCTTAAATTTCCTTTAAGAACCGCAGTATAATGCTTCTTCTGTATATCTGATATATTACCAAGTGCTATCGTCCTAGTTATATCAGTAGTTCCCTGCATATAATGTCCTCCTGTATCTACAAGAAGAAAATTATTTTCTGACAATTCCTTATTACTCTCCTCATCAGGTTCATAATGTACTATAGCGCCATTGTCAGCATAGGCTGCTATAGTGCCAAAACTCGGTTCTATATAATCCTCTGACATTCTTCTGAATTCTTCTATTTTATCCACTACGGATAATTCAGTAATTCTCTTTTTGCCAATATTATGTTTAAGCCAGTATATGAATTTTGTAACTGCCACACCATCTAGAATGTGTGCTTTACGTTCATTTCTAATCTCTATGGCATTCTTTATGGCTTTCATCTGCATAACCGGACTTATCGTGTCAAACACTTTCGCACCATTATCCTGCATAACCTTTACAAGCATTGCATTAACTCCACTCATATCCGCAAGTATATTTCTGCACTTGCAGATTTTTGAAAGTTCTGCAAATATATCGTTATAGTCATAAATTGCAATATTATCCTCAATAAGCTTCTCACTTATACTTTCATCTAATACGCCATCCTGTACAAACAAAAAACTTTTTCCATCCTCATCAGCAGAAATTATCATATATGCTAAAAAAACCGGATTATATAACACATCATTTCCCCTGAGATTAAGAACATAACTTATTTCATCAAGTGCCGATAATACAAAATAATCACATTTTTTCTTTCTTACTATCTGTTTAATATCCGATATTTTATCTTTTCTGTCAACACCACTATATTCTTTATTCAGTTCCCATACTTTTGTATGTGGCATATCCGGTCTGTCAGTCCATATATTTCCAACAAGGTCAGAGTCCATAATAAATGTTACTTTCTTAGTATTTAACATTCTGGTGAGATTCTGCACAGCTCTTGCGTTCAGTGTTCTTCCATCAAATGCAATTGTCCATCCGTCGCAGGCTTTTTCTTTAATATATTCAACCATGTCCACGACACCCGGCTCACCCATTTTATACAGATTNNTGTCTTTCTGCCTGTATAAAATACCGTCCGTCCGTCCAAAGACATGCTTCATTCATTGTAATTACCATTCTTCCCGCCGAGCCTGTAAATCCTGATACATACTCTCTGCATTTAAAATGATTATCTACATATTCTGAACCATGAAAATCTTCTGTAAAAATAATATAACAGTCGATATTATTTTTCTTCATTTCCTGTCTTAACCTTACAACTTCATCTCTCATAATTCTATGCCTTACTCCACATATAGCAATATGCCTGCGTTCTTGCTGCAAACATATTATTCTTTAATAATTCTCTCACTTCTTCTTTGCTGTACCATCCCGGTTTAATTTCCTCAACCTCTGATGTACTCTCTGAAAAATGCCCATCAGCTATCCCGACAACACATACATTTTTTTCATTACTGAATCCGACAGCACTATAACTCACACCTATAGTATCTGTTATCTCCAAAATATCAAGTCCTGTCTCCTCGTGTAATTCTCTTATTGCACTCTGCTTTGCATCTTCGCCTTCGTCGATAAGACCGGCCGGAAAATTATATACCCACTGTCCGGTAGCAAGTCTGAATTCTTTATTTAAAAGGATTTTATTTCCGTCAGTTGAATGCATTATAATAACAACAGCCTCCGGTTCTTTGCTTTGAAGTTCTGATGCTGAATGTATAGCATGGTCTCTGCTTATCATCTCATATATCTTTTCATTGCCATTCACAGTTTCATATGCAATATCATATCGTGTGATAAACTTACCCTCATGAACTTTATTAATCGACTTTAATTTCATTTCTTTGTAACGACCTCATTTTTATTCTTATATATTGAACACTCAGGAACATATCCCCTTACCATCGATAGAGGATATACATTGGTATTATGTCCAATAACTGTTCCCGGATTCATAACCGAATTACATCCGACTTCGACATTATCTCCTAATATTGCACCAAACTTCTTCTGTCCCGTCCGGATAACTTCTCCATTAAGCCTGATTGTAACTAAAGACTTATCAGATTTAAGATTAGAAGTTATAGAGCCTGCACCCATGTGTGATTTATATCCAAGAACTGAATTACCTACATAATTATAATGTGGCACCTGAACTTTATCAAATAAAAGAGCACATTTAAGTTCTGTTGAATTACCTACAACGGCACCTTTACCTACAATTGCCGTTCCCCTGATAAATGCACAATGTCTTATCTCCGCATCTTCATCTATTATAAGCGGTCCTCCAAGAAATGCTGTCGGTGCAACGGTTGCAGACTTTGCAATCCATATATTTTCTCCTCTCTGCTCAAACTTATCCTTTGGCAGAGTAGGACCTAACTTCATAATATAATCGGCAAGTTTGTCAAACACTTCCCATGGATATGTGCATCCATCAAACACTTCTGCAGCAATTGTATTGTTCAAATCAAATAAACTTAAAATTTCTAACTCTTTCATCTTAATCCTCATTTCATATATATCATATCTATTCAACAGTAACTGATTTTGCAAGATTTCGTGGTTTGTCAACATCGCATCCTTTTAATACTGCTGTATAATATGCTATATACTGCATAGGAACAAGTGCTAACATCGGCATCATAACATCATCCATATTAGGAAGAACAACAAGATGATTTGCTACTGACTTATCATCCTCAGTTCCTTCTCTGCATATCATTGTTACCTTTGCGCCTCTGGCCTTTACCTCTTTAATATTGCTAAGTGTTTTCTCAAACAAATCACTCTGTGTTGCAACGGCTATAACAGGCATATCTTCTGTTATAAGTGAGATTGTACCATGTTTCAATTCACCTGCGGCATAAGACTCAGAATGAATATATGATATTTCTTTAAGCTTTAATGAGCCTTCCATACTAAGTGCATAATCAAGCCCTCTTCCTATATATAACAGACTTTCGCTGCTAACAAGTCTTGAAGCGATAAACTGGCATCTCTCTTTAAGTACAAGTATTTCTTCAATCTTTTCAGGTATATTCTCAAGTTCCTTAGTCAGCCTGCGGCATTCTTCTTCTGATATAACTCCTTTTGCATATGCTAACTCAAACGCAAGCAGATACATAATAGACAACTGGACCGCATATGCTTTTGTAGATGCTACAGATATCTCCGGACCTGCATGTGTATATACCACTATGTCAGACTCTCTTGCAATAGAAGAACCTTTTACATTTACAACCGACATAGTTGTTGCACCTCTTTCTTTGGCAAGCTTCAGTGCAGCAAGTGTATCTGCTGTCTCTCCTGACTGTGAGATAAGTATTACCAGATCTTCTTTTTGTATCAATGGGTCCCTATATCTGAATTCCGATGCAATATCTACCGTTACTTCCACTCTTGCCATTTTCTCTATTACATATTTTCCTACAAGACCTGCATGCATTGCAGTTCCACATGCCACGATAAATATCCTTCTGTAATTCTTAAGCATTTCTTTTGTCATTCCACTTTCTTCAAGATATGGCATTCCATCTACTATTCGTGGTGATATTGTAGTTCTTATTGCTGTTGGCTGTTCATTAATCTCCTTAAGCATGAAATGTTCATAGCCGCCTTTTTCAGCCGCATCAAGATCCCAGTCTGCTGTCTGTATTTCCTTTTTTATCTCATTTTTATACATGTCACAGAATTTCACACCATCTGCTGAAAGTGTTGCAATCTCGTTCTGTTCAAGGAGGTAATAATCCCTCGTATATTTAAGTATGGCAGGTACGTCAGAAGCAATGAAATTACCATTTTCTGATGTTCCGACTATAAGTGGGCTATCCTTACGCACTGCAAACACTTTATCCGGAAAATCCCTGAATACGATTCCAAGTGCATATGCGCCCCTTACCTCTTTAATAACGTTAATTATCGTCTGAACCGGGTCACCTTCATAATAATAGTCTAAAAGCTTTGCAACCGTTTCTGTATCAGTTTCACTCTCGAAACCATATCCCTGTGCAATAAGAAATTCTTTTATTTCTCTGTAATTCTCTATAATTCCATTATGAACTATAGATATTCTCTTATTTCCATGTGGATGTGAATTAATATCTGATGGTTCACCATGTGTAGCCCATCTCGTATGTCCTATTCCACAAAATCCCTTTGGTCTTCCTTCTTCCTTCATCTTTTCTGTCAAATCAGAGAGACGGCCTTTTGTCTTCTTTACAACTATCTGATTATTCTGTATAACTGCTATTCCTGCTGAGTCATATCCCCTGTACTCAAGTTTCTGTAAACCATCTACAAGGATATCAACGCAATCTTCTCTTCCAACATATCCAACTATTCCACACATAGTCTTCCTCCTTAAATTCCATTATTTATAATTAACTGATAATTTATCAAAGCTCTCTCTCAGCTTATAATTATTATTTATTGTCTTTACAGCCATAGTCCTTCTTGTTACAAATCCGGACAGCTTTTGCATATATTCATCGGGTGTTATAGTTCCCTCTGCAACATATGTAAGTCCTTTTTCCCAGCTTGCTGTCAGTTCAGGATTAAGAAGGTGCTTTATGGATGCATTGACCACTTCATATATCATCTCTCCAAGCTGTGTAGGTGTAATAATCTGTGTTTTTTTATTCAATGACATATATTTGATTTTAAAAAGCTTATCAAGAATTGCATCTCTGGTTGCACTGGTTCCAATCCCGCTTCCCTTAATCTGTGCTCTTAGTTCTTCATCTTCAATTAATTGTCCCGCATTTTCCATCGCAAGAACTATCGAACCTGAGCTATATCTTTTTGGGGGTGAAGTTTCACCTTCCTTAACAATATAATTATCGGGTGTTAGTGTATCACCTTTTTTCAAATTTTTCAACATGCCTGCCAAAACATCAGGCGTTATTTCATTTTGCTGTTCCTGCTGTACCTTTTTCTTTGTAAAAGAATAATTCATTACCTTTAAATATCCCTCATCTATAAGCACTTTAAATGATGATGAAAATTCTTCTTCATATTCTTTATTATCATCTGAATATATTTTTTTCGAAAACACTATGGCACACTTTTGATATACTGCCGGTGGATAAAATATAGCAAGAAATCTTCTGCATATTACCTCATACACCTTCACTGACACCGGTTTCATTCTTGAAATATTCTGAAATCCCTGCCCTGTCGGAATAATTGCATAGTGGTCTGTTATCTGCTTATCATTGACATATCTTGTTGACGCAATTTTGTTATATGTTCCGTACTGTAATATTTCTTCAACATTTCCCTTTAATCCCGGTATATTTCTAAGACCTGATATGTTATTTTTTATAACCTTGGCAACAGCCGTTGACAGAACTCTTGCATCCGTTCTTGGATAAGTCACAAGCTTTTTCTCATAAAGTTCCTGCACAATGTTAAGTGTTTCACTCGGGCTGATTTTAAACAGCTTTGAACACTCATTCTGTAACTCAGCAAGATTAAAAAGTAATGGCGGATTCTTCTTTTCCTTCTTTTTCTCAATGTTCTTTATAACAACAGCTTCTTCACTTTTCTTAAGACGCTCTATAAGTTCCTCCGCTCTTTCCCTTACTGTAAATCCATTATCCTTATAAAGTTCTTTATGTCCTGAATACAAAGAATCTTTGTTAACTTTCCATTCACCTTCAAAATCAAAGCTATCCTTTGATTTTACTTTTACCTGTACTTTATAAAAAGGTGTCTTTACGAAATCTCTTATCTCACGTTCCCGTCTCACAACCATCCCGAGAACACATGTCATAACCCTTCCGACAGATATAACCGTATACTTTGTTCTTAAATAATTCGATATACTCTGACCATATTTAAGTGTAAGTGCTCTTGAGAAATTTATTCCCATAAGATAATCTTCTTTTGCTCTTAAATATGCCGCCTGTGCAAGATTGTCATATTCATTTAAGTCTTTTGCCGTAGCCACTCCTCTCTTTATCTCCTCTTCAGTCTGTGAATCAATCCATACTCTTTTTCTGACTTTATTCTTTACCCCTGCCATCTGCTCAACAAGTCTGTATATATATTCTCCCTCACGTCCCGAGTCGGTACAGACATATATGGTATCGACATCTTCTCTTCTTAGAAGATTACTGACTGTTTCAAATTGTTTCTTAACAGCAGGAATAACTTCGTATTTGAATTCTTTTGGAATAAATGGCAATGTCTCAAGAGTCCACCTCTTTAGCGAAATATCATATTCTTCAGGATAACTCATTGTAACAAGGTGTCCGACACACCATGTCACAACTGCTTTATCTGATTCTATATATCCATCCTGTCTTCTTCCCTGCACACCAAGTGCTTTGGCAAATTCCTGAGCCACACTTGGTTTCTCCGCTATAAATAAAGCTTTACCCATTATCTTATATTTCTCCTTTAATAAGATTGATAAATGCTTCACTTGACATTGGTCTTCCTAATAAAAATCCCTGTATATTGTCACAATTCATTTTTTTAAGGTATTCATATTGCTCATCCGTTTCCACACCTTCGGCAATTGTTTCATATCCTAATTTCTTAACCATCTTAATTACAGCATCTGTAATTATTCCTGTAGAATCATCATTAAGCATAGAATCAACAAATGATTTATCTATCTTTAATGTGTCAATCGGCATATTCTTAAGATATGAAAGTGACGAATACCCCGTTCCAAAATCATCAAGTGAAATTCTGAATCCTTTATCTTTTAATTTACCTAACTGCATAATAACCGCATCCGGGTCTTCAATCAAAACACTCTCTGTTATTTCAATTTCAACATCGGAGGCTTTAATATCTCTTTCTTTTACCTTCTCAGTAATCATTTCATAAAAATCCGAATTCATAAGCTGTACTGCTGAGAAATTTATTGAAATAACACCTTTATACCCATAATTATTTTTCCAGTTGCAAAAATCATCAAGTGCCTGTTCAACAACCCATTCGCCAATGTTTACTATACAGCCATTCTTCTCCGCCATAGGAATAAATTCTCCGGGACTTATAAGTTCATCCTCACTTATTTTCCATCTTATAAGTGCCTCTGCCCCCCTTATTATTCCTTTCTCCGAATCAAACTGTGGCTGATAATGTAATACAAAATCAAGATTATCGACCGCATCCTTTAATTTTTGTTCCATATTTGCATTTTTCATAAAACGGCTCAGCATGCTTTCTTCAAATACGCACACGGAATTCTTGCCATTTCTCTTAACATTATACATCGCTATATCTGCACATTTTATAAGGTCTATCGCTGTAACCCCGCCTGCCGGATATACAGATATACCAACACTTAAAGTAACATTCACTTTCTTTCCGTCGCTAAGAATAAAAGGCGTTTTTAATTCTTCCATAAGATCATCATATATGTCAAATACCTCTTTATCGCTCTCTGCGTCATACAAAGCAATCACAAACTCATCATTGCTGAACCTTCCGACCTTAGTTGTATGTGAGGCATATTTTAGAATCCTTTTGGCAAATAATATCAAAAGTTCATCTCCTAACGATAAACCTATTGTATCATTAATAACACTAAAATTATCTATATCCATATACATCGTCTGTATTCTATTGTATCCGCCGTGTTGTGACTTATATATAGCTTTATCAAGTCTTTTCAGAAAATAGTTTTTATTATAAACTCCTGTATCAGCATCGAAATAAGCCATATATTCTAATTCTTTCTGCTTTTCTTTATCAGAAGTAATATCTCTGAAAAAAGAAAACTTCTCTACAAGTACACCATCTGAATTATACTTGTTAGTTCCCGCATGTGTAATCCATCTTCCATCATTCAGGACATATTCTATCTCATAACTGTTTTCCTGCTTTGCCAGAATCCTTTCCATCTTATCATAGAATTTCTTTCTATAATCAGGGTGAATATACTTAATAAATTCTTTTTCATCATTTTCTTTTTCTTTAGGAACACCAAACAATTCTCTCCATCTTTCAGATACAATTACATATCCTGTGCTATAATTAACATATCTAAAACCTTCGTTTGATGCACTTGAAATAAAATCGTACAAATTACTATCATTCTGTTTTCTCATAATTTTCCCCATTTCGTAACTTAAAACACTGAAAATCTATATATTGTTTCAGACATAAACTTTTCATTTGCTCTCAAAATACTATTTTTTCTAAAATTATCATGATTTATCTCATCAGTAAGAAGCTGTGTTTCAAAACACAATGCATTGCCTTCCGCATAAGCAGCACCATTCTTACCTTTTAACCGTTTCTCAACTGCATTGGCCGTATAAAACTGCATTGCCGGTCTGTCAGTATATACTTCCATCATTCTGCCGGACTTTTCATTTTTTACTGCCGCAGCCTTTTTCATTCTACCACTTTCACCTAATACATAGCAATTGTCATATCCACTAAAAAATGAAAAACCAGTCTGTTCTTTATCAAAATCTTCACTCACCATTTTCCACTCTGTAAAATCAAGTGGCGAATTTTTAACACTTTTTATCTCCCCCGTAGGAAGCATATTTTTATCTACGACCAATACTTTATCTGCATATATTTTAACCATATCTGAAAGGGCTGTTCCCGAATCATGTCCTCCAAGATTAAAATAGGCATGATTTGTCATATTCAGAATTGTATCCGCATCTGTTTCCGCTTCGTACTTTATTCTGATTTCATTATTATCAGTAAGCGTATATGTAACTTTTACAAACATATTCCCCGGATATCCCTGATCTCCATCCTTACTGTCCATACAAAACGTTACACTGTTGTTTTCTGCATCTGTATCATATTCAGACCATATCCTGTACTGAAATCCATTTTTTCCACTATGTAACGTATATGGTGCTCCCGGCCAGCTTTTCTTTAATTTATATTTTGTCCCATTAAGTTCAAAGCGGGATGCACCTATTCTCCCTGCATATCTTCCGATAACGGCTCCCGGACACATCCAATTGCAAAGATAATTATCAGGTTCATCATATCCTAATAATACGTCGGCAAATTTCCCGCATCTGTCAGGCATTATCGCTGACACAATTGCACATGAAGCCTGTGTAACTGATATTTTAGCATTATTTTTATTGGTAATGTCATATATGTGTACAATTTCATTCTTTCCACTATATCCAAAAACTCTTTTTTCTATCATTTTATGCCCCAATCCAAAAAACTCTATATATAAAGCAATTCCCGACGAATACGCCGAGATTGCCTATATTATTTTACAATAATTCTTTTGTAGTTTCATCAATTCCAAGAAGAATGTTCAGATTGCCATTTCTGCATCTCAATTCATCTATGAATTCTTTTTCATCTGCATCTTTTTTTACTGCTATATTATATGTAAGTTCAAAGAGTGAACCCATATTGGTTGTTCTCACCTTTATAAGTTTTGCATCACTTGCATACTTTTCAAACAAATCATCAAATGCCCCATTAAAACTCATATTCTCAGGCACCATTATCTTTAATGTCTTATAGCCATTTTTCTTTGAACCATATCCGGCTCTGACTAATATAAAATAAACTGCTCCAATAATGACTGTTATTATTGCTGCATATGCAACATATCCAAGTCCTGTTGCCAGTCCTACTGCCATGGCATAAAATACTGTCGATATATCTTTAGAATCACCCGGTATACTTCTGAATCTTACAAGTGCAAATGCTCCTGCCATAGAAAATGCCCTGGCAATGTTGCTTCCTACAAGCATAATAACTACTGCAACAACAGCCGGGAGAATAACAAGCGAAATTGCAAAACTCGTTGAATATTTCTTTTCCCTATCACTGTAAATATATATGAAGCTGATAATAAGCCCGAGTATAAGAGCCGCAATCACACATATAAGCATTGTTTTAAGTGAAAGATTAATAGTCTGGTCTAATCCTGTTTCAAAAATTGTATCTAACATTTTTCCTCGCTTTCTGTACCTATGTACCTGAATATTTTATATTACTTTAAAATCATTATCCCTTAGATAATTTTTATACTCTGTTCCATATTTTGAAAATGACTGTTTCCTTATATTTCTTTCCTCAAGAATATCCAAAAGCCATTTTGGATAGCCATTTGCCACTTTTATTTCCATAAGCCAGCAGTCTTTGTCTAAAAGCTGTTTTCCCTCTACTTCAGAATCAAGTCTTAAATTACTACGTCTCGTTCTTATATTTGTATCGAATGTTATTCTAAGTTCCGGGTCATCTTTTCCAAATAATGCAGCCCTGTCGTAAGCAAGATAGAGCTTTGGAACAGGCTTGTACAAATTCATAAAAAACTGCAATTCATTTATAACCTGTTCGTTCATATAATCCTGAATTACCGGTTTGTTATACGTTTCAAGAAACTCATATGCCTCCGATAACTTTAATACAGTTCTTCTCTTATTTACAACACCTTTATATTTTTTCTTAATCTCAAGAAATACCTTTGTATCGTCAGTTGCCCTTCCATAACTTCTAAGGCGCAATTTTTCTTTATACACAGGCCTGTCAAGCGAATTTCTTATAAGCATATCTGTATCTGTATCATAATAAATATTACATATTGTATAAAACCCGCCATTTGTACTATAACCATCTTCATACATATATTTATCCATTTTTTCCCGAAGATAATTATATGTATCACCATCAATAATATATTTATGTTCCACCCGGCTAAACACTTCTATTGTTTTGAATTTAGCCATTATTTCACTCCTTTCCAACCAGATGTCCTTCAAGTTCAAACCAGAATGTACTGCCATTTGAAACTGTACTGTCAACACCGAACTTTGCATTATGCAGCTCAAGTATATTCTTAACTATCGATAAACCGAGTCCTGTTCCAATAACAGCTCTTTTATGATTTTTATCTATTTTATAGTATCTTTCCCATACATTTTCAATCTCTTCACTGCTGATTCCTTCTCCTGTATCGGTAACTTCTATCCTTACTTTTTTTCCATCGAACTTCTGAACAACATATATCTTTTTATCACTGCCTGTATAATTTATTGCATTACTTATAAGATTATACACAACCTGATATATTTTAAATTCATCAGCATCTACAATAACATGTTGTTCTCCCGTAAATGTTATATTATAACCATACGGCTCAACAAGTCTATCATATCTTGCTATAGTATTGCAAATACTTTCTGTAATATCGTATTCCTTTGTCTCAAGTTCTGTAACTCCTGCCTGTATTTTAGATATATCCAGCATATCATTCACAAGTCTTGTAAGTCTGTTTGTTTCATCAATTATAACCTGAACATTTTCAGGTGTATTCTCACCCGGAATATCTCTCATAACCTCAGCATAACCCGCTATCATTGTTAACGGAGTTCTCAAATCGTGTGAAACATTTGCAATCAGCTCTTTTTGGAGCATATCCGACCTTGAAAGCTTTTTAGCGGTATTATTAAGTGTATCCGAAAGTTCTGCAATTTCCTTATAGTCTTTTCCATCAAACTCAATATCATAGATGCCATTTGACAATTCTTTGGCTGAAGCATTTATCTTTATTATCGAACCTGATATTCTTTTTGATATAATAAATGCAATTAATAAAGACAGAACAAAAACAAGACCTGATATATATATAAGCTGTATCCTTAATGTATATTTTGTGGCGTCAAGCGGTGTAATAACCGAATCAAGAATGACTACAAGATTCTGGTCAAGATTATTTTTGACCATGCATGCCTGTATAACACTTCCGTTTTTCTTTATTTGTCTTGTATTTTCATCCTGCAAATTGTTCTCACTGCCATCCTGTGTAGTTTCATCTCCTTCCTTTTCATCAAGCTTGATTTCTACATAATCAGCTGCCTCGGAAGTTTTATTATATATCTCTCTTAACCCGGAACTCCTAAGCCGGTGAATAGTACAATTTCTTATGCTCTCACACGAATAAACTTTCCTGCCATTCTTATCCGCAATAATAATACATATATCATATTCCTGTGATATATCATCTACTATATCTTTTATGTTATTATTGTTTATCATGGCTTTCACTTTTTCCCTTGCATTGCCAAGTTCATTTTTCTTAATATATCTGTAGAACGAATTAAGATATACTGTCTGAACAAACCATAATACAGCAAGAAGTATTGCTCCAAATCCGAGGATATAAACGAATATTTTCCACTTTATGCTTATCTCCTCATGCTTCAAATCTGTATCCAACTCCTCTCAGGGTGACCAGATATCTCCTATATTCTCCCAGACTGCTTCGTAAAAGCTTTATATGTGTGTCAAGTGTTCTGTCATCTCCATAATAATCGTATCCCCATACGTCAGTTATCAGTTTTTCTCTCGTCAAAGCTATACCTCTGTTTCTTACCATATAGAAAAGAAGGTCATATTCTTTTGGCGTCATATTAACTTCTTTGCCGTTAATAGTCACTTTCCTTCCTGTAAAATCAATTTTAATTCCTTCTTTTTCGTATATCTCATGTGCAGTGTTTTCAGTATTGCTGCCATTATTACGCGAAATAACAGCCTTAACCCTCATCATTAATTCTTTAGGTGAAAACGGTTTCACAACATAGTCATCAACACCCATTTCAAATCCATGAATCTTATCGTATTCTTCACCTCGTGCAGAAAGCATTATAACCGGCACGTTACTATACTTTCTTATCTGCTCACAAGCTGCAAATCCGTCGAACTCCGGCATCATAATGTCTAATATGACCAAATCATATTTCTTTTGTTTCACCATTTCAACTGCAACAATTCCATTTTCGGCTTCATCTGCCTCAAAACCTTCAAATTGTGCATATTTTCTTATAAGTGTTCTTATTCTTTCTTCATCATCTACTATAAGAATATTGTACATTATAATCCTCATTTCTTATTATTTTGAATCCATTTTGCTAATATAGCTAATATGACTTTAATACATATGTATCCTGACGACATAATTATTTTAATAATACA
Source organism: Lachnospira sp. UBA2821 (assembly GCA_002351535.1). GTDB lineage: Bacteria > Bacillota > Clostridia > Lachnospirales > Lachnospiraceae > UBA2821. The sequence continues at coordinate 48,808 of DEGR01000053.1, forward strand.
TTGTGATGTTACTGTGATATGAGTGTGATTAATTTAAGTTTATTCACAATATATAGATATTTTTACTATTTTTATTGAAAAATTTGTATAATTATTGTACAATATACATATATGATGATTATTATAATCGTGAAAGGAGTTTACGTCAATGAATATTAATGAAATGAAAGTACTAGTTTGTGATGATTCCATTTTATCACGTAAAAAATTAAAAGATAGCATTGTTGCCCTCGGCTGCAACGAAGTCTTTGAAGCTGCTGACGGAGAGGAGGCAATTTCAAAATATAAAGAAACTAATCCTGATGTAGTATTTATGGATATTGTAATGCCAAAGAAGGATGGTATTGAAGCCGTAACAGAGATTCTTAAATATGACGCATCAGCCAAAGTTGTCATGGCTTCTTCTGTCGGAACACAGTCTTTCCTTAAAGATGCAATTAAAGCCGGCGCATATGATTTTCTTCAGAAGCCTTTAGATCCGGCTCAGGTCGAAAGAATTATTAACAATATTTGTACACAAGGAGGGAAATAAATGTTTACACAATTTTTTGGAAACTACCTTCTCAACGAAAAACTCGTAACACCCGAACAGCTTATCGATGGATTACAAGCCAAAAACAACACACGAATGAAACTTGGTGTATTAGCTATTAATGCCGGATATATGTCATCGAGTCAGGTTGAAATGGTACATATGAAACAGAGTATGATGGATAAACGTTTTGGTGATATTGCTGTTGAACTCGGATTTGTTACTTCTGAACAGATTGATGAACTTTTAAGCCAGCAGCCACAGGGTTATCTTCTTCTTGGACAGGCATTCGTTGATAAAGGATATATGACTAATGCCCAATTCGAAGATGCCATCAAGAACTATAAGAGCAAATATTCAATTACAGATGATGAGATGAATGAAGCGCAGGACAGTAATCCTTCTCATCTCATAGATTCACTTATTGATTTATCTGCTACTTCTTCTCCTGACATGTATCGTGAATATATTATTCTTCTTATGAATAATCTTATACGTTTTACAGGAGATGATTTTACACCTTTACAGCCTGAATCATCAATTGCTCCAAATGATTCTTACATTACAACACAGGATATTACGGGCAAATTCAGCATTTCTACTTCGTTAATAGCTGACGAAGATACACTTATACAGTTTGCAAGCAAATATGCATGCGAGGAAATAACAGAAATGAACGAATATGTAAGTGCTGCTGCATGTGATTTTCTTAATATTCATAATGGTCTTTTCACTGTAAACATTTCAAACTCACAGCAGATTGAATTAAGACTCACACCGCCTGATACAGTTAAAGGCGTAACACAAGCACAAAATGACGTTATAGTCATCCCAATACAGTATCCTTTCGGAGTAATCAAGTTTGTAATTTCAAAATAAAATACTTACAAAAAACTAGCAGGCATCTATGATACCTGCTAGTTTTTTGATATTATATAATAACTATTATTAACTACATTCCAAGAAACTTCTTAACAACGTTCTTCATCTCATCCACTTCACAAACTGTATCATGAAGAACCTTTGCATTTCTAATCTCTTCTATAGCATTAGGAACTTTTACGTTACCAATCTTAGATAACTCATCAACAAGTTCAAAATCTTCCATAGAATCATACTTATCATCAATTGAAGTCATAACACTTCTTGTAAACTTGAATGGACTTGCTGTTGATGCTATTACTGACTTTGTAGTATCATTTGTATCTTTCCTGTATTTCTCATATACATCTGCTGCTACTGCTGTATGTGTATCAATAATATATCCTGTCTCATCGTAAATCTTTTTAATAATTTCTTTTGTCTCTGCTTCTGTAGAATAATTTCCATAAAAATCAGTAAGCTGCGACTTCATTTCATCAGTTATATCATATTTTCCTTCTGTCACAAGCTTTGTCATATACTCTTTATTTTTGGCAGAATCTGCACCGCTTATTCTATATATAAGTCTTTCAAGATTACTTGAAATAAGAATATCCATTGATGGAGACATTGTAAGTATAAAATCTCTATTCTTATCATATGTTCCTGTTGTAAAGAAATCATATAATACTTTGTTATCATTAGATGCACATATTAATTTGTTAATAGGAAGTCCCATATTTTTTGCATAATATGCAGCAAGTATATTTCCGAAATTACCTGTTGGAACAACTACATTAATCTTCTCACCGTCTGTTATCTCACCATTTGCATATAACTTCGCATATGCGTATACATAATATACAATCTGTGGAACAAGTCTTCCAATATTGATTGAATTTGCTGATGAAAACTGGAATCCTGCCTCATCCATTTCCTTAGCAAGTTCTTTGTCTCCAAATATACTTTTAACACCACTCTGTGCCTGGTCAAAGTTACCCTTGATTCCTACTACAAATGTATTATCACCTTTCTGTGTAACCATCTGTTTCTCCTGAATAGGGCTTACTCCTCCCTTTGGATAAAATACAACTATTCTTGTTCCCGGAACATCTGCAAAACCTGCAAGTGCAGCTTTACCTGTATCTCCTGATGTTGCTGTAAGTATCACAATATCATTCTTAACATTATTCTTCTTAGCTGATGTTGTCATAAGATATGGAAGAATTGAAAGTGCCATATCTTTAAATGCTATCGTTGCACCATGGAAAAGCTCAAGGTAATATGCACCATTTGCCTTTACAAGAGGAGCAATTTCTTCTGTATCGAACTTTGAATCATATGCACTTGTTATGCATTTTTTAAGTTCTTCTTCCGTAAAATCAGTAAGAAATTCTTTCATTACTGTGTATGCAACTTCCTGATATGACATCTTTGATAATTCTTCTATAGTTGCACCAAATTTTGGTATAGATGTTGGAACAAATAGTCCCCCATCTGATGCAAGACCTTTTAAAATTGCCTGCGATGCTGTAACTGTTTCATTTTCACTTCTTGTACTCTTGTAAAGTAAATCCATGGTATCCCTCTTTCTAATGTAATATTATACCTGACATTTATCCATGCCAAAATAACTTTTTCATAGAATTATAACACAAGTCCGCATATTTCACAAGTGCCAGATATAGACTAAATAATTTTGTTCTGATATAATACATAATATTAATGCAGTTATATATTGAAAAGCGAAGGAAATAACCGTTACGGCATTTCTTAAATGCAAATTGTAGCAGAAAAGAGGATTAGTGTATGGAAAAGGGCGTATTTTTGGCAAAAAAGAAAAACGGAGATATATATTTCCGTGCTTCTCTTACACATCATGGGCACCATATAAGTCTTGGAAGTTTCATCACTGAGTCAGAAGCTTCAGAAGCTTATTCAGAAGCTTCCACGATACTTAATGACAATACCATCAGTCTGACCACACCACTTTCTTCATCACTTTCATTCGAAAAAAAAGTGTCTTTAATAAATTTAAGGGACAACAAAATGTATTTTAAAAATCCTATTTATATTCTGCCTGCATACTTTGAATATTATTATTCTGAAGACTATATTCTTAAATTTGATGTTGACGATTTATTTTATTATGCTGACCACAAAATTATGAAACGTGGCAATCACTTATTTGTAGCTGATTACGGCATGCAGATTAATATTCTTTCCCGATATGGAATACATAACCATTCTGTTCCGGGAAAAGATTATATATTTGTAAATGGTGATATGACTGACCTGAGATACAAAAACATTCTTGTAATTAACAGATATAAAGGCGTAACCCGGCTCGAAGAATCCGGCCGCTACATCTACATTGCCAAAATTCATATTAACGGTGACTATATTATCGGAAAATATTCCTCTGAAAACGAGGCCGGAATAGCATATAACAAAGCGGCTGATATATTAAATTCAAGGGGCGTGTCAATTGAATTTGAACGCAACTATATTGATGGTCTGAGTTCAATTCAGTATTCCTCATTATATAACAAAATTAAAATCTCAAAGAAAATAAATAACTTTAACTGCTCACCGGCTGATATTTCCTGAACTTAACTGCCAGAATGCAACAGCACTTGCTGCTGCCACATTTAGCGAATCAACTCCATGAGCCATCGGTATTTTTATCGTATAATCACTTAATGCTATAGTCTGACTATCAAGTCCTTCTCCTTCCGTCCCCAGTATAATAGCAAGTCTTTCCTCACTCATAACTTTCTTATCATCAATATTTACCGTATCATTTCTTAATGCCATTGCTGCTGTTTTAAACCCCATTTTCTTTATCTTTTCAATATAGTGTATATTCCCTTCTTTATCAGAATAATCCACAAAGGTCCATGGAATCTGAAATACTGTTCCCATACTCACCCTTATTGCTCTTCTATATAATGGATTTGTACTTCCATTTGTTAATACAATCCCATCTATTCCAAGCGCCGCTGCAGACCTGAATATTGCCCCCAGATTAGTAGGATTCATGACATTTTCAAGAACAGCTATCCTATTTGCACTACTGCACACATCTTCTAAGCTCTTCATAGCCGGTCGTTTCATTGCACACAACATTCCCCTTGTCAGTTTGAATCCTGTAAGCTTTGTAAGAACGTCAAACTCTGCAGTATATACTGGCACTTCCATACATCTGTCCAATATATCTTTTGCCTGCGTTTGTATGTGTTTCTTCTCAACAAGAAATGATACAGGAATGCATCCTGCATCAATAGCTCTTTGTATAACTTTCGGACTTTCAGCTATAAACATTGAATTCTCCGGATTATTTCTGCTAAGTAATTCTCCTTCTGAAATTCTGGCATAAACATCAAGTTCCGGCTGCATAAAATCTCTAATTTCAATAATATTATTCACTTTAACCTCCTCTTTAGAACTCCGGGTAAAAGGCTGTCTGCTTTCTCACTATACCTTAACTATAAGCGTATTTGTATTCATTGAATTAACATATCTTATATCTTTCACAAACTTTTTCACCTTCATAATTCCTGTATCCCCATAAATATTTTTCTTTTCTCCATTTTGTTCACTCCCCTGCACTATATTTATCCACTCAACCGGATTAAATCTTTTACAGTCATCCCTTAACCTTAATATGTATTCACCATTTTTATATATGACTCTGTAATCCATCTGATGCTCTTTTCCATCTGAAAAACCATGTTTAATTATATTACCCGCCATCTCTTTAACACTCATTGCAAGTATTGAGGCACTCTCTTTGTCAGCTCCATGTTCCAGACAAAATTTTTCAGTTTTTTCAGACAGTTCAATTACTTCATCCATTGAACCTGCCGAGCCCTCATATACATTATATGAGGCAACATCAAAATTCTTTTTAAGAAAAAGGAAATTATCAATCTTTAACCTGAATGTCTTATCTCTTATCATTACAAATAGCATTAAAACTATAACTGTTATTGTCTCTGCCGTAAAATATGTAGCAAACACGCCATATATTCCTATTGTCTTACCAAGCAAAAATCCACATCCGATAGAAATCACAAGTATTTCAACAACAGCAAATGTATATGTTGTTTTTGCTCTTCTGATTCCCTGAAGATAACTCTTAATAATGCTGTTAATACAATCTACGGGCATACTAAGGCAATACAGTCTCACACCATTTATTGCAATGTGTTTCACCTCACTGCTGCTTGTAAATATACCTACAAAATACGGACAGAATATAAACAGAACCGTTGCAGATAATGTTGTAAGAAGTATTCCTGTCCTAAGTGATTCCTTCAACAGTCGTTTTAGTGCAGGCTTATTCTCTTCACCAAAAAAAACACCTGTCACAGATAAAACCGCCATCGCAACTCCCATACCAATTACACCAAAGAAATTATTAATCGAATACTGTACTGACAATGCTGCAACTGCCAGACTTCCAAGTGTTCCTGTTGCAGCCACCATAACAAGTATTCTGTTAAACATAGTTATTCTTACGGCAAGACAGAATCTTTCAACCGCTCCCGGAGTACCTATTTTAAATATCTTCTTTACAATACTCCATCTGATTTTAACAAAATGGAATTTGTACATCCTTTCTCTTAAAACGGCACTTGTAATTACAACAGCAAGTCCTGTATAGTAACTTATTGTTGTAGCAATTGCCATGCCATTCAATCCCCATTTAAGAACATATACATTAAACAAATCCAACCCGATATTAACGAGTGTCATAGAAACAGTACCATATACCGCAGTAAGATTATCCCCTTCTAGTTGCCTTATATTTACTATAAGAAGTGCAAGCATCATTCCCGGAATCATAAATGACAACCCCCTTATGTATGCTGCAACGTCTTTAATAAGATATGATGCACTTCCTGTAGCACCGAGCACCCTGCAAATAGGATTTATAAATATATTTATTATTACAGTAAGGATTGTACAAAATCCAACAGTAATAACACATGACTCTGAATATATATCATTGGCATTCTTTGCATTTCCCCTACCCATCTCTCCGGCACACATATTCTGTGTTCCACTTGTAAATATACCTGATATCGCAAGCAAAATAAGTATTACAGGTCCTGCTATACCATATGCCGCAACACTTCTTACTCCCAAAAATTTCCCAATTACTATTCCATCTACTATTATGCCAAGCGTAGTTGCCAGAAGTGTAACTACCATGGATGCCAGCAGATTCCGAAACATTTTTTTCTCCACTTTTCATACTCCGTTTCTATCAATTAAAGAGACAACTCCTCATTTCTGACGCAACAACATTATAATAACATTATTTCGATATAAAAAAAACCTTTTAACTAAGTTTATTCAAAACAATTTTCAGGCAAAATTTTTCGGATTCAATAAACTATATCATATACTTTTAAATATTCTTCATTAATGATATAATACCAAAATACTGTATTAGAATTAATTAAATACACAGGAGGATAAGAAAAAATGAACAGACAAACGATGAAATCTCTTGCTTTTGATGCCATCAAAAAGCACTATTATATATACATATTAGCATGTCTTATTGCTGCCTTTTTAGGTACGGAATTTTTAAGTTCAACTACACTGATAACATCACATATAACACCCCCAAAAGGTGAAGAAGCCATTTCTTATTATTCATCAGCCTTTTTATCAAACGGAAATATGTATGACTATCTCATTAAAGATTATAATAAAAGAAAAATTAAACAGGAACAAAAAATCAAAAACTCGGACAATTCAAAAATATCGACACAGATTTTCAGCAGAAAAGACGGTGTTTTTGCCGCTGCAATAAATGGTATAACATCCGGCTCCTTTCTTTCACAGTTTCTTATGTCAGTCCGCTCAATGACAGGCTCTGACAATATAGCTGTATTTATCCTTGTTTTTTTTAGTATGATGTGCCTTTTTCTATTTTGGTTTTATATTAAAAATGTTTTTCAGGTAGTTATACGAAGGCTTTTTTTAGAGGGGCGAACATATGATAAACTTCCATTTCAAAGGTATCTGTTTATAATCTGGATTAAAAAGTGGAATCAGGCAGCACTTACAATGTTTTTAACGTCACTTTACAAGACTTTATGGTCTTTTACTATCGTTGGCGGATTTATCAAACATTATTCCTACCTCATGGTTCCATATATTGTAGCTGAAAACCCTTCAATTCCGGCCAATAAAGCTATTACTATGTCACGAAATATGATGAAAGGGCAGAAATTCAGATTCTTTATCAACGATTGTACTTTTATTGGATGGTTTTTCCTTGGGGCAATTACTTTTGGTATATCGGATGCGATATTTACTAATGCTTACAGAACATGCTACTTTGCTGAATGCTATGCATTTCTAAGAGAAAAAGCTAAAGCCGGTAATCTTACTGACAGCGAATTATTAAATGATACATATCTCTTCCAATATGCTGATGATGAATTACTCCAAAATGCCTATAGTGATATCCACGAACTCTCAAAAGAGGATTTGTCAGACCCGGCTAAATCTTATACCGGTATTGTTCCTTTTGTTGCAAAATGGTTCGGTATATCACTTTTTCAGCATGAGATTGAAGATGAGTTTGAAAAAAGACAGGCCAAAAAATTTCTCCTTGAAAAATATCAGGCAGAACTCAACCACAAAGCTTACCCAAACAGACTTTACCCTCTGCCATCAAGGCATAGTAATCCACTTATCGAAACCATTAACTATATGAGAAGATATACCATCTCCTCTATCGTATTAATGTTTTTTATTTTCAGTGGCATAGGCTGGCTGTGGGAAGTATGTTTCCACCTTGTATGTGATGCTAAATTTGTTAACCGTGGTGTTCTTCATGGACCATGGCTGCCAATATATGGAGTAGGTTCTATTCTTATCCTTATATTGCTAAACAGATTTCGTTCCAGTCCAATATCACAGTTTGTGTCTGCAACAGTTTTATGCGGTGTTGTTGAATACTTCACTGCCGTATATCTTGAATATACTAATGGTGGAACCAGATGGTGGGATTATACCGGATATTTTCTTAATATAAATGGAAGAATATGTGCAGAAGGACTTATGCTGTTTGCAATAGGAGGTTGTGCAACTGTTTACTTTATAGCTCCATTACTTGATAATGCATTGCGTAAAATAAAACCTTCCATAGCTACGACAATATGTGTAATTTTAATATCTGTGTTTATTGCTGATTTAATATATTCACATAATGTTCCTAACAAAGGAAAAGGTATAACAGACTATACAATAACAGCACCACCTTCAAATGTAAAAGGTGATGCTGCAAAATAAAATATATTTCTTATTTACTTAAATTTAACATTAAGACTTAACACTTCGCTTTTGGTTCCTACACGCACCGCCGGTCCGTATATTCCAACCCCGGAGGTAACCACACTGTACATGTTATCAACTTTTAAAACTCCACATGGATTTTCCCATGCAAATGGCTGGACTATTGTTAAAGGAAAAAACTGTCCTGCATGCGTGTGTCCACAAAGCATTACATCAACACCACAGTCTGCTATTCCGTCAAGATTAGCAGGCTCGTGTTCCAAAAGAAGTATTACTTTATCTTTATCAAGGTCTTTTGTAAGGTTCTGAATACTCATTCTGTCTGAAGTTCCATCCCCTGCTTTTTCTCTATCTAGTCTTCCTATAAGGTATATCTGTCCATCACCTATGGTAATAGTATCATCAAGCAGAACACTAATATCAGCCTTTTTCAGAAAGCTTTCCATCCTCTTATCCCTGAATGCAAGATGCTTCGATGCTACAGAAAAACCTCCGACAAGCGTTTCCGTTACATCATGATTGCCGAATACTGCATACGAGCCATATTTTGCCTTAACATTCTTAAGAATTCCTGCTATTTTATCGGGATTTTTGACGGCATCAAAATCATTATCAAAAATGTCTCCACCATACAGAACCAGGTCAGGCTTCTCCGCGTTAATTCTGTCCGTCATTTTTTTCATGTCACTTTCGCCTATGCTATATCCTATGTGCAAATCCGCCACCAATACTATCTTCAGGTTACTTATTCCCTTCACTTTCTTATCTATGTTTACAGTATATCTGGTTGTGTACATTTTTCTGGCATGGACTGTGCCATATACGGTAAATAACACACTAAGAGAAACAACCACTACTCCAATAAGATATGTATATCTCATTTTCTTGAATACAGTTAATTCCTTCTTTGTATTAATAAGTTTCAGCACCAAAATAAATAAATCTGCCAAAAATATAAAAAATAACATATATATAAATGCTGCAATCCATACATTACCAATTCTATGAATCAGCCTCTGTATATCACTTCTCGGAAGAAAAGCCCCCCAGAAAATTGATGAAGCAAAACTCAGATATATTCCAACTATAACCGCCTGTGTTCTCTTTTTCTTAAACAACGGAACTACTATTTTAAGCCAATATAAAATTCTCCACAATATATATATATCCAGTACAAGATATATCGCCAACATTAACCATTTAAACATAACTTTTTCCTTTCGTATATTTGTAATTATTTATCCGTTAAAAATGTTGAAACAAGCCCCATTAATTTCTTCAAATCCAATGGTTTGGCTATATGGCCATTCATACCTGCCTCTTCAACTTTACATATATCCTCTGCAAAAACATTTGCAGTCATTGCAATTATAGGCACGCACAAAGCATCTTTTCTATTAAAACCTCTGATTACTTTTGTCGCATCGCATCCATTCATCTTAGGCATCTTTATATCCATCAGTATCATATCAAAATGTCCTTCCTCAGACTTTGAAAATATCTCTATTGCCTCTATTCCATTATGTGCAACTGTAATATCCGCACCCGTCATATTTAGAATCGCCCTGGCTATTTCCAGATTCACTTCGTTATCCTCAACAAGAAGTAATTGTTTTCCTGAGAAATCTTTATTCCTGACATAATCAATTTCATTCTGAATAGTCTCTAACTCATCAGTGTCACTCTCTTTATTATCCGGCTTTTCTTCGTCATATTTAAGCCACACAGTTATGGTTATCTTTGTTCCCTTCCCATATTCACTCTGAATCTGTATGTCACCATTCATCATTTGAACAATACTTCTTGTAATAGACATGCCGAGGCCTGTTCCAATTTCACCGCTTTCAATTGCATCATCGGCTCTTTCAAACGGTTCATATATTTTATCCAGAAATTTCTTTGACATTCCTATTCCATTATCGGATATTTCAAATATGTACTGCCCCATCTTATGATTAGAATTATAAATATCTCTTCTTTCCCGAAGTCTGATATTTATAATTCCCTTATATCCCGTGTATTTTGCAGCATTGCATATTACATTTACAAATACTCTCTGCAAACGCTTCTCGTCACCAATAACACGGTTATGTCGTATTTCGCCTATTTCTACATTTACTGTATGTTGCTTTTGCTCAATATGCGGTGAAACAATTGATATTGCATCATTCAAAACTGTATTAATATTAAATGTCTCCTCGCACAAACTCACTCTTCCCGATTCTATACTCGACATGCATAATATATCATTTATAATTCCCATAAGATGTTTACTGGATGCCCTTATCCTTCCCAGACAGCTTTTAAGGTACTCTTTATCATCAATGTTTTCTAAAGCCAGAATTGTCATTCCCATTATTGCATTCATAGGCGTTCTCAAATCATGACTCATTCTCGATAAAAATTCGGTTTTATCTGCATTGGCTTTCTCGGCTGAAATGTATGCCTCTTTTAAATTTTTCTTTATGTCCTCATCCTTTTTATAGTCATCATGAATATCATTGATAAACATGATTCCCACCTGATTGTCTTCACTATATCCTGTTCCGGGCATAATATACATCTTCACCCATCTGAATTTTTTACCTATTTTTCTTCTGTATCTGATTCCTATATTATCATAGGAGTTCTCATAAGAATATTTTAGATTTTTCCTTAACGAATCAATATTGCAAAAATTCAGATAATCTTCCTTATCCTTTTCATATACATTGCCATTATCAGCAAAATCCTTTATCCACCTTGACAGTCTTTTAGAATATCCTTTTGACGCATTTTTTTCGTATTCTACTACTTTAATCTCCTGAAATGTATCTTCGGTAAGATTTATCCTTAGTACTTTATGAAATATTGTCTGTAGAACAGTGACAGTATCTTCATAATCAACGTTTTTCCCTTCACATCTCTGTAGTGCTTCCTCCATATTAACATTCATAAACCCTTTTCTCCTCTTTTTTTATTCAATATCCCTGCGTTCGTACAACCGATGCAATAACATCTGCCGATTCCTTAAGTTTTTTAAGCTCATCTTCATTAAACTCTATGGGAACAATCTTTTCAATTCCATTTTTACCAACTATTGCAGGAAGGCTCAAAACAACATCTTCTATACCATATTGTCCCTGTACAAGAACTGATACCGGCAGTATAGATTTTTCATCTCTTACTATAGTCTGGCATATCCTCTTTACAGCCATGGCAATACCATAATATGTTGCCTGTTTTTTTTCTATTATATCATATGCACTATTTTTTACATTTTCAAAAATCTTACACATATGTTCCGTGTGATTATAATAACCTCTAAGCTTACAGAAATCCTCTACAGACATTCCTCCTACTCTTGCATTACTCCATGCCACAAGTTCACTGTCTCCATGTTCACCCACAATAAATGCATGCACACTTCTTGTATCTACACTAAGATGTTCACCCATAACATATCTGAAACGTCCGCTATCAAGAACTGTTCCTGAACCAATTACTCTGTTAGAAGGAAAACCGGATTCTTTTAACGCAATAAATGTTAAAATATCTACCGGATTTGATACGATAAGTAATGTTCCTTTGTAATCCTGTTCCTTAATATTATCTACAATCGATTTCATTATTTTTGCATTCTTATCAATAAGGTCAATCCTTGTCTCATCCGGCTTCTGCGCTGCCCCTGCTGTAATTACTATAATTGCCGCATCTTTAATATCTTCGTAGGTTCCTGCATATATCTTCATCTGCTGTGCAAAAGATATTCCATGACCTATATCCATTGCTTCACCTTCAGCTCTGTTTTTATCCACGTCAATAAGCACCATCTCTGAAAACATACCACTTTGCATTAGTGCAAATGCCGAAGCCGAACCTACAAATCCACATCCAACTATTACAACTTTTCTACTATTAATTATATCATTCATAAATACTCCCATATCTCTTATATATTTATCAATGGTTACATATTTATTATGATACTTTCTAAATTTAAATATACAATGCTGTTAAAAAACATTTACTGTCTGTAATGTTCAAGGAAATCCCCTAATTTTTCCATGGATTCCTGCAATACTTCTATTCTTGGTAAATATACAACCCTGAAATGGTCAGGTTTATCCCAGTTAAATCCATGCCCACATACAATAAGAACTTTCTTTTCTTTTAAGAAATCCAGTGCAAACTTTTCATCATTAACAATATTAAATTTCTTCGTATCAATCTTTGGGAAAATATAAAATGCTGCTTTAGGTTTGACTGCCGTTATTCCCGGAATATCATTAAGTGCCTTATATACATACTCTCTCTGTTCATATATTCTTCCACCCGGAATAATATAATTTTTCACACTCTGATATCCACCAAGGGCTGTCTGGACTATAGACTGTGCAGGAACATTTGAGCATAACCTCATGTTAGAAAGCATATTTATTCCTTCTATATAATCTTTCGCAACAGCCTTATTTCCACTTAATACCATCCATCCTATTCTGTATCCTGCTATCATATGTGATTTGGACAACCCGCTAAATGTAACACAGAATAAATCAGGTGCTAATGATGCAATAGAAATGTGCTCTTCGTCATCCATAACAAGTCTGTCATATATTTCATCAGAAAAAATCATAAGATTATGTTCTCTTGCAACTTCAACTATATTTTCCAAAACTTCTTTAGGATATAATGCTCCCGTAGGATTATTAGGATTAATAATAACAATTGCTTTAGTCTTATCTGTTACTTTCTTCTTAATATCCTCAATGTCAGGATACCATTCGGATTCCTCGTCACATATGTAATGCACTACTTTTCCACCGGCAAGAGTTGCTGTAGCTGTCCACAATGGATAATCAGGCGAAGGAATCAATATCTCATCTCCATTGTCAAGTAATGCCTGCATACACAGATTAATAAGTTCACTTACTCCATTACCTGTATATATCTCTGATATGGAAACATTAGGTATATTCTTAAGCTGTGCATACTGCATTATCGCCTTTCTTGCTGAAAATAATCCTCTCGAATCAGAATACCCCTCACATTCAGTAAGCTGCTGGCTCATATCTTTAACAACCTCATCCGGTGTTCTGAATCCAAAAGGAGCAGGATTGCCTATATTAAGCTTAAGAATATTCATCCCCATTTCTTCCATCTTAAGTGCCTCATCCACAACCGGTCCTCTTACATCATATAGCACATTATCCAACTTGGTTGATTTACTAAAAGTTCTCATTTTTATATTTTCCTTTCTCGTGTTTCCCTATATTAAAATTCTTTCATTCAAACAGACAATTAAATTTATACCATAAAATTATATTTTTTCATACAGCTAATGATGATATTTTGTAAACATTTTAGCAAGTTCATGTATTTTATCGTCAAGTTTTTTAAAATCCCTGTCCCCTATCTTTCCTTCATCCCTCAGACTGTAAACAGTCCCTTTATACTGCATAAAAGCCTTATATGCCTCATCCTTATAATTATTGCTCAGGTACTGCTCCATTTCTTTTTCATGTTCCTCTATAAGTTTCTTTGTTTTACCAAACAACATATAACATCACCGCTTTTCATTACTTTATTTAATTTTACACCCAAATTAATATAAGTTCAACAAACAAAAAAGGACATCAACAGCATGATGTCCCTTTTTTGAAAGTGATATATTAGTTGTTAACTAACTTATCTTCTTCGTTATTCCAGCTATAAAGTTTTCTGATTTCCTCTCCAACTTTCTCTGATGGATGCTCTGAAGCTAACTTTCTCATTGCCTTGAAGTGAACCTGACGTCCTGCTGGTGACATATCAAGTAAGAACTCTTTTGCAAATGTTCCATCCTGAATATCTGAAAGTATTTTCTTCATTGTCTTCTTAGTCTCTTCTGTGATAAGCTTAGGTCCTGTTATATAATCACCATACTCTGCTGTATTAGAGATAGAATATCTCATTCCTGCAAATCCTGACTGGTAGATTAAGTCAACGATAAGCTTCATCTCGTGGATACACTCGAAATAAGCATTTCTAGGATCGTATCCTGCTTCACATAATGTCTCAAAACCTGCCTGCATTAATGCGCAAACACCACCGCAAAGTACTGCCTGCTCACCAAAGAGGTCTGTCTCTGTCTCTGTTCTGAATGTTGTCTCAAGAACACCGGCTCTTGCTCCACCGATAGCTAAAGCATATGCAAGTGCTAAATCCTGAGCCTTTCCTGTAGCATCCTGATGTACAGCTACAAGACAAGGAACACCTTTACCTGCCTGATACTCTGAACGTACTGTATGTCCAGGTCCTTTTGGTGCTACCATAGTAACATCAACATCCTTAGGTGGTACAATTGTTCCAAAGTGAATATTGAATCCATGAGCGAACATTAACATGTTACCTGGCTCAAGGTTTGGCTCAATATCTTTTTTATACATATCAGCCTGTAATTCATCATTAATAAGAATCATGATAATATCAGCTCTCTTAGCTGCTTCTGCTGCTGTGTAAACTTCAAATCCCTGTTTTTCAGCCTTAGCCCATGATTTACTTCCTTCGTAAAGTCCGATGATAACATTACATCCTGACTCTTTTGCATTTAATGCATGAGCATGTCCCTGACTACCATATCCGATAACAGCGATAGTCTTTCCATCCAATAACGATAAGTTACAGTCTTCCTGGTAAAAAATCTTTGCTTCTGCCATTTTTTTAGCCTCCATAATAAATATATATTTTGATATTGCCATTAACATATGTATAATCATACCGGCAATGAATCAGCTATTTTTCCTGTGTGTATCAAACACCTCTGCCGGTATGCTTAATCTAACTCTCCGGCAAGCATATCTGCTCTTCCTCTTGTAAGACCTGTAATACCTGTCCTTACAAGTTCTTTTATTTCAAATCCTTCAAGCAACCCAATAAATGCATCAAGCTTTGCCTGGTTACCTGTTAATTCTATCATCATAGAATCATTAGATACGTCAACTATCTTAGCCCTGAACACATCAGCAACGGCAATAACCTGTTGTCTGCTTTCCATACCTACTGCCACTTTGCATAATATAAGTTCCCTGCAGACTGATTCGCCATCTTTTAATACAGTTATCTCTCTCACATCAACAAGCTTTGACAACTGATTACGAATCTGTTCTAACACTTCATCTTCACCGCTGACTACTATTGTCATACGCGAAAATCCATTATCCTCAGTCTCGCTTACTGTAAGACTGTCAATATTATATCCTCTTCTGGCAAACAATCCGGCAACTCTGCTGAGCACACCAAATGTGTTCCTAACCAATATAGATAATACCATCTTCTTCATATCTACCATGCCTTTCTTTACTGCCACATTTTCTATATATCATAGCACATTCAGATTTTTTGTCAACTATGAGAAATACCATATTCCGGCTGTCATTCAAACTGTACTGTAACAAAAGATGCACTTTCATTTGGTACAATTTTTGTAACCTTTCCTTTAAAAACGGTAAGTCTTTCTGCATATGGAATATTGTTCGACATTGCAAGTGCCGGAATAATGGTATAATATACCATCATTCCCTGAAGTGTAAGCAATTGTTCTTCTTCAACTTCAACATCATCTCCAACGTTAAGAAGTCCTTCTCTTTCCATTTTGAATTCTACTTCTCTCACTTTTTTTCTCCTTTATACAGATAATTCTAAATATATACTACAATGCAGATTATCTGTAAAGCCATGATGCGTGCTGGACAACATTATCTCCATCTTTTTCAAGTTCATCAATTATGAACACCTGATTATCCTCTTTTGTAAACTCGGCAATTGCCTTACTGGCCTCATCAAAACTTTTATATTTTCCACACACACCTGTTCCATCTGATTTCTCACCATTGTAAATTCCTAATTCAAAATATCTTTCCATTATAACCTTTACCTCTTTTCTTTATATTGGCATTGTTCAATCCCATTTATTACTGAACAATAACTTTTCTCTTTTATTATTGTTTATAATAATTATACGACTTCATGATACCTTCAAAGTATTCCTCAACGGACATATTTGTTGAATCATCACCAAATATTAATTCTCCATCAAGACTGAATTTCTGATGTTCTTTAACTATATTCTGATAACTCTCATCCGGAACAGAAACCGAATCGTAATTATTTTCAGCCTTCTCATAGACTGCATTAAAGTTATCAATCTTCATCCACTCACCGGTCGCTATCTTCTCAAGTTCATCTTTGTACTCACTAATCAGACAGCCGCCTTCTAATATAGTCTTTTTTATAAGCGGATTACTCTGTTTGCTGCCATTACCCTCAGCATTCTCCGAAAAAGGGGAAGTCTCTGTCATACCTGTCATCTCAGGATTCCATGATTTAGTAATTCCAAGACATCTGTCATAATCATAAGGAATAAAATATGCTTTTCCTTCAGGAGTAAAATATACATAATGATTATTATAATTATTTCTAAAATCATCAGGGTTTCCTGTGAAGTAGCTCACCGCACAGAACTTAATCCAATTATCCTTGTCGATTACACTAAGTATATCATCCTCTGTTGAAGCATCATTATTAATTACGTCTAAAAGTTTTTCGAGTTTTTCATTTTTAGATTTCGACTTATTTGTCTTAAGGTCAAGGTTAAACTCTTCACCCTCTTCATTATCACTGCATCCATAAGTCATGACTTTTGTATAATTGGCAGGAGCATATGTCCATTTAGCCTTATACAAATCCCCGCCTCTGTCATCTTTTGAGAAATTTCTGTTCACAAATATCTTGTCAACCGGTTCATTAATAAGGAAAACTCCATAATTAGTATCTTTATTACATAACTGTGCAATATTGCTTCTAGGCGCCGGAACACCATTATCCCTGAACATCTCATAACTATAATACTGTCTTACAAATGTCTGGTCTTCATTCTTATTTGCTTTAAGCTCAAGCTTTTTTAATCCGGCAAATCTTCTGTTTTTTCTCTTTGTTCTCTCTTTCTTTGAACTCCATTTCATAACGTCTTTTCCGTAGTAATCTTTATTATCAAATGTCTCATCAAAAGAGAATTTAAGATTAATCAGATTATATATTTTTCCCGACTGAAGATTATAAAAATCAGTTCTTGAAGTATTTCCCTTCATTCGTACACCTACATCTTTAACAGTATACTCTTTATCATCTATTATAAATGTAACTTTATCGGCTTTCCTGTATATGGGTGATTTTGAATGTGACTTTGAATACTCATTATAATCTTCCTGAATTTTGGCAATTTCTTCATCCGACATATCCATCTTAATTGTAATCTTAGAATCAATATCGAAGAGCTTATCATATATTTCGTCCTGTTCTTTATCAGAAAGGGCAACTATCTCATCAGTATCTGCTTTTTTATCATTCGTTTTTGATTTGCCACATCCGGCATTAAATGCAATTGTTGTAATAATTCCTGCCAGTATAACTGACATGGCAATCTTTCTGTTTTTTCCCATAAGCAGCCTCCATATTTTTTTATATTTTTATCTCTTTAACCTGCTTCTTCTTTTTATTTCCCTGTATTCATTATCCACTTCATGAAACAGTCTCGCACTTGTCCAATGAATATTAGTCTCCGTTACGACTGCTTTATGATATGCAAGCTTTCCTGTTGTATCAGTGAGAAGTTTGAACACCTGTGCATATTCCTCTTTATCAACACCTCCAACAACTATCATTCTGCCCGGAATGCTTAAGCCCTGCTCATGTTCCTTTTCTTCAGACAATTCACCTGTAAGTTCACCTATTTTATAACCGTACTTTTCTTCAGGTACAGGCTTTATCCCGAACCCTTTATCCGAAAAAGCTTTATCAAGCTGTTCATTCTGAAATCTGTTAAGTCCATATGTTAATAATACCTTGCCCATTACTTACCTCTCTTTCATTTTCTAAATGCTTTCTAACATCTGATTATACAACAACTGCATAATTTATTCAACACAATATCTTCTTTACACTTTTTGCATATTATAGTAAAATTATGTAGTTATTCAAATGCTTAAGATGGGAGTGATATATACGAAAAAAGTAGACATCGTTGTACCATGTTACAACGAAGAAGATGTTTTAGAAATGTACTATACTGAAACCCAGAAAGTTGTCAGTAATATATCAGGTTATGCATTTAATTATATTTTTGTGGATGATGGAAGCCGTGATAAAACCTACCTCATATTACATGCTTTATCCGAACAGAATGACAATGTAAAATATATATCCTTTTCAAGAAATTTTGGAAAAGAAGCCGCTATGTATGCCGGATTTTATTATTCTACAGGTGATTATGTTATAGTAATGGATGCCGATTTACAACATCCCCCTTCTCTTATAACTGAAATGATTAATAAAATTGAAGAGGGACATGACTGTTGTGCTGCAAGGCGTACAGACCGCAAGGGTGAATCACCCGTGAGAAGTCTTTTCTCAAAAAGTTTCTACAAACTCAGTAACCGCATAACTTCGGTTAAGCTTGTACGCGGTGTTGTTGACTATAGAATAATGTCACGTCAGATGATAGATGCAATTCTTTCCATGACTGAACACCAGCGTTTCTCAAAGGGGATATTCTCCTGGGTCGGCTTTGATACTGTGTGGATTCCTTATGAAAATGTAGAACGCCCCGTAGGACACAGTAAATGGAGTTTCTGGGGATTATTCAAATATGCTATTGATGGCATAACTGCATTTTCCATCACTCCGCTGAGAATGGTTACGGGATTCGGTTTTTTAATATCATTATTTGCATTTTTTTATATTGTAATAACAATTATACAGACTGTTATATACGGCATAGATGTTCCGGGATATGTAACGACACTTTCAGCAGTACTTTTTCTGGGTGGAATACTAGAATTCTCGATTGGAGTTATAGGTGAATATATCGGTCATATTTATATTGAATCCAAAAACAGGCCTATATTTATATTGAAAGAAACCAATATACACCTGACAGAATATCATGATAAACATTTCAAAAAAATATCAACATCTTTTGAAGATTATGAAAATGAATCTCAAAAGCAGAATGGAGGATTAAATTGAACAAAATAAAAAAACTGCTCCTTAATAAGGAAACTGTTTCATATCTTATTTTTGGAGTACTTACAACTATAATAGATATAGTAAGCTATATTATTTTTTCAAAAATATTTGGCATTAACTATCTTCTCGCAAATATAATGTCATGGACAATTGCCGTTATTTTTGCATTCATAACAAACAAAATATATGTATTTGGCAGTAAAAATTATTCAGCAAGGACACTTCTCGATGAAATACCTTCATTTGTAAGTGCCAGACTCATAACACTTATATTCAGCTTAGTATTTATCTACATGTGTGTTGTATTATTCGGAATAAACGATGTTGTTTCCAAAATAGCATCCAATGTATTCGTTGTAATACTTAATTACATACTAAGTAAATTCTTTATATTCAAAGAAAACAAGCAAAGAAAGACATTTTGGGAATATATAAAATATAATGCTGTCTATATCGTGGCCTTCATTATACCAGTGGTAATTATGATAATTATTTACCATGCAAGGAAAATTTTTCCATTTGGCGACGAAATGTATTTGCGAAGCGACTGTTATCATCAGTATGCCCCTTTCCACCGCGAATTATACAATAAGCTTGTTAATGGCGGCAGTCTCACATATTCATGGAATATAGGAATGGGCGTTAATTTCTCAGCTTTATATGCATATTATCTTGCATCACCAATTAACTGGTTTATTGCCATATTCCCTGAGAAATATATTATAGAAGTAATGAATGCGCTCATAATTATAAAAGCAGGGTTATGCAGCAGTACTTTTTCTTATTATATATCCAAGAAGTTCAAAAGCAGAAGCCTTACTATTTCAGCATTTGCTGTTTTCTACGCACTTTCATCTTATTTTGCAGCATTCAGTTGGAACGTAATGTGGCTGGACTGTCTTGTACTTCTTCCACTCGTAGTACTTGGACTCGAAAGACTTGTTAAAGAGAATAAATGTTTCTTATACTGTATCTCGCTTGGACTTACCATTATTTCTAACTACTATATCGGCATAATGGTATGTATATTCTGCGTATTATATTATATAGTACTTATTTACAGCGACCATAACAAAAAAAATCTCAAATACTGGCTTGAAAGAATATTAAACTTTGGCATATATTCACTAATAGCCGGTGGACTTGCCGCAGCAGTATTCTTCCCTGCATTTTATGCATTAAAATCTACTGCTTCCGGAGATTTTAATTTTCCTGAAACATGGCAGAATTACTTCTCTGTACTTGACATGATTTCACGTTCACTGATAAATGTAGATGCATCGATATTCTCAGCACATGACCCTAACCTCTACTGTACAGTTGCGGTGTTCATACTGCTTCCAATGTATTGCATGTGTCCAAAAATTAACTTTAAGCAAAAAGTTTCAAAAGTGCTGTTAGTTATATTTTTCCTTATTAGTTTTAACACAAATGTTCCTAACTACATATGGCATGGATTCCATTTTCCTAACAGTCTTCCATGCCGTGAGTCATTTATATATATTTTCCTTATACTCACAATGTGTTATGAAGCATTCATACATCTCAAATCATTTACAATCAAACAGATTATGGGTAGTGTTGCCGGTGCAGTTGCATTAATTCTTATTATAGAAAAAATGTACGTTGGAGACGAATATAATTTCCAGATTATTTACTTAAGTCTTATATTTATTCTCTTCTATACTATTGCATTTATGTTATACCGAAGTGATAATTACAGACGTTTTGTTGTTGTTATACTTATTCTTCTGCTTACATCAACAGAGGCATATACAAACCTCGACAAAACAGGAATCAGCACAACTTCACGTTCTTATTATGTAGATGATAATAAAGACATCGATGAAGTATTAGATACTCTTGCAACCAATGACAAAGGATTTTACCGTGTTGAAAAATACGAACGACACACAAAAAATGATGCAGCATGGAATAATTATATGGGAACTTCAACATTCTCATCAACAGCCAGTGCAAACCTTTCAGAATTCTATGGTCAGCTTGGTCTTGAGGAATCAACAAATGCATATGCATATTACGGTCATACACCTTTAACAGAAGCATTATTCTCCATCAAATATGTACTTAGCAATTCTTATCTTGAGGATAATGATTTTATCCAGCTTGCTGCTGCATCAGGAAATATATATGCTTACGAAAACCTATATACTCTTCCACTGGGATATATAATCAATTCTGATGTTGAAGATAATTGGGATTACGATACTACCGATCCATTTGCAGTTCAAAACAGTTTTGTTGCAAATGTACTTGAAAACGATGAGAATGCTCCTTTTCTTTATACAAGACTTGAAGTAAACAGTGACGGTTCTGATGCCGAAGTAACTGCAACAGAAAAAACACACCTGTTCATATATGTTACAACTTCACTCGACCAGATAGATGTAGAAATAAAAGATGAAAGTGGAAACAGTCTTTCCATGAATACTTATTCAGATATGACTCATCCTCACACAATCGACCTTGGTATGATTGATGAGGGATGTACAGTATATGTAACACCAAATGATGAGAAAGTAACTTCTCTTCAGCTATATGCCTATTCGTTTGATAAATCCGTGTTTGAGGACGTATATAATAAGCTTAATTCACAGCCATTTGAACTTACAAAACGTGAAGACACATACGTTAAAGGAACAGTTGATGCCAATGACAAAGGCACACTTGTTATGTCAATACCATATGACCAGGGCTGGACAGCTTATATTGACGGCAGAAAAACAGATACTACCTCACTTAAAGGTGCTCTGCTTGCCATAGATGTTCCACAGGGAAAACATACGATAGAACTTGAATATACACCTGCAGGACTTCATGTTGGAATAGCTCTTACATCGCTGAGTTTACTTACATTTATATGTCTTATAATTGTTGATGTTAAAAAGAACAAACGCGAAAAAGAAAAAGCCCTTTCAAAGACAGATTCAGAAATGTCTGATAATACTGAAAAAACAGAATAAATAAAATATAAGCTTATACGGAAATGAGCCATCCGATGATATTACCAAATATCATCGGATGGCTCATTTTTATTTATATACAACCTGTTATGTTATACCAACTACTTTATTGTGTATTTAGATTCATAGAAATTAAAATCATTGTTAAACTTTGTATTTTTTGAATTCTTAATGTCCTTAAGATATGCATGTGTATTAAAATCATCCATCTCAAATTCAATAAATGCTACCGCTATATTAGAACAATGTGCTGCTATTCTGTCTAAATTACTTATAAGATCATTAAAAGCAAATCCATAATCAAGTCCACAGCTTCCCTTCTGAAGTCGCTTTATATGGTTTTTCTTAAGCTCTGCACACAATAACCTTATTCTTAACCTTAATGGTTCAACAAGTTTTGCCCTGTCATAATTATTATTTTCAAATACATCGGTGGTAATATCCATAATCTCTATTATGGCATCTTCCAGAACTTTTATTTCGCCCTGTGCCTCATCAGAAAACCGGATTTTCTTTTCATTTAATTCCTTAGCTACTTTTGATATTCCTGAAGCATGATCACCGATACGTTCGTAATCACTAATCGTATGCAGGTACTTGGATGATTGCTTCGTCTGCTCTGCATTCATATTACTTGTAGTAATCTTCATAAGATATGTTCCGAGCTTATCCTCATATTTATCAATTATATTTTCTCTATCCTGAATCTTTTTAAAACGCTCTCCGGAATAGTCATCCAATAACTTAATTGCTGCTTTTACGTTATTACACGCCTTCACAGCCATACAATCCATAACTGTATGAACCTGCGCAAGTGCAAGGTCAGGATAGTTAAGGAAACGCTCTTCAAGCAAATCAAAGTCTGCCTGTTCTTCTAAATCTTCCTTTGAATCCTTCACAAGGAAGAATACTAACTTATTAATTTGTTTTATAAAAGGTGCCAGCACTAATATTGTCAAAATTCGGTAAACGGAATTTAAAAGTGCAATTGATACTGAATTCATTTCATAATTCATAAACGGAAAGCTACCACCACGCATAATAATAAACTGTGCCAGATAAAATACACTTCCCCATATTATCATTCCAAATAAATCATTTAACAAATATACAAGAGCTGTTCTTTTACCATTTTTATTTGAACTCATACCTGATACAAGTACAGGACATGCTGCACCAATACCTATACCCATAATTATAGGTAATGCTGCCGAAAATGGAAGAAAGCTGCTTACAGCAAGTGACTGCAAAATACCAACTGAAGCAGATGCACTTTGTAATATAGCCGTAAATACAATTCCAATAAGTATTCCTAAAAATGGATTAGAAAACTTTGTAAGAACACCTATAAAATCCTGGTCATTCTGAAGCGGCTCCATAGCCTGTTTCATCATCGACATACCAACCATAAGTATTGCAAAGCCAAGCATTATATCGCCGACGCTCTTCGATGTGTCTTTCTTTGCTATATAATTAATAAGTATACCAATTATAGCAACTATAGCTGCAATACTTGATGATGACAATAAAGTGGCTACTCCACCTGCACCTTCAATATCGGAAAGACATAAAATCCATCCTGTAATACTTGTTCCTATATTTGCCCCCATTATAATTCCGATACCCTGAATAACCTTCATTATACCTGAATTAACAAAGCCGACAACCATAACCGATGTGGCCGATGAAGACTGAATAATTGCTGTAACTCCTGCCCCGAGTAATATTCCTTTAACAGGCGTATTAGTAAGCTTGTACAACAATGATTCAAGTTTATTACCTGCTATCTTTTTTAATGCATTTCCCATCACATTCATTCCGTATAGGAATAATGCAACACCACTCAGCAGTCCCAATAATAAACTAATAACTGATATTACATCCATGTTAAATTTCTCCTTAATAAGTTAATGTTTTTTATCACATGTTATCCATTATATACCCTAAGAAACAATATCGCAATGAAAACAATTATGGATTTCTAATCGTTTGTAACAGTTCAGCCTTCCGG
>DEGR01000022.1 GCA_002351535.1 Lachnospira sp. UBA2821
AGCCGGAAGGCTGAACTGTTACTCATTACTAATAAAACCATGCGTGTATTTTAAATGCGTTTTATTGACTTATATCTGCATTTGACTTAATATAGAAAAAAGAAAAAATAATTATTAGAAATGAGGTTTATTATGCAAATTACAGGACATACACAACTTACAGGTTTACTTGGAACACCGGTTGCACACAGCATTTCACCTATGATGCACAACGAATCGTTCAGACAGCTCGGTCTTGATTATGTCTATCTGTGTTTTGACGTAGATGTCGATAATCTCGAAACAGTTGTTACAGGTTTAAAAAACGCCGGAATTAAAGGATTTAACTGCACCATGCCGGTAAAAAACCGAATGTTTGAACTGTGTGATGAAGTAAACGATTCTGCCAAAATTATTGGAGCCGTAAACACAGTGTTAAACGATAACGGTAAATTAATCGGATATAACACTGATGGCATGGGATACATGCGTGCAGTAAAAGACGCCGGACATGATATAATTGGCAAAAAGATGACTCTTTTAGGTGCCGGAGGTGCGGCAACTGCAGTATGTGCACAGGCTGCTCTTGACGGAGTTAAAGAAATTAATGTATTCAGCCTTAAAGACCAGTTCTTCCCAAGAGCCGAGAAACTCATAGAGAGGATTAATAACAACACTAACTGTAAAGCGACCTTGTACGACTTAGATGACAAAGATTTACTTAAATCTTCTATTGCATCGTCTGATATTCTTACTAACGGTACTCCTGTCGGTATGGCACCAAATACAGATGCATGTGTTATAGATGATGAAAGTGTATTCAGACCTGAGCTTATAGTATCTGACGTTATATATAACCCGGAAGAAACCAAACTCCTTAAAATGGCAAAATCCCATGGATGCAAAACTTTTAACGGATTGTATATGCTGCTTTATCAGGGGGCAGAAGCTTTTAAAATATGGACAGGCAAAGAAATGCCTGTTGAACTTGTAAAAGAGAAATATTTCACGAGATAAAGGTATTTTTTCAATATCAAAGAAGCCGCTGCATTAACGTTTATCGTTAATGCAACGGCTTCTTTTAGCTTCCGTTTTCTTATTATTTTATTTTAACAGACTTAACTGAACTAAATGCTGAATAATAATTTTTACCGTTTATATTTTTGTATGATTTTACTTTTACATATATAGTCTTTCTTGACTTAAGACCTGATATATATGCTGATGCCTCTGATGAGGTTACGGCAAGCTTATATTTACCATTCTTCTTTGTGGATGTATAAATTGCATATCCATCAGCATTCTTTGCTTTCGAATATGTAACTGTTAAATCCTGGTATGAAGATTTGATTTTCTTAATCTTAACAGGAGATACTGAAGTACCTGCAGTTATAGTAATACTTTCCTTACTTGCATATGTCTTTGAACCTGATTTGACATATGGACTTACAGAATACTGATATACTGTACCCGGTGTCAGCTTCTTAAGTGTTACATAATTCTTAGTAGATGTAGCAACTTTAACATATTTATTCTTCTTAGCATTAAATACACTTATTACATATCCGGATGCTCCTGTACTCTTAGACCATGTCAGTTTAAGTGATGTTGTTGCAGTTGATGACATCTTACCACTCTTAGGTGTCTTTGGATATATGATAAAGTATACTGTTTTACTTCCTGTAAAGTTACCTTTTCCTGTTATTTTTACAGTTGCTTTTCCCGGATTCTTATTTCCTGAATACTTAACTGTATAATCTGTTCCTTCTGAAAGAGAATTATTTCCCATATTCACAGATAAATAATTCATCTTTATACTCTTGCCTGTATATATAACATTTTCAAGTCCAGTAATCTTTGCAGACGATAATGACTTTTTCTTAATTGTAAATGTCTTAATAACAGAATCCGAATAATTGCCACTACCATTAATAGTAAGTGTAGCTGTACCTGCTGAATAGTTATTCTCATAACTTACATTATAATCAGTTCCATCAGCTAATTCTTTGGTACCATCTTTAACCGTAATCTTCTGTTCCTGATAATTAAAATTATATGTTACATCTTTAATTCCTGATACAGTTATATCTGCTGATGACATTGATTTTGGAATTATGCTATAGCTTCCTGATGTAGTTCCTGTATAATTGCCAATACCTGTAAGTTCAACAGTAGCATATCCTACATTTATATTATTGTTATACTTAACTGAATAGTCTACATCTTTTGTTAATACTACTGCACTTCCTGTAGCACTATCTGTAACTACAAATTCAGGTGTTAATTCCTTGCCTGTATAAACACACTCTGCAATAGCCTCTATCTGTACACCTGCAATATTTCTCTGTGTAATGTTAAATTCTTTCTCAATCTCACCAGAATAATTACCAATTCCTGTTATTTTAACTTTACCTTTTCCTGCTGCAGCATTATTAGTATATTCTAATGTGTAATCAACGTTTTCTGATAACTGGTTGTTCTTGTAATATACATATACATATGGCTTTAATTCTGCACCTGTGTATTCCATATCACCTACCTGAGCAGTTATATCAGAAGAAGTCATGTCTCTTGCAACAGATGTAATAACAATAGTAGCTGTCTTTCCACTCACCGTTGTTGCAGTAAGGTGTGCTGTTCCTGCCTTAACCGCAGATACCGTAATATGTTTCTGTGTATTTGTCGTTGTTGAATCATCGTATTCTGTCCACGATATAATTCCTTCTTCGCTTTCAGGAACTGACCATGTTACATGATCCGTTGTATTTGAAGGCGAAAGTGTTGCATATATGTTGACAGGATCATCACCTTTAACAACTGTTAATGCTGAAGCATTTAACTCTATAGATGTTGCCGGCTGAACAATGACTACATTAATACTTGCTGATACACCGGATGGTGCAGATACTGATATTGTCTGTGTACCGGGTGCCGTACCTGTAAGAACAAGAGTTTTCTTATCTTTGTCCTCTGCAGGTGTTGCAATACTAAGAATACCTTTTTCTTCTATCTTAGACCATGTAAATCCTGACACATCTGTAGTTCCATCACCAACAACTTCTATTCCGATAGTTGTTGGAACATTAGGATTAATATATATTGTATCCCTTATTGTCTGTCCATCTTTAACAAAATTAATCGCATCAGCCGGTTTGATTACATTAATCTTAACGGTATCAACCGCACCCGATTCTGAAGTTGCGGTAAGTGTAACCGTACCTGTCTTTAATGCTGAAAATGCTAAAATCTTATCTGCTGCAGTTGTTTCATTCTTAGAAAGCTGTATTATTCCATCTGTATCAACAGACCATTTGATTTTATCTGTTGTATCTGAAGGTGTCGTATCAGCATATATTCCTGTAATTGTCGTTCCAACGTTAACATTAATTGTATCTGCTGTAGAACCATTTGCCACAATATCAATCTTTTCAGCAGGTACATACACCTGAACTTTATACTCTGCCGACTTCTCAAAATCACCGCCATAAGACTTTAATATTATACTGAATTCTCCGGCTGTTGAAGCTGTAATTTCAAGATTATCTGCTGACAAATTGCACACAGCAACATTATTAGGATCTTTTACTGACCACTGTTTCATATCATTAACCTTCTTACCTGAATTACTGATAAGATTAGGAATTAGTACTGTCTTTCTGCCCTTTGGAATTCTTATAACCGGTCCATCTGCACTTGAAATAAACTGTGCATTTTTATCATCATTGGCTATAGATATTGTATCTGCATGAACTGCTTCCTGAACAGTTACATTAATGCTTCCCTTTACTTCACTTACGTCACCTGTTCCTGTCGCACTTAACTGGGTCTGTTCAGAATTCTTAATTCCTGTAATTCTTACATATCTCGCCTTTGTCTTCTCGTCAAAGTACTCTTCAGCCTTCACATAATCTGAATTACTTACCTGCCAGTTAATTGGCTCTTCTGAATTATCAGGTGTTACACTAATTGCAATATCTCTGTACTGCCCTACTGGCACTTCGATTGATGTACTTGCAGGTGTAAATGCCTGCAATTTAGCATATACAACTACAGGTATTGTTACTGCTGCTTCTTTTCTTCCTTTAGGCTGAACAGTTACTGTTACTGTTCCAGTCTGATTTCCTGTTGTCATTACACCATTCTGGTCAATATTAAGTATATTAGTATCACTTGAAGTATATATCAGTGTCTCGTTAGGAGTTTTACCATCCTTATTCAACAATTCTATGTTATTATTTCGTACATTTGCAACATATACCCTTTTGACTTTTTCTCCCGTCTTGACCTGATAATCAACAGGAATTCTATATTCTTTAACAAGACTCTCTCTTGCCTCATCTGTAAATCCAAGTCCGTCATTTTCAAAACATTCAATAGCAACAATGTGTATTGTTAATCTATTATTTACTGTTCCATTCTTAAAGTCCTTTGCTTCACATATAATATAAAAATCACTGGCTTTATTAATATGTATATTAGTTTTTGTACTGTCCGGATTACTTATAGAAGCGACATTATCATCACCTTTTATTCTCCATTCAACGTAATCTGTACTTTCTCCTATATCCGCTTCCATTGTAAGATCATCAGTTCTCTTTTTATCAAAACCACTTCCGTTTTTTACTTCTATGCCATCCATCTTAACTGTAAGAACACTGCATGGTTTACATATATATGTTCTCATTATACGTGTGGTATTGTTATTCATTGAGATACCTTTAACAATTAATGGTTCAACACTTCCGGACTGCTTAGCGGCACAATACATATCATCTTTAGATATCTCTTTACCGTCGCATACATATCCTGCTATGGATATCTGGTCTCTGCCAAGATTAAGATCATTATTACTTACATCTTCATATCCGCCCGGAATAAAGTTTTCATTCAATCCTGCAAGAGATGTCCTTATATAATCCTGACTATCATCATCAATCGTATAATTAATCTTAAAGTAACTTCCCTCATCCAGCTTTAACTGTGCGTAATCATCAAAATTATCGAAAACGTAATTTTCTGTATTTTTAAGCTTTATATTACAGCTTACTATATCTGATTCTTCTTCCGTTAATCTATCAAGATTGATAAGTCTGTTACCATTTTCATCTATTGTTATGACAGGCTCATATACGTCAACCGAAATCTTAATATTATCTGTTGCCTTTTTAACTGTATAAGGAACTTCTATTTTCTTACCACTTCTTGACTGTGCAGTAATTGTAGCCGTACCTGCTTTACCTGTTAAAAGACTGACAGTAATTGTACTGTCATTTTCTGCTCTCTTTATCTGATTTGTAGTATTCGCATTATCAAGCAGCCATCTTGAGTCAAATGTGCTGTATTTCTTTCCGTCTACAACAAAGCACAAAACACTTGCATCTGATGTTGACCATATAATATCATTTGAATAATGTGCTCCTTCAATAACACTCTGTACTGTTGTATTAATAGTTGTCTTTGCAGACACATCAAAACTGTCAGAACCTGTATATCTCACAGTATTATCACTGCTTATTGAAAGTTCTCTGTCATTAAGATACTCTGCTGTAAGACCTCTTCCCTTTGCAAAAGTCTCCGCTGTACTTCCCTGTGTACACCATATCTTTACACTCTGAAGATTAATATCTGAACTGATATTAATAGTAGTATCAGGATTTCTGAATGTTATACCCTTTAACTTTGTTACATTAAGTGCATCCGCTGATGTAATGTTTACATTAGTTACATTCTCATCAAAGATAATCTCAGTAACCGCATCCGTCACAGATGTTACAGTGGCGTCACTTACTGTCTTTGATGACCAGTCAGTATTAATTTCTTCCTGTGTTTCCGTCTGACTTCCTTCTGCTGCCTTCGCTGTTATTCCATTTAGCTGAACTGATGTAGCTACCATGGCAACTGATAAAACAACAGATAAAATTCTCTGTTTCATAGAATTTTTTCTCATAGAAACTTTCCTCCTTTTTCATTTCTTTTTATATTATACTTTAAGTGCCAAACTTATGAAAATCATATATGCGGACACAAAAATACAGTATAATTATACAACAATATACCTAATTGTGCAATTTAACTTTGCTACTTTTTTTATCCTTTCTATAGAAAAACAAAACAATCTTTTCAAGATAGCGCTTCAATACTATCTGAATTTCTTCCTTAGGATGAATTGGTCTTACTAGTATTGTGTACATGCCAACCCTGTTTGCACCATATACATCCGTAAATATCTGATCACCAACAAATATTGTGCTGTTTTTATCTGTCCCCATTATTCCAAATGCTTTGTTATAACTCTTTCTCGACGGTTTATGTGCATTGTATATGAAAGGTGAATCTACCGCATCTGCAAACGGCTTTACCCTTGGCTCTTTGTTATTGGAAATAAGGCATGTCTTAAAGCCAATCTTTTTTAATTTTGCAAATAAATTCTTCGCCTCATCCGTAGCAGGTTCTCCATGAGGCACCAATGTATTATCTATATCAAACAGTATACCTCTGTAACCTTTCTCATAATAGTCCTCAAAATCAAGCGAATATGTAGAATGCCTATATTCCTCGGGATAAAAGCTTTTTAATAATTTCATCTGTGATTCCTCTCTATTTTTACTTATCTAATAATTTTTTTAATTCAGACATAAATGTATTTACATCCTTGAACTCTCTGTATACAGATGCAAACCTCACATAAGCAACTGCATCGAGGCTCTTAAGCTTATCCATTACAATTTCACCAATTACACTGCTTGGTATTTCTTTCTCTTCTTTATTGAAGATTTCGTTTTCCACCTCATCAATAATTGAATTCATCTCATCAACTGACACAGGACGCTTATGACATGAACGGAATATCCCGGCTTCAATCTTTGAACGGTCATATATCTCTCTTGATTCATCTTTCTTTATTACCATTAATGGAATCGACTCAACTTTTTCATATGTTGTAAATCGTCTGTTACACTTAAGACAGTGACGTCTTCTTCTGATAGAACTGTTATCATCTGCCGGTCTTGAATCAATTACTTTTGTATCTTCCTCTCCACAATATGGACACTTCAATATTTTTTCCTCCAAAATAATATTTATCAGATTATATATGACTGACCATCTGACTTTTTATGGTAATTATAGATTAATAAGTGCACTTTTTCAATACATCTTCCTCATTTATTTTAACTAATACTATATCTTCACCTATCTGACACACACATTTGTAGGGAATGATGTATTCCGACTCTCTTCCAAATATTCCACAAAGCTTCCCCTGTCCGGGAACAACAAGAGCCTGAATACATCCGTTGCACTCGTCAAATATTATATCACTTACAAAACCAAGTCTTTTGCAGTCACATTCATTTATCACTTCTTTTTGTTTTAAATCATATACTCTCACAGAACCCCACCATATAATACTCTATATATACAATTATATCATTGCAGATAATGTTTCATGCTTTTTAATGCATTTTTTTCAAGTCTGCTTACCTGTGCCTGTGAAATCCCTATTTCTTCTGCTATTTCCATCTGCGTTCTCCCCTTAAAAAACCTTAATTGGATTATGTTTTTTTCTCTGTCCGGCAGATGCTTCATAGCTTCCTTTAAAGATATATCTTTAATCCAATTCTCTTCTGTATTTTTTTTATCACTTATCTGGTCCATTACAAACAATTCATCTCCACTGTCAGAATGTACAGAATCATAAAGTGACACCGGGCTCTGAATCGCATCCATTGCATAATTAATTTCCTCTTTAGTAATTCCAATCTCTTCAGCTATCTCATTTACTGTAGGCTCTTTCTGATTTTTTTTAATGAGTATTTCTCTTGTATAAATTGCTTTATATGCTGTATCCCTTAATGAACGGCTTACTCTTATCGAGTTATTGTCTCTTAGATATCTTCTTATCTCTCCTATAATCATAGGAACAGCATATGTGGAGAATTTAACATTTAGTGTTCTGTCAAAATTATCCACTGCCTTCATAAGTCCTATACAACCTATCTGAAACAAATCATCCGCACTCTCACCACTATTGTTAAACCTTTGTATAATACTTAATACAAGCCGCAAGTTTCCTCTTACAAATTCTTCTCTGGCTTTTGTGTCTCCATCATCTATCCTGTCCCACAATTTTTCTTTTTCCTCGTTCTTTAGTAATGGTAATTTTGATGTGTTTATACCACATATTTCAACTTTACATAGAGCCATAAAAAAATCTCCATTTCATCAATCATTCTACCTTAAAATGATTTACAAAATGGAGAGTAAATATTCATAATTATTATCTTACTTTTGACAAAAATTCTTTAAGCCTCTGACTCTTAGGATTTCCAAACACTTCATCCGGAGTTCCTTCCTCTTTGATATTCATCTCATCGAAAAACATTACTCTGTCAGACACTTCCTTTGCAAATCCCATCTCATGGGTCACAACAAGCATCGTCATACCGGTTGCTGCAAGTTCTTTCATTATCTCCAGCACCTCAACAACCATCTCCGGGTCAAGTGCAGATGTAGGCTCATCAAATAGTATTATTTCCGGATGCATTGCCATTGTTCTTGCAATTGCAATTCTCTGTTTTTGTCCACCTGACAGATTCTCCGGATATGCGTCAGCTTTATCACTTAATCCTACTCTTTCTAACAAATCTGCTGCATCTTTTTCCGCTTTTTCTTTGTCAACACCGTTAAGTTTAACAGGTGCTATCATAATGTTTTTCTTAACTGTCATATGAGGAAACAGATTAAACTGCTGAAATACCATTCCTATCTTTTGTCTTATCTTATTAATATCCGTATTTTTATCCAGTACATCCATACCGTTGTATATTATCTGTCCTTTTTCAGGTTTCTCAAGTCTGTTGATTGAACGGAGAAATGTTGATTTTCCGCACCCTGAAGGACCAATTATAGAAATCACTTCTCCTTTTCTTATTACAGTATTAACATTTTCCAATACTTTATGATTGCCATAAGCCTTACAAAGATTTTTGACCTCTATTAATATTTCGCCACTTTTCTGTTTATCTTTCATGTTTTTTCAGCCTCCACTCTAATTTCTCAACAAACTTTGTCAATATAAGTACAATGACAAAATATACAAGTGCAACTGCAAGAAGTGGCACCATTGCCTCATAGGTCTTACTTCTTATAATATCTCCGGCCTTGGTTACATCAACCAATCCGACGTAACCTACAATTGAGCTTTCTTTTAAAAGTGATATAAATTCATTTCCCATTGCCGGAAGTGCATTCTTAACCGCCTGAGGCAATACTATATGAATCATTGTCTGCGTATATGTGAAACCAAGACTTCTTCCGGCCTCAAACTGTCCAATAGGAATTGCCATAATTCCTGCCCGGATAGCTTCTGACACATATGCTGCCGAATTAAGTCCAAAAGCAAGAACTGCTGCAAATACAGGATTAACATCAATTGACGCAAATACAACATAATACATAATCATAAGCTGCACAAGTACAGGTGTTCCCCGAAACACTGACAAATATGCCTTTACAAACCACTCAAGCAATTTGAGTACAAATGTCTTTGACTCGCTTCTGACATATGCCACCCTTATTATTGCAAATATAAATCCAAGAATAATACCAATTATACCCGCAAATACGGTAATAAGCACTGTTGATGTTAAGCCTTTCGTAATATACTGCCATCTGTTCTCTTCGATAAAACACTGCTTAAACTTTTCTGAAAATGTGGCTTGTGATGATGAAAGTGCCTTATCATTTGTATTAACAATAACTACCTGCTTTGCTGTCGTGTATGACTCTGAAAAGTCTATATTCTTTAGTCTGTCTTCAGTTACGGTCAGTCCTGATATTCCGACATCGGACTTTCCTGACTGTACTGCAACAATAACAGAGTCAAATTCAATATCTGTGACTTTGAGATTCATGCCTAATCTGTCTGCTATTGCCTGACCAAGATCCATATCAATTCCAATTGCCTTACCATTCTCATAATATTCATATGGCGGAAAAGCTACATTTGTTGCAACATTCAGTGTTCCATTATTTCTGACAACATTTTCCGGTGATGTATAACGTTCTGTTTTTTCTTCATCCGATTCATATATATAACTGCTAATAATATTCTTTAGTGTCCCATCAGCTTTTAACTCATCTATTGTTTTATTAATTTTTTCCTCTAAATCCGTATTTCCTTTTGCAATACATATTGCATAATCTTCAACAGCAAATTCTTCTCCGAGAATCTTCAATTCCTTGTTCTTCTCAACAAACACTTTGGCAGGCTGTTCATCTATAATAACAGCATTAATCTTATTCTGCTTCAATGCCTGTATAGCATCCGCACCTTTGTTGAATCTTGTTACGCTCGAACCCTTACCGTCATCTTCATAATCAGATGCATATATATCTCCGGTTGTTCCTATCTGTACACCAATGGAACTTCCAACAAGGTCATCAATAGTTTCTACCTTTTTTACTTTCTTTTCTTTTCCACATCCTGAAACCATACCTGTCATCATAACCAATATCATCATTACGGCTAACAGTGCTGATATTCTTTTGTATGAAATATTTTTTCTGATAATATTTTTCACTTTCATCCTCATTCCTAAATTATTTATAACTGTTATTTTTCGTTAAGTAATTCATTAATCATTTTTGCATCAAATACAACTTTAGATACTTTATTTACTTCTATCTGATATAATGCATTCGCTGCAATATGTTCAGCCGCCTGCTCTAAATCTCTTATTCCTGATGTATTTATGTATAATTTAAGCAATTCGTCAAGTCCGTCTTCCTTAACTATACACTCATCTTCATCCATTCCCATTCTCTTAAGAATTTTAGGAAGTGCGAATTTGGAAAATATTATCTTTTTCTCTTCTAATGTATAATCCGGTATATCAATAACCGCAAATCTTGACATAAGCGGTGCACTTATCATACTCTTATCGTTGGCCGTGGCTATTGAGTACACACCAACCGTTGGAATCATACATTCCATGTAGTTGTCTGTAAAGCCCAGATTATCCAACAGCGTCAGTAGTACATCTGCAGGGTTACCATTTCCTTTTCCTGAATTTGCCTTATCCAGCTCATTTATAATAAATACAAGATTTGACTCTCCGGCATGCTCAAATGCTTCCATAATTATTCCGGGTTTTGCATTTGAGTATACTCTTGAACTTCCCGTAAGCTGTTCCGGATCATTTATAGAACTCATATCAAGTGTTGTCCATGGGAGTTTGAGAATTCTTGCAACTGCATACGCAATCTGTGATTTACCTGTTCCGGCAGGTCCTACCAGAAGCATACCATATGCCGGTAACGTATGTGTTCTGTTAATCTGTATAATAGTCTCTATAATTCTTTGCTTTACTTTCTCCATTCCGTAAAGCTCTTCATCAAGAATTCTTCTTGCCTCGTCAGGGTCAATTGATTCAAAATAATTACTCTTCCACTTTATGTTAAGCATCGTTGACAATGCCCT
Organism: Lachnospira sp. UBA2821; assembly: GCA_002351535.1. GTDB lineage: Bacteria > Bacillota > Clostridia > Lachnospirales > Lachnospiraceae > UBA2821. The sequence continues at coordinate 11,462 of DEGR01000022.1, forward strand.
CTGAGCATGTCTTCTTTCTTCCGGTGACACTTCATGTGACTTTGCAACTGCAAGATTTCTTCTTGACCATAACTGTACATTTTCAGGAAGTGTTTTTCCTGCGCATGTTATAAAATCCGTAATACTTTGAATACTCGTTATGCGCATTTCATCTCCGGTCTCATCTCTGTCCTCATCTTCATCTTCTTCTACCGGTGGATTACTTGACAGCAGTCTTTCAATCATAAACTGTAAAAATCCATCTTCAGATGATAGTTTTGTTCCACCACCATATGCCTGTTCCTTTATCTTATATACCGCATATCCTTCCGGTCTGTTCTCTCCTGACAATCTCACCTTAATTCTGTTGTCACCAAGCCATTTCAAAAGACTTACAAATCTTGAATCGACTTTTGTAATATCAGTAGTAACAGTTCCGTCTTCCTCATCAAATTCAAAAGAAGTCCTCTGATTCTGGTTTGAAAAAATTCCGGAAGAATGATGTTTCCACTGTCTCATACTGTTATCCAATATAAGCAATGGTTTTTCAGCCGTCGCTAACGATTCGGCCGAACTAAATGTTTCATAAGTACATATCGCTTCTTTTTTGTCTATTGGTGCATTTTTAAAATCAAATACAGGCATTTTCTTCCTCCATTCATATCTATATTCATGTTAACTTAAAGCACTTTATAATACATTGCATGCATACTTCGCACACACCAACGGGTATTATACTACATAAAAACTAAAGTTCCAATATATTTTATAACATTATCAGTGACTATTTAATCTTAAGTCCTTCCTTTACATCTTCTATATTCTGTGCTTCCGACAACATCTCCATAATCTCCTCATCTGCATCTTTATATATCCATGGTATATAATATTCATTATATTCGTTCCTTACACCGAATGCGAGTCTGGTATTTCCATCCTGAGGAAATTGTGCATCAACATATTCTTTATTTCCCCTTGCATCAACCTTAAGCCAATTTCCGTCAATATAAATAGCATTGTAAGCATGAAGGCAGTGTTTAACCAGTTCATCATTACCATATTTTTTATATTGGAAACATATTCCACACGGAATACCATTAGCCCGCAGAAGTGCCGCAAGAAGATTAGATTTGGCATGGCATATTCCTGTCTTATTAATAAGTACGTCCGATGCTTTATATGTAATAATATCATTTTTCACATCAACAGAATGTGTAATCTCATCCCTAACATATTCAAATGTGGCTTTAGCAAGATGAATATAAAACTTTTTATATTCTTTTAATGCTATCGACCATTCAGATGAAGAAAATTTCTTATCTGTATTTTCCTCTTTCCACTGTACTTTTAATATTTTCAGAACATTATAATCGTTACTTTGCTCTATTCCCAGATTAACTATAAGGTATAAAAACATGTCCAGACTACATTTATCACTTAAGCTATATGATGCCAAAACATTATCCCACAATTCTTTCGCTTTCTCTCTGATAACATCATTGTCACAGTCAATATACTCTGTACTTTTCAGATACTCTAAAATATTTTCCTCTTCCGGTCTCATATACTTTAGAATTTCATCATCATCAGTATTTATTTTAACCGATATCTGACTACCTATAAGTTCTCCGAATACTATTCCATATAATGAACCCAAATAAGCATTATCTTTGAATACTATCTGTTGAACCATCATTCCGGCTGCAAGTCCCATGCACATACCTAAAGCCATATAATTCTCTCCGGTATCAAATTCTGTTACACCACACAATTTATCTTTTATTGACATATACCTATTCTACTCCATCTTCCCTGTTGCTTATACAGTTCAAAAGCCCGCACATATACTAATGCATACATGCAGGATTATTACAACTATTTGTTATGCATTAAAGCCATTAATTATAATTTTTTAAATATTTCAGTTTCCTTCTTTAACACCTCTGAAATATTATGGTTTTCATCCATTCTTCTTGATACCTCATCTATTTCCATGGCAAGTGTCTGCATACTCTCTGCTGTGCTGGATACACCGTTTACGCCTTCCGAAATAGCATGACTGATTGAATCTATTGAAATTGCAATAGAGTTGACAGATTTATTAAGAACCTCTGTCTTAACAGTAAATTCTTCCATTACACCTTCTATGTATGCTGCATTTTCTCTATACTCTCCGCCTGCCACAACAAAAGACTGGAAATCTCCAAGAATAGAGCCCTTCATATAATTGATAAGTTCCTTAGACTGCTCTGCCAGATTGTTAACAGCCGTAGTTACAACAGTATTGATTTCCTGAATTCTATTAACAGCCTCCTGACTTTCTGATGCCAGTTTACTAATCTGGGTTGCCACAACAGCAAATCCCTTTCCGGCTTCGCCGGCTCTAGCCGCCTCAATAGAAGCATTCAATGACAACAGATTTGTCTGCTCTGATATATCAAGAATGTCCTGTGACAATGTATTAACCTGTTTAACACTTTCACTCTCTCTGATAGCCTTTTCAAGTACTTCAAGAATTTCATTAACCTTTTCATTAGTAACTCTCATATTCTCTCTTGCAGTATTTTCCATACTATCAGCATGTTCTTTCATCTTCTTCGTATAATCGTTTATCTCCGTAGTCTTGCTGGCAATCGTATCAACATCACCACTTACGGAATTAACATTTCCATTGATAATCTCAGCATTATTTCCAACTTCTGTCATCGTTGCAGATAATTCCTGTGTAACAGCAGACAAATCTGTAACTGATGCATTAGAATTAACCATACTTGTTGACACTTCAGTTGCGATATCATTCATATCACTCGCACTGTCTGTTACAGTTTTCATTATATTCTGGAGTCTCTCTATGAATGCATTTATTCCCATAGCAAGTGCGCCAATTTCATCATTCTGATATACTTTAACTCTTTTAGTGAGGTCACCCTGCCTGTTATCAATATCAGACATAATTTCCTTAATAGATTTGTCTGTTTTCTTAATAGGAAGAATAACTTTAAACTGAATTCCTATAAATGCAAAAACAAACAATATAACACTCAACACCGCAATAATGTCAACACTTACAATAGCACTGTTATATACTGACTTTAATGTATCTCTCGCATCACTTGAAGCCTTTTTAGTTGATGTAATTATAGTGTCAATACTTTTATACATCTTATTGGTACTATCTTTAAGTTCATTGTTAGCAATCGAGAATGCCTTTTCATTCTGGGTGTCAGCACTTAAAGCTACCATATTCGAGATTGCATCTTTTGTAGTTTTATATTCCTCAATAAGACTTTTATAATATTTATTATTTTTGCCTGCATATTTTTCATATTCTTTAAAAAGATTATCTACATCTGCTTTTTTATCATTTATTGATTCAACAAGTTCAATCATTGTCTCCGAATCAGTTGCAACAATATGTGATAAAGCTAATGTATGTAAATCTTTTACACTTCCCTGAATGTCTCCAAGCTCATTAATGCTTTCAAGATACTGTTCCGCAATTATTTCCGCCTTTTTATTAACATTTCTAAGATTAATAATCGAAGTTGCTCCAAGAATAAGTAACATGACAGCCATTATTGCTATTGGAGTAAAAATCCACCATTTTATACTTATATTACTCTTCTTTGCTTTCGATATTATCTTTTCTCCTGATTTGTTCATTGTTTTCTTACTCTTCATATGTCGTTCCTCCTACTGAATAGTTGAACTGGTTATTTCTTTAACAACCTTGTCAATTATCTCCTGATTAGATGTATTAGAAGCACTTCCTGACACAAGCATCTCGCCAAGTTCACTCATTGCTCCCCAATAATTACCACCTATTCTTTGTAAAACTGAATTTTCTGACTGCTTAAGAACAGTTTGGACTGCTGACGATTTCTTTACTTCATCTGAATTTGCTGCTTCAGTATTTGAAGGTGCCTGTCCCCTCATTTCAAAACGAAGTTTCTGATTATCTGAGTTTGATATATATCTTGCAAGCTCATCGGCCCATTTAATATGCTTTGAATATGGATTTACTCCTATTACTTTATAGCCAAAAAAGCTGCCCATCTGAATCTGTTTGCTGGCACATGAGTATGAAGGTAGAGTTGCTGTTGCAAAACTGTCTCCCCACGCTTCTTTTATTGCCTTGTCATCCCACACTCCGCTCACTAAAGCTACTACTTCTCCATTTTTAACACCTTCAAGCCATTTATCCTGTGGCATAGATTCAAAGCCCGGATTTGCAGCTATTGTCTTTAGCGAAGCAATTATGTCTGCCCCCTTCACTGAACCTTCTGTCGTATTCCAATTACATGAATTTGTTATTCCATCATCATTAAGCTTAAGTTCAAGTCCTGATAATCCAAAAAATGAATACAGATACCAGCCTGACGACCAATCCATAGCAAACTTCTTTCCCGCAGCAGATGCTTTATTAATAATTGTATCCAGACTTTTTATATCCTCATCACTAAAATACTGTTTATTATAGTACAAAAAATAGCCATTATCTGCAGTAATCGGATAAGCATATGTCTTATCATTTATAGTAACGGCATCTACTGCTGATTCCAGGTTTTCACTTTTTAATTGTTTCTGATTAGTAACCTGCGCTGCTCCACCTCCGGCAGCAAGTGTACTCACCTCTCCGTCAGTAGTTGTATACACATCCGGTCCATTAAGTATGTCTCCCAGAAGATTTGACCTGCACTCACCTTCTGCCATCTCAATCCATTTAATAGTTATATTTGCCTCGTTCTTATGTTCTTTTATAAACTCGTCTGATATCTTTTTAATAAGTTCTTCATCTTCCTTACCGGACCATACTGTAAGTGTAACATCTCCGGATTCCAAAGACTTATTATCTGCTTTTTTAACATTATTACTTTTATTTGCTCCAGTGCCTGATGCACATCCTGATAACACTGTTAATGCCACCATAACAGACATAAATCCGCTCATCAATTTCTTCATATTATTCATTCCTTTCCACACAAAATATATTATTGTAACTATTAAAAATCACATTTGCCATATAAAATTAATTGTCAGTGTAAAAGCAGGATTTCACTCACATTCATTAACTTTGTACGACACTAAATATTTACATATTATTGAGGCATCATCAGTATGTG
>DEGR01000056.1 GCA_002351535.1 Lachnospira sp. UBA2821
TTTTGAGTGTGGGAAGTTTTAGTTATTAATCTAAATAATGATTTTTCTCTTACAGTTTCAGTGAGAGGTTTAATCCACTCCCTGTCTGTTATTATTAACATGAACGCAACCAATCTAATTATACAATCAACAATCCGGTCTCCATTTTCCTGAATATGAACCGCGTGCACTTCCTACAAGTCTTAATCTCACATTACATTTTGAATTATATTTTTCATATGCATAATTCTTAATAAAATAATACACTCCATCGTTATTTATAACATAATTAGTACCAGGGCATGTGGCATTTACAAAATTATATCTAGAATTATATCTTCTTACTTGTGTTATAACTCCAATTGAAGAGCTGCTATGTCTGTAGTTTACAAAAGGATTTGAACTGCTTGTATACTTTGTTGCATTTGATGTATAAATTGAACTCCCTGGAGTAGATGCATATCCACTCCACCCCAAATTTGCTGCACCTGCACTTATATTTGCACTAAATGCCAATGCCATTACCAACAATGTTCCACTTAAAGTTTTTTTAATTGCTTTTACCATTTCTATCCTCATTTCTTTAATTATTTCATCTTATTAACTGTAAACCAATACAGTTCTACTTTCTTTCCTATTTTTCCAATTACCAATAATCCCGAAGCAAGTATAATCAATATAATTTCACACGAAGCAATTGTATAATTCATCTTATAAAAAATAATAAACAACACAATTTGTAAGGTCAATATACAACAAACAATATATTTATTTCTTCTATATTGGTACTTCGTCAGTTGATGTTTTGGATTCTTTAAAGGTGACCACAATGTAAGAATTATTACCGACACAAAAAACAAAATCACCGCAAGGTCATTCTTATATAAGTAAGCAAACTTAATGTAAATAATCATTGACACAACATACATTGCCACTGATAATATCAGACACGTTTCACTATGCTTTGCATGATATCCTCCCACAAACACTCTTATTGGTAAAAAGAACAAGAGAAATCCCCCAAAAAATGTCAAACTTTTGCCTATAATACTTATTAGCAAAATAGATATTAATAAAACTGAATTTAACAAGATAACTTCTATACCGTATTCGTACACGTCTCTTTTTTCCTTGTTCAGCATTCTCTTTTTCAAAAGTACAAAAGTTATGTTTTCTGATAAATATCTGAACATACTCCACCCATGCCTTTCAGTCATCACTAACTGTCTTCTTCTTTTTTTACAAGCGATTGTGGCATTTCAGGCTCATACAAGCCAACCCACGATGTTGTCTCGCATGTAATATTAGCAATAAAACTAATTATTCTTTCTAATATATTCATATATACTCCTCCTTCCCTTAAATTATCAGAGCACTCCGCTCATGTGCATAATAGCATATTTGTCATCTCTCAAAAACAGATATTGTCTATTTTGTCGACTTTGGTGTTTATTTTGTCGGTTTCCTCTGAACAGTTACAACAACTTTATATTTTCTCTCCCATAAAAACATGATATAATGAGCATTGCGACGGCTATGCTTGCATAAGCCGGCATAATGCGAAAACCGCATGGAGCCGACAGGCGACATGATATTATATTGTCAAAAGGAGGGGATAATATGAGCAAATTAATTTTTATTGTATGTATAATTACATGCGTTTTCGCCATGGGATGTGACAATCCAAAAGAAAAACATACCTCGATTCAAAAGAACACCGAATATGAAACCGCCGAAATAAACCATGCTTCGTTGAAGGATGAATATACATGGCTTAATCAGTTTTATGAGAAATACAAAGATAATACAGGTGACAATGACACCTGTCTGTTTAATAATATTGTAATACAAGACGAAGAATTCAATGTACATATGACCATCGGACAATTTATTAATAAAGGCTGGTACATACAGGAATATAATAGATTATCAGAAGAGAAATACAAATCCAAAGACGAAGTATTATCCGGAATTGTAACTGATGAAAGTGATGATTTAAAATCTAAATCTCTGGAGCTTTTGGATTATCTTGATAGCACGATATATGATACATACAGATTTATGATGTATAAACCCCAGACACAGGATATAATTTATATTATTGTAATAAAGAATGATGGTGATAAGTGGAAAGACAGTAATATATGTGGTTATGAATATTACTGGGATATGTCAAAAAATGACATGTTCTGTATTAACGAAATAACAAAAGATACAACACCTAAAGACTTAGATAAAATGCTTCTCACATCTGATGAAAACATTGTAATGGCAGAGTATGACAACAATAATAGAATTGATTCTATCTATTATACGACCAAATCCGCTAAAGACGGAATAAAGATTAAGTATAATTACAGACGTGACTTCAGTACAACTGAACCATATGAAAAAATTGTGACTGTGAGTATCAGGAATTGATAATATATTGGTTACAAATAAGTTGCAAATATTATGTCTAATTCTTAATACTTCTAATATACTATCCGATATAGATTATACATTACAATTATTTAGATTTTATATGAGGAGGACTTCAAATGGAATTTACAGATTTATTAGAGAAAAGACATTCTATCAGAAAATATGATGCTTCGAAGAAAGTTACAAAAGACCAGATTGATACTGTTATCAAGGCTGCCATTCAGGCTCCTTCGTGGAAAAACAGTCAGACAGCAAGGTATTATGCCATCATGTCACAGGATAAAATTGATGAGTTCTGCAGCAAATGTCTTCCGGAACGCAATGCTAAAAATGCCAACGGTGCGGCACTTATAGTATGTACTTTTGTATCAGATGTTTCCGGCTTCTCTGCCGATAAGGTTGCTGACAACGAATGCGGCAACGGATGGGGTTTCTATGATATGGGACTTCACAACGCAAACCTTATCCTCAAGGCCACTGAGCTTGGTCTCGGAACACTCGTGATGGGAATTCGTGATGGCGACAGCATAAGAAATATGTTATCCATTCCTGACACCGAGACAATCGGTCCTGTTATTGCAATCGGATATCCGGATGCAGAACCTTCAAGACCGATCAGAAAGAATATAGATGACATATTGACTACAATATAAATACAATATAAAAGAAAATAAAAGAAGGATTAGCCTGCAATCTGTAGGCTAATCCTTCTTTTGATATATCATGCCGCCTGTCGGCTCCACATGATTTTCGCATTATCTGTCGTCATCATCGTCGTCATCGTCATCATGGTCTACCATATATTCACGACCTGATACTCTCTTGCGTACACGCTCTTCTTCTACCATATCTGATAACATTTCTTTGATTTTCTCTGAATCCTTTATTCCCGCTATATCGAATTCAGGTGTTGATTTATCTGCAGATATTACATGAATTGTGCCAAGACCAAACATTCTCTGTCCAAGAGTTCTGTTTAATGCTAAATCCATAACTCTGTAGAGTCTTGTCTCTTCCTCATGTTTACTTAAAAATCCGGTAGTCACCATAAGTTTTTCTTTAGTAAGCTTATATACTGTGAATGACCATGGTAAACCAAATAAAGTTCTTTTTCTTTCTTTCCAAATAATCTCATTATCTGCCATATGTCTGTACCTCACTTTTTATTATTATACCAACGAATTATAACATTTTATTAATCATATCCACAACTTCTTTACCAAGCTTTTCAGACTTAGCATCTGCATCTTCAAGTGATGTTCCCTTTACACCATAGTAGAACTTAACTTTAGGCTCTGTTCCTGAAGGTCTTACACATAACCATGCATTATCCTCAAGGTCATAATATAATACATTAGACGTTGGAAGTCCTGTAGTTGTAACTTCACCAGTTGTAATATTCTTAATCGTGTCAAGCTTGTAATCTCTTGCTGACAATACTTTATAACCACCAAACTCTGTTGGAGTATTATTTCTAAGTGTGTCAAGAATCTGCTGGATTTTCTCAAGTCCCTCGATTCCCTTAAGAGTGATGGCCTGAATTCCATCTTTATAATATCCGTATCTCTCATACATTGCTAACATGGCATCCCACAATGTCATATTCTTTGTCTTGTAGTAAGCTGCTGCCTCGCAGAGAGCCATTGTTGCTACAATTGCATCCTTATCCCTTGCATGTGTTCCGATAAGGCATCCGTAACTCTCCTCAAATCCAAAGAGATATGTTCCCTTACCACTCTGCTCAAATCCCAGAATCTGCTGTCCTATATACTTGAATCCTGTAAGAACTTCTATAAGTTTTACACCATAATATTCAGCAATTGCATCTGCCATATTAGTTGTAACGATAGTCTTTATAAGAGCTCCGTCTTCCGGAATTCCCTGCTGCTCTTTTACTCTTGCTATCTCATAGTCAGCTAAGAGACATCCTGACATATTTCCTGTAAGAGTAATGTATTCACCTGATTTTGAATCTTTAACATATACACCAAGTCTGTCTGCATCCGGATCAGTAGCAAGAACAAGGTCTGCATCTTTCTCTTTAGCAAGCTTTAATGCAAGTTCAAATGCTTCTGCTGCCTCAGGATTTGGATAACTTACTGTTGGAAATTCTCCATCAGGAAGTTCCTGCTCAGGAACAACATATACATTTTCAAATCCTAATTCTTTAAGAATTCTTCTTGCAGGAATATTACCTGTTCCATGTAATGGTGTGTATACAATCTTAAGGTCTTTCTGGGCCTCTTTGATTGCCTCAGGACATTTAACCTGTTTCTTAAGCTCAGCAATATATTTATCATCGATTTCACTTCCAATAACGTTGTAAAGACCTGCCTTCTCAGCTTCATCTTTAGCCATAGTCTTCAATGTTGTAAAATCTGTGATAGCCTTAACTTCATCCATTATTCCACCATCATGAGGAGGCGTAATCTGGGCACCATCTTCCCAATATACCTTGTAGCCGTTATATTCAGGTGGATTATGGCTGGCTGTGATGTTGATACCTGCTATACATTTCAATTCACGGACTGCAAAAGAAAGCTCAGGTGTTGGTCTTAAGCTGTCGAAAACATACGCCTTAATTCCATTTGCATTAAGACATAATGCTGCTTCATCAGCAAATTCCGGTGACATTCTTCTCGAGTCATAAGCAATCGCAACGCCTTTATCAGCAGCATTCTGCTTATTGATATAGTTTGCAAGACCCTGTGTTGCTTTTCTTACAGTGTAAATGTTCATTCTGTTTACACCTGCACCGATAACACCTCGAAGTCCGGCTGTTCCAAACTCTAACTCTTTGTAAAATCTTTCTTTGATTTCATTCTCATCTGCTGAAATAGCTTTAAGTTCAGCTTTTGTCTCATCATCAAAGTATGGGTTTGTCAGCCATTCGTCATAAAGTTTCTTGTAATCCATTTTAATTGCCTCCTGTATTTTAAATAATTTGTTATTCTAACCTATTAATATATTACTTACAATATCAGCCAGAGACTTTGTTGTCTCAGTTGCTCCATACACTTTAGTTGTCGGTTCCTGCACAGGCTTCTCTGTTTCTTTTCCGGAAGTTTTTGAACTTTCTCCCTCTCCCGGAGCTGTTGTACCGTTTTCTGTTCCATGAACAGGTGTCGTTGTACTGTTTTCGCTGCCGCTTACCGAACTGCTCTCAGTTGTCTCCTCAGGCTTCAAATCCACCTCAACCGACTGATATGTAGTATTTATATCAATTGTAGTCTCGAACTTTTTGTATCCCTCACACACAACTGCTACCGAATGTGTTCCATAGGTGAGCTGAATCACCTTAGAATAATCATCAACAAGCTTTTTGTCTATATATAATCGTGCATTATCCGGGGTTATAAGAAATGCTATACTTCCATATCTCTTTCCTTCCTCCTGATAATCCATAAGATTGATTAACAGTTCTTCATCTCTGTCAATCTTTATATTATCTGTCCCTACAACTTCACCTTTAGTAACCGTCAGCTTATATTCACCTTCCGGAGCTTTAATACGCATATCTTTCTCTATACCGGTAATAATCTTATCTCCGATTTCGATTATTCCACCTTCATAGAATGCTGTATTAGTAAGCTGGACATACCCATGACCTTTAGTGACAATAATTGAATCAATCTTCATATCATTGCCCTTCACTTCTAACACGTCAATGGCATCTATAGTGCTTATATCCACAATAGAATTACCGGATACCACTATAAGACTGTCACTATAGGTATATTTATCCTCACCTATCATAATGGTCTTTGACTTCTCATCAACAACAATACCTGATATATCACTCCGGTTCCACTCATCACTGCATACCCGCAGTTTCTCCATTCTTCCTGAAGACTTATCATAGCTTATTCTAACGACTTCACCTATCTTCAACTGTGTTGCACTCATTGCAGCACCATTACTGTCTCCGATATCCGTGCCTCCGTTATATCTCAGCTCTTTTTTCTTTCCTGAACCGGTCTTCTGAAACACCATAATCTGATTCTTAGTATCAATATTAATTAATACCGCCTTAGTACCTTCTGCATCCTCTGCTTTTTCCAGTTCTCCTGCTGTTGTAGTCTTAGGAAGCCTCATTACATCTCTGCCTCCTGATATAGATACTTCATTATCATTCTTACCACAGCCACTAAATGAGAATAGCATAAATATACATAATACAGACATAATATTCAGAAATATTGTTGTGAAAATTTTGTTATATTTCCTGAACAGCATGCTTTTTCCTCCATTCAAGCCATACCATTTCATTATTATATACTACTTGCCTGATAAAGTCAAAGTATAGTATCTACAAACTTTTGCTTAACTTCCCACTGCTCTTTAACCATTTTTAACTTTTCCATATTCTTATCCGCAATCCATGCCTTGTTGCCGTTATAATATTTATTAGTCACCTTCCAGAATTTCTCCGGATACTGAAGCATCACTTTTAGTAATTTCCTATCCTGAATACCTATTGTTTTCTCTCTGTCGTAAGACTCAATAATATTATTGCCAAGCTGCATATCCCAGTTGTACTTCTCCATAACTTTTCTTAGAAAATCATACAAATCTGTTACCTGAACATCTATAACTGCATTTTTATAGTCAACCGCAACCGCATCCTTTCCGACAAATATTATATTATGATGATTGAATGCCCCATGGCATACAGTCTGATTATCATATGCATACTTACGCATAGATTCATAATCACATTCAAGTATTTTAGCTGATGCTTCTTCTGCTTTCTGATAAAATTTATCAATACTTCTAAGTAATTCATTTTCAAACGGGTTTTTATTATTTTTCCTTCTTATATAATTTCTCGCACGTTTTATCTCAATGGTATGTCTGACAAATTCATTTCTCAAATCACAGGGATACAATTCAGTACACTCATCTCCCCTTTTTTCCTGAAGAATTGTATGTATTTTCCCGAGCATTCCTGCACTTTTTATAATATCATTTCTATCTTTAATATTACATTCTCTGGAAGGATACCACTCCTTAATCACATATTTTTTACCATCATCCCCCTCAGCAATAACATTTTCACTGTCAAATTCAAGAAAATAATCTGCCCTGATTCCGGATTCCTTCAATTTTAACATAATCTCTTTTTCAAACTTCAGATGTCTCTCTTTAACATCATACTCTTTGAACAGTATAAGACCTCTTGACGTATCGCACACAAATCCACCTCTTGCCCTGGTTGTTTTTTTAACTTCAATATCATACTGCCCAAGAATCCCTATAGATTTTTCGTTCAAAAAAAGAACACCTCCCATACTAATTTGCACAAGCATTGCAGGTTGTGCCATCATTAATTATAGTATGAAATGTATTCTTATTTTATGCATATACGCTTTGCCTCTTCGAGAAGCAGCTCTTTATTGTTCATGTCAGGATTCTCAATGACGATATCAAATAATTTGCCCAGAACATTTCCCACATCACTGCCTCTCTCCACTCCAAGAGCAATAATGTCTTTTCCATTCACAGCCATGTCTTTCATTGATATACAATCTTTATCCCGTATTATCTCTTCATATATATTCTGTATATCTGTTAAAACCGGAGTCGTATTATCTTTACTGTACTTACTCTTTCCTGCAAGGTCTGCCCATTTCAACTTAAGAAGCATAGGAAAAAGCTCAGGCCCTGTCATTACTATAGCCCTTCTTACATCAACCTTGCTGTTACCTATTCTGCAATCATGATATTTCACAAGTGATGACACAATCTTAATTGTCCTGTTGTCCATCTTAAGTCCCCTAAGAATTTTTACAGTCATCTCAGCACCGGCCTCACCATGCCCGTAGAAATGATGATTGCCATCTTTACCCACTGTCTGCTTTGAAGGTTTGCCGACATCATGAAGCAATGCTGCCCACCTTAAATAATGGTCAGGTTCAATATTCTTAAGAACATGTAATGTATGCTCTCCAACATTGTACATATGATATATTGATTTTTGCTCTGTCTCCATCATAGTATCAAATTCAGGCATAATCCATTTAGTTATTCCAAGTTCATATGCCTTTCCCATCATATCAGGATTAGGTGATTTAAGCATTTTGTCAAGCTCAGTGCATATTCTCTCCCTGCTTATTTGCTGAAGATTAGAGGCAAGTTCCTTCACTGCTTCTGCTGTGGAGTCCTCGATGTCGAACCCAAGCTGCGCCGCAAACCGGACAGCTCTTAATATCCTTAATGCATCCTCATTAAATCTTGCCCTTGCATCACCCACACATCTTATAATTCCATGCTTTAAGTCTTCAACTCCGCCAAACTCATCGACAATACCTTTTTCTTCATTATATGCCATGGCATTGATTGTAAAATCTCTTCGTTTTAAATCTTCTTTAATATCCGGAGTGAACTCTACAGAATCGGGATGTCTTCCATCCCTGTATTCACCATCAATTCTATATGTAGTAACTTCAAATCCTTCGTGGTCAACCATAACCGTCACTGTTCCATGCTCGATTCCTGTATCAATAGTCCTGTTGAACACACTCTTAATCTGCCCGGGTGTTGCTGATGTTGTTATATCCCAGTCACTTGGCTCTCTGCCGAGAATAACATCCCTCACACATCCGCCTACCGCAAATGCCTCATATCCATTTTTAGTCAATCTGTTAATTATGTATTTTACCTTATCGGGCAACTTAACAACAACTCTCACCTTAACAACTCTCCACTCTGTTTCTTCCTGATTCTTTTCCTTTATATAAAGCCTTATCCGCTGCTTCTATAATATCATTTGACATAATATGTTTTTCACTTGAACTTACACCAAATGTCATTGTAACATTTACAGCCTGTCCTTTATACATATGACTTGTACCTTGTATATCTCTTCTTACCCTGTCCATTATCTTAACAGCCTCATATGCTGATGTATTAGGAAAGAGAATAATTATTTCTTCTCCTCCCCACCTGCATACACTATCACATTCCCTGACACCTTTTCGTATGGCAGTGGCAACCTGCTTAAGCACCATATCACCACATTCATGTCCATAATTGTCATTGAACTTCTTAAAGAAATCTATATCTCCTATACATATAGAATAATCTGTTCCATATGTTCTTTTCATCCCTACACTCATATCAAGCTGTTCCATAAAAGGACGTCTTAATAAAAGCCCGGTCAATGGATCATAACTTGCAAGTTCACTCAGCCTTTTGTTCTGTCTCTCAAGTCCATTACTTATGGTAAATACTTCTGCCATAAATATACTTGTAGCATACACAATAATTATACCGGCAATGGTTAAATTATATATCATTATCCATTTGCTGAAATATGTTACAGTCCTTCCGCCCTGTTCATATATACTGTCTTTATATACTATCACTATATTAGTAATCAGTACAACTGCCGAAGCAACATAAGATATAGAAGACCTGTTAAGCATAAGATATTCCACAAAAAAACATACCGGAATAATTGCAAGCAGTAATATGTTAAACCCGCTTTCAGTTCCCAGCATAATACTTCCAAGAACACAATAAATATATACACAGCACAAAAGACATAACATCTGCGGTTCTGTGTTCCTGTCATTTTCATCTTTCTTTTTCATAGCTGTAGCGAGGTATACTATAAGACCTGCATCACACACAGCCATCAGATATTGTTTACACGCAAGAAACATAACCAGATATATTATGTTTATAATTAACAGCATATTAACTAAAACTGAGAATATATTTGCGTTATATATATACTTAACTATATTTATCTTAATATCCCTTAACTTCTGTGACATTTCATTCTAACCTTCCACGTTTCAAATAATATTTTTTTAATCTCATCCGCAACTATATATGCAAATGGTCCTGTAATCACACCTGATATTCCAAAAAGTTTATACCCTGCATATATTGTTATCATTCCACAAAGCGGAGACAACCCTGCTTTTTTCCCCATTATTCTTGGCTCCATAACCTCTCTTATACAATAACATATTATAAGACAAATCATCAACACCAAAACTGAAATAAATTCATATTTCACTACATAAAAAGCAATAAGCGGAACAAGAATCACACTTACTCCTATCATTGGAAGGGCATCAAGCGCAGCACTCACCACCGCAAGTAAAAGAGGATATCCCGTACCGGCTATGCAATATGAACCGTAGCATATTACTGCAATAATTACAAACAATATTGCCTGTGCCTTTATATACCCCACACCCATAGAGTATATCCGGCATTTAATTCTTCTTATCTCTTTGCCAAGAGCACTTTTACTCACCCTGTCATCGATACTGTCTCTATCAGTCAAAAAATAATACGATGCAAACATAGCAACAATTATAACAAATGCAGCCTTTCCGACACTCACAACCTGACACAGAGAGCTTCCTACTAATGACTTAACCATATGGTTAAAATCTATATCTCCCATATATTTCCACACAGTTCTTCCTATTATGCCATCCCCTGCCTCAGCAAATGCCTCAATACATCCACATATATTTTTGACTCCTTTTTCAACACCAAACCTTCCGTTATTAAATGCTTCCATAAAAGAAATACACTGACGCAACAACTGCTTCGATAAATATATTATTCCATATAATACACTTAATGATATAACAATTATAGCACCTGCGGACGCAATTTTATTATTAATTCTTAATCTGACATTCAGAAACTTCACAACCGGCTTTATCATCCACGCAAACACATATGCAATAACAAACGGAAGAAGAAGCACCACACCATATCTGAACAACAGATATGATGTTACATATGCAATAACATAACCTATAATATAATATAATTTATTCATAGGAATATTATGGCGTGCCGGTACAGATTTTATACAACTCAGTAACCCCTATGATACCTTGAATCTGTACCCGACACCCCATATCGTCTCTATATACTGTGGCTTTGCCGTAGATAATTCAATCTTTTCACGTATCTTCTTGATATGTACAGTTACAGTGGCTATATCCCCGACTGATTCCATATCCCATATTTCTCTGAATAACTCATCCTTCGTATAGACATGATTTGGATTTTCAGCAAGAAATGTAAGAAGGTCAAATTCCTTTGTTGTAAATGTTTTCTCCTCACCATTCACATACACTCTTCTCGCTGTCTTATCTATCTTAAGACCTCTTATCTCTATTATGTCATTTTCCGGCTGGCCTGCACCCACAAGTCTGTCATATCTTGCAAGATGTGCCTTGACTCTCGCAACCATTTCACTCGGACTGAATGGTTTTGTCATGTAGTCATCAGCCCCAAGACCAAGACCCCTGATTTTATCTATGTCATCTTTTTTGGCTGAAATCATAAGAATAGGGGTATTTTTTATTTCCCTGATACTTTTACATATCTCAAAGCCATCCACTTCCGGTAACATAAGGTCGAGTATAAACATATCGAACTCTTCCTTAAGTGCTCTTTCTAACCCTCTGTCGCCGCTATTTTCTATCTCAACCTCAAATCCACTAAGCTCAAGATAATCTTTCTCAAGCTCTGCTATACTCTCTTCATCTTCAACTATAAGAATTCTACTCATACTAATCTCCATTCCGCAGACGCTATGCGTCGGAGGAATCGCGGGCAAAATCTCCGGTTTTGCTCTGCGATAAAAAGCTGATTGTGACGCCTGCGGCACAATCAACTGTGTGAAAAATCAGCATATTAATGTGATTTTTCCTGCTCCTGTGGCGCTATATACTTTCTTATTACAAAATGCATTGTTGTTCCTGTTCCTAACATACTGTTTGCCCAGATTTTTCCACCATGTGCTTCTATAATTTTTTTAACTATCGATAATCCGATTCCGCTTCCACCCTGGTTAGAATTCCTTGAGGCATCAGTCCTATAGAATCTGTCGAATATATAAGGCAAATCTTTCTTATCAATTCCTTTACCATTATCTTCTATCTCAACATGTATAAAGTCGCCCTCATCATGTATACGGATATTCAGAATTCCCTGTTTATTATGTCCAATATATTTAACAGAATTGCTTACTATATTATTGATAACTCTTTTCATCTGCTCAGCATCAGCTATTATAACCACATCATCATCCGTATAGTTAAAATAACCAAGTTTGATATTTTTAGCATCAAGCTCATAGGACAGTTCTTCGACACAATCCATAAAATACTCTTTAACATTTACCTTTGCAAAATTGTATGGCATCCTGTTAGTATCAATCTTAGAATACATCGTAAGTTCACCTATAAGTCTGTCCATATCATTCGCTTTATTATATATTGTATGGATATATTTATCCATCTTCTCAGGTGTGTCGGCAACACCGTCCATAATACCTTCCACATATCCTTTTATGGCTGTTATAGGCGTTTTGAGGTCGTGGGAAATGTTACTTATAAGTTCTTTGTTTTCTTCTTCATCACTCATTCTGTCTGCTGCTGCCTGCTTAAGCCTCAATCTCATATCTTCAAAATCATTGCAAAGCTGTCCGAATTCATCACACCTTCCTGTCTCAACAGGGGTATCAAGGTCACCATCCGCTATTCTCCTTGCCGCCACACCAAGCTTCTCAAGTGGTTTCATAACACTACCGTTAATCCACAATGAAAGAATAATGGCAGTCGCCACAATTATCATAAAAAGTGATATAACAACTTCCACCATAAATGTTTTTATCTGCGGAATTATTCCACCTATAGATGTTACCAGAAATATAGTCTTTTCATCACCGGAAGAATTATTATATGACATTCCCTTTATAAGATACTTCTCATTGCCATTTATATAAAAATCATCACCTGAAGATTTCCCTGCGTCATAATCCGGAAGAATATCATAAAGCCATTTCTCATCCTTATCACTTCCGCAATAAGAATAATCATCGCCCGTTCTTACTATTATGAATGAACTTTTTGTCATAAGCCTGTCATTAAGCTCGTCCAAATATTCTTTGTTTTCAAACTTATCCGGATTCTTTTCTACAGATTTGCTTATCTCTTTAAAGAAAACATCCATCATGCCACTGTATATCGCAATCGGATTACTAAGACTCTCAACATTTGAAATAGTAGTTCCATAGCTGCTCTCTATCTGCTTTATCTTCGCATTTCCAATGCAGAAAGCAAAACTGCACAGCACAAGTATTGGCATAACAGCAATCAGAATAAAAGAAATCTTTAATTTACTTTTTAATTTCACAACAATACTCCAATCTCCCGTCTGATTCCGTACTCCCTGCTGCAACGAATATTAACTCATAAACTAACAAATTCGTGCTATCACATTATTATAGCATACATATCTGACTTCATTCATTAAGTTTTCTAAATGAAAATGTAAACTTTTTATAAAAACGACACAATTGTTGTGATATAATATTGTAATGTAAAATCATATATATAGAGCACCTCTACTACAGGTCGCTCAGAAACGAGGGTTAATATGAAATTTGAAACATTACAAAAAGACATGATTGCAGCAATGAAAGCAAGAGATAAGGCCCGTAAGGAATCTATATCTGCTTTGGTATCAGCTATTAAGAAAGTTGCCATTGATGAAGGATGCAGAGATAACATTACCGACGAGCTTGCAGACAGAGTTATCTTAAAAGAACTCAAATCAGTAAAAGAGCAGTTAGATACATGTCCTGCCTCACGTCAGGATCTTATCGACGAATATCAGGCAAGATACGATGTCTTTAACGAATATGCACCTAAGCTTATGTCTGCCGAAGAAGTTGAAGCATTTATCACTTCTAAGTTTGCTGATGTTATTGCATCAAAAAACAAAGGAATGATTATGAAAAATGTTATGCCTGAATTAAAAGGCAAAGCCGATGGTGGCGTAATTAACCAGATAGTTTCAAAGTTATGTAACTAGTAAATGTAAATTGTAATTGTTAAGAGTTAGCTCCAAAATGCTTTGCATTCCGGAGGATGACTCTGAACATTTACGATAATTTATAGAAAAATGGAGATATATATGAAAAAAAAATATTTACGAGGCATTGCCGGATGTTTAACGGCATCTGTTTTGATTGCAAATATTCCTTTCTTTGCATCAGTTACCAAAGCCGATGCGTCTGATAAAACCGCTTCAGGCGGTGAAATTCTTATTATGACAAAAAACTCTGTCGATTCTGACCTTTCCAAATTTTCTGAAGTTTATCCTGACATTTCAGTTAAGGATTCATGGTTATTCGAAGATGTAAACGAATTATCCAAGAGTTCCGAATCATCAGAGGACATAAAAGTTTCTCTTGTAACCTCTGATTCAAAAAGCACAGACGAACTTATTGATATGTTCTCAAATGACACCAATGTGATTGCTGTACAGCCTAATAACAAAATTAAAGCTGTCTCTATTCCATCTGATGAATATACTGATTATCAATGGACTCTCGATAACAAAGGACAGAACGGAAGAACAGAGGGCAATGATATTAATGTAGATTCTATATGGGATAATGGCATTACCGGTACAACAAATATAACAGATCTCAAAGACGGTGAACCTGTAATTGCTGTTGTCGATACAGGTATTGCATTTGACCATCCGGACCTTAAAGATAATATATGGAACAACCCTTACCCTCAAAATACACTTCCGGGTAAACACGGCTATGATTTTGTTAATAATGATGACGACCCGTCTGACGATTATGGTCATGGTTCACACTGTGCCGGAATAATTGCGGCATCAGCAAACGATACGGGTATAGTCGGCATTAATCAGAATACAAAGCTTATGGCACTAAAAGTATTAAATGAAGAAGGCTTAGCCAGTGACTCCGAGATTATTGCCGCATACTGCTACATATATAAAGCCCAAAAGCTCGGAGCAAATATTATTGCTGTCAACAATTCGTGGGGTAATGCTTACGGCGAGTCTGATACCAAATATGAATCCGTCATATCTTCATGTATTGATATGATAGGTGAGCAGGGTGCTTTATCAATATTTGCTGCAGGTAATGACGGTTCAGATATAGATGCCGCATCATGCGCACCGGCTTCATGCTCAAGCAAATATATTCTGTCTGTAGCTGCTTCTAATGAAAATGATGAACTTGCATCATTTTCTAATTATGGTGCTAAAAATGTTGACATAGCCGCTCCGGGAGCAGATATTCTCTCAACCGTAAATTACGACTGTTTTAATCCAACAATATATAACAACGACGTGATAAATAATTTATGCAACAGTTATTATGATTTCAATAACGATGAAATTCCGGAAAATATAAGTATCTCTGATGGAACACTTTCCATAAACCACGACAGTTACTTCGGGCTTAGAGAAGATAATTCAGGTTCGCTCAGTTGGACAGTAACATCTTCCGGCAGTTCACTGTCTGTACTTAAGATTCCTTATTCACTTTTACCATCATCTACACCAATAAATGCAAGTTCAATGATAAACATCGTAACTGATGATTTTAAGAAAAGTGATAATATATTTGATATGTCATCGGCAACCGTTTCCATATATAACTTCAGCAAAAACGAGGACGTTTCATCATTTTTATTTAAAACGCCTATAGCATCCATCCGGGCAGCTGACAGTTCAAGTGACCTGTGGACTCATATATCACAGACAATATATTCCGGACTTTCACAGAACAAAGATGGCTATATCGCAATAATAGCTACTTTAAGCAGCAAAGGAAGTATTACCGTCAATCTCGATGACATAGGAATCTCTAAAGAAAATGTTAATTCTTCCGAATTCGGGAAATATGATTTTTATAACGGTACTTCAATGGCAACACCTACAGTTACGGGTGCGTCAGGTCTTATCTATGCATCTTCATATGACAATATATGTAACCTTCCCGATGAGGAAAAAGCAGTTTTTCTGAAAGAAAAATTATTATCCTGCTGCAGAAAAAATGATTCCTTAAATGGCAAAGTGCTGACAGGTGGTATACTGGATTTATCAAAATTATCTGCCGATGAGCCAATTATAACCAATGTCGAAAGTGACGGTAAAGGTGTCATAACCATCCATGGCTGCAACTTTGTGAAATCCGGCACGGGCGGAACACTTACGGTAAACGGAAACATTTACAATAATGCCGTTTTTGCAGAAAACAGGATAACAATTAATGATGTGTCACTATTAAATAAAAACAACTCATTTACCATAACCACATCTTATGGTTCATGCACATATGAGAAATTTGTTCCCAAAATTATTAAAAAACTCACCAAAGAGCATTCAGAAATGGATTCATTCAGCTTCGAACCATCTAATGTTTTCTCTGACGGCTCTAAAGTATACACATATTCAAACACTTATAAATACATTTACTCATATAATGACACCCTAAAATGCTGGGATAGCTATACAAGTGTCAGCAAAGAAAATATTTTCTCTTCACTTGACAATATATATACTTTCTCAACCGATATAGACATCGCACCCGGAATGACTTTCTACAACGGTAAGTTATACGGACTGGCAACACTTTCAGCATTAACTATAAATAATGCACCGGTGCTTATGAGGACATTCATTATATGTTATAACCCTGAAAAATCAGAATGGTCATATGCTGAAGTTCCTGAAAATATTACAGATATGCTTGACATATCATTCGGTATATACAACGACAGCATTTATATAGCAGGAGGATATAATTACTATAAAAAATCATTTTCCACTGATGTATATACTGCTCCGATAAAGACATTCGACAGTACTAACCACAGCATCACATGGGTCAAATCCGCATCCCTGCCTTATGGACGTTCAGCCGCCGCACTGACAGCCTTTAACGGCAAATTATATCTGTCAGGCGGTATATGTGATACCGTGGAACAATGTAACACAATGAATATATTTGATGGCACAAAATGGAACAAAATCAGCCGGACACTGACACCAATTAATGACTGTTCGACATTGTACTATAACAAAAAATGCTTCTATTCCGCATGTGCCGGCGGACTATACAAAAACGGACTTGTATTTTATTCATCACAAACATATGACTCTGTTGGAAATGTATTCGTGTACAATACTAAAGATGACTCTTACAGTCCGACTGATTATTATTTTGAAAACAGCACACTATACGACAACATATTATTCACAGTAAATAATGATAAATTATTCTTCCTGTGTTATAAGTCAATATCCGATGATGATGACATAGACTTCTACTCACAGACGGTTACTTCACCTGATACAGATATTCCAAATGTTTCAGATACTTCAGATGACTCACCTTTAACTATTTATACAGGAGATATCGAAAGTGCTTACTGTACATACAAATCTGCACAGACATTTTCACTTAAAGGCTCTATATCAGGAACAGGAGCATATCTGTATGGTGATAATGTAACAATTACTGCAAAGGCAAATACAGGATATTACCCGGTATCAATAAAAGTCGGTAAAAAAATCTACAAAGGAAATATCGCAACATTCAAAGCTGAAAAAAGCGAAAAAATAAGTGTGACCTGGGGAAGATATGCAACTTCCGTCAAATTTATAAAAAACACTGTAACCATTAAATCCGGCAGGAAATCTGCACTTAAATATTCTGTCAGAAATGCTACAGACAAATCTGTCAGATTCAGGTCATCCAACAATAAATATGCTACCGTTAACCAAAAAGGTGTGGTGACTGCCAAAAAGGCGGGCAAAGGAAAATCTGTCAGAATATACATATACACACAGGACGGTTCAAAATTAAAAGCATCCTGTAAAGTATTAATCAGATAATCATACATCATTTACAATTATTTTGCCGTTATATAATTACCTGTTAGTGCCAAATATATACCTGTTACCACTTTTCTATTTACATTTGTTATTTCTATGGCATACTATTCACATCGGAGGTGATACAGATGAAAGTCAGAATTGAGATTGATTCTGATATTGACGAGACGGAAGTTGTTATACGGAGCAGCTCATTGAATGATAATGTAAATAAAATCCAATCATTTATAAGTTCTCTTGAAACAAACTACAGACAAATAGTATTTTATCAGGATAATAAAGAATATTATATTTCTCTTGACAAAATATTATTTTTTGAGACCGATGCAGGTTCATTAAACGCACACACGTGTCATGATATTTATCAGGTCAGATATAAACTTTATGAACTTGAAGATATTCTTCCCGGATATTTTCAAAGAGTATCTAAGTCAACTATATTGAATACTAATGCCATATATTCCATTACTAAAAATCTTACATCGGCAAGTATAGTTGAATTCGAAAACTCTTATAAAACCGCATTTGTATCACGCTCTTATTACAAGCCATTAAAAGAAAAATTAGAAGAAAAGAGGTTAAGAACATGAAAGAAAAAAGAAATATGTGGGGAATTGTATTAATTCTCTGCGCAGCATTTGTACTTATTAACCAATATAACATTTTCGGGTCAATAAATCTCTTTAAAATATTAATAAGTATAGCACTTGTAATCGTAACTATGTCAGGTGTAAAACACAGGGATTTTCCAACTATACTGTTCCCGATTGCGTTTATAATCATATTATTTGATAAAGAATTGGGACTTCAGGCTTTAACCCCTTTCCCTATTCTTGTCGCTGCTTTGCTTGCAAGTGTCGGACTCACACTGTTATTTCCAAAGTCATTCAGGTCAGACTCCAAAAGGAGAATAATCGACTTAGATGACGAACATACCGAATATTCATCAACAACCGACAGCGAGGTTCGATACAGTGTCACAATGGGTTCCGGCATTAAATACATCAACAGCTCAGATTTCAAATCTGCCACACTTTATAATAGTTTTTCCGGTTCAAAGATATACTTTGATGCCGCAAAAGTTCCAAGTGGTCATGCCGTAATCAATGTAGAACTTTCATTCAGCGGATTGGAATTATATATCCCACGTGAATGGAATCTTATACAGAATATTGACTGTTTCTTAGGCGGTGTAGAAATCAAAGGCACACCTGTTGCCAGCGGCGGACCTACTGTAGAACTGAATGGACGTGCAAAATTTGGTGGAATAACAATTTATTATGTATAAATCTATGTAAAAGGAGTGATTTTATGCAGGCAGAAACACTTAAACACAGAATCGCAGCTGGCAGAGGAGATATTTGCGCTGACCTCATTTTAAAAAATGCCAGAATTATCAATGTATTCACTAATGAGATTGATACCGCTGACATTGCTATCAGCGGCGGTCAAATCGTGGGAGTAGGTGAATATAACGGATTAAACGAAACTGATCTGCATGGCAGTTATGTATGTCCCGGTCTGATTGACGGACACATACATATTGAAAGTTCAATGCTCTGCGGACCTGCGTTCGAGCAGGCTGTGTTACCACACGGAACCACTGCCGTAATTACAGACCCACACGAGATTTCTAATGTTGCCGGAATTGACGGTCTGGAGTTTATGATGGAAACAACAAAAGAGCTGACTCTTTCCGTTTACTTTATGCTGCTTTCATGCGTACCCGCCACAGCTTTGGACGAATCCGGTGCCGTATTAGATGCTGAACAGCTTCGCCCATACTATAATAATCCACGCATTCTCGGACTTGCCGAAATGATGAATGCTTACGGAACAGTCCGATGTGACCCGGAAATCATGCAGAAAATCAGCGACTGTACTGAAGCAGGAAAACTCGTAGATGGTCACGCACCTCTTCTAAGTGGCAAAGACCTCAACGCTTATATTGCAGCAGGCGTACAATCCGACCACGAATGTTCCAATATTAACGAAGCGATGGAAAAACTCCGTCATGGTCAATATATTATGATTCGTGAAGGAACAGCAGCAAAGAATATGGAATCACTGCTGCCGTTGTTCAAAGAACCATATTGTGAACGATGTATGCTTGTAACGGACGACAGGCATCCGGGCGATTTACTTCACAACGGACATATTGATTACATAATCCGCAAAGCGGTCCGGTCAGGAGCTGACCCTGTTGTCGCGATTAAAATGGCAACTCTTATACCTGCACAATACTTTGGTCTAAAATCTCATGGTGCCATTGCACCGGGATATACGGCCGACCTCATCATTGTGTCAGACCTTAATCATTTCACTGTCAGACAGGTGTACAAAAATGGTGTACTTGTAGCGGAACACGGAAAGACTATTAACCCATCTTCACTTGTAATTGACGAATCACGTTTTAGACGTGTTATGAATTCGTTTGATATGGACGAGATTACACTACAGGATTTGGAACTGCATGAAAATGGTGAAAACGAGCGTGTCATCTGCATAAATGCAAACGAACTGCTTACGGATGAAAAAATCGTACCATTCCGTCAACACGAAGGCACAGCTCCCGGCGTGGATCCCGAACATCAAATCATAAAGCTGGCCGTTTTTGAACGTCACCATCATTCCGGTCATGTCGGGCTTGGCTTCCTGGGAAATTTCAATCTGAAACACGGAGCTGTAGCATCGAGTATAGCACATGATTCACACAATCTGATTGTAGCAGGCGACAATGATGCAGATATGATGCTTGCCGGTAATACGATACGCAAAAACAAAGGTGGCCTTGCTTTTGTAATAAATGGACAGGTTATTGCAGAGCTTGCACTTCCTGTCGCCGGTCTGATGAGTACTGAAAGTGCAGAAGTCGTAGCAGAAAAAATGCAGACCCTGAAAGATACTCTCATCGAAAATGGAATCACCGGCGACATCGGTGCATTTATGACACTTGCATTTGTCAGTCTCCCGGTCATTTCCAAACTCAGATTAAACACCTACGGCATTGTTGACGTAGAACATCAAAAAATTGTTCCAGCCGTTTTTTAAGTGCTAAATCAAATATACATTTGAACTATAAATTTTTAATCCGGGATAGTCATGACCACCCGCTAATGCGGGTGGCATGTTCTCCCCCTATAAGGGGATATTACCTGCTTGCGCCCGGAAGGCGCACTGAAGTCTGCCAACTGCACCACATTTACAGCAGCCCCTAACAGGGGCTTTTTCAGTGCTTCCTTACACCGGCGCAGCTCCAAAAGGAGCTTGCTGGTTTGCTTTGACTTCCTACTTACGCTTCAAGCGTTTTATTTATTGTGTTTCTTCACTGGCTCACCCGTAAACGGGTCGATATACTCTACTAACGACATCTGATCATACTGTAAATCCTCTTTCAACTGATTCTGAATATACTCTTTAATCTTTGCAGTATTCTTTCCCACTGTATCCACATAATATCCACGGCACCAGAAATGTCTGTTCCCATATTTATATTTCAAATTTGCATGACGTTCAAATATCATGAGTGAACTTTTTCCTTTGAGATATCCTACTATTTCTGATACTGAATATTTAGGGGGAATTCGTACAAGCATATGTATATGGTCTGGACAGCATTCTGCTTCTATAATTTCTATTCCTTTTCTTCTGCATAATGATCCAAGAATTTCCCCTACATCCGCTCGTATTTGTTTGTAGATAACCTGCCTCCTGTATTTTGGTGCAAAAACTATATGATACTTGCATTCCCATTTTGTATGGGCTAAACTATTTACGTCCATTATTTGGACCTCCTGTGCTTTTATTTGTGGTTTTGCAGACCCACATGTATCATAGCACAGGAGTTCTTGCTTATATCTAAAGATTTTTCCCACCACCTGCATAGCAGGTGGTTTATTTTTTTGCTGACACAAAAAATATACCTATCCGTTTCAATCACGAAACGGATAGGTATACACCGTAAATATCCTATATTCACATCAATTTATAAATATTTCTTAAGCAACTCTACTTTATCAAGCTCTTCCCATGGAAGTTTAACATCTGTTCTTCCAAAGTGTCCGTATGCAGAAGTCTGCTTGTAGATTGGTCTTCTTAAATCAAGCATCTTGATAATTCCTGCAGGTCTTAAATCAAAGTTTTCACGAATAATCTCAACAAGCTTTTCATCAGATATCTTTCCTGTTCCAAATGTATCAACCATTACTGATGTTGGATATGCAACACCGATAGCATATGATAACTGGATTTCACATTTATCTGCAAGCCCTGCTGCTACTATATTTTTGGCAACATATCTTGCTGCATATGCTGCTGAACGGTCAACCTTTGTACAGTCTTTTCCGGAAAATGCTCCACCGCCATGACGTGCATATCCGCCATATGTGTCTACGATAATCTTTCTTCCTGTAAGTCCGCTGTCACCGTTTGGTCCGCCTATAACAAATCTTCCTGTAGGATTAATAAAATATTTTGTATTTTCATCAATTAATTCTTTAGGAAGAACCGGCTCAAATACATATTTCTTAATATCCTCATGAATCTGTTCCTGTGTTACGTCAGGGTCATGCTGTGTTGAAAGAACAACTGCATTGAGGTGAATTGGTTTACCATTCTCATCATACTCCACTGACACCTGTGTTTTTCCATCAGGACGAAGATATTTTAATGTTCCGTTCTTGCGTACTTCTGTAAGTTTTAAAGCAAGTCTGTGTGCAAGAGCTATTGGATATGGCATATATTCTTCTGTCTCATTTGTTGCATATCCGAACATCATTCCCTGATCTCCGGCACCGATTGCGTCGAGTTCTTCGTCTGTCATTGTTTCTTCTTTTGCCTCAAGTGCTTTATCAACACCCATTGCAATATCTGTTGACTGCTTATCTAACGCAACCATAACAGCACATGTGTTACCGTCAAATCCATATTCTGCCTTGTCATACCCTATCTCTTTAACAGTATCTCTTACTATTTTCTGTATATCAATATTAGCTTTTGATGTAATCTCTCCCATTACAAGCACAAGACCTGTTGTTGTACATGTCTCACATGCAACACGGCTCATTGGGTCCTGCTCCATAAGTGCATCTAATATTGCGTCTGATATAGCGTCACACACTTTATCAGGATGTCCTTCAGTAACTGATTCTGATGTAAACAATCTTTTTTCCATCTTACTTTCCTTTCTTTTATCCTTCTTGGCATTAAAAAAGTCCGCATACAGCGGACTTGAAATCAAGGTATCAAATCCTCTTATTGATCGACTTATCGCTCCGGTTGGCACCTTCCAATACAACATGGTTGGGGTTGCCGTGGTTTCACAGATCCTTGTATCTCCACCACTCTTAATAAGAGAAATATTTTATATATTGTCGTTGTTTACTATACATCATTCATATAATGATGTCAACAATGTTTTTTATTATCCTATTTTTAATTTGAATTTCTGTTCATCATGGTCTGTAGACACTTTTTCAATCTTTGCTCCGACAGATCTCAATTTTTCCTCAAACTTCTCATATCCTCTCTGGATATATACTATATCGTCTATAGTTGTGAATCCGTCTGCAGCAAGACCCGCTATAACTAAAGCTGCACCTGCTCTTAAATCAGGCGCACTTATCTGTGTTCCTGTAAATTTATCAACACCCGTAATAATAGCAGTATTACCCTCTACTTTAATATTAGCACCCATTCTTGACAATTCATCTACATATTTGAATCTGTTCTCAAATATACTCTCCGTAACTATACTTATTCCCTGTGATAAAGCAAGTGTAACCGCTATCTGTGGCTGCATATCTGTAGGAAATCCCGGATATGGAAGTGTCTTTACATGAGTACATTTAAGCACTTCAGGACCTATCACCCTGACAGCATCATCATACTCTTCGATAGTACATCCAATCTCCAGAAGCTTTGCCGTAGTCGCTTCAAGATGCTTCGGAATAACGTTCTTAACAAAAATATCTCCTTTTGTAGCTGCTGCCGCAAACATAAATGTTCCTGCCTCAATCTGGTCTGGTATAACCGAATACTCTGTACCATGAAGCTTTGGTACACCCTTTATTCTTATAACATCTGTTCCTGCACCTTTAATATTGGCACCCATACTGTTAAGCATATTGGCAACATCTACAACATGTGGCTCTTTTGCCGCATTCTCGATAATAGTATTACCTTCTGCCATAGCTGCAGCAAGCATGACATTAATACTTGCACCTACAGACACAACATCCATATAAATGTGATTGCCGACAAGTTTCTCTGCACTTGTCATAATCATACCATGCTCAATCTCAACTTCTGCTCCAAGTGCTTTAAATCCTTTAATATGCTGGTCTATCGGTCTGCTTCCTATGTTACATCCACCCGGTAATGCTACTTCAGCATTATGAAATCTTCCAAGTAATGCTCCCAAAAGATAGTAAGAAGCCCGTATCTTCTTAATATACTCATAATCAACTCTTACTGAATTGATTGTTCCTCCATATATTTCAACACAGTTTTCGCTTATTCTATTAATCTTTGCACCTATTTCCTCAATAGATTCCAAAAGTACTTTTATATCTCTTACGTCAGGCAGATTGTCAATAACAACCTTATCATCAGTCATAATAGCAGCAGCTACAATTGCAAGTGCCGCATTCTTGGCACCACTTATTCCAACTTCTCCAACAAGCGGTGTACCACCTTTAATAATGTATCGTTCCATTATGCACCTCGAAATTATTCACTATTAAATATATATGTCAAATTCTAAATAAATGTAAGTTCACAAAAAAATATAGGATATAAGAATCTTATATCCTATATAGATATGATTATAGCACAATCCTTAAATTTGTAAATTGTTTTTTTCAAATGTTCAGAGCCAGGCAGATTAATAAATAAAAAGGCGACGTATGCCTGCATACATGAGCCTTTTTATTTATTAATCTATCCGGCGGATACGCCGAAGCGAGAAAACTTGTTTTTCGAGCTTGGCTCTGAACTATTCATGCCTGAATGCATAAATGCATTCGCAGAATGTAAATTTGCATGGCTCTGAATAGTTATTATATTATGTCGAGTGGATTAACCTGTGAACCACCAACTATAATCTCAAAATGTACGTGTGGTCCTGTGCTGTCTCCGGTATTTCCACTAAGAGCCACTCTGTCTCCCTGACTTACCACATCTCCGACAGACACAAGTATCTGGCTTAAATGTCCGTATCTCGTATGATTTCCATCTGAATGGGCTATTTCAACGCAATAGCCATAACCTCTTACCCATCCGGCAATAACCACTCTTCCACCACATGATGCGTTAATAGCCGTACCTACAGGGCATGCCCAGTCAACACCTTTATGTGTTGTTCCCCATCTTGCTCCAAATCCCGAAGTAAATACTCCTCCTGCAAGTGGTTTTATATATGAAGGCGGCACTATAGTTCCCTTTTCTATAACCTTTGGACTTGCTTCCTGCACAACAGTTTCACTAATTATATTTCTTGACTTTTCCGCTCCGTCTTCATATGTCACATCAGCAACTACATTTCTTATACCCTGATTACCTTCTGATAAAACATTTTCCTCTGTAGTATATTTACTATCATTATACACATACTGTACATCAGCATTATATGTCTCCTGATACGTCTTTTGTTCTGTAACTACTACTGACAGTTCAGGCTTAGGTACTGTAACCTTAATCTGGTCTCCTATACCAATCAGCGAATCAGCCGTAAGTCCCGGATTCATTGCAAGGATTTCAGCCATATAAAGGTGATATTTCTCTGCTATCGTAGAAAGGCAGTCCCCTTCACTTACAGTATATATCTCACTTTCAGCCTTATCCTTTGTAACATCATCAACAGCCGACTGTAAATCCATAACCTGTGACTTGTCCACATAAGTTTCCATAACCTGAATATCCTGTACAAAACTTATATCCTTAACTCCGTCTTTAGAAACATTTTGCTGTTCATCTGCAGTCTCACCTGCCAAATCAGCATTACCTGAATCACCATCTGCCGACGCAACTATACTTGTCTCTTTAGCTGCTTTTTCGGCTCTGGATGTCTCCCACGTCATATAAGAATATGCATTATTCTCTACATTCTTCAGTCCAATCTGAAACTGATTATCTGTATCATATTTTGATTTAACAGAATTCAGTAATTCTATAACCTCTTCTTCTGTTGCAAGAGTGACAGAGTAATCATCTATTTTGACTACATAAGCCTGCTCTTTTTCATCTTCGGACTGTTTTTTTTCATTCTTAAGAACTTTATACATTGCATCGGTCATGGATTTTTCGTCCATAGTTGTTCCCGTTATACGGTGCTGTTCCTTTACGGAAACATCCTGTTCTACATAAGTTATACCACCATTTTCCTTATTAAGCTTTGTTCGTGCTTTATTAAGTGCATCCTGTACTTCTGTCGCATTCTTTGCAGAACCAATCTTCTTTCCATTAAGCTCTACAACATAATATCCATCTTTTGTGTCCACTGCCGATTGTGCCGGTATCCACGGAAATGCTATTATCATTCCAAAGCTTATAGCCATAGCTGAAGCTATATATGTTATTCTGATTTTCTTTCTATACTTTTTGTGCCTAAACATTATTACAGACCTCTTGAAAAAATTAAACTATTTGTAACATTTTTGTAACAATCTTGATTGTATCAACAACATTCCATTTTGTAAAGTATTTTTTCAATAGTGTCCTCAACGTTCATATCTTTTTCATCTACCACTATATCTGCATATTTCTCATACATAACGGTTCTTTCATCATAAATATCTTTGAGTGTCTGACCATCCTTTGACACGACACCTCTTCCTTTTATATCACTGAGCCTTCCGTTAAGCGTATCATAATCAAGCTTAAGATACACTATCGTTGCCGTTTCTTTATAATTTTCCATCGCCCCGGTTCCATAGACGGCACTTCCACCCGTTGCAATTACAGCATTGCGGATATTAAGATTCCTGTTAACCCTGTTTTCAATTCTTATAAATCCGTCTACACCTTCCTGCTCTATAATGTCTTTAAGAAGCCTGCCCTCCTGTTCCTGAATAACAATATCCGCATCAACGAATCTGTATCCTATAATTTTCGCCAGTATAACTCCTATTGTACTTTTGCCTACTCCCGGCATTCCTATAAGAACAATATTATTTCCCTTTTTCCATTCCATCTGTCTTTTCATCCTTTTTTCGATTTTCAAAATATACAAACGAATCTATCGCATCAAGTATGTTAGAAAAATTTTCTCTTGGTGCCACGTCTATATATTTCTTTAATATTTCAGTCTGTGCATCATTTCTGTACCGGCTATAGAAAATGTCAAACAGGTTATGTCCTCTGACAAATATTTTTATATTTTCCATATTCGCCTTAAGATCTTCTTTCCTGTTAATTCTGACATTCTTAATTCTGCACATTCGCTTAAAGCTTGGAAGTTTATAAAGATAATCCTTATATTTTCTCCATAGTATATTATAAAAATCTTCTTCTGATTTCACAACGCCAATCTTCGCCATAATCTTAGGGTCTAAGAAATAGTTTTCGAATGAATAATACTTTAGTACAAGAACATTTTTTGGTGTTACCCTCGGAATATTTGCAACATCCTCTTTAGCTCTCTGCCCATAATAACTGCATAGCTGCTTTACAAGGTGTTCAGGTTTCTTACCATCACTGTCTCTTATCATGAGAAACTGGTCTTTGAGATAAAGTTTATTAATATACTTAAGATTTGCATAAGTCTTTATGTTCGTACAACTGTTAGTAGGAATTATAGATACTCTCTGGAGCATTCCATTTTCATCGTATATTTCTGAATAATATTTTTCGAGCAGCAATGGAAGTCTGTTACTGTCCTGCTTGCCCTCAACGATAAATACAAAACTTACGTTCATCAAATCATTTGCCGTATATCCAAGGTCGTCAAGAATCTCATCTATATCTGTATCTTCATTTACTATAGTGTAATAATCTTCATCAAGTGCAACCTGCTTAATCTGCTTAGAAGAAAAATTAAATAACATATTAGGTGAATGTGTTGAGAAAATAACCTGATTCTTCTTAGACAGCCTGTATAGTATTTCACTTGCTGACTTCTGAAGCTGTGGATGAAGATAACTTTCAGGGTCCTCTATCATAACTATGCATGGCATCTTACTGTTCTCCTGTATATATGTCTCAATAAGCGAAAGAAGATATATACTTTTAAGACCTGCACTCATAGTATCTATCTCGCCTTCGACATCCCTGTCCTCGTTGTAAACCACTGTATGTATTTTGAATAATTCCTCTGCATCATATCTCATCTCATATTTGACGGTCTGTGAACGTGAACCATTTTTCTTAAAGCACTGATTCACCACATCAGCAAACTTATCAAGCTTCATATTAAACATTTTATGCTGCATAAGTTTCACTGTCTCGGTTATCGATAGCTCCTCAGGTGTTTTCTTATTAATCACGCCTATGCATTCAAAACAGTTATTGCATTTTCTTGATTTGTCAAACATGCATCTGTGATTCTTAAGATTATCAAGTTCTTCATTGCCCTGCACCCTTAGAAGTTCATCCTCAAATTCTTTAATATTACGCTGGTTATCTATAAAATATACTTTAGGAAATATCTGTGGTATATAAGAATTATTTTTCTTAACGCCATCATAATATTTCTTCTTGCCATCAGGCGTAATAATGCATGTAAATGTAAGTTTGCCATCCTTAAAGGAAGGAAGCCTTGAACAGAATTCGTTATACCACAAATCATACTGCTTGTATTTTGAAACAAGACCACTCTGGTTCATCTGATATAATTCTTCTTCCTCTATATCAAGAATAATTTTTATCTCTACATTTTTTCCTTTAGTATTAAAATTATCAGTTCCAACATCATAATTGCCGGCAACTGCCCTGATTGCATCTAACACAACTGTTTTACCGGTATTATTCCTTCCGACAAGGATAAATGCATTTTCTACATCCTTCACCTCCATGTGACGGACTGACTTAAAATTATCTATTGAAATATAGCTTATTCTCATACACATCCTCCAATCCATATACTTTATTAACACCCGGTTAAAATAATGACCTCATCTCTTCCTTTTTTTCTTTCTTACGGAATATCCGAATGTTCCCTTTTTCTTGCCCAGCTCATAATATTCTCCATGTGAATACGCCACAAGCCCTGCTTTGGAAAGTTCGAATTTGCCTTTTTCATCCATATATTTTTCATCAACTGTAACACCCACAACCTCTGCGATAAACATGTGATGTGAACCGAGCTTCTCTATCTTCTTAACCCTGCACTCAATATTAACAGGACTTTCATCTATCCCCGGTGCTTTTACATATTTAGATTCTAACGGAGTAAGTCCTGTATCTGCAAACTTGTCAACATCTCTTCCTGATTTCACCCCACAGTAATCAGTCGCTTTGACAAGATTATTTGTAACAAGATTCACAACAAACTCTTTACTGTCTTTAATTATATCATAAGAATATCTCTCAGGTCTCACAGAAATGTATAACATAGCCGGTGAAGTACATATAGTTCCGCACCATGCAACTGTTATTATATTTGGTTTTTCTCCATCTCTCTGGCAACTGACCATAACCGCAGGAACAGGATATACCATATTACCGGCTTTCCAATATTGTTTTGACATGATTTTCCTCATTTCCCAAATTAGTCCAAATGTTCAAGTTTTCAAGTTTTCTATTTCGATATTATTACCAATGTATCAACTATAATTATATCATAAGATAATCATCATAGAAAGTGGCTTTAAAAAAGAGCACAGCAACTATTTTCCAATTGCTGTACTCTCATTACATATCAATATTCAGTTTTTATGATGCAGGCATATAAAGGTCTTTCACCTACATAATCCTGCTTATTTCATTACAATGTTAACAATTCTTCCCGGTACATAGATTTCTTTTATAACATTTCCTGTAAGTTTGTCAGCAATTGTTTCTTTTGCTTTGGCAATTACTTCATCTTTAGGATCATCTTTGTTAATTCCGAGTGTTGCTTTTGTCTTACCATTAATCTGAACTGCTATCTCAACTGAATTCTCAACACATTTTGCTTCATCATATGTTGGCCATGGTTCAAAAGCAATAGTATTGTCATGGCCTAATATCTGCCATATCTCTTCACCAACATGAGGACATATACATGAAAGCATCTTAATAAGACCTTCTGCATACTCTCTAGGACATTTTCCTACTTTATATACTTCATTTACAAATATCATCATCTGGCTGATTGCTGTATTATAACCAAGAGACTCAAAGTCATTTGTGACTTTCTTAACTGTCTGGTGATACAGCTTCTCAAGCGTTCCGCCTGATTCTTCAGTAATATTTTCTTCGTCAGTAAAGAAATTCCATACTCTTGTTATGAAACGTCTTGCTCCCTGTACATTATTGTCATTCCATGGCTTAGATACCTCAAGTGGTCCCATGAACATCTCATACAGGCGAAGTGTATCTGCTCCGTATTCCTCAACAACATCACTTGGATTTACTACGAATTCAGGGAATCTCTTACCCATCTTAATTCCATTGGAACCAAGAATCATACCCTGATGAACAAGTTTCTTGAAAGGCTCCTTAACCGGTGATAAACCTTCATCGTAAAGGAATCTGTTCCATATTCTTGAGTACATAAGATGTCCTACTGCATGTTCCGGACCTCCGACATACAAATCTACAGGTAACCAGTGCTTCAAAAGCTCCTGATTGGCAAATTCTTTATCATTATGTGGGTCTATATATCTCATATAGTACCATGATGAACCTGCTGAACCCGGCATAGTAGAAGTCTCACGTGTTCCCTTCACACCATTTCTGTCATATTTCTTCCACTCTGTTGCATTTTCAAGTGGTGCTTTTCCGTTCTTGCCTTTGTAATCTTCAAGCTCTGGAAGAACGAGTGGAAGCTCATCATCAGGAAGGAAATATATTGAACCATCCTCTTTATATACACAAGGAACAGGCTCACCCCAATATCTCTGACGTGCAAATATCCACTCACGGAAACGGTAGTTGACTTTTCTTCTTGCCACTCCCATTCCTTCAAGTTTGGTTGTAATAGCCTCTTTAGCTTCCTCAACTGTAAGTCCTGTGAATTCCTCTGAATTAAGAAGTCGGCATCCTTTACCAAGATAATCCTGCTTCTCAAATGCTTTCTCGGATACGTCAGCTCCGTCTATTACCTGAATCATAGGTATGTTATGAACCTGTGCGTACTCAAAATCCCTCTGGTCATGACTAGGAACAGCCATAACCGCTCCTGTACCATAACTTGCAAGTACAAAGTCACCGATAAATACAGGAACTTCTTTTCCATTAACAGGGTTTACTGCATATATTCCTTTAAGGCAGCATCCTGATTTTGTCTTATTAAGCTCAGTACGGTCCATATCACTCTTTTTAACAGTCTCATCTATGTATGCCTGAACTTCTTCTTTATTCTCGACTCTGTCCATAAGACCTTTCACTATATCTCCGTCAGGAGCAAGAACCATGAACGTGATTCCGTATATTGTCTCAATACATGTTGTAAATATTGAAAAATCTCCACCGCCGACTATCTTAAAATCGACCTCAACACCTGTACTCTTACCAATCCAGTTACGCTGAATCTCCTTAGTAGACTCAGGCCAGTCAATTTCTTCAAGTCCGTCTAACAATTTCTCTGCAAAAGCTGCCTGGTCAATAACCCACTGCTTCATATTCTTTCTTACAACAGGGTATCCGCCTCGCTCACTCTTTCCATCGATAACTTCATCATTAGAAAGAACTGTTCCAAGTTCCTCACACCAGTTAACAGGCATGTCTATATATTTTGCATACCCTGCTTCATATAACTTCTTGAATATCCACTGTGTCCATTTGTAGAATTCAGGGTCACTTGTTGCAACCATCTTAGACCAGTCATAATCAAATCCAAGTTCTTTAAGCTGCTTTGAAAATGTTTTAATATTTTCCTGGGTAAATCCATTTGGATGGTTTCCTGTATTTACGGCATACTGCTCAGCAGGAAGTCCAAATGAGTCATAACCCATAGGATGAAGAACATTATAGCCCTGCATCCTTTTCATTCTTGACATAATATCTGTAGCTGTGTATCCCTCAGGGTGTCCTGCATGAAGTCCTACTCCTGATGGGTATGGAAACATATCAAGCGCATAATATTTTGGCTTTGAAAAATCCCATACATCTGTTTTGAAAGTCTCGTTTTCTTCCCAGTATTTCTGCCATTTTTTCTCTATTTTCTTAGGATTATACTGTGTTTTCATCGTCTATACCTTCCAAATTATATTCTTTTAAGTAATTCTTCTCTCTGTTTCTCAAATCCAGGTTTGCCAAGTAATGCAAACATATTCTTCTTGTAGCTTTCTACACCAGGCTGGTTAAATGGATTAACACCTGAAATGTATCCGCTTACTCCGCACGCAAATTCAAAGAAATAGAATAACTGTCCAAGATAAAACTCATTCTGCTCAGGTACTTTTACCATAAGGTTAGGCACATTACCATCTGTATGAGCAAGAATTGTTCCGTTCATTGCACTCTTGTTAATGAAATCAATGCTCTTTCCTGCAAGATAATTTAATCCGTCAAGGTCAACCTCTTCTTTCTCAAGCTCGAAAGTACATTTTGGTGTTTCAACATCAATAACCGTCTCGAACATTATTCTTGAACCATCCTGAATAAACTGACCCATTGAATGAAGGTCTGTTGTAAGGTCTACTGATGCAGGGAAGATACCTTTCTGGTCTTTTCCTTCACTCTCACCGTAAAGCTGTTTCCACCACTCTGATACATAGTGTACACTTGGCTCATAGTTAGCAAGAATTTCAACTGATTTTCCTTTTCTGTGAAGAATGTTTCTGATTGTTGCATATTTTAAAGCATCATTTTCTGCAAACTCAGAATTAAGTGCTAACTCACGTCCTGATGCAGCACCCTCCATAAGTTTATCTATATCTGCTCCGCTAACTGCAATTGGAAGAAGTCCTACTGCTGTAAGCACTGAGAAACGTCCTCCTACATCATCAGGAACTACGAATGTCTCATATCCTTCTGCATCTGCAAGATTCTTTAACGAACCTTTCTCTTTATCTGTAGTTGCATATATTCTCTTAGCAGCCTCTTCTTTGCCGTATTTTTCAATAAGCATTTTCTTAAATACTCTGAAAGCGATTGCAGGCTCTGTTGTTGTACCTGACTTAGAAATCATATTGATAGAAAAATCTTTTCCCTTAACGATATCAGCAAGATGCTTAATATATGTTCCACTTATGCTGTTACCTACATAATAAATCTCAGGTGTTTTTCTGTCAGCCTTGTCCTGATTGTTATAGAAACTATGTCTTAAGAACTCAACTGCAGCTCTTGCTCCAAGATAAGAACCACCAATACCAATTACAAGAAGAATATCCGAATCACTCTGAATCTTCTCCGCAGCCTTTTTAATTCTAGCAAACTCTTCTTTATCATAATCAACAGGTAAATCAATCCATCCGAGGAAATCATTTCCTGCACCTGTCTTATTTACTAATGTTTCTTTTGCTGTGTTTACGATACCCTGCATATTACTTATTTCTTCTTCTGAAATAAATCCTGCAGCCTTTGAATAATCAAATGTTACTTTTGCCATCTTTAGACACTCTCCTTTTTTTCGCTAATACTCAACATTATAGTACCTAAACCCTTGATATGCAAGGTTTTTTAAACCAAAAATTCATCCAGTACTTCTTTAATAATCTCTTCCTCTTCTGAAACAGATATTTGCGAAGCAGCATTTTTTTCATTCCTGTCATTTCTAAAAGCCGTTATATTTACTTTCTTATTTGTGTTGGTTTTAACATTCTGCCTGTTTTCCTGTTTATTTTCATTTATGTTTTTCTGTGATTCTCCACCCTGGATATTTTCTCCAATTACAGATACAACATTAGTTTTCGCATACATGGATTCTAATGCGTATGTAACACACACCTTCATATGTTCGAATTTTTCATTCAGTCCAAGAACATCTCTCCACATAATAAGTCCCATATACATGAGCATACCTCCACCCACATATATAACGGTTCTTATCGTGCTTACAGTAGCCATATACGAATACATTCCAAACGCAATTCCGGCATAAATACATGATAATGCCATAACTTTTTCTATTCTTGTTAATAACCGTACCGGTATTCCACATATTTTCCATCCGAATATGTATTTATCCACAAAAATACCGGTATTATTCACATGCTGACGTGTCTTTTCAAATCCCTCATACTTCATCCACAAATGTTTTATAATTTTTGCAGATGAATGTCGTATATCAGCACACTCCGACGTAATATATAAAATGTTTTTAAACAGCATGACATCAATCACAAAACCTGTCAGAAAGAACCACGCCATCAGATATATGCCTTTACCCTGTGTAATAAATTCTGAAATTAATTCACCTATTTGTTTCATTTCCTCTTCCCTTTTCATTCCTTTCGTTGTATATTTACTACTTGGTTAGGATAACATATTCTTATGTTTTTTTCTAAAACAATCGTACAACAAATTTTTACATTTATTGCATATTTCAACATGCATATTTTAGGAGGAATTTTAATATGAATTACAAAACACATGGAACCTGCTCAAGAGAAATTAATTTCGAAGTTAATAATGGTTTATTACATAATGTTTCATTCGTAGGCGGATGTAACGGTAATCTTCAGGGAATTTCTTCACTTGTTGAAGGAATGGATGTACATGAAGCCATAAGTAAACTTGAAAATATCAATTGTAACGGAAAGGGTACTTCCTGTCCTGACCAGCTTGCCAAAGCAATCAAAAAATATTTAGAAGAAAATGCTTAGTATTTAGAGGCTGGCTCTGAACAGTTACCATCAATCTATTAAAAATCCATACGAAAGGTCTGCTTTATTTATGAAAAAGATTATTTTAACAGGCGGCGGAACAGCCGGACACGTCACCCCTAATATTGCCTTAATTCCCGGACTTAAAAAACTTGGATACGAAATAAAATATATTGGTTCATATGATGGAATCGAGAAAAAGCTTATAGAAGAAATCGGTATTCCTTATGTTGGAATTTCTTCAGGCAAACTCAGACGTTATATGTCTGCAAAAAATTTTACGGATCCATTCCGTGTATTAAAAGGATACTCTGAAGCTAAAAAATATATTAAAAAATACAGGCCTGATATTGTATTTTCAAAAGGAGGCTTTGTATCCGTACCGGTCGTCTTAGCAGCAAGAAAGTACAAAGTTCCTGTTATAATACACGAATCAGATATGACACCGGGACTTGCCAACAAACTTGCGATTCCATCCGCTACAAAAGTGTGTCACAACTTTCCTGAAACTGCTGACTATCTTCCAAAAGGAAAATCTGTGTTATCAGGTTGTCCTATAAGAAGCGAACTTTTGTCCGGAAATGCAGATAAAGGCAGAGCTTTCTGTGGCTTCACAAACGACAAACCTGTAATTATGATTATCGGTGGAAGTCTTGGAGCTGTGGCAGTCAATAATGCCGTAAGAGCTGTACTTCCTGAACTTCTCAAAAAATATCAGGTTGTTCATCTTTGTGGTAAAGGTAAGATTGATACTTCCTTAAACGACATGGCAGGCTATCGTCAGTATGAATACATCAAGGACGAATTAAAAGATTTATTCGCAATGGCTGATATCGTTATATCAAGAGCCGGTGCCAATGCCATTTGTGAAATAGCTGCTCTTAAGAAACCTTCACTGCTTATTCCTCTTTCTGCAAGAGCAAGCAGAGGTGATCAGATTCTCAACGCAAAGTCATTTAAAAAACAGGGATTTTGTGAAGTTCTTGAAGAAGAAGATATAACAGATGAAAAAATGTTAAGTACAATTGATAAATTATTTTCTGATAAAGAAAAATATATAAATGCAATGTCTGCTTCTGATAGCACAAATGCTGTAGATATAATATTGAATCTCATAGAAAGTTGTAGAAAAAAATAAATCAGTTTTTTAACTCAGACTTACCGCTGTGGGAAGTCTGAGTTTTTAATCCTATAAATTATTTCGAATCTCTTCTGCCATCTTTGCCAGTTCTTCCTGGTCTGACTCTCCCGGTGTCCACAACTTAATAGCATTGTCCCCTTTATATCTCGGAATCAGATGCATATGAAAATGGAACACACTCTGTCCTGCAATCTCTTCATTATTCTGCACAACATTAAATCCATCCGCACCAAAAGTATCAGTCATAACTTTTGCAAGCTTAGAGGCAAGTGGGAATACTTTAGATGCAACATCTGAATCAATGTCATATATATTCCTGTAATGATTTTTAGGAATAATAAGTGCATGTCCTTTAGTTGCAGGGGACATATCAAATATTACCCTGAACAGGTCATCCTCATAAAGTGTATTTGTTGGGATATCTCCATTAGCAAGTTTGCAAAATATACAATTATCGTCTTTCATATTAATCTCCATTTCTGAAGCGAATTATCAATTATATTGAACCGGCAAAGTCAAATCTGCATAATTAATTTGCCTTATGCCATAAACAGCCATTTGCTTTCGCTTCCAAACAAACAACGTCATCTATAACTATCCTAAACTCTTAATTATATTTTTTCAATCATTTTCTGACGCGTTGCACATTTTGGCGTTTTTTGTATTACTATTTTATTTGACATTTTATCTTAAAATGTTAGACTATGATTTATAATTAACTAAAATTTATCATAGTGATAAGAATATAATATAGATTTGAAAGGAAAGAACTGCTCCATGTCGTCGCAAAACATTATTAACAACATTAAAAATCAATATCCGGAACTGTCCGAACAACTGGACGAACTTGATAATACATATAATCTGATGTTACGAAAAATCAATCACGAATTCGGAAATGCCGTAACCCTTGTGTACAGTTCGCTTCAGATTATAGAATCAAGTCATCCCGAGGTGAAAGACTTCAAATATTGGGACTCCACCAAAACCGATGTACGTCATATGGTTAATATGGTTTCAGAAATTACTTCTTTTAATCACCGTAAAGTCATCAAAGAGGATAACGTCGATATAGATGCGTTATTACATTCAATTCTTTCTTCCTTTTCTATCTCTCCTATTTATAGTCACATAAAATATACTTTCAATAACACTGCCCACAATTCCGTCATATCAGGTGACTCTGTCAAACTTCGTCAGGCTTTTATAAATCTTATTAAAAATGCCTCTGAAGCAATCGTTCCCACACAAAATGGCAGAATTAACATTTCCATGTCGTCCCAAAACAACCTTATTACAATTGTAATAAATGATAACGGCTGCGGAATAACTGACGAACAATTAAAAGAAATATTTTTGCCGCTTGTATCATACAAAAAAAACGGCTCCGGATTAGGACTGCCTATCTGCAAACGAATAATTGATGCCCATAACGGTTCATTATCCGTATCATCCATACCCGGAACCGGTACTTCTATGTCTGTTACCCTGAGAATGCAAAAATCTGATCAAGAAGCCTGAGAGTATTAAAATTGCCTTTCGCTGTCATCTCTCCCGTCATAAATGCTTTCTGGAAAGTTGACCTTCCCTGAACTATATTTGCCATAACCTCATGGTTAAGTCTTCCCGTTACATCTGCATCTTCACAATCTCCATATCTGCAATCTAACTCATCATTATTTATATCTAATATAAGTGTTCTGTTTTTATCTTCAATAACAAACGCATATACAACATTTATACTTTCCTGTGGTCTGAACTTTGATTTGAACTCATCTACAAAATCATATTTCACATCCCCGCCATTCTGCGACAAAATGTCCTTAAACATATTGGTAAGTTCTTCAATATCTTCTTTTTGTTTCTTTACATATATATCATCTGAAACATACTTAGACAACTGCTCACTTTCCTGCGGTGTAAGATTCATAGAGTCTTTAATAAGATTTTGCTTTATAGCATAATTACTGCTTGGAAGAGATTTCTTTTTCTGGGAAATAGTTCTATATATATTCTCAGCTTTTTTCTCTATTATGTCAGCATAATCTCTGTTCATCTCGAATTCAACACCATCTTCAACATATGTCGAAATTCCGGAACATGGCAATCCTCCTAACAATTCCCATGAACTTCTGAGGTCTAATAATGCTTCTTTCTCACCATAAGTAGTTGCTACAACTACAGGTGACATATAAAGAGTCTTAATCTTATTCTTATCACCATAGAGCCAGCATGCATCTAAAAATTCCTGCATAAGTCCTCCGATTCCTTTCCATTCAACACTCACTGCAAGAACTATTCCGTCTGCCTCTTTTAACGTCTGTGGTAATGTCGTAATTGAATTCTTAAGTTCAAACAGATTATATCTTGTAACATTAACACGAAGTTCTCTTAATACCTCTTCAATTTTTTCAACTACATATATTGTAGGGTCCTCTATAAGACCTCTTCCTCCATAGTATATATTAACGTTCATGCTCTTCCTCCATTCCGGCTCTCTTACGATTCATTATAAGCATAATTATAAACGATACAGCAACACCGACTAAAAATCCTCCTGCATGTGCCGCATTATCAACATGCCCGCTTCCACACAATGCCATTATAAGTATAAGAATAAAAACTCTTC
This sequence comes from Lachnospira sp. UBA2821, assembly GCA_002351535.1. Classification (GTDB taxonomy): domain Bacteria; phylum Bacillota; class Clostridia; order Lachnospirales; family Lachnospiraceae; genus UBA2821. The sequence goes on from DEGR01000056.1 coordinate 38,798, forward strand.
TGACATTTCTGACCTGTTCTCCTGACTCAAACAGACTTCCAATCACCACTGCGCCTATTATTCCAAATATTGCACCCGACGCACCTGCTGACACTACTTCCTGTCCCTGAACCATATTAACGTATGCTGATACAAGACTTGCTCCTATTCCACTTACAAAATATATTATAAGCATTCTGACCCTGCCATATATCTTCTCCACATCTTTTCCTACAATAAGAAGAGAAAACATATTATTCGCAATATGGGATATTCCAAAATGAAGGAACATACATGTCACCAGACGGTAATACTCATGTTCTCTGAAAATAAGTTTCCAATCCGCTGCACCGCATTTCAACATATATTCAGTGTCGTATGACGAACCATTTAACTCCACTAGTAAAAATACAATCATATTTACCACAAACAATCCTATAGTCACAAACGGAATTTTTCTTAAATCAACTTTTTTACTTTCTCTGATTTCCCTTCCGGATTCCATAGCCAGAGTGTCATCCAGTTTTGAATACAAATCTTTGAATTCATCATTGAAATTTTCAAATGATATAATACGATTAGCTAATAGATCTGCAAACCATACACTTGCATTCCCACATGTGCACATGTCTTTGTCCCTGTCAATATTGTCAGTCATAACTACATACTGAATATTAACTTTCATGCTTCCTTTTAACAGAAATTTTCTTTCTATCTGAAATGCTATAGATTCAAGCTGTTCTTTATTATATGTCATATTGCTGTTTACCACAACCAGAACTACGTCTGCAACTTTATCAAAAGTCTTGGAAAAAACAGCCATATTAATAAGATTACTGTTCATTGCCATGTATCCCGACTCAGAAATACTTCTGACTATATCATTAAAAATCATATATCACCTCATTTTATATGTAATGCACATAACTCATAGGCTTATACATTAGCACTTCTAAATATTTCTGTCAATTCATATCGAACCGGCTAAATATCTGATTGCATAACATATTCAACATCAGCAAATCCAATTACATCTCCATTCTTTATTATTCTCTTTTCATATGGCTCAAGCCTGCTGCCGTTAACAAATGTTCCATTCTTCGAGTTCATATCTTCCAGCATTATTTCATCCTTCTCTTTTATGATTCTTGCATGAATCCTGCTTACTTTATCCGACTCCGGCAATAAATCATTCCTTTCTTTCATTGTTCCTACAAAATACGGAAATACAACAACCTGATAACACATCCCCGTACTTTTGCATAGCAAATAGTTCCTCTCATCACTTCCAAATGCCATCAAAACTGTTTCCTGACTTTCCCCACAATATTCAGCATTTCCATTCGCATACATATCTAAATCAGTTTCGTCTGAGTTTTTATTATCAACTGACTCTTCAGCCGGTATATTATGAGCATCTTTATCTGATGAAGCCTTATGTGAAATCATATATTTACAGACTGCACATGAGGCAACTATACCACACAAAACTCCCAATCCTACTGCTCCATACCAATTAATATCCGCACAAAATCTTGTTATGATAATTACGGGTAACATAACAATAAACATTATAACAATAACCATTATGACAATAATATTACTATACACGCCAAAACCGTTAATTATACTCACTTTCTTGTTCTTCTCATAACTATAACTGTCGGTCTCCTGTATCATACCCCGGCTTTCCTCATCATATGCTTCTTCTAATACATCAGAAACATTGCTGCCTACACCTGTATTTACCCAATTATCTACTACAAAATCATCTTTTACACATTCACAGTACAATTCATATACATATTCCACACTTTTTCTGTCATTATGCTCTACCACATCCATAAAAAATCTGCACAGATTAATTATTCCCTCTTTCAGGGTATGTTTATTTCCCGGATAATAACAGAATTTTGAACGCAATGTTGTAGGATTAATGTATATGAATTCAGGTTCAAATAATATTTCATCTATTTTAAGCAGATATTCCTCACAAACAATGCATATTTTTTTTACACTCTCCACAATATGTTTAACATCTTCATAAGTTACTTTTCTACCTTTATACATATCCTTGAGAGACTGCATCGATGTTATGTCATAATAATATTCCGGTACATTATCTATATATTCTATATGTAATTCACTAAAATATTCTATCCTGTTTTCTTCTAACATCCTGCATCTGTATCCTATATCCCCCACTTCATTTTCCTCCGACACAATAACATAATTATGTCCCGGCTCACTTTTGTATCTCACATTCACTGAACACCCCTCCATCCTCTTGTCTGTACAATATTTTCTATTACATTAAGGCTTTAATGTATGTGCAATATCTTTTCCAATCTTATATTTCATAATTCTTTTTCTTCTATCCATTCCTGATATACTAATTTTTATATAACTTTTCTTTATCCCTCCCATAATGTCCGGTATATCACACACAAGATTTGCTGCAAGTTCAAGATTATTTTTATCATATCCATACACAACATTATTCAGACGTCCCATAATTAACAATTTGCTTATTCTTCTCTTAACAATGTCAGCATTAAAAGTTTTTGTGTTTTCTGCCTGTCTTTCAACTGCCAATGCATACATTTCAGCCTTTGTAACTATTCTGTCGTGATAGAAAACACACATATATATTACCGAAAATATAATTATTATTATAAATGGCATGAGCATGCTCATCTCCACTGTAAAATATCCACCATTTCTCACATCTTTATCCATAGTTATCCCCATTTCATAATTAAACTAATCCTCCACACATAATAACGATATTGCCTAATAACAAAAATGGTGCAAAAGGAATATTGTCATTTAACTTTTTCTTCTTAGATACAACCAAAATTACCGCCGTAATTGCTGCTAATGTAACCGCAACAAGACAAATATCCATACTTTTTGTAAACCCAAGCCCTATTCCCGATACAATCATCATTATTCCATCTCCATAACCTATCTTCTGCCCTGATACCAATGCCAGTAACACAAGCACAATTCCGGGAACAACCCCCATAGTCCACCACAAGTCGCTATTATTTGCCGACTGATACAATATATATATAATTGCAAAAACAATACATGGTCTCAACCCTATTTTCCTGCACCTGATATCCGTATAAGAACATAATGCAAGAAATACATTATTAATCACTATCATCTGTTACACCACACTTTGTACAGGGAGTTCGTCTCCCCACCTCCGATATATCTATACTCTGTATATACCGGAGTAAAGTTTTACACTCCTTCCTCACATGATATCTGTCTCCATAATCAGTAATATATATCGCACCGGATTTTTTAACCCCTTCACGGCAACACACCTCACAAGGTTTATATTTACCTCCACTTTCATTCCTGAGTGTTCCAACTCCACTATATTTCACTTTCTTAATAGACATCCTCAGATATGTACAATCTTCTTTCAGGTGATATACTCTGCCCGTCTTTGTAACATACACACACCTGCGTTCCCCATCATACCCATTATATTTTATACTTTTTCCTGTCCACGGAGCGAATGTACATCTTTGATTAAATGCGACTAATCGATTATAAAATGGTATTTTCCAGATATAATCCGCCTCCATATCCATATACAGATTTTCCTTCGAAAAATCACTGCGGATAAATGATATTCCTGCACTGCCACCGACAATTCCTGATTTCTCATCTGCTCTCTTTCTCATCGCACTATTCATAACTTCACAATACACATATGTAGCAGTAGCAGCCGAATATACCGGTTCGTCTTCTTCACCAATTTCTATGGCATACCTCATATCCGCAACACTCACAGCGGCTTTATTCATACTAATCTGCATATCATTTTGAAAACTCAGCACGCAGAAAAACTCCATAATACTGAAAACTGCGAATAAAAATATAGGAAATACCATTGCCGCCTCTACAGTCATACTTCCATCAACATCCCCTAGAGGAACAGACAAAGATGCTCTTTGCCTGAATACCGCTGCCATATTCTTTGAATTAACATGGCACACCTGAAGAGAACCTTTTTTTATTTTATTTTCATACACAAAAAGCATCTTTGTCCGTCCCCCTTTTAATATTCAAATGCTCCCCTGACTTCCAGGGCATATTTCCCACTGTCTCCAATGCCGTACCCCGGTATAACACCTCCAAACACTCTGCCGATTCCAAATGTACATCTCACATCTGCAGATACAATACACTTGTTTATAAGAAATTCCGAATTATATTTCTTACGCACATTCAACTGAATTAAATCCATAATTCTGTAAGAAACATCAGCCTTATTTGTCACATAAAGCATTGTTCTAAGATAGTCTTCATAACCTATACCATTCTCATCATCACTATCCCTGTCGACAATATTCATACTGATAAGCGATGCCAGCGAAAGATTCCACTCATTCTTACTTTTTATAAGTGCTACCTTTTTTCCACCCATAATATTTCTCGTATCTACTACTGCTTCTCCTGATGACCATGCAAACATTATTCCAAACTGCACAATCCGTACTATAGCCGGTATACCTGTAGCACCCGCTATAGACAATGCTGCCCCATAAGCTTCATTTCTCTTTTCATTATCTTTTAATAACGAAACAAAATTAAATCCGGACCTTATTGCAATTATTCTTTCAGCTACATTCTTAAGATTTTCCCTGTCACTGTCTCCTCCGGCTATTACATATTCAGCTTCATAGTCAATCTCACCTTCTTTAGAATTAATGTAATTACCAAAGTGCTGCAATACATACTCAGACAATAATGTTCTATTGGCTGTAAGCCTTACTCCGGACCAGCCTTTCCATTTCGCCGACTTATTATATTCATTTGCTGATGGCAATGCTGCCTTAGATAATAAACTTTTACCTGATAAGGCAGAAGTATCCTTTATTACTGCTGAAAGTATGCCTTTTTCAATAAAAGACCGCACCCCGCTCTCATACATATTGTCCTGTACTTCATCTTTTTCATCAGAATATTGTATACTGACATCCACGCCTTCTTTCTTAAACAATTTACAATCGTCCAATACTTCGTCCAGATACTTTGTGTCTTTAAATTCAGAAGCCTTATATTTTAAAACACCATTATTAATATTATTAAGAATTACTGCGTATTCTGATGCTTTATCACTGCACTCCACAACTTTATATTTATCAGTTGCTGTAATATCAACACTGTCCCTTATATGTACAAGCTCATCCATCATGGAATCATACACATCTTTGCTGTATTTATTTTTATCTGCCTCAAGTTCTTTAATACTTTTATTAACCTTTATTAATGCTGTACTACTTATTTTTTCTACTTCATCTCCATAGGAAATTATTTTCTGAAGATACTCATTAACCTCATCATACCATGACACATAACTCCCATACGATGCCGTACCATTAACAATCATATTGTTAATAAGAACAACCGGTTCACCCGTAACATCACTATAATATACGCAATATTTCTTCATCATGATAAGCTCCTGCTCGAGCTTTTCCATCTGTTTGTTACACTCATTGATAGATTCGAACTCTTTACCTGTCTCTTCTCCCTGCTTTATATTTTCATTCTTACTAACAAGGGCATTCAGAGCATCCTCCGGTATCTTCATCTTCATATAATCACATATCTGACCCGCAAACAATTCTCCATTTCTGTCTGATATGTGTTTTATATTTATAACATCTGTTTTATCCACCTTCATATGATATATGTCTGCACAATATTTTCCATCATGTTTTGCTCTATAGCAATTGCGGTTACCCACTTCTAAAATGCTTTTCGTTAATTCTTCCTTATCAGAATACAACATCATAATTCCATAATCTTCAAATATTTCTCTTGCATATAGAGCAAAACAGGAATCAAGAGACATGTATGTAATGCTTTTCGCTCTCGCAGCCGCTGACGTTACTCTTGCGGATTCAAGAACGCCACAAATAAGCATAAACATTACCATCAAAATAAGTGTCAGAAATATCGTGATACTTCCCTTACACCTTTTCACATCTCCACCTCTTGGCAATCTACACATTATTTACTTTCGTAGTTATACTATTAAATATTTTGTTAACTATAGTAGTTAGTTTGCTCTTAAATATGATAACAAGCCCTACCAGAACAAGAATAATAAGAATTACTTCCACTACTCCCATTCCCGAATTATTATCACTCATATATCTGTCCCACAGCTTATATTTGAATCTGATAACAGAACAGTTAATCTTCCTGTTAACCTTATACAACCTGTTTCCAATCGCCTGTGTCATACTATCACATTCCCCTTTCCATTGTAAGAAATGATGGAACAACTATTATCACTATTGCTATCACTAACATTATAACCATAGGTAATAACATCTTAGTTCCTGCCTCATCTCCTCTTTTTTTTGCAAGCATTTTCTTATTTTCAAATGCTTCATGAACTTCATACTCCAAAAGTTCTCTCATTCCCTTAGTTCCTTTGATTACGTTTTGTTCAAGTATATTGCAGAATTTTATATACATCTGAATACCGCATCTTTTTCCAAACATGCGATATACCTCCTTCTCTGACTGCCCTCCTCTGATTTTTCCTGCCGCCAGAAGAATCTCCTCGTATGCATACCTTTTTCTCTTTTTTCTCTCATTCTTAGTATAATCATCAGCTATCCGAAGCCACGCATTTTTTATTGTCATCCCTGCTGCTGTAAGCAGCATTACTCTGGACACTATACCCGAATAATCATCTTCTAACTGCATTTTCCTTTTTTTAAGTTCTTTATCCATGTCCCTATCCTTAAGAAAATACATCAACACTGCTGCAACAACTCCGAACATAAGAAATGGTATATTTTCTCCACTTCCGGATAATCTGTATTTAATACCGACACCATCCACTTTATCAGGAAGACTGACATTAGAATTATGTAAATCCTCTTCATCAATATATTGCTGTATTATGTCCTGAAGCGACTTATCTGTTTCTTTTTCTGCCTTAATAACCAGACTTACTTCATACTTTTTTTCATAATCTTCAAGTGACATCGTCATATAAAGCTTAACCTCATGGTCTTCATTGTCTCTGTAAACACTTCCATCATAATCCACTATTTTCACATCATCCAAATCCCAGCCAATCTTAATATTTTCACTGCCATAACTATCAATGAGGTTAAGATTGTACATAACTTTGTCTACAGATTTATTTTTTCCAAGCATTGCACGAATCACTTCTTTATAGCTTCCGGAAAATATATTTTCTACTTCTTTATCTGTATATCTCTTTTCATCAACTTTAAGGTGAAGCGACTCTTTCTCATCATCAAATTCCGCAATAACATCCACTTGTTTCTGACCATTCCCATAATCCGGTCTTTTTATATTGCTTATATTTTTTTCATCTGTTTCACCAGCCAGCTCATTCAAAATTCCCAATATAAGAAATACAGAAAATATAACAATACTAAGTGATACCTTCCTTATGCGATGTACATACGCTGCTTCTTCCACATTATCTTTTACATAAATCTGTCTAAGCCTGTCATCATTGTATCGTTCTTTTTTCTTACTCTTAAACAAACGCCCACATATGCCGGTTAAAGTCATTGATAGTGCATCAAGCCACTTTAATCCGTTCATAAATTCGTATTCATCACTAATCTTTTCTTTTGTATGCACTAATGAAATTACATATATTGCTGCTATTCCTGCAAGCAATAACGCATACACTATTTCCAAACACACCTCCGATATCATACTGATACATCAGTAACTTTATCTCCCAGCCATAATGCAAATATATATACGATAAGACATACAGTCATTACCACTCTCCCAATCACAGAATCATACATTGCATTAATGACACTTCCGGAGGTTAACCTCATATACAAAATAATAAAAAGCGGTACAAGATTCATTATCATCTGCTCATATTTTTTTGAATTTATTATGGATGTTATCTCTCTTTCCATATCCAATTTTTCACTTATATTATCCGCTGCCTTCTTAATTATTCCTATAAGGTCACCACCGGTCCTCTTTGCTATAACAAGTATGTCAGCAAATGTTGAAATATCTTCAATATCAGTTCTGTCAGACAAATCCCTGAATATATCTTCTACCGATATACTCAGCATAAGTTTTCTCTTTATAATACTTATCTCTTTTAGCATATAGCAATCCTGACCATATATCTGCATCAGTTCTTTTCCCGAATCTATAACTGCATTTTCAAATGATTCTCCTGTTGTCAATCCTGCCGATACAGCAATACACATATCCCTGAACTGTAACTGCATTTCCTTCTTTCTTTTACCACACATCTTTTTTCCATATACATTAATCATCATAAATTCAACCGGTAAAATAAATACAAAAAATACTGTTATATTATCATAAAACAGGTATGCTATTAAAAAAGTTATACACACTGACACTAAAGAAATCTTCACATACTCAGCTATTGATATTACATATTTCTTATAATCCGTAACATGTAACTCATATTCCCGCTGCTTCCATTTTCCATGTGTTAACCATCTCATTATCACTCCTCTCAAGATGACCTATGATATGTTCATCTTTAACCCCATCCTCCACAAACTTATATAATGTCTGTGTTCTGATGCATCCATCTTCCATTCCAAGTACTTCTATAATTTCCAACACTTTTCTGCTTTTGTCCCTAAGTCTTCCAAGATGAATAACAATATCTATAGCCGCTGCAATCTGTCCTCTTATAGCCTGTACCGGCATATCAACCCCCATAAGAATCATTGTCTCAAGTCTCAACAGCATATCTGAAGGACTATTTGCGTGACCTGTAGATATACTTCCATCATGCCCTGTGTTCATTGCCTGTATCATATCTATAGCCTCTTCTCCTCTTACTTCTCCCACAATAATTCTGTCAGGTCTCATTCTCAAAGCAGACTTTATAAGTTCTCTCATAGATATTCCATTCTCTCCTTCAGAATTCTCCTGCCTTACCTCGAGTCTTACCAGATTGTCAACATTCTTTATCTGCAATTCAGCCGAATCTTCAATCGTTATTATTCTTTCATCATCCGGTATATAATTGGACAGTGCATTAAGAAATGTTGTTTTTCCCGATCCTGTTCCACCGCTTATAAAAACATTGTAACCTGCTGCAACTATTCTCCTAAGCCACATCGCAGTGTCCTCGTCAATGCTTCCAAGCTCAATAAGTCTTTCCATATCTATGGCATCAGACGGAAATTTTCTTATAGTAAGCACGGGACCATCAAGTGCAATAGGATTAAGCACTACATTTACTCTCGAACCGTCTTCAAGTCTTGTATCAACTATAGGCGAAGCTTCATTGACTCTTCTGTTCGCTCCCGATACTATCTTCTGAATTACATCCATAAGTCTTTCCGTAGAACTGAATTTGTCATCATACTTTGTGATTTTTCCATCTTTCTCAACAAATATGTTATCAGCTCCATTAATCATTATCTCCGTAACCGAATCATCATAAATAATATCTTCAAGAACATCCAGTCCCCTGATACTGTTATAAAGTCTTTTTCTTAACCGGATTCTTGTCATGATTCCCATTGTATTTTTAACAGAATTACCCATAATCACCCTGTCTATAACATCATAAACTTCATCATCATCTATACTTTCTGATATCTCCGTACTTTCTATAACCTTTCTTCTGAGTATCTCGAATCCTGTATCATCCAAAGTCATCTGCCTCCGTTTCATCAGCACATGATTTTACAAATTCCCTGAATGTCCCATTTACAACAGAATTAATATTTGTATTAATATTCTCTGTACACATGTACCTGCTCATATTAACCTTATGTATCCTGTCTGCAATACTTCCACCATTCCTTTCATGGAGCACTTCCATAAACTCCTCCACTTTCGAAACTGATACAAAGTCATCGCATGCCGGCATATATATATCATCACATATATTGAGCACATCATATATATCTGACAGCATATTTGACATGTCAAGTACTATAACATTATGTTCCGTATTCTCAGATACATGTTTTATCATCGACTTCCAATACCCCGACTCTATATTGCGTATATCATTGGAATATATCATCGGAGGAATAAAACTAAAATTACCATAATTCTGCCTGATAACATTATATTTCTTAAGCATCTTTTCTGAATCCTGCATGTAAAAATACATAAGGTCCGACAAGTCTCCTATAAACTCCTTATTCATTACCTTTCTAAGACCTGAATACTCTTCAAAGTTCATATACAGCACATTGTTACTCTCTCCGATAATGTCACATAGTGTAAGCGAAAACATAGTTTTCATACATCTTGATACCGGCGAATACACGCCAATAATCTTCGCTTCACCACTCTTTACATCCTTATGTCCATTACAGATTCTCTGTTCATCCTCAACACATTCAAGAACCTCACGCATAACACTCGTTGCCTTCTGATATTTAAAAACAGACTTATACTCTTCAAACTTATCTGTGTTCTTATCTTTAAGAATAATAATCTGTCCGGCATCAAGTTCCTGCAATTTATTCTCAAACACCTCCGATGATACAAGAAGAATATCAATATGCCTTTCACCCGCAAATTCCTTTAACGAATCATATGACGTAAAAGCAAATATCTCATAATCCTTCTTGTATTCACGCACAAGGTAATTAACAAATTCAGACACAAACTCCTTATCTGCATCGAATATTGCCATAGTTCTATTATTCAATTCTTATCCTTTCTGATTGGGAAATATAGCAGATGTTACTTAGAATTTATGATGTACACATATTATATTACGTCATCCTCATTTTGTCCAGCACTTTTTTTACTCTTCTCCTTAACTTTTCTTTTTTGT
>DEGR01000049.1:0-152 GCA_002351535.1 Lachnospira sp. UBA2821
TCCGATTTGATATATTCAACATCGCCATTTTCAATAGTTTCAACACCTGTAATATCTATATACTTGCCAAACTCATAAGCGTGATATCTTCCTGCTTCACAGCCACCTACTATTTTTATCTCTTTCCTCTTTCCGCTTTTGTTAACAAGATA
>DEGR01000049.1:248-27545 GCA_002351535.1 Lachnospira sp. UBA2821
TATCTTTACCAAAATACATTATAGCATTTGAATTATACCTGTCTGATATTTTGAATTTTCCAACTGTGTTATCCCTGTCTCCGTTTTTATATATTCCTATAAACGTATCCTGCGTACTATCCTCATATGCTGTAAACGAAAAATCAACATGGATTTTATCATCCTTCTTCTCATAATATGAACTAAAACCTGCCGGTTTCGATAATAATACATAATACGAATTCCCATTATATTCAATTGAATTTCCACCAGTATCAATCTTCGCATCATCTGACTCTACTTGCATTTCTGCAATTCCTATGCCTGTCTCTTTATCAAATGTGCATTTTAACATTTTGCAGCTTAAACCTTCACATAATATTTTGTCTTCATATGAGTTAAGATTTGATTTCTTTTCCGCTTTATTTACATTTATTTTTTCTCCATTAACTACCATATACTTTATTTTTTTCAAATTAACGGGTGAATCAAACACTACCTGTTTCCTATGAAGATACTCATAATCACTAAACAGATTGATTTTTGAATCTTTAATCTTTTTTTCCTCTCCATTTTTTAAAACAATTTTCATATTTTTAACATTTTCAAATGATTCATAAGACATATATATTCCTAATGATGATAGCTTATATTCTATATCATTTGAAGGCTTTACCAAAACAGGTTCTTCCGTATCGGATAATTCAAATATACTTTTTTTGTCTGTTGCATAGTCTTTAAGAGTAATATCCTTAACATCTTCAAGCCTATCTTTCCTCACTCCGGTAGAACTTCTATTAACTAAATATAAATACAAATCATTACCCTTGTATTCTGCATATACATCATCACGTGGAATAAAATTAAATCTATTTCCAAACACTCCAAACTCAAGTTTATTTCGTACTATATCATCAGCTTCCGGCTTTCCATTACTTTTTTTAACCTTAAATACAGCAGCCGATACTCCCATGTCTTTATCACAGATATAATGTGTAAGAATAATCGTATAATCATCAATCTCCAGTTTCTCATTGCTTTGCTTCATAATAGATGTATCAAATGCTATGCTCTTCTTTTCTTTGTTACTTTTGCAATTCAGTAATATTGTAACTATAGTTATGATTAGAATGACAACTATAACTATAAAAATAAATATTTTTGAACCTTTTTTCATATATTCATCCCATCCTCTCAATTATTTATATATTCATACCTACTTTTTCCTATCATCATTTTGATTTCATAATAACATATTGCTTTGTACAACTGTTAAACATGTCAAAATTAACATGTTTAATTGTCAAAATTAACCTATATTTTTTATACTTCTATAATACACCATTATTCCTTTGTTTCTTGTCAATGTCCGCTTTTTGTCGTTTTATGTCCGAATTTTGTAATCTGTCTTTTACGACAAAAAGAGCCGGAAATCTGTTTTAAGGGAGTTCCACGGCTTCCTCAAAGTAGATTTCCGACTCTTTTTTATTTCACCTTAACATTCTTCTGCTTCAACAGTTCGACAACTGCCTCTATATCCCCTTTTACAAATGCATTGTTATCCATAACAATAACACTGTTTTTATATACAAGAACCATCTCATCTATAAATCTGTATGCTGCCGATATGTCTTTATACATAACTGTAAGCTCTGTCTTCTCTGTCTCCTGCTCAAGTCTGTCCTCATAGAACCTGTAGTCCATATCTATCTGATAATGTGACCTGTGTAATTTGGCAAACTGCTTGAAACTTCTCTTCGATGTAACAATATATCCTTTGAACTGCCATAACAGTATTCCGATTGCAAATAATACAAACGGAATGCCTACTATAAGGTTCATATCTCCGATAAGCATAACGGCACACCATAATAATATTATCGAATATGCTACTGCAAGTACCCTTGATAAACGGTGTCCTACACTGTAATACTGCTTTATCGCATCTATATACAAATCTTCTGTCAACTTTGTCCTGTTCTGAAATAATGGTTGCATTAAACTGTCCATCCTTCTGTCTTATTTCCCGCAGAAATTTCGTCTAACGACTCACGTCCATATGTCAGACCTGCATATACAGTATCTGCATTTTGCATGGCTGAACCTGATGTATCCTTTGAACTTATCTTATCAAAGCTTTCCCTCAGCCGGTTCATCATATCGCATATAAATTCAAGATTATCCTTTTTCTTCCCTGCAATACAATGAATAATACATCTGTTGGCGAAACTATACAGGCTCAATAAATCATATGATATTTTGCATGAATAATCAAGTGCAGATGTCAGGTCATTAACAAACTGCTGCGCTTTCTGAAGATTTCTGACAAATCCTCTGTCATCTCCTTTATCATAATCTTCAAGAGCCGAATTAATATAATTAATTATTATCTCATAACTTATTACAACTATCTGTGTCTTATTACTTTGGGATATCCGCATTGAATAATTCTTAATCTCTTCCTTCGTCATATACAACCTCCGATATACTACTGTAGCAACTGCAGTACTTTCTCAGGCAACTGGTTCGCCTGTGATACCATGGATATTCCGGCCTGTTGTAATACATTAAGTGTTGTGTAATCTGTCATCTCATCTGCCATATTTGTATCAGCTATTCTTGATACCGCTTCAGTAATATTCTCGCTTGTATTATCAAGACTTGCTGTTGTGCTCTCTAATCTGTTCTCATATGCACCTAACTTACCTCTTACACTTGATACAAATGATATTGCCCTGTCAAATTTAGTTATGGCATTTCCTGCGGATGTAGATGTCGTACAGTCAACATCGTCTATTGCAAGTGTCTTTGAATTAACACATGGAATATCCATCCTAATCTGCTGGTCTTCATTAGCACCAACCTGAATAGGCATAGTTCCTATATCTGTCACTTCGAATCTCACCTGTCCATCTGCTGCTGCACTGTTATTAAGTGCAAACATCATCTGGAATCCGTCTGCGCCATCTATTGTAACCTTATTACCGTCCTTTGTTACTATTGCATCTGTTCCAAATACAGCCTGTATTGTGGCATCAGAAGTATCTATCTCTCCACCTGCGATATTAATTGTATAATCTCCTGCTTCGACACTATCTGACACATATAGCACTTCTACATCTGAAGTCATTCTGTCATTCTCATCGAACCCATACACTCTTCTTTCAAATGTTCCGTCAAGAAGATTCATATTATTAAACTGCGTATCTGTTGACACACGGTCTATTTCTTTCGATAACTGGTCTATCTCATTCTGGATATTTTTTCTATCCTCATCAGTATAAGAATCACTTGCTCCCTGAACTGCAAGTTCTCTCATTCTCTGAAGCATTGCTTCAACCTCTGAAAGTGCTCCTTCCGCTGTCTGCGTTACGGACATTCCATCAGATGCATTCATACTTGATCTGTCAAGTGCACGAATCTGTGTTCTTAACTTCTGTGTCATTGCCATTCCGGCAGGGTCATCCTTAGAAGTATTAATCTTATATCCTGATGATAATCTTTCCATTGAAGCAGATAATCTTTTCTCTACTGTGTTTAACTGTCCTCCAGCCATGTAAGCTGCAATATTTGTTCCTATTCTCATATATTTACCATACCTTTCTTATATATCTGATTTGCCATCCATGTTGTAATTGCATCGTCTTCCATGACTTCCATAACATTTTATCGGACAAATGTTAATTATTAATTAGCTCATTTCCCCACTCTCTGACAGATGTAATAAATATTTTGGCTACTTTGTATAATCCTGCATTGGATATTTCAGCATTATTGCCTACAGAATGGTCATCCGTTCCATATAATGTGCCGTTCTTCATACTATCTATATCAAATCCTGCATCCGCAAATGCATCTTTCAGTTCATCCATTCTGCCATTTATAAATGATACAGCAGACTCTTCTGATGCATTTATAACTCCGTCAAGAATGTTATTATTTAATATGAATTCAGCAGTTATATTTCCAAGATGCTTAGATTCAACATATGCCTTCACACGGCCCTTTTCCTCTGAACCGGTAATTACCGTTACCCTTATTGTAGCTACATCATCACCAATTTCAACAGGTACATGATATGTAGACCTGTCGCTTAGTTTCTTAATCATCCTGACCTGCTTACTCATTCGCATTATCGAATCTATATCTATATTCTGTGAACTGTAAAGCCATTTATCAATATCTCTCTCAACAATTGCATTCACTTTCTCATATGCTGATTTTACACTTTCCTCACTGTCAAATTGTGTAATAGCATCTATTTCATGCTGCATCTCATCATCTGAATCTTTATCTTTATTCATATTCCTGAGTCCCAACATTGTACGCCCTGCACTTCCCATAAGTGACTGTGCTATAACGGCATTACTCACTGAGGGAACCTGTCCCGAATCAAGAAGCATCTCGAGAACATTTTCATTCACCTGTTCTATATCACTTTGCAGATTCATGACTCTTTCAATGTTATATTGCTCATTAATAATGTTATTATCCGTATAGCTGTTATCTGCAGCATATTCCTTCATCTTTTGAAGCAGTATTTCAAGGCTCATATTGTATATATCTTCAACCGAATCCATCTCATTTAACAACTGTGGTGTAATCATGTCGATTACATTTTGTTTAATTGTCTTATAATACTCTGTCTGCACAGATGAACCATCATTATGTGCATTACTGCTTCCGGTATCACCATTGTCTGTGGCATTGCCATTATACGCATTTCCACTATATGCATCACCATTATTTGTGGCATTGTCATTATACGCATTTCCATTATATGCATCACCTTCGCTTTGCTGTGACATCGATTCATTCTGTGCAAACCTGTCAAGCTGGCTGCTTATACTGTTCTCCACAACAATATCACTTGCATAACCCTTATCCACTTCAATAGAAATATCAAGATTATATGCTTTCTTGCTTCTTATTGCAGTAAGCATATTATTAAGAGTAATTTCCGCCCCCTCATTGACAAGTGCTCCAATAACACTGTGGTCGCCCTTGTCAATAAGATTAAGAAGCCTGTACACTCCTATATATGCCTCTCTGTCTTCCTGAGAAATGTTACCGTCCTTTTGAAGTTTCCACAGAAATTCGCTGTATTTTTCTTCTTTACCGACAACCTCATTGTCCATAAGGTCATCGATTTTATCCCCAAGCTCTGATATATTCATGTTGAGTGGATTGATTCCTTCTGATATCATCTTAACTACAGCCTTAGGTGTCATCTTCTGTATAACGTCTGTAACCTCTGCATCTATACTCTTTATAGACATTACACTCTCGTCCGTAATATCCATATTATTGTAAGCAAGAATTCTTACAGCCCTCTGATTTATAAAGTTCTGCTCCATTCCGAGTCCGGAAAGTATACCATCTACATTTGCAAATGCTTTCGAGATAGAATCCCCAAGGTCACTCCTTGGCCGTGTCATCATCGTCTCGTATGCCTCTCCCGCCTGAACAAGTCGCTGTTTTACAGGCTCTGATTTCTCATTGATATCTGACACATTGTATTCCACTTCCCCCGAAAGAACATTTCCGAGAATATATGCAGGTGCTGATTTAAATATGTCAATTGCTGATATAGCCTCTTTATACAAATCCACATCCTCTTTATCAGGTATATAGCCTACAGCTTTAAACATCGAATCTGTATATTGCTTTTCCTGTAATTTCAGCTCGTCTACGATATTTTCGAGAGGCTCTGTATCAATATGTATTCCTTTTATAAGCATCTTCACGCCGGACTGTACAGTCATCATGAGTCTT
This sequence comes from Lachnospira sp. UBA2821, assembly GCA_002351535.1. Classification (GTDB taxonomy): domain Bacteria; phylum Bacillota; class Clostridia; order Lachnospirales; family Lachnospiraceae; genus UBA2821. The sequence continues at coordinate 6,003 of DEGR01000049.1, forward strand.
ATCTCTTCAAGCTGTCTCTTAGCTCTTATATACTCCTTCTCCGGTTGTTCAGGCTGTTCTGCCTGCTCCGCCACTTCCGGTTTTTTCAATACATCCGGCTTATCCGGTAATTCCGCCTTTTCTTCCTGAGCTGTATCCGTATTTTTTATCTTTTCAAAATTCTTTATATTAAGCTCGTAATTATTTCTGACAATATACTGTAATTCTTCATCCGTGACTTCCGAAACTGTATCAATGGCTTCCATGGCTTCTTCCATCATCCCTGATGCTCCTGTGACAGGCGTATCACCCGCTGCAAATCCGGTACTCATCGTCAGCACAATTGCATCAATCCACTTCTGTTCATCCATTCCGTTATACTGCTTAAGTTCAGACATATTCTTAAGATTTGAAGGTGTAACAGGAATCTTCTGTTCCATCATCCACTTTGCGTTATCAATATTTTCCTGACTCACATCCATCCCATACTCATTAAGCATATTAATAACCTGAGGTTCAAGTTCATTCCACTCATCATCAGACATATTTGTATCTGCGGGCATAGATTCTGCTCCTGAATGCATGGATGTATATACGTTATCTACTGAAAGAGGCAATTCATTTTTAAGCATATAACTTATATTTCCATCATTCAGTTTTCCTATTGATGATGCTTTATCTAAAGTGTTTAACACTTCATCTGCATTATTTTGTGTAATTGGAACTCCGTTTTTCTTTAACAAAGAGGCTACATTTTCCGCAAGAGCACTGCTTCCGAACATGCTCTCGAGTTTAGCCATGGAAATGTCACCATACATTACATATTCATCACAATAAGTTGCAATTTCTATATTGATGCGGTCATTAACTGACACAAATGCCTGTGGGTCATCTTCATCCGCCACAAGTCCCAATTCTTCCATTGCATCATAATTCTCAGGTGTAACAACATCCGCAAGCTTTTCTATTGCATCCATGGACATCTTAAGCGGTGTCTTATTTTCTGCTACACTATCCGCATTTTTCTCTTTATAGTCGGCTTTTCTGTCCGTGTCGTTTTCAAATACAACTGCACTTTCATTAATACGCTTCACTCCATATGCTTTGCCTGCTGATGATACATCTTCCGACGACACCTTTGCCGGTGACATATTCATTGCTGTCACTGAATTTATATTTTTTTCGCCGTTAACATTGCCCGGCAATATCATATCTCCTACAAACATACCTTACTCCATTCCATATACTTAATATTTATCCGAATATAACTATTTAAACCAATCTGATAATTTAACTGTATGTTGTATCGGCACATTTGCAGTATGTTATTAGCAATGCTTAATGCTTATTCTCTATATCCTACTCTTCATATGTAACATTCTGTGTAACTTTGTCTATCTTTATTCCGTCTATTGAACGTAAAAACTTAATAAATCTGTTATATCCGTAATTCTTATATGAAAAATTCGGATTCTGCTCCCTCATTTTGGAATTAAGTTCACCCATCGTTATGCCTTTATCTTTAGGTATATTTTTTATAACCATCTGTTTGGCAACTTCCATACTGCTGTCTTTAAGTCTTACAATAGTTCCCTGCTTTTCAACTTTCACTGAATCGAATTTTTCCATGAATTTGGAAAACTTCTTTCCACCATAACTTATGTCCGGATACTGTCGTAACAGTCTCTGTTTAAGTTCACCCGTATTCATTCCCGTATTCTCGTATCCATTGTCTTTAATAATCTTCACTATAGTATTCTCTATCTGCTTAGTATCTGTGGCAACTATCATCTCTTTTCCCGCCAGAACTTCAAGATATTTAAACTCATTACATGAATCAATAAATGGTTTCGGTGTCTTCTTTTCTCCCATTCCCACAACTATCATTCCTGATTCTCTTAATCTTGCTGCAAGTCTCGTGAAATCACTGTCACTCGATACAATACAGAATCCATCCACATTACCGGAATACAATATGTCCATAGCATCTATAATCATTGCCGAATCAGTAGCATTTTTTCCAAATGTATAACTGTACTGCTGCATCGGTGTTATCGAATACTCTAAAAGCACCTTTCTCCAGCTATTTTTATCCTGTGCAGTCCAGTCTCCATATATTCTCTTATATGTAACATTCCCATATTGGGCAAGCTCCTCATTAATATCTTTTATGTACTTTGCAGATACGTTATCCGAATCTATAAGTAACGCAAATCTCTTTTCCTCCACATTTATCCTCCATTCTACTAATTAATGTACTCCAATGTACTCCTTACTATTGTACCATAAGTTTCGGCTTGTACAATAAATAAATTTACTGTACAATAATGCAGAAGCACATTTTGATTTTACGGAGGTTTTTATATATGGAAAAAATAGCCAGCTTTACTATTAATCATCTCAAATTATTACCCGGAATATATGTTTCAAGAAAGGACCATATCGGAAATGAGGTTGTCACAACTTTTGACCTTAGAATGACAAGACCTAATTTTGAGCCTGTCATGAACACTGCAGAGGTTCACACTATCGAACATCTTGCTGCAACATTTTTAAGAAATCACAAAGATTACGGTGACAGGATTGTCTACTTTGGTCCTATGGGATGCCGCACCGGTTTTTATCTTATCCTCGCCGGAGATTATGAATCTGCAGACATAGTTCCACTCGTCAGGGAAATGTTTGAATTCATAAGTTCATACAAGGATGATGTTCCGGGTGCATCTGCAAGGGATTGCGGAAATTATCTTGATATGAATCTTAATATGGCTAATTATCTTGCTAAAAAATATTTAGATGAAGTCATCAATGGCATTGATGAAAGCAGACTTATATATCCTGCTGATTAACATTTACGAAAGGATTGAATATTTAATATGTTAGGAATTATTGGAGCAATGGATGTCGAAGTAGAGCAGATTAAAGCTTCTCTTTTTGACATGAATATTACTAAGAAAGCCGGAATGGAGTTCTGCAAAGGAACTTTAGAAGGCAAAGATGTTGTTATCGTAAGGTCGGGTGTAGGCAAAGTCAACGCCGCCATCTGTGCACAGATTCTTGTTGATTTGTTTGATGTAGACGCCATTATCAACACCGGAATTGCCGGCTCTCTTAAAGACGAGATTAACATTGGCGACGTTGTATTATCTACTGATGCCATCCAGCATGATATGGATGCAGTAGCATTCGGTTATGATATAGGTGTCATTCCCCAGATGGACAACTCAGTATTTAAAGCGGATGAAAAACTAATCCAGATAGCGGAAAACGCTTGTCATAAAGTATGTTCTGATATTAATGTTTTCAAAGGCCGTATTGTATCAGGTGACCAGTTCATTTCATCTAAAGAAAAGAAGAACTGGCTTACGGATAATTTTCAGGGTTACTGCACAGAAATGGAAGGAGCTGCAATTGCCCACGCTGCTTATCTCAACAACATTCCATTCCTGATTATAAGGGCAATTTCTGACAAAGCAGATGACAGTGCTCATATGGATTATCCTGCATTTGAAAAAATGGCAGTTGAAAATTCTGTCAAAATGATTCATGAATTTATGAAACACTGGTAAATCAAGTCATAAAGTGTCGTAAATGCTTAATTTTACGACACTTTCTTATTTTTATCCGGCTGATATCCGTATACATATTTTCAAATTTTCAAAGAGACCATTTTTCTCCCTGCCACTGCATAATCTTTCCTCTTTCATATCTTCTCTTATTCCGTCTTCTGCACATTTCATTACACAACATTACACATACTATATCATGTATGTCTGAATTATTGTTATCCGTCTGTGCTTTATCACATACATGCCTGCATAATCCCGACATCATTACTCTGTCCGGGTACTCATCATACATCATGCTTCCCTCATATTCCATGCTGTCACATACCTCATCAACTACCTTCTGTATTCTGTTCATTTCTTTAGGATACATTCTTCTCATATACATAATATCCATCATTTCTTCATTTCTTGCACCAAATACATCAAAAAACGGACACTGTAAAATTTTATCAGAATTAAAATTTATATCTGTTACGGCCACAATAATCCCCGCCTTTCACCAATTATTATATTATATTCATGCGGATATATTGTGTTACTTCATAGTTAATAATCAACCGAAAGGACAGGTGAGGCTATATAGATATTTGTCTCATCCGCCTCTTCATTATAGCTTGTCGAAACATTTATATTTATTTTTCTTCCATCAGTTGTAACATGTCCCTGCATCTGTGTTGTGTAACCATATACTGAATATATTCCGTCACAATCAACTCTGTCTATCTCCTGTGCTCCAACACTTGCAAATACATCTTTGACTTTTTTCTCCCTGTCTCTGTTATTCACTCTGCCCTTAACTTTTCCATGAAAGTTCATAGTACACTTCTGGTCTATATCGAATTTAGCAAGAATATCATTAAGCTTTGTCATATAATAAAATCCGCTCTGTGGTGAATTAAATAAATCAATTCTCACATAGAGATAGTTATATACATTATATTTTTTTCCATCATGTTCTACATTATTATTCTGTTTTGTTTTATTCTGTTGTTCCTCATCCTGTAGATTTTCCACTGTCGTTATCTTAACACATGTCTCTGCATTCTCGGCCTTTTTTGTCAGCATACTGACCTGACCCGTCTCTGTATCTATAACCTCATATTTGTAATCATCTTTAACTCCCAGTTCCGTTGCTATCTTTGTTATGATATGTCTTATCTCCTGAGCACTCATATATCCTTCACTGTAATATGCTGTAACCTCAACATCACTGTCGGCCTCTATCCACTTTTCATCCTTAAATGTTGTCGATATCGCATTTACCTGGTCACTCCACACAGTTTTACTCCCAAACACCACTCTTCCATCTTTTATGACTTTTCCCGCAAATGTAAATAAAAATGCCGCTGCAATAACTGCTGACATTACTCTTACAAACCCTTTTTTCATATTTATAAAACACCTCATTCCAAATAAATTTGCATAATTGTATCATTACAGAATGATTATTGACATAGATTTTAATTTTTATACTCCTTAATCTGAGTAAAATAATAACCGGTCAGAGACAGACAGATTTCATAAAAAAAGAACGATACTATGCTGCTTTACATAATATCGTTCTCTTTTCTGCTTATAATAGCATTTATAAATGATTCACGCTTTCTATGATTCCATCTTCTCAAGATAATTGTTGAGAGCATCACAAAGCTCGTCCGGGTCAAGACCATGAACGATAGCTGCCTGCTCAAGGCTCTCTCCCTGTGATGATGGACAACCTATACAATGCATTCCCTGATTGATAAGAATAGGTACAAGATTTGCATCAATCTGAAGAATATCACTAATAATCATATCTTTACTAATTTTTGCCATTTTAAAAAACCTCCATTTTGTTTTAGTGTGTTTTAGAAACTTAGGACAGCTTCTGACACACGCCAATTATAATACATTATCTGACATAAAGCAATTATTTATACTGTTCATTTTTTATTCATGTTTTTTATAAAGACCATGTAAACAGCTTGTTTTATTATCCGTTTTATTATATTATATAATAAAAATAAACAAGGAGGATTCTAAGATGGCACACGTAATTTCAGATGATTGTTTAATGTGTGGTGCATGTGAGTCAGCTTGCCCAGTTGGAGCTATTTCAGCAGGCGACAGCAAATATGTTGTAGATGCTGATACATGTATCGATTGCGGCGCTTGCGAGGGTGGATGTCCAGCAGGAGCTATTTCAGCAGAATAATATTAACGCAATTAATTTTATTCCTTAATAACGGCAAGCCCTTTCTTACCTGTCTGATTCAGACAGGCAAGAAAGAGCTTGCCGTTTACTATATGCAACCATTGTCTTAAGTAGTCCTCCTATGTAATAGTTTGTTCTGAAACCTGGAGATTATACCTTTTTCCGTAACAGTTGCATTTTCTTTTCTTGTTTCCTGACTCTTTCTGATTATCTCATCTAACTTCTTGTACCTTTCCTCTTCCTGTTCATCCTGCATTCTCATAAGATAATCCATCTCTTTAATAACTTTGTCGCTCACCTGTGTTGTAACATTTTTCTCAAGAAGAACATTATTGTCTGCAAGAGCCTTTGTCACAACCTGTCCGATTATAAGCTGAAACTGTTCTATCTTGGACATGGAAGCATCAACCTGCGACTGATTCGGCATTGGTGTATTAGATGTCTGACAGTTTACGGGTGTATTTACAACATCCGTCATTTTGGCATCATGGCAGCCGTTTTTAACTTCGTTCTGAACACTTACTTTAAGTTCCGGAAGAAGATTCTTAATAGCCTTTAACTGAAATCCTTCTGATTTAAGTTCTTTAACCTTTTTCATAAGTTCTACATGATAATCTGTATAATATCTGTGCCCCATTTCATTTCTCGGAATGTCAATCATCAGTTCTTCTTCCCAGTATCTTAGTACGTGGGCCTCTACATCAACCATCTTCGATGCATCTGTAATAAAATAGCGTTTTTCCATCATTTACGCCTCCTTATTAATTCTCCGCCCTGAATTATACACGGCTGAATCATAATTTGCAATGATGTAAAACGCTATTTTAAATGTTTTATATTTCTTTATTGGCGAATTTTGTATATTGAGGTAACCACACCAGTTCAACTGTTCCTGTCGAACCACTTCTCTGTTTGGCTATTATTACCTCCGCTATACCTTTCTTATCCGAATCTTTATTATAATACTCATCTCTGTATAAGAACATTACTACATCCGCATCCTGCTCAATCGCACCCGACTCTCGAAGGTCGGACAACATAGGCCTCTTATCCTCACGACTCTCAACCTGCCGGCTCAACTGTGAAAGTGCTACAACCGGAACATCCAGTTCCCTTGCAAGTGCCTTAAGTGACCTCGATATCTCAGATACCTCCTGCTGCCTGCTCTCACTCCTTTTACCACCACTCATAAGCTGAAGATAATCGATTATAATAATTCCAAGATTATGCTCAAGCTTGTACTTCCTGCATTTAGAACGAAGCTCTGATATTGTTATACCCGGTGTATCATCAATAATAAGATTGGACTTTCCAATCACCCCGGCACTCTCGATAAGATTTTCCCAGTCATTATCTTCGAGATTACCCGTTCTTATCTTTTGTGAATCAACATGCGACTCAAGTGAAAACAAACGATTAACAAGCTGTTCCTTTGACATCTCCAGACTAAATATAGCTACCGTAACATCTTTTCTGAATGCCATATACTGTGCGATATTTAGCTCAAACGCAGTCTTACCCATAGCAGGTCTTGCTGCAATAAGTATAAGTTCTGAACCATGAAAACCGGCTGTCTTTGTATCCAGATCTGTAAAACCTGTTGGCAATCCTGTTACATTTCCGGTAGTTTTAGCAGAAAGCTCAATATTTTTTAATGCTTCAATTACAACATCCTTAATAGGGACAAAATCTCCCGCCGTCTTTGACCTTAACAGGTTGAATATTTTTTTCTCTGTTATATCCATTATGTTGTCTAATGATTCATTCCCGACATAACACATATTTTCAATCTCTTCATTTGTCTTTATTAGTCTTCGCAGCGTTGCCTTTTCCCTGACTATTCCGGCATAATATTTGATATTAGTAGATGTAGGAACTGCATCAAATAATGTCTTTATAAATTCTATGCTGCTAAGCTCCGGCGGAACATTCATTTCTTTTAACTGTTCCTGAAGTGTAACTATATCTACCGGCTTACCTGAATTATAAAGTTCAATTATTGCCTCATACATTATTCCATACTGTTTTCCATAAAAGTCTTCCTTATCCACCTGCTCAGAAGCAGTAACAATGGCATCAGAATCCATAAGCATCGCACCTATTACAGATTGCTCTGCCTCCATACTGTGGGGAAGTACTCTCTTAATAAGACCTTCATCCATTATCCGCACCAAGCCCTTTCAATATATCTGCTTTATCTATATAATTATCCTTCTACTACTTTAACCGATAACTGCGCCGTAACGTCCTTGTGCAGTTTTATAGCTATCACATGTGTTCCAAGTGTTCTGATAGGCTCATCCAGAACCATTTTCTTCTTATCAATATCAAGCTTTAACTGCTCTTTTGCTTCCTTTGCTATCTCTTTCGTAGATATTGAACCGAACGTCTTACCGCCCTCACCGGACTTCATCTTAACTGTAAGAGACATTTCTTTAATCTCCTCAGCAAGCTTTTTAGCCTCTTCAAGCTTCTCCTTGGCAATCTTTTCTTCATTTGCTTTTTTAAGCTTTAAGTCATTAAGATTTTTAGCTGTAGCTTCAACTCCGAGTTTTTTCTTCAAAATGCAGTTTCTGGCATATCCTTCACTGACACTTACACGTTCACCTTTTTTACCAAGTGATTTAACATCTTCTAATAATATAACTTCCATACTGCACCAAGCCTTTCTTAATAATCTTAAATTTTATATCTCTTTCTCCTGTGTCATCTCATCGATTACACCTTTTATCTGTGCTCTCGCCTCCTCAACACTGCACTCGAGCTGTGCTCCTGCCGTGTTGAGGTGTCCACCGCCGCCTAATCTTTCCATTATAAGCTGGACACTTATCTCATCAGTCGAGCGGGCACTTATATATATTTTATCATTATAATCCGTAAGAACAAATGATGCTTTTATTCCCCGGATATTAATAAGCTCATTAGCTGTCTGTGCTCCAACCACAGTAGGACTGTCAAGTCCGTCTGCAGGCAGAACCGTTATCGCATACTTTTCTTCGTACACTTCAACATTTTTAATAGCCTCAGCCTTTGCCCTGAAGTCTTCCATATCATCTCTGAATAACTGTCTGACTCTCATAACATTAGCACCATTCTTCCTAAGATAAGCAGCCGCCTCAAATGTTCTGACACCGGTATTATTAGTAAAATTCTGTGTATCCAGAATTATTCCTCCATATAACGCATCAGCCTCTACCTGCTTAAGCTTAAGTCCGTCATATATATATTGTAATATCTCTGCAACCATCTCAGATGCTGAAGATGCATACGGCTCAATATATGATAATGCCGCACCTTCTATAACTTCGCTGCTTTGCCTGTGATGGTCAAGTACAACTATTGCCTTTGTCGACTTAAGTATATCCGGGCACTCGACATAACTTGGTCTGTTAACATCTACCACCACAACCGCAGTATTGGAATCAACAAGCTCCATAGCTTTTCCGTTTTTAATAAACATATCGTCTTCATAATCTTCGCTCTCTTTGAATCTGTCTACAAGAGGCTTAACAGATGTTGTAATCTCATTAAGAATAATGTATGCCCTTTTATTCACTGCCCTGCATACACGATATATTCCGACAGCCGCACCAAATGCATCGATATCACTTAACTGATGACCCATTATAAGTACTTTTTCTTTAGTTTCCAACAATTCTCTTAATGCGTGTGCTTTTACTCTCGCTTTAACACGGGTATTTTTCTCTACCTGCTTAGTCTTTCCTCCATAGAAATATATCTTATCTCCATCCTTTAATACAGCCTGGTCACCACCTCGTCCCAGTGCAAGGTCTATTGCCACTCTGGCATAATCACAGCTCTGAACATAAGTCTCTCCATTTACTCCAAGACCAATACTCGCTGTAACCGACATCTCATTACCTATATTGACGGATTTAATCTCATCAAGGATTGAGAATTTGTTACTCTGAAGCTGTGACACATACTTCTGCTGTATGGCGAGGAAATACTTGTCTTTCTCTATCTTTTTAACAATGGCATTCATTGAAGAAAAATATTTATTAATCTTTCTCTCAATAAGCGCACTAAGCAGAGAACGTCTTACATCTTCAACACTTTCAATTGCATCATCATAATTATCAAGGTATATGAGTCCCGTCACAAGCCTCTGCTCCATATTCTTTTTACGAAGTGCATTCTCCTCTGTCTCATCAAACAGATAAAATGCTATCAGACAGTTATCTTTGTCTTCTTCCTCTCCCTCATGAAAATTTTCATCAAATCCAAGAAAATCCAGATCAAGAGCGTAATTTCTATCTTTATATGTCACTTTAACTGACTTTTTGCCTTCCTCGAATGCCAATGTATCCTCTGTAACTTCCTGAAATAATGTAAAAATATACTTAAATCCCGAATCTCCTACAAGCTTGGCGAGTTCTGTATTGGCCCACATTATTTTACCGGTACTGTCCATAAGACCATATGGCAGCTCCAAATCCTTAATAAGCTGCTTCTGTACCTGTGCAAATCCTGTGGCAAAATCAACAAGTTCCTGAACTCTTCTTGCCTTACATACGATATACATAGCGATAACCGTAAAACTATATACTAATACGAACGCACTAAAGACTATGCCCATATCGAACTCTCGTGTATACATCCATATATTTACACCAACCAGAAATGCTATGGTTATAATCGGCATGTACATATACACAGCAGTTCGTCCCTTAACTTTTACTTTACTCACTTTTTCACACTTCCTGTCTACCAAATACTATCATTTGAGCAAATCTAGTATATTATACCATTTTAAGGTGAATGTTTCAAGAAACAAAAAGACCATTACGTCTTAAACGCAATGGTCTTGTCATTCTTGTGTCGAAACTTTAATACTTTATTCCCTCTACCAATAAATATATTCTAACATATTATTTTATATCAGGCAAGTATTTTTATTTACCAGACTCTGATTAATCTAATGAGTATGGCATAAGAGCAATGTGACGTGCTCTCTTGATTGCTACTGTAAGAGCTCTCTGATGTTTTGCACAGTTTCCTGTGATTCTTCTTGGAAGAATTTTTCCTCTCTCAGATACATATCTCTTTAATTTATTAACATCTTTGTAATCGATCTCACCATTCTTGTCACCACAGAATATACAAACTTTCTTTCTTCTGTGAGTTGTTCTTCTCTTCATTGGAGCATCGCCTTTTTCAGATTTATTGTATGGCATAAAAATGTCCTCCTTTATTCAAATATTTTGATTTTAGTTAAAAGGTAACCCTTCATCATCCACTCCGTCAGGAATGTTCATGAAACCGCCACCTGCGTCATTAACAGGATCCGGTCTTGAAGCTGCCTGGAACGAAGCCTCTGAATTACTTGCCGTCGCTTTGCTTTCAGCAAATTCACAGTTCTCAACAACAACATCTGTTGTATATACCTTATTACCATCTTTATTAGTATAACTGCCTGTCTGTATTCTCCCCTCTACCACAAGCTTTGTTCCCTGATGAGCATATTTCTCAATAAACTCACCCTGTCTTGCGAATGCGACACAACTTATAAAATCTGCCTGCTGTTCATCACGTCTGAATCTTCTGTCAACTGCAAGTGTAAATCTTGCAATCGCCATTGCCTGTTCTCCCTGTGAATATCTGACATCAGGGTCTCTTGTAAGTCTGCCCATTAAAATGACTTTATTCATACAATCTCCTCTTTTCCGTAAGTCTATTTTAGTATAATTATGCTTCTTTCTTTACACATAAAAATCTAATGACATTTTCCATAATTCTAATCTGTTTCTCAACATCATTAGGACATTCAGTATTGTCAGACTCGAACTGTACGAAATAATAAAAAGCTTCTTTCATTTTCTGAACTTCGTAAGCTAATCTCTTCTTACCCCATTCATCTACAGCTGTAACTGTACCACCGAAACGTGCAATCTGCTCTTTTACCTTTTCGATTGTAGCTGCTCTTTCGTCGTCTTCAAGTTTTGCACTAACAATAACTGCTAATTCATATTTGTTCATGCTTTCTTTACCTCCTTTTGGTCTCTGGTACCCGATACCATATCGGGAACAAGGATATTTTTATATATCACAAAGACGTATTCTAACATAAAAAGATGGATATTGCAAGTGCAAAATCCATCTTTCTCTTTCCATACCATATAGTATTGTTACAATATCACCACGAAAAATCAGGTTACTGTATATCCATTCTCCTGCTAAATCTATAATTAGTTATTCCATAGCATACAGCAAGATATATAAGTTCAATAACAACATACCCTGCAAGTACAACCGTTACTAAAGTATCTTCACTCATCCAGTCACCTATTCTTACAAATTCAGGAACAATAAATATACATGTCATTGTAACAAAGTTAAATGCATAATAGATTATAAAGTAAAACAATACGGCACCTGCCACTTTATGTGATGCAAACATCTGTCCCATTCCTATGGCAGCATAGAACTGGAATAATCCGGCAAATACAGATATTATAACAAGCACAAATACAAGTACCGCCCAGAGTATGACTACAGGTTCTTTATTTATGGCATCTGTAATCATGTCAACCCCTTCGCTGACATAATCAAGCATTTTCGAATCAAACAGGAATATAATAGTTGCAATACCTGATGCTATAAATGATAATATAATCCATACAAAGGCTGTAATAGCTTTCCCCCATATTATTGTACTTTCCTTCACAGGAATTGTATGTGTAAGATATGCCTGGTCTTTTGTCATACTTTTATAAAATCTTACAACCGCCACTATCTGACTTGCAAATGCCATAAATATTACGAACAGCACAAACACAATCATAAGCAGAAGCTTAAATACATCCCACAGTGCAAAATCCATATCTATATATTGTGTTGCTTTCTCAGCACATGTAACCGCAAAAAGTGCAACAAACATCAATATATATACTCCATATGTAGCTTTAAATTCATGTTTTATAATCTTTCCTAACATTTGAATACCTCCCTGAACAGTTCATCTACTGATTTTCCTTCTACATTTCTTACATCATCCACTGATTTGTGCATAACGACTTTTCCGTCTTTTATAAACACAACATCATCCAATATCTGTTCAATATCAGAGATAAGATGTGTAGATATAATTATAGAAGCCTCAGGATTATAATTAGTTATTATTGTATTCAATATGTAATCTCTTGCGGCAGGGTCAACTCCGCCAATCGGTTCATCAAGTATATATAACTGTGCTTCCCTGCTCATCACAAGAATAAGCTGGACTTTCTCTTTATTTCCCTTTGACAATGTCTTAAGTCTCGATTCAGGATTGATATCAAGATGCCTTAACATCTCATATGCTTTCTTATGATTAAAATCTTCATAAAAATCCTGAAAGAAATCAATGACCTGATATACTTTCATATTGTCATCAAGATAAGTTCTCTCAGGCAGATATGATACAATCTTCTTTGTCTCTACACCTATATCATGTCCACCCACCTGAACCTTGCCTTTGCTTGGAACAAGCAGACCATTAGTAAGCTTTATAAGCGTTGTTTTGCCACTTCCATTAGGTCCTAAAAGACCTATAATCTTTCCTCTCTCCAGTTCAAAGGAAACCGAATCGACTGCAACTTTTCTACCGTATCTCTTAGAAAGGTTCTCACATTTCCATATTATGTTATCCACTTTTTATTCCTCCATCATTCCAACAATGTCTTCTGCATTGTAACCTATCTTCTGCATTTTTGCCAGAAATTCCGTAATATACTCTTTAGCAAGCCTGTTCTTAAGTGTGTCAATCATCTCCACATCATCTGTAATAAATCTTCCAGATGTCCTCTCCGCATGTACCATTCCCAATCTCTCCAATTCTACCATCGCTTTTTGCATTGTATTGGGATTAACTGCTGCTACTGCTGCAAGTTCCCTGACAGATGGAAGCTTTTCACCCAGCTTATACTCGCCTGCGAGTATACTAAGCTGTATATGTTCCACTATCTGCACATATATCGGCCTGTCATTTTCAAACATCCACGCCATTATGCCCCTCCTTCTTGTATTACTTGCCTAATACAATATTAAAACAGTTTTTTTATAATGTCAAGAAGAAAAATGCAAAACCCCCAAAGCTACTCTGCATCTTTTCACAAGTAACTTTCGGGGGTTAATTTAACTAATCAAATCTGAATAAGAGATTTATTTCTCTATCTCGCCTGTCTTATATATGAATTTAACTGTTGCTTCTTTTCCTTCTGCTGCATCTGAATATACATCATAGTCATCTGCTATCTCAATTGTCTTCTGGATTCTTTCAACATCGTCATCGAAATCTCCATCAAGTGTTTCTGATACAGGGTCAACAGCTTTTTCTTTAAGTTCTACTATTCCGTCTGCAAGTTTACCTGCACCATCGTCTGCTGATACAAGACCTGATGCTATCTGCTGTGTACCTGAATATAATGTTGCAACACTGTCTTTTAATGTAAGCCCGCCGGAGTAAAGTGTATCAAGTCCCGGTTTCATCTCTGTTCCCACCGTATCTGATAATGTAGTAAGTCCTACAAGGAGTGTTGACATTCCTGTTGCAACTGTACTTGTTCCATCCTTAAGTGCAGGAAGGTTTGATTCAAGAGTGTCAAGTCCACTTGCAAGTGATGATGTTCCATCTGTGAAAGTTCCCATATTTCCATTAAGAGTATTAAGTCCGTTCTTTATCTGTGAAGAACCACTCTTAAGTGCAGGAACACCGCTCTTCTTATCTTTAGCCATACTCTGTACTGCTGTATTCAGAGGTGTTGTTCCCTCTTTCTGTAACTTATCAAGACTTGATGTAAGGTCACCGGAACCATTTACAATAAGTTTTGATGATTTCTTCATAGTAGAAAGACCATCTGTCAAATCTCCCATACCTTTCTTTATATCCGAGATTCCTTTTGTAAGTTTTGGAAGTCCTGTGTTAATACTTCCAAGGCTTGTTGCCACTAAAGCTGCTCCATTCGTAAGTGATGACATATTGCCGTTCAACTGTTCAGCTCCGTCTGCTATAGCTGTAACGCCTCCATATACTGTCGCATTTCCGTCTGCATCCTGTGTATTGTTAAGCTGTGCAGATATTGCTGATGCTCCATTCTTGAGGTTTGTGAATCCGTCTGCTGCTGATGGATGTTCTGCATCTCCTGACGAAGTTGTAAGACTTGTTATAACTCCATTTAAAGCCTCATTAGCTCCTGTAAGTGCTACTATGTTCTGCTTATATGTTGCTGCTGTCTTCTCATCTATCTGTGGATTCTGAAGAGCCGCAGTAAGTTTTTCAATTTTAGCATTATTCTCATCTATCTTTGTCTGAAGCTGTGAAACCATAGAATTCTGTAAAGTATCAACTCCTGCTTCAAGCTGGCTTGCTCCTGTTCCAAGCTGTTCAACGCCCGCCTTAGTAGCTGCTGCTCCTGTATTAAGTGTACTTACACCATCTGCGACCTTAGCTGCGCCATCTGATACAGCAGTTGCACCATTAGAAAGTGCTGTGAACACATCTACCATTGATGTTCCATTTCCATCAAAATTATCGATGGCTGCCGACACTGTTTTCATTGCATTAAGAAGTTTTGATGAACCTGATGATGCACTGGCTATTGCCGTATTAAGTTTCTTAAGGTATCCTGTAAGTTTCTGTGAACCATCATGTGCATCACCCACATATCCGTCTAATTTCTTGGTACTTGATGCAAGTGTATTAGCTCCTGTCTGTAATTTGTCAATTCCGGCATCAAGAGATCCGGCACCTGTCGCAAGTTTGCCCACACCTGTAGATATGTCGCCTGCTGCACTGTCAACTTTATCAGCACCATCCGAAAGCTTTGTAACACCAGTCTGTACATCTTTTATCTTACTATCTATAGTAGCTGCTCCTCCGGCAAGTGCTCTTGCTCCGGCAATAGCTCCGTCATCAGCATTCATCTTTGATAACATAAGCTCTACGCCATCATCAAGTTTCTTCAGACCATCTGCGAACTCACCTGTCTTACTGTTAAGAAGTCCTACACCGTCATTTACTTTATTTGCACCATCTTTAAGAGTTCCAATTCCACTCTTAAGGCTTGCCGAACCATCTTTTAACTGACCTACTGCATCTACAAGTTCATCAACTGTATCACTCACATCATCAAGCGAATCAAATGCTTCAGGGTCAAGTGATGAAAATACATCTGCCGTTCCCGCTGTAAGTGTCATGGCAAGCGAGAAATCTTTCACATCTGCTGTTATTTCAAATGAATCACAAATCTTAGAATCAAGCTTTTCACTTATTGAAGCAAGTTTTAAATTATCACTTAATCCCGGGAACGAAACACCAACTACTATAGTACTCTTTCCCTGCGAAATCAGCTTTCCGTTTCCATCTGATATTTCTACATTAGAGAAAGTCTCTGTAGGGAGCATCATTCCGGAAATCATTGTAAATGGTACATACATCTGTACATTCTTGCCATTAAGTGATACGTCTTTTTTGGAGTTATTAGTATACTCAAATCTAATCTTAACTTTTCCACTCTTTCCTGCCATATCTTCCGGCTTCATCTCTGTTCCGTCAAGATAATATTTAACTTTAACATCTACAGGAAGTTCTTTATCAGTTGTTCCCTGATAATAAATATCAGATCCATTAGCATTCCATGTGATATTGCCATCTGTTCCTTCTTTGTAATCTTCATCACCTTTTACATTGACAACATCTTTTAAATCTGTCTTATCATCTATAGTGGCTGCTCCTGACTTATTCTTAAGCCAGTCGCTTACTATCTTCTTCTGTACTTCGCCATTTGCATCAGATATAACATATACTGTCTCTTCCTTGTCACAGTCATCATTACCTGTTGCATTAATCACTTTATCAAATTTATCTTCCAGTGTTTTCTGTATTTCTGCTTTATCTGCTGCTGACACTTTTGTATCCGGATGATTATACTCATAATAACCTATACCTGATACTGCAACTGCTGTTGCTGTTGCCAATGCTGTCACTTTTCTAACTCTGTTTCTGTTCATATAAATTCCTCCATTCCACATCTGTTCTAAGCTTCAGGTTTGAAACCAATGCTGGTCTTAAGTATCAATTTATCAAATAACATAAACATTGCAGGAAGTATGAATGCTACAACCAAAAGACTGATTATTGCTCCTCTTGCAAGAAGTACACAAAGTGAACTAATCATATCAATACTTGAATACAAACCTACTCCGAATGTTGCTGCAAAGAAACTAAGTGCACTTACTATAACTGACTGTATTGAACTGTTCATAGCTGATGCTATTGCCTCTTTCTTATCTGCACCATTATGTCTTGCCTTCTTATATTTGTTAGTAATAAGTATCGCATAATCGACCGTAGCACCAAGCTGTATAGTACCGATTACGATTGATGCAATAAACGGAAGAACCGTTCCTGTATAAGAAGGTATACCCATATTAATGAATATCGCAAATTCTATGACTGCTACAAGTATTACCGGAAGTGATACCGACTTAAGTACAATTGCTATAATTAAGAATATTAATACAATTGATACAGTACTTACTGTCTTAAAATCTTTATCCGTAATCTTTATCAGATCCTGTGTACAAGGTGCTTCACCAATAAGCATTGCCTTGTCATCATATTTTGATATTACTTTCTTAATCTCATCACACTGTTCATTAACTTCATCCGATGCTGTCTTATACTCTGACATTATAAATACAAGTTTGTATTTTCCATTCTCAAGAATACTCTTAACTTTATCAGGAAGCATCTCTGTAGGTGTTGATGCATCAAATACATTGTCGCTTCCTACCGCAAGTTTAACTCCCTTAATGTCATTAATCTCTTCTATCATCTTGTTCATATCTTTAGATGAATTATTTGCATCAGCCATAACGATATGGGTTGCTCCCATGTTATACTGTTCTTCAAGTTTTTCATTAGCCATTATACTTTCAAGATTCTTTGGAAGTGTTCCTGCAAGGTCGTAATATACCTTATTGTGATTATATCCGTATAATGCAGGTGGAAGTATAAGTATAAATAATACAATAAAGAAAACATATTTGTTAGTTACGAATTTACCTATCTTATTAAACTGTGGAATAATATTTCTATGTCTCGTTTTCTCTATAGCCTTGTCAAATACAAGTATCATTGAAGGAAGTATTGTTACACATCCTATAACTCCGAATACTACGCCTTTTGCCATTACTATTCCAAGGTCCATACCAAGTGTAAATGTCATGAAACACATTGCAACGAATCCGGCAACTGTTGTGATTGAGCTTCCTACAACTGATGTAATTGTACTTGCAATCGCATGTGCCATCGCTCTGTTCTTATCATCAACGTATTTTTCCTGATACTCCTGATAACTGTGCCACAGGAATATTGAATAGTCCATGGTAACTGCGAGCTGAAGAACCGCCGCTAATGCCTGGGTTATAAATGATATCTCGCCGCCAATAAAGTTCGTTCCAAGGTTATATACAATAGCCATTCCAATACTTAACAGGAACAAAACCGGTATAAGAAATGAATCCATAGTAAGCGCAAGCACTACTGCTGAAAGTCCTGCTGCAATAACAACATACATTACAGCCTCGCTGTTACTTATCTTCTTAATATCTGTAACAACTGCTGACATTCCACTTATAAGGCACTGCTGCTTTGTCATGCCTCTTATCTTCTCTATGGCTTCCATAGTTTCATCTTCTGACATTGCTGTGCTAAATGTAATCATCATAAGCTGGCTGTTCTTATCAGCATTGCTTATTGCCTTCTTAACCTCATCCGGAAGTATATCTATAGGCATCGATGTATCTGCAACACTGCCATACCATATTACATCCTTTACAGCTTTAATATCTTTAATCTTTTTCTCAAGCTTTGATATATCCTTATCTTCCATATTATCAATGACGCACACGGAAAATGCTCCGGTTCCGAATTCGTCTTTAAGAATATCCTGCCCCTTCATTGTATCAATGTCTTTAGGAAGGTAAGAAAGAATATCGTAATTAATTCTTGTATTGAAATATCCTATCGCCGATGGTATGAGCAATAAGAAACTCAGAATAAGAATTGGTACTCTTAACTTCACTATCTTTTTACCAAGCTTAATCATGAAATCACTCCTTTAAATTTTTGATATTGACCATTGGTCATTTCCTTGATATAATTTATAACATATAAATGACCATTGGTCAATATTATTTAGAATTTTTTTAGAAACGAGGTTTAACATGGGAAAACTTGAATTAAATAAAAAAATTAAAAAAGATTCCCTTCTTGATTCAGCATTTTCATTGTTTACATCAAAAGGAATCAATAAAACTTCTATATCAGATATAGTTGAAAAGTCCGGAGTTGCAAAAGGTACTTTCTACTTATATTTTAAGGACAAGTATGATATACGCAACAAACTTATATCACATAAAGCCGGCCAGTTGTTTGATATTGCTGAAAAAGAAATGATTAAGGCAAATATTACAGACCTTCCCGAACAGATTATATTCATATGCGACAATATACTTAATCAGTTATGTGAAAATCAGTCATTGCTCACATTTATATCAAAAAACCTGAGTTGGGGAATATTTAAGAATTCATTAGGAAATGCAAATGATGACGATATCAGTTTTGCTGACATTTACAACAGACTGGTCAGCAGAGACGATTATGAAATAGATAGTCCCGAGATAATGCTATACATGATAATAGAACTTGTAAGTTCAACCTGTTACAGTTCTATATTATATGAAGAACCTGTTCCTATAGAACAATTAAAACCATATATATACGACACAATTAAACATATAATAAGAAGACATGTAACTCCACTATAATATAATATGCATCGTAAAATACAAAAGGCTGTGCACATAACGATTTGTCATCGTATGTGTACAGCCTTTTTATATATAATTATTTTAACTATTTTATCCTTAGCGTAATCGTCGCTTTAGCCCTACTGTTATCCTTTGAAATAGCTGTTATTTTAACGTTTTTTCCTCTTCCTGCTTTCTTCGTAACTACAACTCCTTTTGAATTAACAGTTGCATACTTTGTATTACTGCTCTTCCATGTAACTTTTTTATTAGCTGCATTTGATGGAGTAATAACGGCTGCCAGCTTCACTGATTTGCCTGCCGTAACTGTAGTTTTAGAAGCTTTGATTTTGAGCTTAGTAACTTTTGTTGTATTGGCAGCTATATTTAATATTACTGTATTCGAAACACCACTGCCATCTTTTGCCGTTGCTGTAATTTTTACAGTTTTTCCTGCTCCGGCTGATTTTATTGTTACATTTCCTTTGGAATCAATGGCTGCATATTTCATATTACTGCTCTTCCATGTAACCTGCCTGTTGGTCACGTTTGAAGGATATATTGTAGTAGATAATTTGAAACTGCTTCCAACTTTAATGATATTAGGTATACCTGTAATCCTTATATACTCTACCTTTGGATTTGTGATTGTTATATTGCATGTGCATGAAATATCGGAGTTATAATTGCTTGTTGCCGTAATAGTGACTTTGCCCGGTCTTTTAGCTTTAACAATGCCTTTTTTATCAACCGTAGCTATATTTTCGTCACTACTTGTCCAAGTAACGGTTTTATCTAAAGCCGTTTTTGGTTCAACAGTTGGAATTAATTTGTAAGATTTGCCTGTTGTTAAAGCTAATGTTGTAACATCCAAAGAAATATTAGTAACAGGACCCAATACATCTATAATACAGTAATCATACAATTCATCAGTATTGTCCTCGGTGACATAAATGTATGCTCTACCTATTCCTGTAGCAGTAACTGTACCGTTCTCATCAACTTTAGCAATTGAATCATCACTACTTACCCAAGTGAGATTTTCTTTTGACACTTCATTTGATAAAATTTCAGTTTCTAAATTTATAGATTCATTCATCTGAATATTTTTTTTAGGTTCTGTAATATTTACTTTTTTTGTGGGTTCAATGAAGTATCTTTGTAAGAAAAGATGCTAAAGTAAAAAGTATAAGGTTCTCCATTATAATTTTCTCCAACTAAGTTTTTTAATTTATATTTATAGTCGGTGCAAATTTTATCATTGTTTAAATTTGTCAAATCATATTTTGAAAATGTACAGTTATAAGTTACTATACAGTAATTATAATTGTAATCTTTTCCATCAATAGAAATTTTGTCAGAGAAGTTATTGTATTCTAAATTTGTAACAAAAAATGGTGAATCTGTGGATGTTTTTTCAAACTTAGAAATATCAATAGATGCTTTTTTAGTAGGATCTTTTAATGTAAGATTATCATTGTATTTCAAAGATACTTTAATGCTTTTTCCATCAAAATCGTAGAGATCATAACTAATTGGATTTGATGATATTAAAAAAGGATAAGTTATATCTGGCTCAATTACAAATTTGTCAGACATTGATATTAAAGAGCCATCTTTTCCAAGGATCCTAATTCTATAAGTGTTTTGTGTGTTTTGGACATAAGAAAATATAAATAAATCCTTTTCATCACCTGGTAATATGTTTGCTTTATCAATATTATACCAAAAACCTTTGACTATTTGCGATGGATATTCATAGTAATAGCGTAATTCAACAGTGTAACCTTCGTTAACTAAAGATGTTAGAGATGTGTTATTATAAGATATTTCTATAAATGTATCATTATCTTCATTTACATACCGAAGTCCTACCCAAAGGTCTTCTATTCCATCACCGTCAATATCACCATCAGCATTATATAAAGCTAACTCCTTTTCTGGTTCTGTTTCTACTTCTTCATCTGCAAATGCAATGTTAGTTGT